>JBBQKJ010000029.1:0-35368 GCA_038326775.1 Candidatus Geothermincolia bacterium
GCCCGGGTGCCAGCATCAAGGGTGACTATGGCCAAATCAGGATAGGCGACCGCACGAGCGTCCAAGAGAACTGTGTTATTCACGCCAGGCCCGGGTGCGAGACGAACATCGGGTCGGATGTGACCGTCGGCCATGGGGCTGATCAGCAAATTGTATTTTGCTGCCGCCAGTCATAGCCAGGGCGGCAGTTGTGATCACCGGGAAATATCCTGTTAGACCTGCGTTAGATGGGGCCAAAATCGGACGTTTTCGAAGAAGTGGCTTGGTATGGTTAATACCGCATAACAAAGCCAACATCCGTTGGTGGGCCCAGCAGGACTCGAACCTGCGACACGCGGATTATGAGTCCGACCCTGCAGGCTTTACATACTTTGACGCGCTATGACATGACCTTAAACAAATGGCTTAACCATGCGGATAAACGACCCTTTATCCTTGAAGCGGCTTTAAGCGGTTTTACATACTCACGGATAAAACTAGTGAAACAGAGGTGAAACGACTGTACTCGGACATATCGCCCCGAGCTGGCGGTAGTAGGCGGCAGGGGCAGCCTGAGCCACCCCTTGCCATGAAGCACTCTTTGCGCGGGGCCATGACGCCCCGCGACTACCGGACGATATCACGGACTCACCCGGCAGGTCCAGCGCGAGGCAGAAACGATGAAAGCCCTCGCGACTTGTTGGTGATCTTACGGGTTCACCAGACCGGCGTGAGGTCGGAGAGCCCCACGGCTTTTTCCGGCGTTCGCTAGACAGGCGCCGGGCCTGCTGCGAGGGGATCGGTCCCTCGCCCGACACTTTATTGGTTAACTTAGTTTCCAGGGCTTTGGTAGCCGTTGATTCCTGTCAGCATCACAAACTGATCCGGCCTGGCCAGCTGGACGTCACAGCGGAGGGCTCCTCTTATCAAGAGCTGGTATTTCTCCCAGGCGTCGAGCGCGGCGTTGCTTGACTCTATCGTCAGCTGCAAGCGCATTCCGATTAGCAGCTGGGAGAAGTCGCCGGCAACTATCAGCGTCTCATCGCCGTTGATGTCGTTTCCGATCTGGTTGGTAACGTACTTCGCGCAGCTGACAAAAGACGGCGGACCGTTCAACGGCTGGTCGACCTGGTCGGTCCAGGAATCGAGCTCACCGCTTACAACCGGGTTGTAGATGAAGGACACCTTCTCCATGGCCGTGTTCGTCCCCTGTAGGTCCGCGTACGCCTCTGAGAAGATAGCGTAGTTGGACATGACACCGATATCCGCGATCTCCTGTACGCCGGTGGTATTGATCAGACCTTCCGGACCGTTGGGGGAAACGCCGAGTAGCGCGGCCTGGTCGAGCGCCACAGCCATAGCCCCTGCGATCGCCATCTCGACAGTCGCCGCGGCGTTAGGCGCGTCCTGTGCAAGCTCCATGCTCATCGCGATCGGACCGCAGAAGAGCGTCTTTGCCGTGAACAAGATCTCGCGCAGGGCCACGGTGGCCCCGCTGGCGGCGATGTTCTCTTCCTTCCACTCGGTCGTGGGGTCCTCGTCGATCGCGGCTAGCGAAAGTGTCTTCGAGCTCATCGGCACAATGACGGCACCTGCCTTCGTGCAGACCGCCAGGTTGCGGGCCAGGTCGATCACCTGAGACGCGAGCGGCGCGGGCACCAGGTATCCGCCGTCGGCATTAGGGGTGGTCCCCATAGCGCGGCCCTCGGCCTCTGCGTGGCTCCAGTCACCGGTGATGATCGCTCGAGCTGCTTTGCCGAACGACAGGTCCTCTCCGAGGCCGGACTGCTTCGAGACGTAGTCGGAGATCCGCTGCGGGCCCGCGAAGGTCCTTACCTCTTTGCCTGTCTTGGGGTCGATCCACCGCTGCGCCGGGTGATACTCCCTGTTTATGGCGTCGTGCATCTCAATATCCGCTTCGGCCTCGGCGGTTCTGATCTCAGCCGCGCGGCCCTCGGTCTCGTAGCGGATCTGCTTGAGCTCTTCGAGCTCTTTAGAGGTCAGCTCGCGGGACTCGCCCTCTGCTTTTTCTACAAGGTTCTTCGCTTTTGCGAGGAGCTGCGCCCGATTCTCTCGCATTAGTTTAATGTTCTTCATTTGTATTTCCTTCCGGCGGCAATAAAAATAACCGCCTCATTGTGTCCGGGTATGCAGATTTCTCATACCCTCGCTTACAACAAGCCGGTTCATTGGAGCCGTGCCCTTTTCAGGCAGCTTGCCGGTCGATTCCCCGTCATAGCTAGCTCTGGCAGCTCGGGGGACCCTCATCATCGCCGCAAGTGCAAGCTCCGGCCACAAGTGCGGCTCCGAGGCCACCCCGTCATCGCCGCGTAACGGCTCCGGGGCAGTCGTCCTTCGTTCACTACCGAGTGGTCCCGTCAAAGCCAACTCCGGCGGCTGGGGGTGGTCACCCTGTAGCGTTAAAAGTATACCACAGGCCACTGACATTATCCTTTTTCCTTGCGCGTCCCGTCCCAATTCAGATCCGGGCGGTCGGTCCAGGTCACTTCCACGGGGCCCTCGACGCCCAAGGCTTCACCGATCATCTCTTGGCCTTGCTCGATCTCGGCCTGGCGGCGATCCCTCTCCAGGTGGATCTCCACCGTGATAGATCGCCAGAAGTTACGGGGGCGCGGTTTGTCTGCATAGACCTTGACCAGGTATTCACAAAAGGTCTCGATGGTAGTGAGCTCTCCGTCAGTCAGCGCTTTGATCGACTCCACGCGGTCCACCTCCTCGAGGGCCGTAAAGAAAGTTCTCGGCCTCTTTGTTCGCTGCCGATTCAGGGTCGAGCCCCAGGCGCACTTTGCCGGAGGGACTCAAGCCGAACTCCGCACACCACAACCGGTACTCATGTTGAAGCGTTGTCAGCATTGAGACTGCTGGATTCCGTTTTTGAGTGCCTGAGACGCCGCGAACGATGACGCCGTTTTCCGCGATCTCCTGGTGGCAGCGCTGTTGGGCCGACCAGTTCTCGCAGCCGGACACGAAGAGATCCCGGCTTTGCGTAGTCAACGTGCCGAACTCAACACACCAGGCGGCGTGACGGTTCCAATGGAGCCGCGCCTCGTCTGACATATGTGGCGGCCGGCGGACGGTGGTCCCGGGTTCCGGTGGAACGACCGAAAGTTTCTTGTTACTGCCTCCGGATGTCATATTCATCAACTCCTAACAAGGTTTGTTTCCTACCTCTTGCGTTCGCTAAGGGCGAGACCGGTTACGCGCTTGAAAAGCTGGCATGATTGGACCCCATTACCCCTCTCATGCTCCATGCTCATCACCTCGATTGAAATAAATAACTCTTTCCGTTTCACTCACGCGGCAGACGTACATCGCGTCCTCTCCCCCGAAGTAACATCGGCGGCAGTCGATACGCTCAGCACCCGGCAAGCCGTTCCACTTCGGACAACTTACGATTGCTCTCTTCGCCATCTCTCTCGCCTCTGCCGTGTCTACGAAGTCCACTGACTACCACCTTCACCCGGCAGGTTGGGTATGCCCTATGCCTCTTCCCCTGCCAGCATCTCGAAGTAGACACAGTCGCGGGTGATCATGCCTGCCTCAGTGCGAAGTTAGCGGGCTCATCTGCCCGGCCGTTTATGAACGTGCAGTAACTGGCCACCCAGTACAAGCGCATCTTGCGACAGGGACCGGTTCGGTTCTTGGCCAGGTTGATATCCGCAATCCCTCGGAGTCGATCGTTGCCCGGGTCGTCGACCTCGGGCCGGTAGATCAGCAACACCAGGTCCGCGTTCTGCTCGATTCCACCAGACTCTTTCAGATCTTCCAGCATCGGCTCTTTACGCGCCAGTTGCGCACCTGGTCGCCGCAGTTGCGATACCGCGATAACAGGGACGCGCTGCTCGGTGGCCATAACCTTAAGGTCTCTCGCGATACGCGATACGTCCTGTGCGCGGTTCTCAGTCTTGCCGGAGTACATAAGCTGGATGTAGTCCACGATGATGAGAGCGGGCATCTGCTGCCGTGCTATGACGCGCATCTGGTCGACGCTGCGATCCCCGCGATCGTCGAGCTGGATGGGCGCGGCGCTCACCAGCGACCTGGCTGCCTCGACGCGCAGGAGCTCGGGCTCGGTCAGATTGCCAGAGCGATAGCCCAGCGAGTCGACGCGGGCTTCCTGGCATATCAGGCGCTCGCCGATCTCGGACTTGTTCATCTCCAGGCTGAAGATCAGGACCGGCCGTTGTTCCTTCACCGCCACATGGTGGACCACGTTCAACGCGAGCGAGGTCTTGCCCATGCTGGTCCGCCCTCCCACAACTATCAGGTTGCCGGGTTGCAGGCCGCCGGTGGTGGCGTCGAGTTCTTTGAAGCCGGTCTCAAGGCCGGTTATGCGGGAGCCGCTTTCCCGCGCCAGGAGCATATTCTCAAACGTCTGGTCCACGCCCTCCGATATGTGGGTTGGCCCCTCGCCGTCGAGACGTCTTGCCACGGCTTGCAGTTTCTCGCTGGCCGTGTCCAGGCCGCCCCGGAGATCTTCGGCGCCGGAAATGGTCTCCAGCGCCGCGCCGAGGTCAGAGATCGACCGGGCCGCCGTTGCCGATTTGATGCAGTCTGCGAAGTGTCCCCAGGCGCGATCGTTGGCGCAGCAGCCGTGAAGCATGACGATATAGGCTTGACTGTCTACCGCCTCAAGAAGGTTCTGACGCTTCAGTTCGGCGATGATCGAAAAATGGTCCGTGTCTTTGCCCTCGACTACCAGCTTCTGGACCACGCGGAAGATGATGCGGTGTTTCTCAAGCCAGAAGTCCTCGACCGTGAGAACCTGCACAACCTGGCGAGCCACCGCGGTGGACCACAAACACGCGCCCAGGACTGACTCCTCGGCAGGGACGTTATTGGTCGTTCCCTCGAGCATCAAGCCACCTCCGCATATTGTCGGCATGGTTCTTTCATCGGGTCGATCGAGCTGGAGGTCTCCAGGCAGTAGGTTTGTGATCCGCCATGCTTGCAGGTTCCGCAGCAAGGACCGGTCGGTGTCGGTCCGGCTCCGCGCATGGCAACCTCAAGCTGGTCGAACTTCTCGCGGAGTTTCTTGCCGGAGAGAATGTTCTTCCACCAGAACGAATCTTGCTGAGACCAGCGCAGGACCTCTTCCAGCCGCTGGAGGTCGCGGTGGTCGATCCGAAGAGCACGGTCGATCTCCCGGGTGGAGTTGGTATGCCAAGTGCTGCCCAGCTTGCGGTCAGGCTTGCTGGCCAGGATCAGGCTTTGTAGCAGGTCGGCCAGGCGCGTGGCCTCTTCGCTTGCAGCGTTATTCTCGGGACTCGAAGAGTTGCGAGTAGTATCAGGAGTCAATGAAGAGGGAGTCAATGAAGAGGGAGTCAGAGCGTCCTTGGCACCACCTTGGTTGTGCTTTGCCTGATTTAGGTTGTGCTTTGCCTCAGACTTGCCTGGTTCTTGTACCATTCTAGGTGGCGGCGCTGCCCCGTCCTGCTCGTTCTTGTGAGGCCGTTGGTGCTTTCCGAAGTTGACCACCTGGATGAACCGCTTGCCCTCCACCTCGTAACGCTGGATGAAGTCCTTTTCCGCGAGCTGGTTTAGAAGCGCGTCAACGTCTACGTCATCACCAGGCAGCACCTGTAGCTTGATCTTCGCTGGCCGGTCCTCGAGCCGCCCCTCCCTGTCAGCGCAACACCAGAGCCCGGCAAAGAGGAGCCGCGCCGCCAGTTGAAGCTCTAGCAGCTCAGGGCAGACAAAGAATCCCGGCTTGAGGCTACGCGCTCTCATGGTTCACTCACCGCCCGCCGCTCCGGGATCTCCAGGGCCGCTTCCCGCTTCACTAGCCCGCTCCTGCCGGGTCCCCGCCTCCTGGCGCAGTGCCTCCAGCACTTCTCCCAGGTCGAAGCGCCAGAGTGCACCCATCTTGTAGCTGGGGATCCGCCCGAGCCTGGCTGCCCTCCAGACGCTTTGAAGCGGGATCCCCAGGAGCTCCGCGAGCTGCTCCGCGGTGATCAGGCTATCGCTTGTCATCCTCGGCCTCCACAAATAGCTCGCTTTCCGACATTCCGAAGGCCTTGGCGATCCTGCGCTTCCACCCGGGGAACAGCTCGCGCTTGCCTCTTTCTATGAGGCTAAGATCTCCTGGGCTTATGCCGGTCTTCATGGTGATGTCCACCAGGCTCCACCCGCGCCGCTCGCGCTCCTGCCGCATTTTCAGCATCTAACCAACCTCCACCTTGACAATTGACTTTCGCTAATTGTATGATTTAGCAGAGAGGGGTGCAAACTGCTAAATGAAACAAAGCGAGTTCAAGCAACAGGTCATGGCCAAGGCCCCGGGGACAACCACCAGGGAAAACCTTGGGGAAGCTATCGTCATTTACGTCACTAGCGGGAAGATGGAAGAACGGCACGTCGAGGAATGTCTTTTTTATGCGGAAAGCCTCGACCTAATGGCGGCAACCGATGACACACTACGAGAAGCGAGACACTATTTCCCGCCACACGCTTTCCCCGCCGCGCAGGGTCAAGAGGTTGTTGACGCTATGACCATGGAGGTCGAGTCAATTCGTCAATCTCTTTTCAGATCGGAGCGACCCCCTTATAAGACCTATCCGGCAGCTGTTCGGTGGCTCAAAAAGACTGCATCGGCGCTGAAGGCGCCTACCGCCAAGGACCTCAAGCGGGCCCAACAGCTCGAGACTGAGATCATAGACATGACCGGCGAGCTGGCAAGGCTCGCGCGCTGCCCTACATCCTTTGAGATCCCCGGCCCACTTCACCTGCCCTACGTCGAGGGCGGCCAGGTCAAGTATCTGAAGGTTTACCGGGACCCGCCTCTCGGCCCTCTCGCGCTGGAGTCCCTCAAGCTCGCGGAGAAGACGGGCCTCTCACAAGCCGCGGTTATCGCGTGGATCCTGGCCGGCCTCGAGCCTATCCTCCCGGCGGCCCGTCTCAAGATAAGGATCCGGCCCGTCGGCAATGTATTTATCCGTAAGGCAGCGCTCGAGATATGGGATCCTTCTGCAGACCTCGAGCCGTTATTGAAACGAGTCCGGGAGGAGCTCGGGCCCTTCGGACTGAAACCGCGCCAAAGGTTGCTCCTGGATTTGCTCCGGGAAAACGGGGACCGCGAGCCTGGCGAACAGAGAAAAGATTATTGGGAGCGCTTCCGCCTGGAATACAACCAAAGGGCGCGGAGAATCAAAGGCGTGGGGCCCTATAAAAACTGGTACGCTCCCATGACGGCTTTTGACCGGCTGGACCCGATGTTCAAGAAGGATTATCCCGAGCTCCAGAGGAGGCGGCGATGAAAGGCTTCACGCGAAGAATGGTTCTCAAGAGCGGCGCGATCCGTTACTATCCGATCGTCCTGGTCGACGGGAAGCAGAAATCACTCGGCGGGTTCAAGCTAAAGAAGGACGCGGAGGCCAGGCTCAAGCGGGCGGAGAAGGATCTCGCCACCGGGACGTACGGGCGGGAAGAGCTCACGCTGCAGGCGTTCTACGAGCGCTGGATCAAGGCGAAAGAAAAGAGCCTCAAGGCCTCGAGTCTGCGCGATGTTAAAGGCGCGTTCACGGTTCACATCCTACCAGTGCTCGGCTCAAAGCGGCTCGAAAAGTTAGGGCCGCTTGACGTTCAAGGGTTCGTTGACGGGCTCGCTGAGAAGAAGTTGGCCCCAGCAACCATCGGGAAGGTCTACCGCTACCTCCGCTCCGCTCTGCGCCAGGCCGAAAGCTGGCGGCTTATAGAACGTGCTCCAACCAGTGGGATCATACTGCCCAGGTCCAATCGCGAGGAGCTCTCTTTCCTCAAGCCGGAAGAGATAGTCCAGCTCCTGGCCAAGGCCCGCGAGCCCGAGCGGATCCTGTTCGCGGTGCTGGCCATGTCCGGGCTCCGGCTTGGAGAAGGTCTGGCCTTGCGGTGGCGGGACGTAGACTTCGACATGAACGCGATCCGCGTGGAGCGCACCTGGAGCCGCGTCGGCGGGTTCACTGAGCCAAAGACGCGGACCTCCCGCCGGGCGGTAGTTCTTCTACCATCCCTGGCCGACACGCTTCGGGAATACTACCAGGGCGGGCCTCCAGACGCGCTCCTGTTCTCCCACGACGGCCGTCAACCCCTCGACCCTGGGAACACCCGGCGGCGCTTCTACGCTGCCCTGAACGCGGCAGAATTGAAACACGTTACGATCCACAGCTTACGTCACACCTACGCGAGCGTTCTGCTAGCCTCTGGCGCGTCTATTGTCGGGCTCCAACGCAGTCTTGGCCACGCCTCCGCGGTCATGACGCTGGATGTTTATTCACACCTTCTGGAAGAGTCAGTCGAGAGCTCGGCGCTCAAGGCCGATCAGCTATTTACAGGCGCGGAAGGAACACTCGTCCGCTTCCAAAAACGTGAATCCGGCGAAAATAGGTGAAACATAGGTGAAACGCTCTATCGGCCAGCTCGTTTATGAGAATAGGAAAAGTGCTACGAATCGCTTGAGACTGCGGAAATCCGTTGGTGGGCCCAGCAGGACTCGAACCTGCGACACGCGGATTATGAGTCCGCTGCTCTGCCAACTGAGCTATGGGCCCGCCCGTGAGGGAAATTGTACTGCAGTTGTTTTGTGTTTTCTAGTTGGCCGTCCGCAGGAATATGCGGCTTGCTATCGGGCGGTCAGGTTATCGACTTCCGCACAGCTCTCCGGATATCGCCGCCCCTATCGAGAACAGCAGAAACACCCAGATGCCTATGGCGGAGCCTCCTATGCGCGAGTAGATGGTTATGAGGTTGATAAGCGCGAGCAAGGCCCCCAACCCGCCGGCGACCTGCGCGGTCCTTGCGCCGAGAGCCATGCTCCGAAACAGGAATAGCGCCGCGCCTGCGATGACCGCGAGGCCGACCAGCATGGAGAAAAACCCGGTGAAGAACAGGTAACCTGGTCCGCTGTACCAGAGGAAGTTGCCGCCGAGTTCCGAGGAGTTGTTCATGTACGACCAGCCGCTCGCGTTGAACAGGCCGCCGAAAGAGATCCAGGGCAGGAACGTAGAGACGAACACCAGCAGCCCGCAGGCACCGCTTATCGCCGCAGCGATGAGAGAGTTCCTGTAGGTCAACGCTCGCGCCGCGCGCGCCTCAACGGCGATCGGCGGGCGCGTATACCTGTAGTCGAACTGGCTCTGCTGTTGACATTCCGCGATCCCCGGCGGGAGTTCATTTGGGCCGCGTGGCGGCGGGGCGAACGCGTCTCCCGGCGCGAAATATTGCTGCTGGGGTGCCTCCGCGGGTCGAGGCAGAATTTCGGCGCCAGCCGCGAACGGTTCGGGATGACCCACCCCGGCTTTCGTTATGCGCCCGCTGCAGTCGTCGCAGAAGGTCTGGCCATCAGACATCAGCGCCCCGCACTCCTGGCAGAACATAAAACCTCCTCTATCTTCCAAGTAGCATCGGCTACCCGCAGGCAAACCCTTACCAGGCGACAGCAGTCCAACCTTAAGCAAGCAAACCATCACCCATCTTCCGTATTCATAACGGCTCTATCGGTTACAAGAGTTAACTGCACTTCACTATGCCCTTCAAAAGGTTAACAAAACCCTAGTATTGAACTTCAGTTAACATTATTGACTCTTCTTAACAATAACCTTATAATTAACCTCCTGTCTCACAAGCAGTGCATGCAATCGCAGGCACAAACAGCACATGGGAAGGGTGGAATGTCAGAATATCAGACTCCGTTTTTCCTGTTCGACCTGGCGAAGGTCAGGAAAAGGTACGAAAGGTTGTCCACGGCTTTTCCCGGAGCCTCACTTTTCTACGCCGTCAAGGCCAACAACCACAAGGAAGTCCTCGGGACCCTTATTTCCGCCGGCTCGAAGTTCGACATCGGCTCGAAGCATGAAGCCGAGCTGGTACTGAGCCTCGGGGTTGAACCGCGAGACGTTGTTTTTTCCGCGCCGATAAAACTGCAGTCCCACATAAGGGACACCTTCAACATGGGGATCGACCTTTTCGTCCTGGACTCTGAGGAGGAGCTCGCCAAGCTGGCGCTGCTCGCGCCGGGCAGCCGCGTAATGGTACGCCTCGCTGTCGAGAACGAGGGCAGCTTCTTCCCGTTGAGCATGAAGTTCGGCGCCCCTCCCGAGCACGCCGCCTCCCTCTTGAAAGACGCCCTCGAGCTCGGCCTCTCTCCTTACGGGATTGCGTTCCACGTCGGGTCCCAGAACACCAGGAAAGAGACCTGGCGCGAGGCGATGGAGGCTTCGGCCGATGTGATGGACGCGCTCGAGGACCAGGGCGTCCTCTGCGAAGCCCTCGACATCGGCGGCGGGTTCCCCATCAAGTACGATGAAGACGTGCCCTCCGTCGAGGAGATAGCCGGGGAGATACTCGATGTCTTCGAGAGGCGCTTCTCGCCGGAGACGAAGCTCATCCTTGAGCCCGGCAGGTACCTGGTAGGAGAGTCGGCCGTCCTCACTTCCACGGTCATCGGGCGCGCCAGGCGCGGTGACGAGGACTGGCTCTTCCTGGATGCGAGCGCTTTTCACGGCCTGCTGGAAGCTCAGCAGGTGAAAGGGCGATTCCCTTACCCGGTCCGGACATCCCGCAACGGGACGGAGAAGAAGCCGTTTGTCCTGTCCGGGCCCACCTGCGATCCCGACGACACGATCCTCGCCGAGGCGTGGCTTCCCGACCTCAAGATTGGCGACCGGGTTCATATCCAGAACACCGGCGCATACTCCTTCGTCTATGCGACGAACTTCCACGGCTTCTCGGCGCCCGAGATCTACTTCCTCTCCGACGAAGGTTCCCTGGAAGAGCTTTGGGGCGATAAACCCGCTCCCGAGGTGTTCCAACCTGAGTACGATGAAGAGAAGCGGTATGTGTGTGAACATGCCGGGGAAATGGGGAAAGTCTACTTCGGCATAAGGAACACACCGGAAGCCTGGTTCGAGCCACTGTGGCAACTCTATGACGAAAGCCTTCACATGGAAGAAGCTGTGCAAGAGCAATCATGCTACGACCGGGCTTCGTTTGACGATGCCCTTGTGAGCTCCGACTACAACAAGACCATTCTTACGGTTAACGGGGAACCGGTGGGGCTGCTTATGGGCACAAACAACATGGAGAAGGCGAAAGCCGCTTATATCAATCCGGCTTTCCTGCGCAAGCGGTTCCCCCGTGAGATCGAAGACGGTCGCTTCTGGTACATCACGTGCCTTTTTGTGTCACCGCGACTTCGAAACTTCGGGTTTGTCCGGCAAATGGTGATCGCATCAATCGAAGCTATAAGGGAAAGGGATTACGTCCTCGCTCTTGATGTAACCGATACGCGCAGTTTTGTTCCTCAGATACTCGAGAAGCTTGCGGCCGAGGAGCGGTTGCCCATCGAGAAACAGCTGCTGGGTACGCAGTCCTACTACGCTTTCAAGTGCGTATCAGACCGGGAGCATAGCGAGCAAGTCACAGACGGGGCGGTCACTCCAGCCCGAAACTGAGAGTAACTGTCGTCCCGCTCTTGCCGCCGCTTTCTATCTCTACCTCTATTCCCAGCCTGGAGGAGAGCAGGCGGACTATATGAAGCCCCAGCCCCATTCCCTTCGAATGGTGCGATAGAGTCTCCAGGCGGACAAAAGGCTCGAAGACCTTCTCTCTCTCTTCCACTGGTATGCCCTTTCCGAAATCCTGGACCTGGATGTAGTTGGTGGTGCTGTCCCTCCATACCCTGAGAATGACCACCGCGTCCACCGGGCTGAAGCAAAAAGCGTTTTCCACGAGGTGCTCGAGCATCACTTCCAGGTGAGTCGGGTCAGAGACCACGTAGAGCTCGGGGTTACCTTCGATTATCAGGCGCTGCAGGTCCTCCTCGCGCAGGTTCTCGCAAAGGTCCTGTACGATGCTGCTGAGCTTCATCGGCACCTTTACGAAGCTGACGTCACCTGCCTCGATCCTCGAGATGTTGAGGAACTTGTCCGTAAGGTTCATCAGTCTCTTGCTCGCAGAGGCAACGCTGGCCATGCACTCGACCTTCTCCTCATCCGTCAATTCTTCCCAGTTGATCATCAAAGTTTGCACGAATCCGTTTATGACCGTGATAGGGGTCCTGAACTCGTGTGATGCCACCTCGATGATCTCCGATTTGAAGTCAAAAGCCTTGTGGAGATCGCCATATACATTCTGGAGCTCGTCGAGCTGGAATGCCAACCTGGTAGAAAGCGCGTAGTTATCTATGTATAGCCCGAATACCTCGGCGGCCTTTTCCAGGAAGCTGATGTCAGTCGCTGAAAGGGCTTTCTTCGCAACTTTTTCACCTGTGAGCATGTAGCCGATCCGCTCTTTGGAAACCTTCATGGGAAGACACGCGGAGAGCCCGGAGGCCGCAAGGTCAATGCCCAACCTGCCCTCGTGCTGGTTCCTGGGCCAGCGCAGCAGTTCTTCGGTTACCGCAGTAGATTCGACGTGGCGTAGCCATGTCAGGAGGTTGCAGTTGTCATTTAGACATTGGCTTACCGAGCCATCCGCCTCCTGCTTGCATTCAAGACTCCAGCAGGTCTCGTTGACAACCCCGGGGGGGATGATGATGCTTATGTCTTCCAGTCCCAATGGATAGACTACGCGGGACAGGGCCGCGAGGAGACCGGCGTTCGGGTCGGTCTGGGCCGCCAGCTTCGACGAAACATCTTCCAGAAGCTCAGACTCGTCGTAGAGCCCAGAGAAAAACAGGTGGGCCGACAAGCGATGGAAATACTTCCATGCGTCCTGCGCGAAATAGATTATCACCATGAAAACGAGCAGCAGCGCTGTGTATTGCGCAGCATTACTAAGGTTGGTTGCGCTGAAGAGAAAGAACAGTATAACGATAGGTACTGAAAGAAGAAGGGTGCCCATTAGAAAAACGCTCGTCTTTCGAAGGATTATGCGAGTATCGAGCAAGCGAAGCCGAACAACCGCGTAACTTGTGAACCCGACGGGTATCAAACCGGCGAGGAACGCGTAGTTGGAAGAGACGTCATTGCCAACAATCGCAGGCACGATGAAAATAGAAGTGGCGAAAACAGGAACGAAAACTATTATCCCATACAGGACTATGCTGGTTCTGGCCCTATCTATCCCTGATGAGCTAGACCACTTCTTTGTTATGAGGTAAATGCTGACAATGCTGGGTATGATTATCATCGAAGCCGCAAGAAGGAAACCCGAGCCGGTGTTGGATCCCAGAGTACCTTTGCTGTAGCTGGCGGACTTCACTACCAGCGGGGTAAGAGAAAACGCCGCCACGCAACACCCTGCGGCGATTATCAAGCGGTGAAACACCTTTCTCGGAGCTCGGTCCAGATAAAGACCCAAGGCGAAGAGTAGGAACAAGGTTGAGGTCATGACTCCTGAGGCATAAGCCCAGCGGAAGGTCCAGAGTGTGAAAGCGTTGCTCGGCGTTGGGAGTATCTTCTCGGCGAAGCCGGATAGCAACCACAGCCCCATGAAGATCATGGTCCAGGCAAGCACCCTGTGGAGGTACTCCTTGCGGTCGTTGCGATAGACGATAAAAGCGAGGACCCAAAGGATGCAGGCTCCGATAATCGTAAGGACAAACCCTATGAAGTACCAATCCTTTAAAGACACTTCGCCCCCCCGTACCCTGCGTCGTTCTAGTTGAATCGGAGAAAAGGACAGGAAACATTAGCCATTTTGAGATTTGTGATTTCGTTCGTTAAGAGATAGGAACCGGCAGGCGAAGGCGTGGCACTTTATCAGGAGCGGAATCGTCGCGGGCCTGGCGGGACAGAGTTGGAGAGCCCCGGCGCGATCGGTTGGCTCAATCGGTGGCGGGCCGCCGGGGGATCTCAAAGCTGAAGGTGGTTCCCCTGCCTTCTTCGCTCTCGACCCAGATTCGGCCGCCGTGCGCTTCAACGAGCCCCTTGCTGATGGCAAGGCCGAGCCCCGCGCCGCGCTCGTCCGAGTCGGTGGAGAGGCGCCGGCGAGAGAACTTCTTGAAGACCTCGTCCTGGAATTGCGCTGGGATGCCCCTTCCGGTGTCCCTGACAGTGAAAGTGATGTTGTCCCTGCCGGCCAGGACCCCCACCGTTACCTCGCCGGAATCGGTATACTTTATCGAGTTCGCGATCAGGTTCTCGAGCACCCTTTGAACGGCCTCACCATCGATATCCACCAGGAGTTCCTCTCCGGCGAAGGTTGTCTTGAGCTCAATCCCCTTCTCCTCCGCGAGTACCCCGAACATCTTCACGGTGTTTTCCACGAGCTCCCTCAGGCTCACATTCTCCAGCCTTATCGCCACCCCACCCGCTTCGATGCGGCTCATGTCGAGCAGGTTGTCGACAAGCTTGACCAATCGAGCGGTGCCGGTCCCGGCGATGTCCATCAGCTTCGTCCCGTCCTCGTCGAGCTCCGCGCCGACATGGTCAGCCAGTACCTGCATCGCGCCGCTCACCGCTGTGAGCGGCCCCCGCAGCTCGTGGGAGACTGACTGGATGAACTCGGTCTTCAAGCGGTCGGCCTCCAGGAGTTTACTGTTAAGCTCCAGAATCGATTCCTCCATGGCGAGCCGCGCCGCAAGGCGCCGGTCCCTGTGGTAGCTCCAGACGATCCACTGGAAGAACAGGATCGCGAGCAGTATGCATCCGACGACAGTGAATACCGTTCCGATTTCCTTTATCTGGTTGAATGAAGACAAGGCCCGGCCAACGCTCACGTCCGTGCCCAGCAAAGCGACCGGGGTTCCTTCTTCATCAACGATATACGCGTTGGCGCTTACCCAGGTGCCCCAACGGTCGGTGATGGGTCCGAGTATCCAGGGTTCGGGCCGCTTCTTTCCCTCAAAGGGGTAAAACTCCTCCGGCTTCGCCTCGTAATAGACCTGGCCCGGCGGGGAGTAGTCGCGTGAGGCCGGGTTCTCGGCATCGACCAGGAATATCATCTTCCCGTTCCTGGGTCTCATGAGATAGACGAAGCGCATCCGGGAATCGGACCCCTTGATGCGCTGCAGATTCCGCCTGAGCTTCTGGAAGGTCGGCGTCCCGATGTCCTTGTCGGTGCCGGTGAGAGCGTCAACGTCCGAGGCCTCGATGCTTGCGGCCGCGGCCGAGGCCTGGAACCTGCGCACCTCGAAATACTGGTCGCGCTGGAAGTCGGCGATGGCGTAGGTAGCAAGCATTCCGCCTGTAAAGAACAGGGCAATTATAACAAACGCGAGCAGCCCTCTTAAGACCAGGGCCTTCGTGCCGGTCATCCACTTCTTCTCAACGGCGAGTTCTCTTTCACCCTCCGGCGGCTGGCTCATGCGGCTCTCCATGCATTTTGAAAGCGAAACCTTCTCAAACAAGACATCGGGCTTTCGGCAAACCGGGTTAAGCGTTTCGCTGCTTTGCCGTCATCCCCAGCTTCTCATATTTCCTTAGACGTGGACAAGACCTGATTTGTTACATGGGTCGAGCGCGGATCTCAGTCGGTTTCGAGACCGTCTCGGTCCGCGGGCGCCCCTCCAACACAGTCCTCGCAGAACCGCCAGAGGAGGACCGCCGCACTCAGTGCCATAACCGCCCCGAAGAAGAAGGCGCTCGCCGGGCCCCGGGCCCCGGAGCTCTGCCAGATTATCCCGAACACAACGCTGGCGCAAAGCCTTGAGACGCCGTCGGTCATGTGGTAAATGCCGAACGCGGTCCCCTTCATCGAGGGAGGCGCGAGGTCAGCGACATATGCGCTCAGGCATCCCTGGGTCAGCCCGTAGAAGACTCCGTAAACGGCGATCAGGAGCCAGACGTAAACGAGCCGGTGTGCGAATCCGAACCCGAGGTAGACCAGGCCGTAGAGGATGAAGCCCATCAGCAGGGTCTTCTTGCGCCCGATACGGTCTGAGAGCATCCCACCCGGCATGGAGACCATGCTGTACACCAGGTTGAAGACAAGCCACAGCAACGGGATCAGGTACGGTTTCATCCCCAGGTTCTGAGCGCGCAGCAGCAGAAAGGCGTCGCTCGAGTTGCCCAGCGTGAAAACCGCGACTACCAGCAGCAGCACCTTGTAGCCGCGCGGGAAGCCCTCGAGCTTCAGGGACGGGAACCTCGCCTCCGCTTCGAACCCCTTCTCCTTCAGGGCGAAGACGATGAGGACGATAGCGACCAGGCCCGGAAAGAATGCCGCCAGGAAGACCCAGCGGTAAGCGCCGTTGCCCTGCCCCCTCAGCAGCCACATCATCAGGAACGCTATCGCGGGGCCAACCACCGCGCCCAGGGTGTCCATAGCCCTGTGGAAGCCGTATGCCTTGCCCCGGATGTCCGCGTCGGTCGTCTCCGCGATGAGGGCGTCACGGGGGGCCGTCCTGATGCCCTTGCCGACCCTGTCGACTAACCGCACCACCAGGACCTGCCAGACCGCGTCGGCCGCCGCGAAAAACGGCTTCGTGACGGCGGAAAGGCCGTAGCCCGCCAGGATGAGTGCCTTGCGCTTCTGCAGCCTGTCGGAGACGTACCCGGAGAAGCCCTTGAGAACGCTCGCCGTGCCCTCGGCTATCCCTTCGACCACACCCAGGAACACCGCCCCCGCCCCCAGCACGCTGGTGAGGAATATCGGGAGCAGCGGGTAGATCATCTCCGATGACGCGTCGGTGAAGAAGCTGACAAGGCCAAGGACCTTTACCGTCCGGGAGAGCCTTCCCGCTCCCTCATTGCCCGCTCGGTTCATTTCAATGCCCCTCCATGACCTCGTCGACGAGCTCCTTGATCTTCTCGCGGACGGCGGCGAGCGCTTTCCCGCCGGCGGGGGTGGCGCGGTAGTACTTGCGCCTCCGGCCGCTCGTCACTCGCTCCGTGCGCTTCAGGTAGCCCATCTTCTCCAGCCGATGCAACGTGGGGTAGAGGGTTCCGGGGCTCACGTTGTAGCCGTGAGTTGCCAGCTCTCGAGCTATGTCGGTCCCGCAGATCTCACCCTCGTGCACGGCGTGATACAGAATGTGGATCTTTATGAAGCCCGCGAAGAACTCCCTCTCCATGAATCACTCCTGACACGTTACTCCTGCTATTGCAAACAGATATCGTATTACGATATCGCATATGGATATTATTGCCGGACGGCTGGCAAGTCAATCCCTTCCTTTTTCCCGGCCGGGTCCCCGGGGCGCCGTACCGGGCACGGCCCCGGGTGCGTTCCCGGCGCTCGGCCTTCCACCTCGGGGTTTGCAGGTTCAAAAGGGCGGGTATACAATTGTGGTCGGGGTCTGGGCCTTTTGAACGCATTACGGCGCGAGGGCCGCGCGGGCGATGCGGAGGAGTTCGCCCGAGGTCGGACCCGGTTGTCAGTGCCTTTGGAACCGTTGGAAGGAGTCCCTTGGCATCTATTCCCGGAAGCTGGTGCCCGATCCGCACACCCCAGATACCAGGCGCCAAGGTATCGTGCGAGGATACCTGCGCTTTGTACATCGCTTCCTCCAAGCTCCCGCCAACCCACAGCTGCGCTATCACCGCCCTCGGCGTCTACGCTCTTCAGCGTATCGTCGTGCCAAAGCCGCAGGGGGCGGGCCCGGCCGAGGCCGAGGGTAGTGGGCAGGAGCTCTGAAGGGGTTACCATGGCGAAACACCGGGGGCAGGAACAAAAGCCGGGAGCGGGCGGCGTCGAGTCCGAAGGCGAGCTCGGCTACCTCGCCGACGACTACTACAAGGCGCGCCTGACCAAAGGCCTGCTCGGTGTCGAGCAGGGAGAAGGCTACATAGTCGAGGTCGTGAACTACCGCACCAAGAGGGTCCTTCGGCGGGAGCTGTTCGACCACCCGGACGACGCCAGGGACGAGCTCGCGCGCATCCGCGACGACATCGAGAAACTCACCACCGAAGATTTCCGTAAGAAGTACCTTCAGCAGTCGGCTTGACCCGTGCCCGGCCGGCGGCGTCGTCGGCTATCATCCGGCTGACGTTGAGGGCGCTCTCCCCCGCCATCTCCGTACCTATGCCCCGTCCGCCCGCGTCCGCCCCGACCAGGTAGAGACCGGGTATGGGCATCCTCGGGTCCGGACGGTTCTTGCCGACCTGCCTGACATCCTGCGAAAGGCCGATGACCTCTCCCAGGTCGCGGCCGGATATCTTCGCCGTGTATGCGATGTCGGTGCGGAGCTTCCAGACCACGTGCTCGTCGATGCCGGGGTGGAGCATCAGCATGGTCGCCTCGATGCGGTCAAGGATCTCGTTGTGCAGGTCCTTCTTCTTCGGGTCCGGCGAGAGCACCGCTCCGGCAAGGACCAGTTGGCAGCCGTCGGGAGCGAGGTCGGGGTCGGGAATGGAGGGCACCGGGTACATTATACCCACGTACCTGGCCATCGCCTCCTGGTCGTTGATGTCGGGGATCCACAGGGTCATGGGGTAAGGCACCACCTCTGCGTCCAGGGCGTACTTGACGCTCACCGCGCCGTACGAGGACCGGAGGGACATCGCCCGGTCGAAGTACTCGGTGGGAAGGTAGTCCTCGACCATCCTGGCGGTCGGCTGCAGCCCCATGTTGGAGACAACGACGTCCGCGTCAACGCGGCCCCGCGCCTCGACGCCCACCGCGCGCCCGTTCTCGACGACTATGGCCTCGACAGGGCGCTCGTACTCCACCCTGCCGCCCATCCCCTCGAGGGCGTCCAGGTACGAGCGCGCGATCGAGCCCATCCCGCCGCGGGGGTAGGAGAGGCTGGCGCTTTCGGCCATTTTCGCGAAGCAGTAGATGAACTCGCCGGTTGAGCCGGTGAAGTAAGTGACGACTATGAGCATTCCGCAGGTGGCGTTTATCATCTGGTGGAAGCTCGGGTCGTCGGTAAACCGGTCGACATACTCCTTGAGAGGCAGGGTCTCGAGGGCTTCCATCTCGGCGGCGGGCTTCATGGTGGCAAGCTCCTTGAAGCACACATAGCAATCGTCGCGGTTCTCCGGCAGTACACCGATGCCTTCAAGTATGTCGTGGATGGAATCATCGGAGGCGTAGTCCAGCGGATAGCTGGCGACCCTGCCGCCGATGCAGATGCGGTTGCCCTCGATCCGTGCCCAGGAGAGGTCTCCTCCGACGAGACGGTTGATCTCGCCCAAAGGCCCCGACTCGCCGTTCCCGACCGCGTGCACGCCGGTGTCGTAAGTGAACCCGTCCTTCTCGAAGCTCGCCGCCTTGCCCCCGCTGAAGCTGTTGCGCTCGAGGAGGGTTACTTCGAACCCCTTCCCGGCGAGAAGTGCCGCGCACCCCGCGCCTCCTATGCCGCTGCCAATCACTACCACTTTACCGCTGCTTGATGACATGTCTATACACTCTCCTTGTCGAATCGGCCTCCCATACTATATAGAAAGGGAGAGGAATATTCAGCAGCTTTCGCGGGGACCGCCGATTTGCCGCGCGGCAGGGTGCCTGGCGCTCTTTCACACTCCTGCAACGTCTATTGAAAAGCGGTTCTGCTAAAATTACGGGCAGAGCGAGCGCCCGGTCAGATGCGCTCACGGTATGGGAGAAGGCGCCGCGGCGAACCTCGAGGTCCATGTCCGGCATGAAGAGCTTCACATCAAGATTGCGGGCGGTGAGGAGCCACAGGTCAAACCTGACGCTCGTTGCGGCGGGCTGCCTGCTCCTGCTGCTGGCCTTCGCGTGGCGGTTCGCAATCGCGCCTGCCCTGAAAGTCGAGCCCACGGACATCGACCAGGTGCTCTACTACGACGGTGTCCTCGGTAATTACATCAACCCGCCGGGACAGCCCGCCATCGGCGCGCAGCCGGTGAAGATACCCGTCAGAATCGAGAGAACGCTCCTAAGCAAGCCTTTGCTGTCCACGCCGGTGACCTCTATTATCGAGACCCTGACCAACTTCTTCATCCCGGATCCCCGGCAGGAGCTGTCCTCGACCAGGCGCACGTACGCTCTCGACCGCCAGACCGGAGAGATGGTCAAGAGCGGGAAAGCTGACGCCGAGAGGTCCGGATACCTGCTGGTGTTCCCCTTTGACACGCCGAAGGGGCCCGTGCCGTACTGGAGCGAGCTGACCAGGAGAACGCATCCGGCTGAGTACCGCAAGGCCGAGCTCGTGGGCAAGCTGCCGGTCTACCGGTTCTCGATGTCATTCGGGAACCAGCCCGTCGCGGAGGCTCCCGCCGGTTACCCGGCGGCGATGACCGGCGAACAGCTCAAGCAGTTGCTCGCGATGCCCGACCTGGAGGTGCGGGACGGCGATACGGTCGCCCTGACCTACACTGGAAGCTCCACTGTCGAGCTCAAGGTGGAGCCGCGCGCGGGCAACATCGTAGAGACGCGCGGAGACGAGTCTGTGTCGCTCACGGCGAAAGACCCCGGCGGACAGCTCATCGCCACCAGGTTGCTCCACAGGCTCGAATACACGCAGAACAAGGTGAGCGTCAAGGCCGCGGAGCGGTTCGCGACCGACGAGGTGGCCAAGCTCGTCCTCCAGTTCACCTACCTGCCGCTCGGCCTGCTGGCGCTGGGCCTGGGAACACTGATGATCGGCTTCTTCGCCGGAGTGAAAGTGGACGAACGGGCGCGCGATGCCCGAGGAGCAGCCGTTTGAAAGTCACATTCGTCTATCCGGACTATTTCGAGGCGCTGGAAATAAACACCGAGCCGCAGGGCCGCGTATACCTCGGCATCGGTTACCTCTCCGCATTCCTCAAGCGCGGCGGCCACGGGACCGAGCTCATCCATCTTGTCGAGCCGGCAAGCCGCACCGAGCTGATAGAGCTCGTCTCGCGCTCGGAGCCCGACCTTGTAGCGTTCAGCGCAACGACCCTGCAGTTCTCCAAGGTGCGCGAGCTCGGCGCCTGGATAAAGGAGGGCCTCGGGGTGCCCATCGTCTGTGGCGGCGTACACCCGACCACCGCCCCCGAGGAGGCTATTGCCGAGCCTTCTATCGACTACATCTGCGTGGGAGAGGGCGAGGAGGCTTTCCTGGAGCTCTGCGACACGCTCGAGGCCGGCGGGCCCGTCGAGGGCATAGCCGGCATCTGGAGCAAATCAGGCGGCGAGGTCGTCAGGAACCCGGTGAGGCCCCTGTTGGAAGACCTCGACTCGCTCCCGTTCCCCGACCGCACCATCTTCGATAAAGAGAATTTCGCGAGCAACCAGAAGAAGAGGCTTACCATGATGGCCTCCAGGGGATGCCCGTTCAACTGCAGCTACTGCTGCAACCACCTGCAGAGGAGCATCTACCCCAACGGGAGCCGCTACGTGCGGTTTCGCAGCCCCGCTGACATCGTGGCGGAGATCCAGGAGGCGCGCGGCGCGGACCCCGGGCTCGAGCAGGTCCGCTTCGACGACGACATCCTGACGCTCGACCGCGGTTGGTTCAGGGATTTTGCGGCCCTCTACAGGGAGAAGGTCGATCTGCCTTACATATGCAACGCTAGAGTCGACCTTCTCAACGAGGAGATGGTGGGGCTCATGGCGGATTCGGGCTGCATTACCGTAGCCATGGGTGTCGAGAGCGGAAACACCTGGCTGCGCAAGAACGTTCTCGAGCGCAACATGGACGACGAAAAGATATACCGGGCGTTTGAGCTCTGTCGCGCGAAGGGCATCAACACGGTTTCGCTCAACATGACCGGGTTCCCCCACGAGACGCTCTCCATGGCACTGGACACGGTCAAGATGAACTCGCGCATCGAGCCGGGCCTGGCGCAGGTGACCACGCTCTGCCCCTTCCCCAACACGAGGATATTCCAGGTCTGCCGGGACGGCGGCATGCTGGGCGACGCCACTCCCGACACCCTGTTCTCGGGCCGCTCTGAGCTCAAGCTCGACAAGATGTCGCGCGAGCAGGTGAACATGGTCTGCGAGAACTTCGTCCTGCTGATGGTCTGGTACCGCAAGCTCGCCGGCCTGCCCCGGCCGCTGGCCGGCGCCGCCGAGGGGCTGCTCGACTGGTTCCTTGGTGCGCGGCTGGTCCCCCGGAAGATACGCGAGCGGGCCCTTGAGAAGGGGCGCTACCGGCTTGACTGGAAATACTACATCGGTATCGATTACTAGAGGAGTCGCATGGCGCGCGGGCCGCGAAAGGATGACACGATAAGCAGGTTCGACGGCTGGTCCGCGACTTACGAGCAGTCGTTCACCTGGAAGCACTTCTTCCACCCCGTCCATCTCCTGATGCTCGGGGAGGTCGGTGATGTCGGCGGCCTGAGCATCCTCGACCTCGGGTGCGGCACGGTGAACATGCCGCGCGGTTTTGCCGCCCGAAAATAATGCAACATCGGGGTCAGGTCACTTTGTTGCAAATATGAAGGTTGAAGGATAACGCATGAGGAACGTCGCGGTGGCGGGCGTCGGGATGACCGACGTGGGGATATTCGAAGACTCCCATCCTTTCGAGCTGGCCCTCCGGGCAATCACCGAAGCGCTGGCCGACTCCCGGCTCGACAGGAGCGAGATCGATGCTGTCTTTTCGACGAAAACCGGCTACATGGTGGACAACTACATGTTCGTCCACCAGCGTATGGCCGAGTACCTCCGCATTCCAAACCGCTCCGCGGGAGAGGTGGACTGCGGCGGGGCTTCGGCGCTCGTGGCGCTGCGGCACGTGGCCATGGAGATAGCGCTCGGTCGCATTGACGCGGGTCTCGTCTTCGCCTCCCACTGGGAGCTGACGCCAAAGCACCTGATCGAGCACCACGCGGAAGAGCAGCACATCCTCCGCCTGGCGAACGGCCTCTACGGTTCTTACGACTCGCGCCTCGGCGTCCTGTCCCCTATCCCCTACTACGCCATGTGCCAGCAGCGCTACATGCTCGAGTGCGGTGTCACCCCCGAGCAGGTGGCCTCCCTCCCGGTTGTGCTCCGCGACTTCGCCTCGAAGAACCCGCGCGCGATGCATAGAAAGCCGATAACGGTTGAGGACGTTTTGTCCTCAAAGATGCTTTGCCCGCCGATACGGATGCTCGAGTCGTGCCCTCTGGCTCACGGCGCCGGCGCGGTGGTGCTTGCTTCCGAGGAGAAGGCCAGGCAGGTTAACGACAGGCCGGTGCTCATAACCGGTTTCGGTGAAGCGCATGACGGCTCGCACTTCATGCCACACGTCGCCGACATGAGCCGCTTCCCGGCGGTCGAGCGCTCCGCGGGCGAGGCGTACGCCGCGGCGGGCATCGGTTCCTCAGACATCGATGTTGCGGAGGTCTACGGCGCCTTCGCCGGGGCGGAGCTCATGTGCTATGAGGAGCTGGGGTTCTTCGAGCGTGGGGAAGCTCCCGCCGCCGTCGCGGCCGGCCGCACGCGCCCGGGCGGAGACGTGGTCATAAACGCCAGCGGAGGCAGGTTGAGCCTCGGGCACCCCGCCTTTGCCACGCCCCTTTTCGAGGTTTTCGAGATTGTCAAGCAGCTCCGCGGGGTCGCCGGCGAGCGGCAGGTGCCCGGCGCAAGGCTCGGCCTGGTCCAGGGCGAGCACGGCATGGTCAACGGAAGCGTTGTCCTTATCATGGAGGCGGCCTGAATGCCCGGTTACTTCGCCGAGCTCGAGGATTCGGCGGCGGATCGGTTCTACCGGGAGCTCGACAGCGATCGTTTCATGACGACGCGCTGCGTGGAGTGCGAACACACCTTCTTCCCACCGCAGAGCGTCTGCCCACTCTGCCTGGGCACGCGCCTGGAGTGGGTCAGGCTCTCCGGGAAAGGCTCCATCTACGCCTTCACCCAGCAGCACTACGCGATCGTGCACACCAAGCCCAAGGTGGTGGGCGCGATCGAGCTCGAGGACTGCGCCGGGCGCGTGTTCGCCCTGATCGAAGGGCGTCTCGACGAGCTGGAGATCGGCATGCCCGTCAAAGTGACGTTCTTCGATTCACCTTTCGGGATGAGGCTCTTCAAGTTCACTAATACATGGGGTCAGACCTGATTTCATTAGTGGTACCGGCATATTGCTCGCGGGTCTCGCACTAATGAAATCAGGTCTGACCCCATGTATTGGCCGCAGCTGTTGCATATAATCGCGGCATGATATGGAAAGCGTTTGGCGCGTCTTTCGGGCTGACCTTCATCGCCGAGTTCGGCGACAAGACACAGCTTGCAATATTGACCCTGGCGGCCAGGTTCGGGTGGCTCCCCGTGTTCCTCGGGGCGGCCGTCGCATTCGCCGTCCTCGACGCGCTTGCGGTAACGGTGGGCGTCGTCCTCGCGAGGTTCATCCCGGAGGAGGTCATAAGGTACGTCTCCGCGGCGGTTTTCATCATATTCGGGCTGCTGTCGTTCCGGCCGGAGCGCGATGAGGAGGTAGAGAAAACGAAGGAAGCCGGGGGCCGGGGGCCCTTCCTCACTTCGCTCGCCATGGTCGCGCTGATGGAGCTGGGTGATAAGACACAGCTGTCGCTGGTGGCATTGACCTCCAAGTACAAGGCGCCTTTCTTAGTATTCCTGGGCGGCACGCTGGCCCTTCTGCTGACCTCGTTCATCGGGGCAATCCTCGGCAAGGGGCTCTCCCGGGTCGTCCCCTTGAAGTGGATAAGGTGGCTCTCGGGGGCGGTTTTCATCATCTTCGGGGTCCTGATTGCGGTCAACGTTCTGTGACGCTCGACACGCCGGCCGCTTCGGCGGCCGTGCGAAGATACGACCGACTCCCGCACAATCGGAAAAGTGCAAGAAAGTGACCTGACCCCATCTTTGCGGTGGTAGAATTGGGGGATGCGACACGAAACTCGGGCCGGGCCGGCAACCCCGTCTCACGCCAGCGGGCCTCGGGAATATTAATCGTGGCGTTCGGTGGTTCGAGCCGATGGAGGGATAACGATGGAGTTCAAGCGGCACTACGACAGGCGCGACCTCGAGGACCTCTTCGACGAAGACTTCTCACTGCCCGAAGAGTTCATGTTAGGCGTTGCCAACGCGGCCTTCCAGGTCGAGGGAGGGTTCAACGGGCGGGGCGACCCGCTCAACAACTGGGTGGAGCTCGAGCGCTCCGGCAAGGTGGAGCCCTCCGGCGAGGCGGTGCGCTTCTGGACCGACTACCCGGAACAGCTGGAGCTCGCGGCCGGCATGGGGCTCAACGGGTTCCGCATGAGCCTCGAATGGGCGAGGGTCCAGCCTGACACCGGCACGGCGGCCCGGAAGAAGACCCCGCCGTTCGACCGTGCCGCCATAGAGGCCTACTCCGACATGATAGCGGGCATCATGAAGGCTGGAATGGAGCCGATTGTGACCCTGCACCACTTCACCCACCCCTACTGGCTGGGCATTGACTTCTGGCTGGAGCGCGGCAAGCTCGACGCCTTCCGGGCCTACGTCGCCGAGATGGCGGCCGGGCTCAACTCCCTGCTGTTGGAGAAGCACTCCCTCCGCCCCATCAAGTACTGGGTCACCATCAACGAGCCGAACGTCTTCTCATTTCTCACCTACACCCTCAGGTACTTCCCCCACCGGCGGGCGGGGCTCGGCGAGACCGCCGAGTGCTGGGACAACATGCTGGACGGCCACTGCCGGGCCTATGACGCCATTCACCAGGTGTACGAGGAAAACGGCTGGGGCCAACCGCTGGTGAGCTACAACACCTTCCACTGGTCCACCTACTACATGGACAGGGTGATGACAGACCTCCTGCTGGCCCGCAGGAACGGCGTGGAGCGCGCCGGGCTGCCCGCCTACATAGAGCGCGGCAAGGCCGCCTGGGACGCGGAAATAGCTAAGAGCCCTGAAGTAAAGAGGGCGCCCCGCGTCAACCGCGGGCTCGAGGGGCTGCTCGACAGACTCACGCCCCGGGTCTTCTCCCTGGAGCGCTTCGCCCACGGCATCGACGCCATATACTCCTCGCCGCGCGCGGACAAGCTCGACTTCCTCGCGATCGACTACTACGACGCCTTTTTCCGCTACCAACCGAAGCTGCCTTCTTTCAAGGACATGCGCCGGGGGAGGTTCACCCTCAACGCGGAGCTCTGGGACCAGGTGCTCAACCCGGGCGCGCTCTACCATTTCATCAAGGGGGCGGCCATAACCGGCGGCGGCCTTCCCATCGTCGTCCTCGAGAACGGCATGTGCCAACGGGTCCACCGCGGCGCAGTCGAGGCCAGGCGCGACGGCGCCACCCGGGACACGTTCCTGCAGAGCTACATCTACGAGGTGCTGCGGGCGGTCAAGGACGGCTCGCCCGTCATCGGCTACTTCTACTGGACCATGGCGGACAACTACGAGTGGGGCTCTTACGAGCCACGCTTCGGCCTCTACACCGTCGACAGGTCGCGCAGCCCTGTCAGGATCAGCTCGGTCGACGCCTGGGGCGTCAACGCGGCGGGGGCATACAGGGAGATCGCAGCCTCGCTCGCGAGCGGCGACCGCGAGCGGATGGTGAACGCTTTCTGGCGCGACGACCGCTAGGAGCGAACATGGTTCGGATATTCCGAACACGGGTCGCCATGTGTTATCATCTCGATGAAAACTCGAGGTAAGGCTTACGCTGTATCGCGAGAAGCGGCGTCGCGCTAAAAGCGGTGTCGCGGGAGAAGCGGCATGTTCCGGTCAGTCGGGACTGATGTCAACCAGAACACGGAAGGCAACTCAGTGCGGAGGCGTCCTTGAAACCTGGCGGCATCCCCAGGATACTCCTCGTCGAAGACGAGCCGGAAACCGCGGACGTTCTAAGGCAGCTCCTCGAACTCAAGGTCTCCGCGGACGTGGAGATCGCCGACAGTATACGCGGCGCGCGCGACCGTATGCAATCATCCTCCTACGACCTCGTTACGCTTGACTACAGGCTTCCCGACGGCTTCAGCATGGAGTTCCTGGCGGAGATAACCTCGGCGGAGAAACATCCTCCGGTCATAGTCATAACCGGTCAGGGTGACGAAGAAGTGGCGTCGCTGGCGTTCCAGCGCGGCGCCTGCGGCTATGTCGTCAAGAACGAACGACTGGCCGCCTTGCTCCCGCAGGCGGTTGAGAAAGCGTTGAAGGACTTCGTGCTTGTAAGGGCCGTCGAGGCCGTTCGCGAGAGTGAGGCCTTCTATCGCACCCTCTTCGACGAGGCCGCCAACGCGCTGTTCATCGAGACTCCCGAGGGCGTGATTGAGGACGTCAACCGGGCCGCCGCCGGGATGCTCGGTTACACCCACGACGAGCTGGTTGGCACGTCCGCCCTGGACCTCGTGCCTCCCGGGAGGCGGCGCGAGTTCGAGAGGGCGGTGGCCACCCTCCTCGACGGGCAGACCATCGAGTTCGAGAACATAGGGAAAGACGGGCGGACGTTCCCGGTCCAGGTGTCAGCAAGTGAGGTCATCACCCGCAGGGGCACCCGCTACCTGATCTCCGCGTGGGACATGTCCGAGCGCAGGCACGCGCAAAAAGAGCTCGAAGACGAGCGCGCCTTCAAGGAAGACGCCATGAACGCCATACCGGACATCTTCGTGATAGCCGACCTTTCAGGCAGCTTTAACAAATGGAACAAGACCCTCTGTGAGATAACCGGCTACTCTAACGAAGAGATAGACGCGATGAGGACATTCGAGTTCTTCTCGCCCGAGGATTTCATGCGCCTGATGGCCAGCGTCGAGGCTGTCGTCCAGACCGGCGAGCTTCGAAAGCTGGAGGTCTCTGTCATTTCCAAGGACGACCGAAGCAATCCCTTCGAGGTGACGGGCTCGCTCATGCGCGACGCCGAGGGGAATCCGCTGGCCATAGCCGCTGTCGGCCGTGACATCTCCGACCGGAAGCGCGCGGAAGACGCCCTGCGCAACGTCATCAGGGAGACCAACGAGCGCAGGGAGGAGATAACCGCCCTGCTCGAGAGCACCAGGCTGGTACTTGAGCACAAGGATTTCGACACGGCGGCCCGCGAGATATTCAACCTCTGCAAGAAACTGGTGGGGTCGAGCGTCGGATACATCACGCTGCTCGGCGAGGAGGGCGGCAAGAGCGAGGTCCTGCTCGTCGAGCCCGAAAGCCTTCGTGAAAGCTTCGAGGCAACTGCACTTATGCCGGTGCGGAGCCTGAGCACGCCGGCTTTCATGTCGGGCAAGGCGTTCTATGAGAACAGCTTCCCACAGAGCCAGTGGGCGAACAGCGTGCCCGAGCCTCACGTCCGGATAGACAACCTCCTTGCCGCGCCTCTCCTGGTTGACGGCAAGCCCGCGGGGATGCTGGGGTTCGCCAACAAGCCGGGGGGGTTCAGCGGCAGGGACGCTCTTATGGCTTCGGCGTTCGGAGAAGTCGCATCGGTAGCACTGCGGGACAGCCGCATCTCCAGTATGCTGCGGAGCAGCGAGGAGCGATTCCGCTCGGTGGCCGAGACCGCGCTTGAAGCGATAATCTGCGCCGACAGCGAGGCCAACATAATCTTCTGGAACGCCGGCGCGGAGAATATCTTCGGATACGCCGCGGAGGAAATGACGGGCAGGCCGTTGACCTGGATCCTCCCCGAGCGCGAACGCCGGGCGCGACCGCAATCGATGATGCGCGAGGGCGCCGGCGACACCAGCGCTCCGGCCAGGATATTCGAGATGACAGGGCTCAAGAAGGACGGCGGTGAGTTCCCCATGGAGCTCTCGAGGTCCACCTGGAAATCCGACACGGGCGAGACGAACTTCGCGGTCATCCTGAGAGATGTGACGACAAGAAAGCTGGCCGAGGAGGCCCTTCGAGACTCGGAGGAGCTCTACCGCGCGCTGCTGCACACCTCCCCCGACGCGGTCCTCTGCTTCGACATTAGCGGGACCATAGTCGAGGCATCCCGGCGCAGTGCCGAGCTCTACGGATGTAACAGCCCGGCCGAGCTCATCGGCATGAACGCCCTTGAGCTGGTCGCGCCCGATGAAAGCGAAAAGGCCACCTACGCTACCGGGAAGGTCCTCGAGGAGGGCGGTATCCGGGACTTCGAGGTGAACCTCGTGAAGCGTGACGGTACCGCGTTTATCGGTGAGGTCAGCGCGGCTGCCATCCGCGACAAGGACGGCAACGTCAGTGGCTACGTGGATGTGGTCAGGGATGTGACCGCGCGCAAGCTGGCCGAGCGCGAGCTCCAGGTACTGAACAGCGAGCTGGAGGGCTATGCCCACATTGTCTCGCACGACCTCAAGGGGCCGCTCTCCTCGCTGATGGCGGCGGCCCTTGCCCTGCGCGGGCTTCTCAAGGGCGAGCTGGACGAGCAGGCGGTCCGTGGAGTGATGGAGCTGGCCGGCATCATCGAGTCCAACGTGACGAAGTCATCCGTCTTCATCGACGACCTTCTCGTGCTGGCGGAGGCCGGTCAGAAGCCGTATGAGGTGACCAAGGTGGACATAGGTTCGGTGGTGGAGAGGGTGGTCGGCGAGAGGGCCCAGGAAATCAAGAGCAAGCGAATGAAGGTAATGCGCGATCCCGACCTGGGTCGCGTCGTCGCGAGCGGCACCCACATGTACCAGCTGTTCAGCAACCTTATCGCCAACGCCATCAAGCACAACGACAGCAGGAAGCCCGAGGTGTCAGTCTCTTACGCGGGGCGAGGCAGCGGGGGGCTCCACCGATACCTGGTGAAAGACAACGGCAACGGCATAGACCCGGCGGAAATTGAAAAGATATTCCTGCCTTTCTTCAGCGGCAAGACCGGCGATACCGGCGTAGGGTTGGCGACAGTCGACAAGATAGTGAGCCTCTACGGCGGCACCATCCGCGCTTATAACGACAACGGGGCCTGCTTCGAGCTCACCCTGAAGGACTTCGCCCAGGTGTAAGGTCCGAGGCGGGCCAAACCCCTGATTGAGATCTCAATGTGCCAGTTGGGCTTCCTTTGTGGTAGGATTCTCACTGTTGTGTAAACCGGCAGTCGAGAGGAGGGCAGAGGGAGATACCCATACCATGAGCTCGGTCGTTAAGAAAAGGCGCAAGAAGATGCGCAAGAAAAAGCATAAGAAGCAACTGAAGAAGAACCGCCATAAGAACAAGTAGTAGTTCCTCGGTACAGGCCTGCCAGCGCGCCGTTAGAGCAGAATCCTGAAGTCACCGGTCGGGGTTCTCTTTGCGGCAGAGCCGTTCACCTCTACATCAAGGTCGCGCAACGCGCCGGCAAGCTTAATGATTGCCTCGGTACCGGAGCCGGCCTGTCGCTCGACTTGAAGTGACAGCCTGGCGCCGTCAAGTGCGAACCCCGTTACCAGGCATCCGTTGATGCCGAACGCCCTGTGTCTTTCCAGGTCCACGAAGATGTCCCCGTAATGCTTCTGTACGTAAGCGGCAGCCTGACATGCGCTCCCGGCGCCCCAGTCGGAGTCCAGGAAGCCGGGAACGCTGTGGTCGTAACCGAAGTGGGCGTAGTTTTCGTTCACCGAGCCGGTCTCGTCAGGCGGCGCGGACCTCATGTTCCCCGGCGCGACCAGCAGGTTCTCCTCGATGTACATGAGGGTGAACGACGCTCTGAGCGCGGCTATACCCCGCTCCATGTGCTCGGGCCGGCCGGTCAGGATATAGTAGTCCATTAGCAGCGGTGCCATCAGTGCCGTGCGCGAGTCGTTCCACTCACCGTCGGTGTTCATCGAGCCGAACCCTCCAAAAGCGTTGATGGAAAGAAACGGCGGGTCCCAAACCTGCTGATGCAGGCACAGGTGATCCAGTACCTCGAGCCCAAGCGACAGGTAGCCGGGGTCGAGGGTGGCAAGGTGGACCAACCTGAAGGCCTCCGCGGCCCAATACATGCTCATCGTGTTCTGGGGAAAACACCCGGTATTGGCGTCGAAGAAGTCAAGCTTATTCCGAGAGCAGGAGTAGAACGTCTCGTAATCAAACCACTTCTGCCGCGGCACGACCTCCCGTGCCAGGAAATCGCACGCTCTTTTAGCCGCCTCGAGGTAGCGGGTGTCACTTTCCACCATGAAGAGCTGGGCCAGGAACATGGCGGGGCACGCGGTGGTCGCGCTCTCCCTGAGCTCGGGCTCGGACTGCGGGGAAGCGTCGCCCGGCCGGAGCCATGCGGGGAAAGCACCCGAGGGAAGCTGTGCCTTCAAGAAAAACTCGGCCAGCTCGTGGCATCGCGCCACCAGGCGGGGGTCGCCTTCGTGGTCCCTGAACCAGAGGGTCATGTAGTAGCCGGTGGTAGCGCAGTCCGCCGCGTGGTACCAGTCGACGTGCTTGAAGCCGCGGGTGCCCTTTGACCAGAAGAGCCCCTCGTCCGTGGCGTAGCAGACCGCCGGCATGGCCCCCCGCTCACGCGGGGCCAGTATCGCCAGGTTCTTCACCGCCAGCGCGCGCTCGAGCAGCTCGTGGTCGCGCCATTTTCTTGCGAACCAGTATGCCCCGTATGCGCTCCTCAAGTTGTTGAACCACGATTGGAACATGATCTGCGGGGGCACCTTCGGCCCGTAGCGGTAAAGCGACCTGTCCACCAGGCGCGCCCACTGCCTCTCCGATGCCAACTGGATGATGCCGCGCGTCGCCGCCAGCACGATGTCCTGGAAGCGCAGGTACCTCCGCAGCTCGCCCAACCCCATCAGGCGCACGCCCCTGCGGGTCGCGAAGTGCATGGCCACCGTCCCGCCGCACGGCTGTCCGTCGATGTTGAACCTCCTGAAGAGGTCGGGCCTTTTGAACGTCCGGTTGAGGCCGGCGGAGGCGTAGCGGTCCCAGCTGGCGACCTGGGGCGCGCCCGACTCCAGGTGCCGCTTCGCGTACCTCTCCCAGAGGAAAGAAACGGCGTCCCCGCTGGTGAAGCCGCCCTTGTCGAGCACCAGGTAGTACGCGAGGACCAGCGGTCTGCCCTGCGCGAAGTCGATATGCCGCTGGAAGTCGCTCTCGAAATAGACATGCCCCTTAACGCGGCTGCGGCCGAGGCCGAAGCACGCCGCGGGCGACTGGTTCTCTCCGCCTGAGATCAAAAAGTCCATGTAATAGCGGGCGCCGCTCTCCAGGTAAGCGGGCGCCAGCATATCCAGGTCGGGTATGACGGCGAAGAAGACATCCCCTCTCCGCATCATGACCACGGGCGAGCGGAAGACGTGGTCGCTGATCACCATGTCGGACCGGGGCCTGAGGTGAGGCACGTACCAGTAATCGAGCTCGTCCCTGGACTCGGCCCCCTCTGCGAGCACGAAGTCGTAGCGGTCGAAGACGCGGTTCACCTTGACCTCCTCAAGGGGGGTCAGCCGGTGCACCACGTGGACGAACGGGCGGTCGCCCTCGAGGGTCAACAGCGTCTCGACGGACATCCCGTCGCGGTTGTCGGTCAGCTTGAGTCCGGCGCCACCTGCCAGGCGCTCGACCTCCACAGATGAACCCGATTCGACCTCACGCCCCGCTGCCTCCAACCTTGGAAACGACGCTCCCTTGTGATAGTAGCGTACCTGCCTGGCCCCCAGAAGGGCGGCGGGGAGCCACGACTGCTCGGCGTCCGGGACGCAAAGGGTCACAAACGGGTGGACACCCGGCTCGTTGAGCTCGACCTTTACACGGTCGTTGGCGATACTGGCGAAGGACAACGGTAATACCTCCAGGGCTAGCGTTTTTTCTACCGGTTCTCCGCTTCCATCAGGGCCATCTGCTCCGGGGTTCCGATGAGCACCAGGAGGTCGTCCTTCTCGACAACGGTATCGGCGGATGGGTTGGGATTAAAAACCTTCTCGTCGGCCTTTCGGACCGCCAGGATGGTCACACCCGTCCGCTCCCTCAGGTTGCTGTCCCTGAGGGTACGGCCCAGCAGCACGGAGCCCTCGCCGACCTTGACCTCGCTCAGGAAGTACTCCGGCAGGTTGGACACCATCGCCACGTCCAGGAACTCGCATGCTCCGGGCCTAACCAGGAGGTTGGCCATTCTCTTCCCCGCTATCTTGTGTGGCGATATGACCCTGTCAGCCCCCACCATCTCCAGCTTCTGCTCGGACTCGGGCTGGTCGGCCCGGGCTATCAGCAGCAGGTTCCGGTTCATGGTACGCGCGGTCAGGACCACGAAAAGGTTGTCCGCATCCGACTGAAGAGCGCTGACAAGGCCCACCGCGCGCTCGATGCCGGCGGCAAGCAGGCTCTCGTTGGCAGTGGCGCTTCCATGGATGGTGTTGTGCCCATCTTCGACACACTCGCTGTAGGTTTCCTCGTCTCGCTCGATGACCACGAACTGCCTGCCCTGGTCACCCAGTTCTTCGGCAACACTCCTGCCAACCCTTCCGTAGCCGCAAACGATGTAGTGATCGGTCAACTTTGAGATGCTGTTCATCATCCTCCTTCGCCCCCAGACGTCGCCCAGGACCTCGCTCAAAAGAAACTCGAAAAGCCCCGCGAGGAAGAATAGCACGGCGCTTACGCCGGTCACGATAAGGAATATCGTGAAGTACATGCCCGCTGTGTCGAGTTGCTTCACCTCCTTGAAACCGACGGTGGAGATCGTGATAGCCGTCATGTAGAGCGCCTGGGTGAAAGTCATGTCCTCGATGAAAATGTACCCGGCCACCCCGACCGTTATCACCGCCAGCAGGACGCACACCGAGATGAATATGTGGCGCGCGAACTGCGATCCGTGGATTACCCGCCTCAGTTTCTTCAAACGCTCAAAGCCTCCTCCTCTCTAACGCCAGAAAACCGACGAGCGCCTCCACCTGCCGGCGGTTCGGCATCGAGGGTTGCGCCCCGACAACCGTCACCGCGACAGCCCCCGCCGCGTTAGCGAAGCAGGCCGCCGCCTGGTTCGCGCCCTTGCCGCCGGCCACCATCTGAAAACTCGTGGCGTGGACGTTTTCCCCGGGGCCTGGCATGCGCGGCGCGATTGCTACCATGTCCAGGTTTATGCTACCGACCACCAGGATTCCCGTTGCCATCAAACCCCCTTTCACGGATTGAATCGTACCACAAGCGCCCTGCCGGCTGACCGGGCCGCCCGCCGTAAGCCGGCCCGGCTCGATTCTTCCCTCTTTCGACGGCCTCAACCCCCGGCGCATGGCACAGAAGCCGGGGGTATTTATCGCCGCATAAGAGATATGAGAAGATATCGTATTGAGCCGTAGAATTCGTCGGGAGAGTGCCATTGACCGTTGAGAAACATAACATCAGGAGATTCGACCCCGGCCGTGATATGGACGAAGTCATACGCTGCTACGAGAGCGGATTCGGTCCGACACTGTGGCCCATCTTCGAGTTCTCCGACCGACGGGCGATCGAGGACATCATCATGACTGACCACCGAGCGGCCTCGGTCTCGCTCGTCGCGGTGGCGGACGGCGAAGCGCGAGGCGTGCTTTTCGGAGTGCTTCCGTCGGGTCCGTTCGACGAGATACGGCATATCCGGCTCGTGGTCGCGATGATGTTCAGGCGGCTGGTCTCCAGGCGGGGCGAGATGAGGCCGTTCGCGAGGATAGTGTTGTGGCATGTCGTATCCCGCGAGTTGCTCTACTACTGGCACGGGCTGCGGGGCCGGGCCGCGGTGGTCGAAGCCCTGACAAGCCGGGAGGGCTGGCGTGGCGGAATCGGAACGGCGCTGATGGACGTGTTCGTCAAAGAGGCGCGCGAGAGCGGTTTCAAGAGGGTGGACCTCGGGACGGATTCCGAGCTCTCGTGGGGTTTCTACGAGAAGTACGGGTTCAAGCGTGTGGCGGAGTGGCCTCATCACGGCTACGACTACTCGCTTCCCGGCCGCGATGTCACCGCGTACGTCTATTCGCTCGAGCTGTAAGAAGAGCGGCCGGTGCTCACGGCGTTGATCGAGAGTCCCCGCCCGGGCGAAAGGAAGGTGTGCCTGATGCCAGAGCTGCCGGAAGTGGAGGCGCGGAAGCGCTACCTGGAGAAAACCTCGCTGGCCCGGACCGTAGAAAGGGTCTCGGTAACAGACAGGCGGATCCTGGAGGACACCACTCCGAGCGCCCTCGGCCGGGCGCTCAGGGGAGCGAGGTTCGAGTCTGCGGACAGGCGCGCCAAGTACCTCCTGGTGCGCACCGACCACGAGAGCACGCTGCTCATTCACTTCGGGATGACCGGCGACCTTTTCTTCCGCCAGAGGGGCGAGTCGAAACCGAAGTTCAGCAGGGTCGAGTTCCACTTTGAGGAAGGTTCGTGCTTGCACTTCACCGACCTTCGCCTCTTCGGAAAGCTCGCTATTTACGACACTACCGACTGGGCTCTGATAGGCGACATAGCGAAGCTGGGGCCCGAGCCCCTGGGCCGTGGATTCACCTTCAGGGCATTCAGGGATATCGTGAAGGGCCACCGGACCACCATACACCAGCTGCTCATGGACCAGGGGCTCATAGCGGGAATCGGCAATCTGTACTCGGACGAGATAACCTACCAGGCCGGGGTGCGACCAGATCGCGGGGCCTCGAGCCTCTCCGACGCCGAGATCCGCCGGCTGTACGACATGACAAAGTGGGTATTGAGGCGAGCGGTCGAGCTGGACGCGGAGCTGGACGAGCAGGCCGACATCTTCCTGCTGCCGAACAGAGGCAGGAACGGGCAGTGCCCCGTGACACACGATAAGCTGGTCAAGAAGACCATCGGTGGACGCAGCAGCTACTACTGCCCGGCCTGCCAGAAGTGATTCATCCTGGGGTCAGACACCTTG
>JBBQKJ010000030.1:0-33978 GCA_038326775.1 Candidatus Geothermincolia bacterium
TGCGGCTGGATGAAGGAAGACCTCACACTCTCGGACAGGACGTTCGCCTGTGAGGCTTGCGGACACGCCGCCGACAGGGACGACAACGCAGCGGACAACATAAGAATGCTCGCCGTGAGTTCCACGGAGAGGATAAACGGATGTGGAGGCGACGTAAGACCCGTTGACTTCAGCGGGCTGACGCCTGAGAAGCGTCAATCAGAGGCGATGGCGCATTTGTCATCATTCTGAAGAACGGCATCTCTTCGAGCCCTGGCGCGCCGGGGATGAAGTGGAGCGGCGCGTCCATGTGGGTGCCCGTGTGAGAGCTCATGGACAGCGACGATATGTTGAAATCGTTTCCTCCCTCGATGCTGAGCCTCCTGTGGACCTCCACCGGAGGGTCTTCGACCCAGCACGGCATCCCGTTCCTGATGGGGACAGTCACGTCCTTCCAGCTGCGACTCATTTCTGCTCCCTCGAGAATGTTAAGTGAACCTGCTCTGCCGCACATCTGATATCGTTATCGGCGCGCGCGGCGGGCTGCTCAAAGGCAGTATCGCCAGCGCGTCACCGGGTGACTCCGCCCTCCCCGCCGGGCCGCCAGAGGCGCTCGACCGGCACCTCGGTCAGCATCATCCCCATGAATATCAGCCCGCACCCGAGCCAGCTGCGCAAGGTCAGGACCTCGCCGAGCAGGATTATCCCGAAGATGACCGAAAAGACCGGCTCCATTATGAGGACCATGGATGTGCGAACCGGGGTGAGGATACGCTGTGCGTACGCCTGCACGTAGAAAGCCGCCGCCGAGGCGAGCACGCCGCATATCACGATGGTCATCCAGACGAAGCCGTTCGGCGGGACGACGAACTCCTCGAAGACGAGCCCGGACGCGGTGAACGTCACCGCCAGGACGAGCATCTGCAGGAAGGTGAGCAGGACCAGGTCGTATTTCTTGACGTAGCCGGCCAGCAGGATTATGTGCACGGAGTATAAGAAGGCGCAGGCCAGCACAAGGGCGTCCCCGGCGTTGATTGTGAAGTTCGACTTGACGGAAAGCACCGCCAGGCCGACCAGCGCGATCGCGACCGCGACGATGGACCTGGCGTCGGGGCGGTGCCGCAGGAAGATGGTGGCCAGAAGCGGGGTGAACACGATGAACAGGCCGGTTATGAAACCGGCGTTGCCCGCTGTTGTGTACTTGAGCCCGAACGTCTGAAAAGAGTAGGAGGCGTAGAGCAGCACGCCCATCAGGAGCCCCGCCCGCACGATGCCCCAGTCTATCTGGCGGAGCTTCCCTAAGCTGAGCGCTCCCATCAGGACTGCGGCTATCCAGAAGCGCCAGGACATGAAGACGAACGGCTGTATATCCTCGAGGCTCTGCTTTACAAGCGCGAACGTAAGCCCCCAGACCACCGTTATGCTGATCAGTAAAAGCTCCGCCCGGCGCTCGTCACCCAGCAGCGGCGCTTTGTTCTTGTCTTTCGTTTGCAACATTGGGGTCAGATGTGAGAGAGGATCTTGGAGAAGAACTCCTGGGTGCGCGGGTGCTGCGGGTCGGTGAAGACCTGTTCCGGGTCCCCGTCCTCGACCACCACGCCCTCGTCCATGAAGATGAGCCGGGACCCGACCTCCTTGGCAAACCCCATCTCGTGCGTCACGACCACCATTGTCATGCCTTCCCGGGCGAGGTCCTTCATGGTATCGAGGACCTCGCTTACCAGCTCGGGGTCGAGCGCGCTCGTCACCTCGTCGAAGAGCATGATGTCGGGGTCCATGGCGAGCGCCCGGGCGATAGACACCCTCTGCTGCTGGCCGCCGGAAAGGTGCGCGGGGTAGGCGTCGGCCTTGTCGCTTAAGCCCACCTTCTCCAGGAGCGCCCGCCCCTTCCCGCTGGCCTCGTCCTGGTCAATTCCCTTGACCTTCAATGGTGCGAGCGTGACGTTCTTCAGCGCGGTAAGGTGAGGAAAGAGGTTGAAGCTCTGGAACACCATCCCGACCTTCTCCCTGACCTTGTTGATGTCGGTCGCCTTATGAGTGATATCGGTCCCTTCGATGAACACGTTCCCCCGGGTCGCATTCTCGAGGCCGTTGATGCACCTGAGCATGGTGCTCTTGCCCGATCCGCTGGGCCCGACCACTACGACGACCTGCTTCGGCATGACGTCCAGGTCGATGCCCTTGAGCGCCTCGACATCGCCGAACTTCTTATGCAGGTTGACTATACTCACGATCGGCGTATCCGGCGACCAGCCGCCGACGCCCTTTTCACCTGCGGCTTGCGCGCTGTTCTCAGTCTGTTCTGGCAAGTCTTTTCTCCATGTACTGGACTAACCGCATGGCGGGAATGGTTACGAGAAGGAAAAAAAAGCCGACCCCGACCAGCGGGGCGACCAGGAATTTCTTGCCCATGATCTCTTTGCCCGCAAGAAAAATCTCGGACAGCCCAATGAAAGCGACCAAGGCGGTATCTTTCGTAAGCATTATGAACTCGTTGGAAAGCGGCGGGATGACCCTGCGCACCGCTTGAGGCAGGATGACGAAGCGCATCGACTGCAGGTAGGTCATGCCCAGCGACCGCGCGGCCTCCATCTGCCCCTTGTGTATCGACTCGATGCCCGCCCTGAATATCTCGGCCTCGTAGGCGGCGTAGCAGACCGTCAACGCTACGACTCCCGCAACGAACCGGCTGAAATTGAAGCCCAGGTAGCTCAGGCCAAAGTAGATAATGAATATTTGCAGGATCAGGGGCAGTCCCCTGACGACGTCAATGTAGACCGCGGCAACGAAGCGGAAGAACTTGACTCTTGATATCCTCAATAGAGCAATCAGAAGACCGAAAATCAGGATGAAGATTTCGGATACGAACGCAAGTTCGAGGGTTACCAGAAAGCCCCTTGCCAACCTTGGGAAAGAGAACTTGAGCGTGCCCCAGTCGAAGAACTCGTGGATGAAGTCCTTCAAGCCCTCCTTGTTTAGGACAACATAGACGCCAAGCGCCACTAGAACCAGGCTTATTATCCCCAGGGTGCGCCCGGCGGTCACCAGACCCATCCCCTCGAAGTCGGTTGTCAAGATCTGCTTCCTGGCTTTCCTGGCGAAGACAATGGCAAGTATCCCGCCTATCAGCGGCATGACGGTGAGGCCAAGGATACCCATTATCAGCGACGCCTTGGCCCAGGGGCTCACGTCCAGCCTCTCGAAGGATGAGAGGGGTTCCCCCTCGGCGTTCAGCTCGATTGGTCCCTGGTCCGAAATCTCTATTCACTCCTTACAGAATCATGGGCCCGCATCCAAGATGAACGCAGGCCCATGCATACTACCGCTAACGGACAGTTACTGCGACGCCGGCGGCTCTACGCCGAACCACTCCTTATAGACCTTCGCGTAGGTCCCATCGGCCTTCACGTCTTTGAAAGCCTGGTTCACCTTGTCGAGAAGCTCCGTGTTGTCCTTGCGCACGCCGATGCCGTACTTCTCGTCTGTTACTATCTTGGCCACCACCTCGGTCTTGCCCCTGGTCTTGCTGATGTAGGAGTTCACCGGGAAGTCATTGATAATAGCGTCGACCTTGCCCTGCTCGAGCGCCTCGAACGCCACAAGGATGGTGTCGAACTTCTGGATCTCCTTCAGGCCGCCCGCCTTCTGGATCTCCTCCGCCTTGAACTGCCCGGTGGTGTCGAGCTGGACGCCTACGATCTTGTCCTTGAGGTCAGCCACGGTCTTGATCGGAGAGCCCTTTACCACCGCGATGGACTGGTCGCTGTCGATGTACGGAGTGGAGAAGTTGATCTCCTTCTCCCGGTCGGGGGTAATTGTCATAGCCGACATGATGATGTCATATTTTTTTGTCTTGAGGCCCGGGATTATCCCGTCCCAGGCGGTAGATATGACATCCAGCTTGACGCCCAGCTTCTCGGCGATCGCTGTCGCTATGCCGACGTCGAAGCCGACTGCCTTTCCGCCTTCCTTGCTCTCGAACGGCGGGTAGGCGGTGTCGCTTCCCATCAACAGCTTGCCGGACTTGATGGTGAAGCCGGACGTCCCGCAGCCGGCCACGAACGGCACGGCCAGCAGCGCCACGAGCACGAGCCCGAGCGCCGCAGTCAGAAACCTCTTCTCTCTCATACTGCCCCCTTCCAGTAGGGCCGGTTTCGGGCGCTGGCCCCGACCGGCATCCCTCCCGAATCGGTCAGGAAGATTATATTTGTACGGGTACGTCAAGAGCAAATGTCCGCCCGGCTACCGGCGGGAGCTCGAAGCGGTCGTCGCGTCGTCAGTCCTTGCGGACTTTAAGCGACACAACCGCCAGGGTGAGGAACACCGCCGCGAACGTCGGCAGCAGCACGAACGGCACGAACTGTATGACCTGGGACTCGCGCCGCGCGAGGCTCGAGAGGAGGATGCCCAGGGCCTGCGAGACGACCGCCAGCAACGCGATGACCAGTAGTGCGAGCACCACGTTGCCGACGATCATGATATGGAATACCAGGATGCCTATGACCAGGAGTATCGACGACTGTATGATGCCGACGACGCTGAACGTCGCGGCGTAGCCCAGCACGATATCCCGCTCCCTCAGCGGGGTGGCCAGCATCCTGAAGAGCGTCCCCGAGGTGCGCTCCCCGACGAACGACACCAGCGTGAGCAGGGTGGTCAGCATGAAGACGACGAACGACATGATGCCCGGTACGAAGAAGTCGATGAAGCGGGCGCCCTTACCGTAGACGGCGGTGGTCGCCACGGTGACCGGCGGCTTTATGCCGGCCTGCTCGCTCGTCTTCAGCAGGGCCTGGTTGAGGGTCTGCATTATCGAGCTGGCGACGTTGACGTTGCTCTCGTCAAGGTAAAGCTTGACCTGCGTGTCCCCGGCCGCGGGTTTGCCCTGCCTCTGTGCGAGCACGCCGGCGGTCAGCCCCTCCGGGAACTCGATGACCGCGTAGGCGTCCCCGCTCTTCACGTCCGTCGTCGCCGCGTCCAGGCTCGACGCGTCGTGGTGGTCGAGGACCTCCTTGTCGATGTTGGAGAGCACCTTGTCGGGGATGGATACGGTGGTGCCCGGAACCGGGGCGGGGGCTCCCTTGTCGAGGTTCACCACCTCGACGCGGACGTTGCGCACCTCCCCGCTGAAGGCGAGCCCGAACACGAACATCGCGAACACGGGCGCGATGAAGATTAGCGCCAGTGTGCGCCTGTCGTTCTTCAAGTCGAGGAAGATGCGCTTTGTCACCGCCAGGAAGCGCGGAGCCTTCATCGCTCGTCCGCCTCCTTCGAGAGCGCCAGGAACGCGTCCTCGAGAGACGCCGTCCCCGCCGCGCGCAGTATCTCATCGGGGGTGCCTTCCGCGATCAGCCTGCCGCTGCGCATGAAGCCCACCCGTCCGCAGTAGCCGGCCTCGTCCATGTAGTGGGTGGTAATGAGTATGGTGGTGCCGGCGTTCCTCAACTCGTCGAAGTAATCCCAGAAAGAGGCGCGCAGCTCCGGGTCCACCCCCACTGTCGGCTCGTCGAGGAACAGCAGTGGCGGCCGGTGGATGAGCGAGCAGGCGAGCGACACCCTGTGCTTCATGCCGCCCGAGAGGTTCATGACCAGCGCGTCGCGTCATTCCTCGAGGTCGATGAACTCGAGCAGCTCGCGCTCGCGCTCGTTTATCTCTTTGCGAGAGAGGCCGAAGACGCGCCCGAAGAAGGCGAGGTTCTGGTGGACGGTGAGGCCGACATAGAGCGTGGTCTCCTGGGGCATGTAGCCGAGCCTGGCCGAGACTTTCTTGTCGGGGACGCCCTCTCCGAGGATGCGCGCCTCTCCGGAGGTGCTCTTGAGAAGGCCGCAGAGCATCTTGATGGTGGTGGTCTTGCCCGCTCCGTTGGGGCCCAGCAGGCCGTATATCTCCCCCGGCTCCACGCGCAGGTCCAGCCCGTCCACGGCGGTGAACCTGCCGTACTTCTTTGTGAGCCCCCTGGTCTCGATGGACAGGGCCTTTTCGTTTTCCATCTCAGCCACAGAGCCTCGCTAGCGGATTTGTCGAAGAGATAATACCCACATACTTGCCCGGAATCGCAAGTAGGCCCTTCTGTTGGCCGGGCGCCAAGGGACCGGCGCGGCCGCCCGTGACACCTGGTACCTGGCCGAGGGGACTACCGCCCGGGGCTTCGAGACGTGCATCACCATCGAGAACCCCGACAACAGCGGAATCGCGGCGTTCTGGTAGACTACCGGCATGGAACTCGAAGGCGATCTCTCTGCGCGTACACGGCGCGCCAGGCTCGGCTCTCGCGCGGCGAGAGCGCTCATTCTGGTGACGCTTGCCACCCTGTGTATTGCGATAGCCCTGCTTGTCATAGTGCCGTATGCGGCGGGAAACACCACCTTCAGCCCGCTCATCAGGAAGGCCGGTGGGCTTGGGCGCGTGTGGGTGCTGGCGCTCGTCGCGCTCGGAGTCGACCTGGGGTTTGCCGTCCTCTACGTGCCGGGGATCGTCCGCGACCGAGATTACTACGCCAGGCTCACGGCCAGGGCGAAGGAGTACGACCTCTCCGCGCTCGCCGTCTTCATGAACGCCCTGTACGGGGCGAGCACGAAGGCGGGCAGGGACGAGCCTCCGATAGCGGTGCTCGACAGCGCGACCCCTGACGCGCTGGCGTTTGCCGGTCACGGCAGGAAGCCCGTGGTCGGTGTGACCCGCGGCCTGCTCGGAGCAGGCCTCTCCTACACCGAGGCGGAAGGGGTGATGGCCCACCAGCTCGCGGGCATCATGGCCGGTGATTACATCAGGAAGCCGGGCACCTTCGGCTTCGAGACTGCCGCCTACGTCCTGCTCGGCCTCTTCTCTATCCTGGCTCTCGCCGCCGCTCCGATGGTCAGCACCGGCTCTAGCGTCGGCGCTGGGGTCGGCTTCCTCGCCGGGGCCGCTGTGCTGCTTCTTTCTGGCGGTTTCGCGGTTCGGAGGCTCAAGCGCGGCGATGCCCACGACTATCTCTTCGCGGACACCTTCGCAGCCGAGGTCACCGGCAAGCCGGATGCGCTCTTGGAGGCGATAAGGAAGCTCGATGGGCTGGTCAACAGAAAACCCGGGTCGCCGTTCCCCGATAACGAGCTCGGCATCAAGTGCCTTTTCGCGCCTCCTCACAGGTGGAGCGACACGGCCGCCCAGTTCGTGAAGCGCCGCCACGGCGAACTGAAGATGAACATGAGCGAGCTCATGCTGGAGCGTCAGGTCGAAGACGTCCAGAAAGCTATGGACGAACTCGCCGCCTGGGGCGAGGAGCTGCTGGCCGACCGTCTCGACAACCTGGACTGCCTCAGGAATCAGCTGGCTTCAGCACCTGGTCGATGATCTCGTTCACGTCCTTGACGAACGCGAACTCCACGTCGTCCTTGACGAAGTCGGGGACGTCCTCGAGGTCTTTCTCGTTCTCCTCGGGCAGGATGACCTTCTTTACCCCCGCGCGGTGCGCGGCCAGCACCTTCTCCTTGATGCCGCCCACCGGCAGCACCTTGCCGCGCAAGGTTATCTCGCCGGTCATGGCTACATCCTTGATGACCGGCCTGCCGGTCGCCGCCGACACCAGGGCGACCGCCATGGTGACACCCGCCGAGGGGCCGTCCTTGGGGATAGCGCCGGCCGGCACGTGGATGTGCACGTCGTTCTTCTCGAAGAAGTCCTCGTCGATGCCGAGCTTGTCGGCGTTCGCGCGCGAGTAGGTGACGGCCGCGCGTGCGGACTCCTGCATGACCTCTCCGAGCTTGCCGGTAAGGCTCAGGTTGCCCTTGCCGTGGAACGACTCGGCCTCCACGAAAAGAACGTCGCCGCCCACCTCGGTCCATGCCAGCCCGGTAGCCACCCCGACCTCGTCCTCCTGCTCGATGACCTCCTGGCGGAACTTGATAGGCCCGAGCATGTCATGCAGGTCGTCGCCGGTTACCCTGAAGGGGCCTTTCTCGCCCTCGGCTACCCGCCTGGCTATCTTGCGGCAGATTCCGGCTATCTCGCGCTCGAGGTTGCGCACCCCGGCCTCGCGGGTGTAGTTGCGGATGATTCCGTGCAGGACGCTGTCCTCGATAGTCAGGCCGCGGTCGGCGAGCCCGTGCTCCTCCAGCTGGCGTGGCACCAGGAACTGCCGGGCTATCTTCACCTTCTCGGGCTCTGTGTAGCCGGGCAGCTCGAGCACCTCCATGCGGTCGAGCAGCGCCGGCGGGATGGTGAACAGCACGTTGGCGGTGGTTATGAACATGACCCTGGACAGGTCGAACGCGACGTCGAGGTAGTGGTCCGAGAACGAGTCGTTCTGTTCCGGGTCGAGCACTTCCAGCAGCGCAGCCGCGGGGTCGCCTCGGAAATCGACACCCAGCTTGTCGACCTCGTCGAGCATGAACACCGGGTTGTTGGTGCCGGCCTTGCGAAGGCCCTGTATGATGCGCCCGGGGAGCGCCCCCACGTACGTCCGCCGGTGGCCGCGGATCTCGGCCTCGTCGCGGACGCCGCCCAGAGAGATGCGGTGGAACGTGCGCCCCAGCGCGCGAGCGATAGAGTGCCCGAGGGAGGTCTTGCCCACTCCGGGCGGGCCAACGAAACAAAGGATGGGCCCCTTGGTGTCCTTCTTGATGTTCCGCACCGCCAGGTACTCGACAATCCTCTCCTTGACCTTGTCAAGGTCGTAGTGGTCCTCGTCGAGGATGCGAGCGGCGCGCTTCACGTCGAGGTTGTCCTCGGTGCTCTCTTTCCAGGGCAGGTTTATCATCCAGTCGAGGTACGTGCGAGCGACCGTATACTCCGCGGCGGCGGCCGGCATGTTTGCCAGCCGGTCGAGCTCGCGATCGGCCTCCTTGCGGGCCTCATCCGTCATACCGGAGGCCTCGATGGCCTCGCGAAGCTCGTTGATCTCAACGGTCTTCTCGTCGAGCTCGCCCAGCTCATTCTGGATAGCCTTCAGCTGCTCCCGCAGGAAGAACTCCCGCTGGCCCTTCCCCAGCTCGGACTGCACCTGGTCCTGTATGCGTGAGCCGATCTCGAGCACCTCGACCTCGTGGTTGAGAAAGACGGTGAGCTTGCGCAGGCGCTCCTTGATGTTGAGCTCCTCGAGGAGCTCCTGCTTCTGTTTAGTGTCGAGGTTGATGTTGGCGGCCAGGAAGTCGGACAGGTCGTTGGGCTCACCAACGTTCATCGCCGCGATGAGTATTTCCTCGGGCAGGTAAGGCGCCAGGGTGACTATCTGGCGGAAGAGGTTCAGCGCGTTTCGCGCCAGGCCCTCGATCTCGACTCCTTCCTCCATCTCATCGCGCAGGCGCTCGACCTTCGCCCTCAGGTAGGGGCTCTTCGTGGTGTACTCGCCGACCTTTATGCGCGCGATTCCCTGGACCAGCAGCTGCATCTTTCCGTCGGGAAGCTTGAACATGCGCGCGACCGCGACCGCCGAACCGACATCGTACAACTGCTCGGGGCCGGGTATGTCGTCCTCGACGTCATCTTTCGCGGTGAGCAGGCCTATGATGCGGTCGCCCGCCAGGGCGTCGTCGATCAGCTTGACGAGGGGCTCCTCGGTCACCAGGAGAGGCGCCACGATGTGGGGATAGACAACCGTGTCTTTCAAGGGAAGTATGGGGAGCTCTTCGGCTATCTCTATCTCATCGATAGACGTGCCCTCTTCCCGCTCCTTCTCCTTGTTGTCGGCGACGGCCTTGATGACGGTCGCCCGCTCGGCGCCGTCGGCCTCTTCGCCGGCGGCCGTCCCCTCCGGCTCCCCTCCTCCTTCGGGCACGTCAGGTGGACACATCCACATCCACCTCCCTCGGCGGCTCCTTTTCGACCTTCGGCAGCCTTATCTCCAGGAACCCCTCGTTGTAGGTCGCCACGGCCTTATCGGCGTCCACCCTCGAGGGAATCGGTATCTCCCTCTCGAAGGTCCCGTAGCTTATCTCCATGAGGTGAAAGTTCCTGCGGGGCGCGCTGGCCGGCTCGCGGCGGATGCCGCGGATCACCAGAACGCTGTGCAGCACCTGGATATCGATGTTTTGCGCGCTGACGCCCGCCAGGTCGGCCACAACGATGACCTCTTTGACCGTTTCGGACACGTCGCAGAGGGGCTTCCATGCTTTCTCGAAGAAGAACACCGGCCGTTTCCAGCGGCCGAGGTGCTCGAAGAACCTCTCCATCTCCCTCTGGATATCATCCGCGCCGGCCAGCTCCAACTCTTCCATGATGTCCACCGCGTCGCCGCCTTTCAACGCAACATCGGGGTCAGGTCACTTTCCTGCATTTTCTCCATGCATCTCCGCCTGCGACGCGACCCAACCCACAACCGCCCGGTCACGGCTTCCGATAGTCGGACCCGAGCACCACCAGGACGTCCACACCGTAGCCGGAGGTCAGCTCATCGCTGCTCTGGATCAGGGGCTCCCGGGCCCCGGTAAGGTCTGCCGCAACCAGCCCCGCCTTGGAACTCTCATCGTCCGCATAGTATATCGTAGTCTTGCTGTAGCTGCTCCCGGCGTTGCCCGTCTTTGCCGCGGCATAGCCGGCCTTCGCGAGCTCTTCCGCCACCATGGCGGCGAGCCCCGGCGTGCCCGCGCCGTTGAGCACCGCGACCTTTATGCCTGCCCTGCTCGAACTGTTCGCGCTTGCCTGCTCCTCGACGCTCGTGTCGACCTCCTGGCTGGTCTTGAACGTGGTCAGCATCGACTCGAACTGGGCCGTGTCCACGATGTAGTACCAGATGCCGCCGACGACCTTGGGCGTGCCGGGAGCGGTGGTCATGGCGAGGCCGCCGCCCGCCCCCTGCAGCCTGCGCCCCAGGGAGAGCATCTCGGTGAAAGACAGGTCGGTCTTGATGTTCTCCGACGCGACATCGATCAGCTTGATTATCTTGAACGGGCTGCGCGTGTGCGAAGCGGTTGAGAGCATCGCCTGCAGGAACTTCCGCTGGTTCTTGATGCGGTCGAGGTCGCCCGCCGGCACGGAGTGCACGTCGTGACGGGCGCGGACCAGGGCTAGCGCCTGGTCGCCGGTCAGGACCCGGTCGCCGGCCGGAACGCGACCCGCGTACTTGTCGTTAATGGCCACGTCCACGTGCATCTTCACGCCCCCGATGGCGTTGACAATATGCTTGAAGCTCTCGAAGTCCATTACCACGTAGTGGTTTATGTCGAGGCCTGTGAAATCCTTCACGGCCTGGATCGCGAGCTTGGGGCCTCCGAAAGCGTTGGCGGCGTTTATCTTGTTGTAGCCGCTCCGCCCCGGTATCTCCACCCGGGTGTCCCTGGGGATAGAGATGACCGCCGCCTTGTTGTTGGCGGGGTTGACACTGACCAGCATCATGATGTCGGTGCGGCTCTCCTCCTCGCCGGGCACGCTGCCTTTGTCAACGCCCATCACCAGCGTGGTCACCGGCTGGCCCTTCTTCTTGGCGTCGAGCGCCTCCCCGACTCCGGCCACGCGCATCCTGGACTCCTTCGACTTAAGCCACAAATAACCCCAGGCGAAAACGATTATGAGCAGGATGACCAGCGCGAGCGCCCCCCACTTGAGTATGGAGGTCCAGCGGACCCGGCGGCGGCGGTAGATTTGCGGCTGGTCGCCGTCGAGGCGCAGGTGCGTCTCTCCCGGGGCCTCAACGCGCCCCTTGAGCTCGCGCCGCCTGAGACGCTTTCGGTATAGATGTGGTTGGTCGCCGTCGAGGTGCAACTGCGGCTCGTCAGTGTTTTTGCCGTGTCTTGTCATAAAATATATCCCCCAACCCGGGCGGGGGCTCATTTCATCATAGGTAGCTCTGAACTCCAGTTTACACCAACCCGGGCTTGAGTTGAACCTCGGGAAGCCTCAGAACCGTTCCCCATCTCTGATATCATTTCCGTCGGGAGGCCTTTATGAGATTTCCATCGTCATCGCTGGCAAAAGACGAGATCGTAGTATTCGACGTCCATCATCATCCTTTCGTTCTCGCCAGGCCGGCGGCGCCGGCTCTTGCCTACCTCGTGGTCTGGCTGATACTCCTCGTGAAGGTGGGCTTCTTCCGGGTGGGCTGGGTGGTGCTGGCCGGCCTTTGCATCCTGGTCCTGCTGCTGCTGTACTGGGCCTGGAGGATCGCGGTCTGGACGCACGTGAACTTCGTGCTGACCGACCGGCGGCTCATCTACCAGTCCGGTGTCCTGACCAGGCACTCCCGGGAAATCCCACTCTCAAGGATCAATGACATCACCTGCTACCAGATGGTTCTGGGGCGCATCCTCGGGATGGGCGACCTGGTGATAGAGTCTGCATCAGAGACCGGCAAAATACCGTTTTTCGACCTGCCCGGGCCGGTGGCGTTGAAGCTCGAGATAACCGGGCAGATGCACTCCGCGCGCGGAGGGGACGAGGACGCGAAGTCGCTCGCCACGGATGTGGCGCGTGAGGTGCGAAGGGTTCAGCCGACCGCCGAGATGCCGCCGCTGCCACCCGAGCGACCGCCGCTGTATTCGGAGATAGTGGACCAGATCGAGCGCCTGGACGCGATGCGGGAGCACGGGGCCATAACCGCTGATGAGTTCGAGGAAGCCAAGCGCGGCCTGCTGGACAGACTGAAGAAGGAGAACTCGAGTTGATAGCCGACTACCACATACACACCGGGCTGTGCGGGCACGCGCGTGGGAATGTCGATGAGCTGGTGGAGTCCGCCCTGGAAAAGGGCTTCGAGCAGGTGGGCATCGCGGACCACATGCCGATGCTGTACGCGGAGTACACACACCTGTCGATGACGCCCGAACAGCTTCCCGGGTACGTCGAGGAGGTGCGCCAGGCGAAGGAGCGGTACGCCGGGCGCATCAAGGTGCTGCTCGGTATCGAGGCCGACTACCACGGCCCGACCCAGGCCGAGCGCGTCGCCTTGCTCGATAAGTACCCGTTCGACTACATCATCGGCTCGGTACACGTGCTTGGCGACTGGATATTCGACTCGCCGCTGGACGTCGACCGCTACGACGAGGTGGACCTCGACGATTTCTACCTGGAGTACCTGCGGGAGGTCCGAGACATGGTCGCAAGCGGCGTCTATGACATAGTGGGGCACCCGGACCTGCCCAAGAAGTTCGACAAGAGGCCTACGATCGACCTGGCACCTCATTACCGGGAGATACTGCTGGTGATGAAGGAACGCGGGACCTGCTACGAGGTAAACACCGCGGGCCTTCGCTGGCCGGTGGGTGAGATGTACCCCGAGCCGTCTTTCGTGCGCCTGGCGGCGGAGCTCGGGGTGCCGGTCACCCTCGGGTCGGACGCCCACTGTCCCGAGGACGTGGGACGCGACTTCGACAAGGCGCTCGAGCTGGTCCGGGGCGCGGGTTACCGTGAGCTTGCCACCTTCGAGCGTGGAAAGATAACGCTCGTTGATATAGCTGGTCGTTAATGATTGGGGTCAAGTATCAGCTGATTATTTCTATCTCAACGCGAGCCACCACACCAGGGCAGTCACGACCGCTAGCGCCACTATTGCCGCCCAGGCGTATTTGACCCAGGCCGCATCCGTTGAGCCCATTGCCGAGGCCCGGGGTGAAGCCCCGCGCTGGATCTCTTCCTTCAACCTGCAGATCGGGCAGTCACGGTACTCCTCGTAGAGCCACTCCTCGGGACGCAGGCCGAGAGAGTCGGCGAGCTCTCGCGCCGAGCGGTAGCGTGCCAGCGGCTGGCGCTCCAGGCAGCGCTCGAGCACTGCTCGGCGGTCGGCGAGCCCAACAAGAAGACCTGAGCCCCGAGGCGCGTCGAGTGCCGCGCCCGTGCCGAGGCGAAGCGCGACATAGATGAGGCCCAGCGAATAAACGTCACTGGCCGCGCTTGCGCGCTCGCCGTGAAGCTGCTCGGGGGCTTGAAAACGGCCGGCCCCTGCCTCGAGGCCGGGAAACTCGCGGGCCACGTACCAGAAGCCGAACTCGCCGACCTCGACGCCGCCGTCGCCGTCAACCCAGATATTCGAAGGCCCCAACCCCAGGTGGAGCACGCCCCACTGCCGCGCGGCCTCCACCGATACCAGGAGGTTTGCGAAGACCTCGTCGGCCCCGTCGACGCCGATATCTTCAGCCAGCACGGCCGCCAGCGGCTCGCCCCGCGGCATCACCGTGGCCACGTAGCATCGCCCGAGGGCCTCTCCCCAATCAAGCGCCTGGAGCACGCCGGGGTGCTCGAGCCTCGCCCACGCCTGTATCTCGGCCTGCATCAGCTCCCAGGCGCCCGGTTCGCGCGCTAGTCCCTTCGGGAACACGCGGAGCATAACCTCGCGATTATGGGGAACGTGAAGCCCGCGGTAGAGCCCACCCCATTCGTCCGCCTCGAGGGGCTCCTCCAATAAATATCCTGCGTCTTTAAGAAGTTCTCGGTCGTCCATGATTGCTCTGCTTAATAGTAAAGCAAAGCAACCAACCCGTCAAACCCGTCATCAGCGATACCTTGCGTTTCTAACGTCTGACGTATTCTGCGGCCGTATTTCTCCTTTCGATTCTTTTCCGTGTATCCTTGTTGACAGGACCGTCAGCGGGAGCCTACGATAGAACGACATGTCGGTCTAGACTCGGCCGGGAGGTGGTATAGCGTACATACTAATGAAATCAGGTTTGACCCCAGATATTAGGAGGAGATGGCATGCCGGAAAGTGTGATGGAGATGCAGGAATACCTGGAGTCGTACATACCGTCGGTCATCGAGAGGTTCCTGGCCGAGAGACCCGTGCCACAGATGGAGGGCACCTCTTTCACGACGCAGGTGACCATCGAGGGCGAGCGGTCTATGACGTTCGGGGTCAAGATCGACGATGCGCGCGAGATAACCGTGGAGCCGGGCGGGCTCGAGAACCCTATGTTGTCAGTCAGCCTGCCGGAGGATATATTCAGTCCGGTTACCAGGCAGGTCACCCAGATGGTCGGCAGGAAGCAGTTCGACGAGATTACCAAGGCCAGGGGGACGCTGACCCTTGAGGTGATAATGCCCGGTGAGTGGGTGCTGCCGGTCAAGCTCACTTTCAACGGGGCGTCCGACCCGAAGGCGACGATGAGGGGCCCGGCCGAAGTCATGCTCAAGGTCCTGACCGGAGAGATAAACGGGCCCCAGGCGTTCATGGGGGGCCAGATAAAGATAGACGGCGACATGATGTTCCTCATGTCCCTTTCCTCACTGGTCGTATAAGAGGGGGCGAACATCCTGGAGGAGTATCCCTGGTTCGACGAATACCGGGTGTGCGGTATCTCCACGACGCTGGAGCCGTACCCTAACGTGCCCACGCATTTTTTCATCGACGACGCCGCGAAGAGGTTCCCCCGCATGGGCGTGGTACAGCTGGGCCTGTGGATGCGCTACCCGGAAGTAAAGAAGTGCGCCGACAAGCTCTCGAACGCGCTCGCCTCGCTCGGTGTTGGAAAAGGTGACCGGGTCGCGACGATGCTGCCCACCTCGGTGCAGTTCGTCCTCTCCGATACCGCCATCAGCAAGGCCGGCGCGGTGCACGTGCCGTGCAGCTTCCTGGAGTCGAAGGAAAACCTCGCCCGCAAGTTCGACGAGTGCTCCCCCATGGCGCTCATCTGCCTGGACGAGCACCTTCCGGTAGGCGAGCAGTTGAAAGAGCACATGTCGGCTCCCAACATCATCGCCACGGACATCTTCGACTTCTCCTCGAAGCTTCGGCGAAAGCCCGGCACGGGCGGCGCGCTCCGGCTGCTCGACCTTATAGCCCAGGCCCGGCCTGAGCCTCCAGGGGTCGCGATCGACCCGCCGCGCGACCTTGAGACCCTGCTGTTCACCGGTGGCACCACGGGCATCGCCAAGGGTTGCATGCTGACCCACCGAAACGTGGTCGCCAACGCCATCCAGAACCCGGTGGTCTTCGGGCCAACGGGCAACCTCTTCCGCGGCAACATGTCGGTGATAATGGGCAACCCGTTCTTTCACAGCTACGGCCACGACATGTTCCATACCATGTCGCAAATGGCTTTCAACCTGCTGCTGCTGGTAGACCCGAGGGACTACAAGGCGATGCTCGCTATGGTCCGTGAGTACCACCCGGTCCTGCAGGTGGGCGTGCCCACCCAGTTCATGAACCTGCTCGACGAGGACGTCAAGAAGTGCAAGGTGATAGGAATATCCGGGTCGGCCCCTCTTCGGCCCAGCGTTCAGGAAGAGTTCGAGGAGAAGAGCGGCGGCCTGGTCGCCGAGGGCTACGGGCTCTCCGAGCTCGTCGCCGTTTCGCACTTCAACGTGTCCGCCCTTATCAGGGTGATGGGAGGCCGCATGAACATGCGGGTCCTCAACCACACCCTGTTCGGTCCGGCGGTGCCGGTGCTGAGGTGGTTTGCTAGGCTTACAGGCCCCAAGGTTTTCGGAATGATATTCATGGGGATCGTCAGCGCTTTCTCCACGATCACCCGTAAGCTGAAGTCGGTGAGGAAAGTCGAGAGGCGCGCGACCGTCGGCATTCCACTGCCGGATACGGAGGTCCGGGTTCTCGCCCTGGACACCGGCAAGCCGATACCGCTGGACGAGCTCTCGCGCGAAGACAGGACCGGAGAGATGATAATCAGGGGTCCACAGGCGATGCTCGGTTACTGGCCTGACGAGGGCACGGGCCTGGACGAGGAGGGCTTCGTGCACACGGGCGACGTTGTCAAGATGGACGAGAAAGGTTACTTCTCCATCGTGGACCGGACCAAGGACATGGTCATCGTCTCAGGCTTCAAGGTTTACACTCGCGAGGTTGACGACTTGCTGCACGAGCACCCGGCGACGGAGCTCGCCGCGGCCATAGGAGTGCCGGACCCGGCCAGGCCAGGCAGCGAGCACCTGGTGGTGTTCGTCCAGCTCAAGGAGGAGCACCGTGGGCAGGTCACCGAAAGTGACTACGTCGAGTTCCTGCGGGGCAAGGTCGCCAGGTACGCGGTCCCCAGGTGGGTGGCCTTTGTCGACGAGATGCCGGTGACAGAGGTCTTCAAAGTGCGCAAGAACGACCTTCGCGCGATGGCGCTCGAGCGCATGGGCCCGGAGGCCGAGACACAGAGTTAGATGCCCTCGAGGGGCGCGTCAGAGCGCTGATGGCTGAAGCACTCGGTTGAGAGATAGCGGTCGCCGCGGTCCGGGAAGATGACCACCATGGTGCCGCGCCGGATCAGGGTCGCCTGGTGGCACGCCTCACACATCGCCGCGCCCGAGGATATCCCGACGAAGAGCCCGGTCTTGCTCACAAGCTCACGGGTCATGGTGAACGCCGAGCGGTCGTCCACGTTCATCTTCTCGTCGAGCACCGCCAGGTCGAAGATGGGCGGCATGTAATCGCCCAGGTTGCGCAGCCCCTGGATGCGCGAGTTGGGAAACGGCTCGACGCCGACGACCTTCATCTTCGGGTCGCGTTCTCGAAGCTTACTCGAGACGCCCATCAGCGTCCCACCCGTCCCGATGCCCGCCACCAGAACGTCGACCTCGTCGGTCTGCTCGATTATCTCCTGCCCGGTGCCCTCGTAGTGCGAGCGCACGTTATCGGGGTTCGCGAACTGGTCGGGCATGTAGTACTGGTCGTCCTCCGCCAGCTTGCGGCCGAGGGCGATGGCCCCGTTCATGCCTTCCTCGCCGGGGGTAAGGATGAGCTCGGCGCCGAAAGCCTTGAGCGCCTGCTGGCGCTCCACGCTCATGGTCTCGGGCATGACTATCTTTATCGTGTAGCCCTTGAGCGCGGCTACCATCGCCAGGCCGATGCCGGTGTTCCCGCTGGTGGGCTCGAGAATGGTCATGCCGCGCGTCAGCTCGCCGCGTTCCTCGGCGCCCTCTATCATGCATAGGGCGATGCGGTCTTTGACCGAGCTGCACGGGTTGAACCCCTCCAGCTTGGCGAGTATCCGCACGCCGGGGTTCGGGTTTATGGGCGCGCCGATCTCCACCACCGGCGTCTGACCGATGAGGCCCAGCACGCCTTTGAGGCTCGGGTCCTGCACTGTCTGTCTCCTTCGGGATTCGTCGAGCAATTATACATCAGCGTTACCGGGGCGAGGGCGCGCCGGTGTGCGCTCTCCCACGTTGAGGCGGGTAAGTGATATATTCACACAAGGCCGCGACGTCACCAGGAGGAGCTATGGCCGGCGAGAGCAGGGCGGGCCTGACCGATTCGATAGTCATCAACGCTGATCCGGAAGCCATCATGGAGGCCCTGCTCGATTTCGAGAGCTACCCGGATTGGATGACGGGAGTCGAAGAGATCGAGGTCCGCAACCGGGACGGGAAGAAGCGCGGCACCGAGGTCCGCTACAAGGTGGACGCCGTCGTCACAAAGCTCGACTACGTTTTGTCATACGCCTACAAGGACAGGGAGAGACTTATCGAGATCGGCTGCGTCGAGGGCGACCTCGAGGAAGTCGACTCCTCCTACCTGCTCGAGCCGCTGGACGAGGGGCGCACCGAGGTCACCTACCACTACGACGTCACCTACACCATCCCCAAAGCGCTCCGCGGGCCGCTCGCCAGGAGACTCATCAAACAGGTCGACAAGCGCGTCATGAACTCCGCGCTCAAAGACCTTAAGAAACGGGTGGAGTCGCTCAAGTGAGACCGGTTGCTCTTCAGTCGACCGCGATCATCACGTTGGTAGCCTTGATGACCGCATAGACCTCTTTGCCATCCGCGAGACCGAGGTTCTCCGCCGAAGCCTTGGTGATGACCGCCACGACCTCTTCGCCGCCCGCGAGCTCCAGGACGACCTCCGAGTTTACGGCCCCGTGGGTCACACCCGTGACCTTTCCTTTGAGAACATTGCGCGCGCTTAACTTCACGTCACTCACCTCCATATACCCGCGTACTTCAACCCTATGTTCAACGAACACCGGCGGTATCCTGCGGCACCCCTGGCGACCGGCTTCCGGGCGCAAGCGAAAAGGGGACCACGAGGGTCCCCTTTATCGCCATGGAAAGTGAGGGGGGACTCACTATTCCCAAAATACTTTCACCGGGGTCTCCTACCAGGTCAGGTACCCCTTGGAACAGCTGCCCTCGACCCGGTTGTTCCAGTAGACCGCGCGCTCGACCGCGACCGCGGCGGAGGAATTCACCTGGGCCGAGACCTGGTAGTTGGCTCCGACGTCGTCGGCCTCGTTGATTGAGACCCTCTTACCGGCCGGGACCGCCAGCGGGGCTCTCTCCTGCGCGCCCTTGTCGGTCAGGTAAGTGATATATACCTCCGCATCGATGGGCCCCGGGTTCTGGATGAGTATCCAACTCTCGAAACCTCCGTCAGTCGCGCCCTCCGCAAGGAACGAGCGGAACCTGGGGCTGTCCACGGCGTTCTCGCAAGTACCGCCCTTCCGCCCGTTCCAGTACACCGAGCGCTCGGCTATGACGGGCTGGTCAGAAACCACTTTCGTTGAGACCTGAATGTCGTTGGGAAGCGTGTCGGCCACGTTGATGCTCTTCCTGGAATGCGCGGGTATCTCGACGACAGGCCCGGCCTGCTGGCCTTTCTCGTTCATGTAGGTGACGGTCGCATGCGCGGCGCTGTTGCCGGGGTTCTGCAAAAGGACCCACGTCTCGAAGCCGCCGGCCGTACATCCCTCTGCCATGTACCAAGCAGTTCCGGCACCCGTGACTCCCACGGCATCATGGCCCGCTTTCCTGTTGGCCCAGTACATGGCTCGCTCGGCGATGATCGGCACGTCACCTGTGACTTCAGTGGAGACGTTCCAGTCGTTCGGCAGCGTTTCCGCTGCGTTTACGGTCGTCCTGGAGTGGGCAGGCATGTTGAGGGTCGGCCCATCGACCGCGCCCGATCCGTTCATGTACTTGACCTTGACGATCGCGGCCTTATCTCCGGGGTTCTGGATCAGGACCCACGTCTCGAATCCGCCGGCGGTCGAACCCTCCGCGAGATACCAGTTCTTAGCGGCGCTGTTCACGCCGGCGGCGCAATGCCCTCCCGCTTTGCCGTTCCAGTACATAGCACGCTCGACGACAATGGAGTCGCCCTCGTGCCCCACGACCTTGGCAGAAACGCTCTTGCCGTCACCGACCGTGTCGTTCGCCTTCACGGTAGCTCTGGACATGGGATCGACGAAGATGGTCTGGGTCTTGTTGCTCTCGCCCTGTATCATGTAGGTGATCTCGACCTCTGTCTTCCAGGGGTTCGGGTTCGCGATGCAGATCCACTCCTCGAACCCACCACCCGTATAGCCCTCCGCCAGGTACCAGGTGCCGGGGACGTTATTCGGGTCCGAATTCCCACAGACGATGAGCCTGTCCGACGGCACGGAGGCGCCGGCCGGACCTACATCTCCATTCGGGCTCGGGTCGACCCGCAGCACGCGCAGGTTTCTGACCCAATCGCTCTTGTTCGCATCCGAGCTCGAGGTCTGCGGCCTCACACTCTTTAGAGGCCCTTCACCCGGCAAGGGTTTGAGGTCCTTGCCGTCCTCGTTCCAACCGATGAGCATCGGGTTGCCATCGGGATAGGTCTTTGTGGCCTGGTCCATCGTGAACGTCGCGGAGTAGTTGTCGGCCGCAATAGCCGTGACGTGGGTGGACCCGGTGAGCAACCCTACCGGATTCTGCAGGAAGTAGGGCAGGGGCATGCCGACAAACTCTGTCTGGCCATGCGTCGGGAAGGTGTTCAGCCACTTGTAGGTCCCCGAGTAGCTCGTGATCGATTTCAGCGCGTCCACCGTGAACGTCCGGCGGTTCTGGACGTTGCCGTACACCACTATCTGGCCCGGCGGTATCCTGGCCGCATCGGCGCTGAGAAGCCCCGGTGGAGTGGGCTGCACCTCGATGGCGCGCACCCTCATTACAGCCCTGTTCCAGTTGTCGGTGCCCACCCCGTGCGGTCCTTTGGTCGCCTGGGGAACGATCAGGCGGAAGGGGCCTTCCGTGTTATCGAGCTCCTGGTAAGGCCCTCCGGTCTTGTCCACCTCGCCTTGCTTCCACCCCAGTAGCGTATGCAAGCCGTCGGGGTTCGTCATCCTGAGCTCCGCGAGCGTCAGGGTGGTAGAGTAGCCGTCGTCGGCGATCACCTTGATGCCTGTGGTACCTGCCTTGAGGCCCACTTCTGTGTCCAGCAGGTAAGAGAAGGGCACTCCGAACCACTCCTGCTTGAAGTACGTGAACGGTGCCGACGCCTTCAGGCAGGTGAAGTTCCCGCCCTCGTACGGCATGCTCTTGAGGTCAGGCTTCAGGAACGTGCGATAGTTCGGGGTCGCTCCAGTTGCCGTGTCAACCTTCCGAGTGGCCGCACCGGGCTGCGCGCCCGCGGCACCGGCCAACAGCGGCAGCGCCGTGATGGCGAGGACCGCCGCGAGAAACACACTCACGAGCCTGCGTTCTTTCATCGTTCCCTCCATCTTGCTGCTCTTAGTCCGTCCAGGCGCCGATCGTGTCGGTGCCGCCCCACCTTCCATTCATGTACATGGAGCGCTCGACGATGACCTTCTTACCCGCCGTCAAGCTTTCCACCACTATCGAGGCCGAGGCGGTCGCTCCCGGAGCGTACTTGTCCGCCATGTTGTAAGTCTTGCGGGAGCTCGCGGGCACCGTGTCCGTGAAGACCACGTTGTCTTTGCCCCCTTCGTTCAGGTAGCTGATCCTGACCTGGACATCCGCTTTGTTCGGGTTCTGCACGAGCGTGAACGTCTCGGCTCCACCGTTCTCATCGGTCGCAGCGCCGTCCGGCAGGCACCAGGACATGTGGGCGGCGCTCGTGCCGATCGAGTCGGTGGTCGCAAGGCCGCCCACGCCGGGAAGACTCCAGAACATCGAGCGCTCCGCGACTATCGGCTTGTCGGAGTGGACCTTCGTCGAGAGGTCCATATCCGGGTGAGCGTCGTTGACCCTTATCGTCTTTCGCGAGTTCGCGGGCATAGTGAACGGCGCGTCCGTGACGGGACCGTCATTGGTCATGTAGGTCAAGGTGACCTTCGCCTGCGACGAGTTAGGGTTCTGGACCAGCACGTAAGTGGTGAAACCCCATGCCGTCGAACCTTCAGCCAGGAAGAAGTCGTTGGCCGGTTGAAGGGCACCAATCGAATCGTGGCCCTCGCGCCGCACGGCGTCTCCGCTCCCCGAGGCGGGCCAGAACGTGTACATGGCGCGCTCCGGTATCACGCCGACGTTGCTGTCCACCTTGATGGACGCGTCCGCCTGGCCGACCTCTTCGGCCAGGTTGTAGGTGGCGCGTGAGTGCTCGGGCACCTGGTGGTTGATCGTCTTGGGTCCGACGCCCTCGATCATGTAGGTAACATCGCAGGACGCCTCCACGTCGCCGGGGTTCTGTATGAGCAACCACGTCTGGAACCCCCATTTGGACGAGCCCTCCGGCAGGTACCATGCAGTCGAGGGCGCCGTCACGCCGATGGAGTTGTGCGCGCCGGCGGTCTGGCCTTCGCCCGACTGCCACTCCATCGTGCGGTCCACCGCGATCGTCTTTCCCTGTACGCACTCGACCTTCGTCGAGAAATCCGCGTTGCCCACTGTCTCGGCAGGCATGACGGTCACCTTGCTCGTCTTTGGCAGGCCGACCGTCAGTTCCTTCGTCTTTCCGCCGGTCAACATGTAGGTGACCTTCGCGTTCAAGTCTTCGTCGTTCGGGTTAGCGATGTTGATCCCGGCGCCGAAGCCCCAGGCGGTGGAGCCCTCAGCCAGGTACCAGGTCGAATACGCGTTGCTGAAGGACGCCGAGATGGTGTGGTCCGCCTTGACGTTCTCGAACTTGTAGCTCGTGACCGCGCCGAGGTGCACCCCCCCGTCGATCGCCACGTCCGTTGTGTGATAGCCCGCGGCGGGTGTGATCGTGAACGCCTGGTCGTCTCCATCGAGCACCTTGACCGGGCCCGCAGGGGTAATGGTGCCGTTCGCACCAGCGTTCGTCGTTATGGTGTGCATCGCCCTCACGTTGAAGCCGTCCGTGAGGACGTTCGGCGTCTCTGCCCCCGTAGTAACGTTCACGTCGCGCGCGCCCGGCGGCGCCCCTCCTGCGATAGTGATGTTGGCGGTCGCGAGCGTGTCGCCGGTCACGGTAGTCGAGTTGACGGTGATACCGGTCCCCGAGAAGGTCGCCGCGCTCGTGCCGTTAACGAAATGCGTGGCCGTGCCGACGATGTCGACATCGAGCGTCTGCGTCTGCGCGCCCCAGGTGGGGTTGGCCGAAGCGATCCTCATGATGGCTCCATTGAATATTTTCCCGCCCTGCCCGGTCACCCAGACCGAGCCGGTGCTGGCTGGCAGCGCCGTTCTGTGGTTCGCCGGCTTGTCGGGCGAGTTGAAGAGCGTCCATGTCGTGCCGTCGAAGTTGAGAATGCTGTTTCCACTGCCCGCCGACCAGACATTGCCCGCGCTCGTGGCGTTCACCATGTACTGCTCGGACGTGGTGACGACGCCCGACTGCGAGTGTGGAGCCCAGGTAGTGCCGTTGAAATGCAGGATCGTTCCACCGTTGCCCACCGCCCAGACGTTGTTCGGAGCGATGGCTTTGATACCGCGCAGCCTCACGCCGGTGAGAGTATACTGCGCCGTCGCGTTCCAGGTGTGGGTCGCGTCCCTGAAATAGATGTGGCTGTTGTTCGAGCTGTCATAACCCGCCGCCCAAACGTGGTCGGCGTCGCAGCCACTTGCCGCCTTGAACTGATCGTTTATTCCCGCCGGTGTCTCGTCAGCCCAGGCGGTCCCGTTCCACTTGTAGATCCTGCTCGTGAACGGGCCCGCAGTCGTTCCACCGACCGCCCAGACGTTGTTCTGGTCGAGGGCATAGGCACCGTAGAAGTTGCCCGTGCCTGCCGAGTTCTGCGTGACCCAGTTCCCGCCGGCAGTTCCATCGGAGTAGAAGATGTCGAGGTTGTCGCCGACAGCCCAGATGTTGGTGGCGTTGGCAGCGGCCATGCCACCCACGAAAATCCCCGCGATGGGTATGCTCTCGGTTGCCCATGCGGACCCGTTGTATCGGACCACAGTGCTGAGGCCGCCGCCCGCCCAGATGTTGTTCGCGTCCACCGCGCAGCCTGCCGTCAGGCTCTGCGCCGTCGGGCTCGGCGTGTACGGAAAGAACGCCCACGGCTCGACGGCCAGCGCCGGCCCGGCGGCGACAGCCAGCAGCATGACGATCAGCGCTAACACCACCGCGATCGAGCAAGTCCTTCTGTTGAGTGCAGTCATAACGCAATCCTCCTTATCTCGAGGGGGAAAACGGAAAGCCGCCTCCCGCGCGCGGAGAGACGGCTCATAAAAAATGGCGTCCTGTGGAAGGACGCCATAGAAAGCCTATTCTCTTCAGGTCTCCCTTTCCAAGCGCGGGAGGCGCAACCGTTTCCAGTCACACCCTATCGGCATACCGCCCCTGGCTCGCGCTTTAGGGCGGATTGCTCGGAAAACCCTTCCGGCGGGAACGCTAACACTTGGATCCTGAGAGTGTCAAGCGAGCGAGTGCATCGCCGATGTTGCCTTGACAGTGCGCAGGCCGAGTATTAGCGTATTGGCCTGTTAAGAAGGCTCTCCGAGTCTCCAGTTCCTACAGCGCAAGCCATGGAGGGAGACCGACAGGGTCCGCCGGGAAACCGACGGGCCTCCCGTGCTTGGAAAGGAGGGCAAGGTCAAGAGATCTCGCCTGCTTGTATACATGTCGGTGCTCCTGCTGCTCGTGGCGGCGATTCTTTTCGGCCTGAACATCGCCCTTGCCGGCGATGTGTTAACCCTGGGCGTCGAAGACGTAAAAGCCATGACGTCTTCCCGGGGCGACTACCGCAGCATAAACAACTGGAAAACGGTGGAGACCACGTCTTTCAAGGGCGTGTCCGTGTGGGGACTGCTGGAGGGATGCGGTGTCACGGACGGCGGCGCGAGCATAAAGATCTCGGCGCCGGACGGCTATTTCTGGCCCGCGCTGGGCACCACCCTCACTGTGAAGGAGCTCAAGAAGAAAGGAATTGGCGGGCTTCTGCCGCTCATCGGCTACGAGATGAACACAAAGGCGCTCGACCCGGAGCCGGACGGCACCGGCCCGCTGCGTTACGTCGCCCCGCAGTATTCCATCGGCGACACCAACAAGCCTTCGTGGGTGTCCAACGTGCGGCTGATCGAGGTCGGCCCCCTTGAAAAAGGGGCCAGGCCGCCTGCTGTGAAGAAAATCCCCGCCGACCAGGTGTGGGTCTGGGGGAACATCCCCCCTGTCTACCCCATGAGCATGATGATACCGCTCGCCTTCGGGGCCGCGGGATTGGCGGTGTTGCTGATGTCTTTGATCACTGTGATCGCATCCAGGTCGAGCCGTCGCCACCTGCGGTCGGCCGTCTCCGCGCTCCTGGCGGCCTTTCTCCTCGCCGGTACCGCGCTTGCGCTCTCCGGGGGAACGGCGCGAGCCCAGGCGTCGGCCGTTTTTTCGAACGGCGAGCTGGTTTCCATGCCCGCGTTCTCGGGCCATTACACTTTCCTGAAGCAGCTGCCGCCGTACTCATACTACGAGGCGGACTACACCGGCGTGCCCGTCTCGTACCTGGTAAATGAAAAGCTCCGTCTCGCGCCCGGGGCGAGCGGAGTGGTGGTCCGGGCCAGGGACGGCTACGCGGCCACGCTCAGCCTCGAGCAGGTCAACAAGACTTACCCGGGCGGCCTCAAGCTTATCATCGCCTTCGCGAAGGGGGGGCAGCCCCTCGCCGGCGACGAAGGGCCTCTGCGCCTCATCGTTCCCCAGAACAAGCAGGGTACCCGCGACCAGGGCGGCGACGCCAACACTCCCCTTTGCGCTCGTTTGATCTTCGCGGTCGAAGTGACCCCGGTCCCGGCGGGGGTTTCAGTTCCTTCACCGGGTTCGGTTCCCCCGGGCTCGCTCGCTGTGTACGGCTCTGTGACCGAGCCCCCGCCAAACGTCACTCCCGCACCGCCACCACAGGCGCAGCCCCAGGCCGACCCGGCCCAGAACCCGGCGGCGGCGGCGCCACAGCCCGGGCAGGCCCCGGTGCCGGCAAACGCCGTTCTCGACCTTGTCAACAGTGGCTTCGGCGGCGCGCGCGGGGTTGTATCGTGGGTGGCGGGTTCCGCTTTCTCCCTGGTGCTCCCCGGGCGGGCGGGTGCACTCCTCTGGTTGGCCTTCCATCGCTCGGGGGTCTAGATGGCTCGCCTGCGCCTTCCGACATCCCTGGCACTGCTTTTCCTGGTCATTCTCGCGATTGGATGCGGGGGGGCTGGAAAAGAGACGCAGCTGCTCCAGAGCGAGAAGAAGCTCGCCGGCATGTACGAAGCGTGCAAGACTATCAAGCTGGTCGATTCCGGTGTCACCAGGACCATCGAGACCGATCCGCTCGGTTCTCTTCCCCAGAAGGAAGTCAGCGCCATCCTCAAGAGGTCCAACGGGATGACCATCCCGGGGACGTGGTCGGGAGTGCCGCTCTCCTCGGTGCTGGACGCCCAGGGTGTGGCCCGTCCTTTCAAGGAGCTGAAGATCGAAGCCTGGGACGGTTACGTGGGAAGGGTCGGCTATGACATAGCGGTATTGCCCGACACCATCCTGGCCCTTACCCAGAACAAGAAGCCCATCCCCAGGGAGGACGGGCCGGTCAGGCTCGTGGTGGCCAGCCAGGATGGTTTCTACTGGGTCCGCATGCTTACCGCGATAGAGGTCTTGCGGTGAAGCGTACTGTCGCGGCCGTCCTGGCGGCCGTCCTGCTCCTCATCGCGGCCGCGGGCTGCGGCGGGTCCCGGTTTCCGGCGGGCTCAAGGAAGAGCCTCGTCCTCGCTACCACCACCAGCGCCCAGGACTCGGGCATCCTCGACGAGTTCGTCAAGCGCTTCGAGGATAAGTACCCCTACGATGTGAAGGCCGTTGCGGTCGGCAGCGGGGCCGCGCTGTTCATGGGCAGTAACGGCGACGCCGACCTGATGTTGACGCACGAGCCAAAAGCGGAAGCCGAGCTCATGGCCGCCGGCCTGGGTGAGAGCAGCGACAAAGTCATGCACAACGATTTTATCGTCGTCGGCCCCGCGAAAGACCCCGCGGGAATACGCGGCCTGAAGGACGCCGACGAGGCTTTCGGGCGGATAACCGCCAGCGGCTCGAGCTTCGTGTCGCGGGCCGACGCCTCGGGCACCAACGCTATGGAGATGTCGGTCTGGGGGCGAATCGGGACAACGCCCGAGGCAGGCCGGTACATCCAGACAGGCCAGGGCATGGGTGAGACCATGCGGATCGCCGACGAAAAGCAGGCCTATACGATTACGGACAGGGCCACTTTCATCGTGATGAACGAGTGGCTATCGCTCGAGAAACTGGTTGAGGGTGACGGGCGGCTGATCAACCAGTACACCGTTACCGTAGTCAACCCGGAGCGGTTCAGCTCAGTGAACCACCAGGGAGCAGTGCGCTTCAAGGACTTCCTTCTCTCGAGCGAGACCAAAGTGTTGATCAGGGGATACGGCTGGGGCCGCTACCGCCAGCGACTCTTCTACCCGGACTGAGCGCCTCTACGCCGGGCCGGGGCCTGCGTCCAGGCGCGGGAGCACCCCCGGATTCAAGCCGATCAGGAACCCCACCAGCCGCTCAGATTGGCTGAAAGATGTCGTCAAACGCGCCTACGGTATTGGCGCCTGACCAGCGACCGCCGTAGTACATCGACCTCTCCACTATCACGCCCGGAGACATTCCAGAAGCGGCCATCGTCGGGTCAGGTGGCAGGCACCTCACCATGACGGATGCCCCCCTGCCGGACCACTGGTTCAGGGAGTAAGTCTTGCGCGAGTTCGCCTTCACGGTGTCGGTGAAAACCACGCTGCTCCCATTAGAACCGCCATGAACCAGGTAGGAGACCTCTATTTCAACATCAACATCACCGGGGTTCTGCACAAGCGTGTAGGTCTCGGTCTCGCTTCTGTTGTCAAACATTGGGGAGTACCCGTCCGGAAGGTACCATACCAGGTGCGCGCCGGGTGTGCCTATGGAGTCATGCATCGCATCAACCACACTGCCGTTCGAACGCCAGTACATGCTCCTCTCCGCGATTATGGGCACGTCCGCGTGCACGTGGGTGGATAAGTCCCGGTTCGGCACCGCGTCGTTGACCCTTACGGTCTTTCTCGATTCGCCTGGCATGGTGAACGGGTCGGTCGGTATGGCGCCCGCTCCGGTATTGTAGGTGATGGTCACGGTGGCCTGCGTCTTGTTGGGGTTCTGGACGAGCACGTAGGTTGTGAATCCCCAGGCGGTGGTACCCTCGGCCAGGTAGTAATCCGTGGACGGGGTTGTGGCGCCTATGGATTCGTGGCCTTCCCTGCGCGTATTCTCGCCGGTCTGCGGCGATATCCAGTATCGATACATGGAGCGCTCGGGAATGACCGGCACATCGCTCGTCACCTTGATGGAGGCATCCGCCAGGCCTATATCTTCGGACATCTTGAAGGTCGCCCGTGAGTAGGCCGACACGGCGTGCGTGACCGGCCTGGGGCCGACACCTTCGACCATGTAAGTCAGAGTCACCTCGGCGTCTTTTGCTCCAGGGTTCTCCACCAGCGTCCAGGTCTCGAAACCGTAGTTGGAGGAACCTTCCGGAAGGTACCAGGTGGTCGCCGGCAGCGTGACGCCGATCGAGTTGTTGGTGCCACGGGCCTCGCCCATCCCGCTCAACCATAACATCGTGCGGTCCACGGCGATGGTCTGTCCCTTGAGACAGTCGACCCTGGTTGAGAAGTCGACCTCGTATCCAAGGTCGGAGTTTGCGCTTAACACGGTCTGGCTCATGGCAGGCAGTTTAACATCGCGCGTCTTGACCGCGCCCATGCCCAGCGGGAACTGCGAATCGAAGTAGGTTATTCGCGCGGTCACCTCGTTCGGATTCGGATTCTCCATGTTTATGTTCGTTGTGAATCCCCAGGCGGTCGAGCCCTCCGCCAGGTACCACGTGGGGTAGCAGACCGTGAACACCCGCGCGTTCGCGCCGCCGGGTGTCGACACCACTATCGCGCCGGAAGCCGCGCCCCCGGGGACGATTATCACTATCTTCGTGTCGGACCACGAGACCACCTCAGCCAGCGCCCCGCCCACGGTCACGGTCGAGCTGCCCCGGGAGTCGCCGAAGCCGTTCCCGCTGATGGTCACCTTTGTTCCGGGCTTGCCCTCTTGCGGGGCAACCGACTGGATGTCAGGGGGAAGGGGGTAAGACGTCACCATGACGTTGTGGTCAATGGCCACGTTGTCGATCACATGCGGGTTCGAGCCTGCCGCCGGTGAGTTCGCCGCCCCGAGGAAAACAACGAGTCCCAGGAGTGCGATCACGACCGCCGCCGAGACGACTCGACTTGTCTTTCGTTCCATCCCTGCCCCCTTTAGTGCTCCCTTCCATAAATACGCTGGCGTTCGAGCCCCTGCGCCACTCCGACCGCGTTGTGCTCCCTCCCCGTACTTACCGAGTACGCCCCGATCGTTCGCCTCGCCGGAGTCGCCGTAGCCCGGGAAGCACATGCTTGTACAGCGGTATTCGCGCGAGAACCCGGCCACCTGCTCGAAGTAGAGCGAAATGTTTCCCATCCAGCAGTGAAGGAAAACGATTGGGGGCCTTCGCCGCGCACTTCGTACGCTATCTTCACGCCGTCGATGTCGGCGAACGGCATCTTCACTCCTTTCCGGCGCCTTGGCGCGCGGACCATTCCAGCTCGAGGTCGCGCGCGCGGTCCAGCTCGAACTCCAGGCGGTAGACCGTGGTGGCAAGGCGCGTTATCTTGATGTCGCCGGCGCCCTGTGTGGCGCGGGGCTCCGCGGCGCCCGGCACGCAGAGCGTTAGCGACGCCGTGTCTTTTATCGGGCTGGAGACGGACATGCTCAAGCCTCCGCCGCGCGGCTCGAATCGAGCCAGCTCGGCCGCTCCCTGGGTGACGTGCAGGCTCGAGCCAATGAGCCGCGGCTCGTCGACCGCGGGCGTGAGCCTGACGACGGCGGACCCGTGGGAGGGAAGGGTGCCCAGCGGCAGGGCGTCGGCCGTTTCTCCAAGGTACCGGCCGGTCCAGAACTCGCAGGCGTGGAACCGCCCGTGGCCTATGCCTAGCTCGGACAGGGTGGTCTCGAGTTTGCGCGGGGAGCCTGACCAGTTCACCGCCCAGAGGAGGTGGTACTCGCCCTCCGGGTCGGCCAGTGTCGAGACGAGGTATCGCGGTATCTCGCTCGTCCAGATGTCGGGGCACCTCGGGTGGCCGCGGACGGGAGGCAGCACGCGGGCGGCCATCTCCTCCTGCTCGGGCCCCCAGAGGGCCAGGTTATCCGAGATGAGGAACGCTCCGCCGAAGACCGCTATCCCGGAGGCGAGTGTCCGGGTTTCGTCGGGCGTGAGCTTCGTATCCGCGGCGCGCAGGAGCAGGCAGTCCGGGTCGGCCTCGAACAGCCGCCCGTTCATGAAACCGCGGGTGAAAAGATTGACGAGGCAGTTGCGCGTGCCCGGGGTGGCCCGGTCCCGCAGCGGGCGCTGGAAGAACGGCCGCCAGCTGGGGGCGACGTCAGTGCCGATGCGCTGGGCGTCCAGTATGCCGGTGCCGAGCATCACGGGCCCGCCTGCCGCCATGAGCACCGACTCTTCGCCGACCGCCTCCCTGATGACCTCGAGCGCGCGGCGCATCGCCTCGGCGCGCGTGACTGTCGGGTCGTGGCGTCTCCCCTCGAGCATGCCGGTTGCCAGAAAGTCGAGCTTGAAGAAGCGGTACCCGTGGCCGGCGAGCGTCGTGAAGACCTCGCGGACGTGCTCGAGCACCTCGGGGTGGGTGGGGTCCAACCCGTAGTACCGTCCGCCCCAGTCCGGGCTGACGCCCGCGAGCACCGGGCGCTTGCGCTTGCGCTTCATGAGCCAGTCCTTCTTCTCGCGGAAGACGGCCGAGCGCCTGGTCGCGGTGAACGGCGCGACCCAGATGCCGGGCACCTTGCCCCTCGAGGTAATCTCACGGGCTATGTCCTCCAGGCCGCCGGGGAACTTCTCGTTGGTCTCGAGCCAGTCGCCCACCTCCGCCTGGTAGCCGTCGTCCACCTGCACCAGCTCGATATCGAGGTCCGCATAGCGCCCGGAGAGCAGCTCGAGGTTGGCCATCACGTCCTCGCGGGTGACCCCGCGGAAGTACTGGTACCAGGAGCACCAGCCGGAAGGGATGCGCGCCGTCTCGCTGAACCCCTGCTCGGCGGCAGTGAGCTCGGCGTAACGCTCCAGGTTCTCCCCGGAGAGGTCTCCCGGGATCACGGCGAGAGGCTCGCTCCAGAGCTCCGCACCGGTCGCCGGCCTCTTACCCTCGAACCGGGATGCGGCTTCGAGCTCGGAGAGCTCTGTCCTGCGGCCGAGCCTCGTCGAGACCCCCGAGAGCGCACGGGTCACACCGGTGAAACCGAGCACGACAGAGTCGCCCCGCTCCACGTCGGCGATACCGCCGAACCACTCGCTCTCGAAAGAGCCTCTCTCAGAGGGGACGGGCGTTGCGGTGTTCGCGAGCATCGGCTTCAGGAAGCGCGGCATGAAGAGAGGGAACAGGTAAGCGGCGGAGCGCCTGCTGGAGAGCGTGCCCGATGGCGTCCAGCACTGCCAGCCGTTGACGTACACGCGCCAGTGCTTGACGCTCTCGCGCCCCGGCCAGATGCATCCGGGAGGGACGAACAGCGGCGCTATCGCCTCCACCCCGGGTGGCTCGCCACCGGCCTCCCAGGCCATCCCGAGCCTGAGGACCAGGGCGGCGCCTTCCGCGCGGGCCTCGAACAGCAGGCGCCCCCGCTCTACGCGCTTGGCGAGCGCGAGCCCCGGGCCGCCCGCGTCGAGCTTCTCCCACTCCCCCGCCGTCGAGAACGTCTCGTAACCTTTCTTCTTGCGGGTCACGAGCTGCCCGGTCGCCCGCCCGAACACCTCGGTGTCGCCCGCGTAGATGGAGAACCTCCCCGCCTGGCGGTCGAACTCCAACCGGCAGCCGTCGCCTTCGACCTTGAGTCTCTCACTCATCCGTTCGCCCCTCGAGCAGCTCGCGGGCGAACGAAGCGCACATCTCGACAGTGCGGTCTTCCGAGCCCGGTATGTCGGCAAGGTGGACGTCTATCTCCATTATGTCGAGGCCGGCGATCTGTGAGCCGGTAGCCTCGAGCCATTCACGCAGGGCGCGCGCGGTCTCGACTACCTCGTCGAAACTCAGCCCGATGGTGTCGAGGAACCGGACCGCCTTCACGTCTTCACCGGAACCCACGTCGGCGTCCAGGGAGACGTAAGCCGGCCTGCCCTCGAGCCCCCGGAGGGCTTCGGCGACCGCAGGCCCGATGCCCGCCTCGCGGAGGTGTTTCTTGCCGACGACCCTGACCCCTCGCTCCTCGAGCCCCCGGTAAACCCGGCGATACTCCGACATTCCCCCGGGCTCGTCCCCGGCGGATTCGCCGGGGTAGTCGGACGGCCCCAGGACGACTACGTCTCCAGCCGAGACCAGGGCTCTGTCTATTACGGAGGCGAGCCAGGTCCCGCAGTTGTAGCTGTCCGGGAGAGCGGTCAGCTCGCCCCCCTCGGCGCCGCCGGTCTCGACCGACGCCCTCCGGACGCTCGCTGGAATCGCGTCGAAATGGCTGTCGAGCACGATGAGAGCGGGCCGCTCTCCCGCCCCCGCGAGCGCCTCGAGGACGCCTCCGGTAAGGGAGTGGTCCACACCGACCAGCAGCGGGCGGAGCGGCAGCGCACGCTTGTTGACGAACTCGCGGAGCCTCGCCGAGACGACCGAGCATCCCCCCGTGTCGAGGAACTCGCGGTACAGGCCCGGGTCTATGTCGTCCAGGTCGGACGCCGACGGCCTGGGAGTGAGGAATGACTCGATCTCGAGCCTGCCGGCCACGGTGACGCCTGGAATCCGCGAGAGCTCGCGCTCCAGCAGGTCGAAGGGGTCGCGCGCGAAGCCCTCGGCGGTGATCCCTTCCCTGAGCGCGAAAAGGTAGGCGAGTTTCATCGCGAGCTTCTCCTCGGCGTCCAGCGCGTCGAGCGAGCACCCGACGAGGGCGAACTCCAAGTCGTTCCTCCCGTTCGTGCGTAAGCCGGGTGTGCGAACTGGTATCGGCAGCCCAGCCTGTTATATCGTATCACCAGGAACGCGGTTCAAGGGGGCGACATGACAGAGAGCATGGTCATCATAGACACGGACCCCGCTACGGGTTACCGGTTCAAGGACGTGGACGACGGGCTGGCGATGCTGTACCTCCTGGCGCTCCCCGACGAGTTCGAGACGCTCGGGCTCACCGTGGTGCACGGCAACGCCTCCCAGCCTAAGGCGTTCGCGAAGGCCGAAGAGCTGGTCGACGTCTGCGGCCGCTCCGAGGTGCCGGTGCTCGGCGGGGCGGTCAGCCGGAAAGACCTCGGGGTGGAGACGGCGTCCAGCCGTTTTCTCGCGGAGGCTGTCCGCGACAACCCGGGCGAGGTCACAGTCCTGGCGCTGGGGCCGCTGACCAACGTCGCGACCGCCGGTATGCTCGAGGCCTCCTTCTATGAAAACGTGCGGCGTATTGTGATCATGGGCGGGTCGTTCGGCTCGCCGTTCGAGTTCAACTTCTTCAAGGACACCGGGGCGGCCGGCCGCGTGCTCGCCGCGCCCTGCGACAAGGTCCTTATATCCGGAGACCTGTGCAGGCAGGCGCTGTTCACCCGTGGCGACCTCGACAGCCTTCGCGCGATGGGCAATCCGGTCGCGTCGTACCTCGTCAAGCCCATCGATTTCTGGCTGAGGTTCAACCGGGTGGTGCCGGTAGCGGGCAAGGGGGGCGGCTTCTTCCCCTGGGACGTGGTGGCCGCGGTGTACCTGCGGCGCCCGGAGATATTCGGCGATGTCGAGGAGAAGGCCCTGCGCCTGCGGCGGGGGCGCGTCAGGCTCGGCGTGCTCGAACCCGACCCTGACAGCGGAGTTACACCGGTCAAGGCCCCTCGCCGCCTCCTCGAGCCCCGCCGGATCGTAGAGGAGTTCCTGGAAGCGCATTCATCCTGGGGTCAGTCACCATGACCAGAAATCATGTCATGGTGTCTGTCCCCAGGGGGAATGACCCCAAGGGAAAGGGCGGGCTCGGGAGCCCCCCCATC
>JBBQKJ010000031.1:0-33636 GCA_038326775.1 Candidatus Geothermincolia bacterium
CAGCCCGAAGGCGTTGCGGTTCGCGGGGTCGTCTTCGAGTATGGCGGTGATGTAACCCTCCTCGCCGATCCTGGTGACACGCATGTGGCTTCGCTGGGCGAAGGGACACGCTGATTCGACCATCTTCACCATCAACTCCGCATCCATCGAGCGGTACCTCCTTCTCCTGGCCTCGCGGCCGTCTGCGCTTTCAAGGAGCACGCGCTTAGCCGACCCGGGCCGTCCGGAGCAAAACGCTGCTTTCCTACAATTTGTCATAAGTCGCGCGCTTCCTGCAAGGCGCGCTCGAGCAAGCAGCGCCGAATTCGGTGTCACAGGTGTGGAGTAGAGTTACTTTGAGGCTGAAGGAGGCCGGCGGCGGCTTGATTTTCAATAGACCCCTGGCTCACCGCCCGGGCACCACAACCGCGCCCGTCCCGGGGTAGAGTTCCAGGCGAAAAGGAGAAGGCACGATGAACGAACAGGCAATTCAGACGGTGAAGGCAAGGCTAAGCGGCGGCGAGGGAGCCTTTTCGCCGGGCAGGCCGCTGACCTGCGGCGCGCTCGGTGTGTGCCCGCTCCACCTCTCCATCGAGAGCGGGCTCGTCTATCTCACCTACGAGGAGGCGCTCGAGGCCGGCTCGGTCAGCGTAAGCGAGATGGGCGAGGCGGGCAGCGTCCCCGAGCTGCTGCTCGAGAACAGCGGCGCCGAGAAGGTCCTCATCATCGACGGGCAGCAGCTCGTCGGCGCCAAACAGAACCGCGTCCTCAACACGACCGTGCTGATCGCCGCGCACAGCAAGGTGGTCATCCCGGTATCCTGCGTCGAGCAGGGCCGCTGGCATTACGAGAGGACCCGCGGAATGGCCGGCTCCAGCTATAACCTCTACGCCAATACGCGGGCGCAGAAGCACCGTGACGTTACCCGCAACCTCCTACGGGAGAGTCGTTACGATGCCGACCAGCAGGGCATCTGGCGCTCCATCGACGACCGGCTGTCCTCCGAAGAGGCCTATGCGCCGACAATGGCCATGGACGACCATTTCCGGTCGAGCGGCTCCCGGCTCGACGGCTTTCTCGAGCACCTCGCGATCGAGCGCTTCGAGTGCCGCGACACCATGGTCGGGGCCGTCTTCACGCTCTGTGGAAAGGTCATGGGGTTCGACGCGTTCGACAGGGCGGCAACTCTCGAGAGGCAGTGGGCCAAGCTCCTCAACTCGTACGCCATCGAGGCGCTCCGGGAAGATGGCGAGGGCTCGGCAGACCCCGGGCAGGTCCGCTCGTTCCTCGACTCCGCGGGTGCCGCGGACATGCTGGTCTTCGAGCCGCCCGGCCTCGGCCGTGACGTGCGCATCACCGGTGACACCACCGTCGGGAGCGCGCTGGTCGCCGAGGGCGAGATAGCCCACGTCTACGCGTTCAACGTCGCCGCAGACGAAAACGGCGCAAGCGAGCGAGTTGACCGGCAGGCTGTAACCCGCATGTCGCGCTATTCCGAGCGCGCGCGCCGCAACGGGTCCGGCGGTGGAGGGCCGATCTAGCTCCTTCATGACCCGGAGCCATGAGACGAAAGACGGCCGGGGGTCGACGGCACGAATATTCGGTGCGGTTCAGGTCACGTCGACCTTCGCGGTGATGCGCTCGATCGACCTGCGCACGAAGTCGGAGTCTTCCACCACGACGTCTATAGCGCCCTCGGGGCAGACCTCGGCGCAGCGGCCGCACCCCCTGCAGTCAACCCCGATGAGGGCGCGTGAATCCCCCAGGCTTATAGCGTTCGCGATGCAGTTGGCCTCCTTAACGCAGGTGCCGCAGGCAACGCAGCGGTCGCTTACCACGACCGTGACTCCGGGCATCCTGGTGACCTTAGAGCTTATGCTGCCGGACACCTCGGGCAGAATGCGCCAGAGGCAGCAGCAGGTGCAGCAGTTACAGATCGTGAGCAGCCTGTCACCGGGTCCCACCTTCAGCCAGAAGGTGTCCAGCTTGTTGCGCCCGACCAGGTGGAAGAGCCCCGCCTCACGGCAGCGCCTCAGGTGCTCGAGGGCCTCCTGCCTGGTAACCGGCCTGCCCAGCTTAGGGTTGATGCCCCTGGCGGCCTCACCGAGGAACATGCAGCCCAGGTCCACCGGGTAGTCTTTGCACTTCGTGCTCTCGCGGCAGATGCAGGTGTTCATTATCCAGTGGAAGCTCGCTTGCTCGATGAAATGCTCGACCACGCTCGAGGGCAGGACCACGTCCTCGCCCGCGGCCTGAACATCCTCGCCGACCTTGAGGACCTGTTCGCGGGGCAGGATCATTATGTCGTCGCCCTCGAACAGCATGCGTTCCGCCAGACCGCCGAGCAGAGGGACCCTGGTGAACTTCGCCCCGAGTTTGCGATATGGAAACCCGAGCTTCATCATCTTGACGAACCACATGGGCCTTGACATGGCTGAATCCTCCCTTGTACCGACGCTAGAAAGCCGCGCTCCCGCGGCGTCATCGAACCTTGCATGATTCTATCCCCTGCGGGCGAGCGCTTTCCAGTAGCGCCCGATTAGCCTCGTCGTTTGCATGCTATAATTCGGCAGGCTTGGAAAGGAAGTGATTGGTTTGGTCTTTGATTTCGAGGAGATCGACCAGATAATCAACGCCCGGTCAGTGGCGCTGGTCGGCGCCTCCGGCTCACCGATGAAATTCGGCTCGCTCTTTACGATGTCACAGATGAACGTAGGCTTCGACGGTCCCATCTACCTGGTCAACCCCAAAGAGAAAGAGATCATGGGCCTGAAGGCGTACCCGGATATCCGCTCCCTGCCCGAGGTGCCCGACCTGGTCTACCTGATGGTCCCGGCCCACCGCTCCATGGATGTGCTGCGCGACTGCGCCGAGGTCGGCGTGAAAGGGGTCATCATAATGGCCGCCGGTTTCAGGGAGATCGGCGAACAGGGCAGGCATCTCGAGAGCGAGGCCCTGAAGCTCGCTCGCGAGGGCGGCTTCCGGATGATAGGCCCTAACTGTTTCGGCATCTACAACCCGCGCAACGGGCTCACGCTCCTTCCGGGATTCGACTTCACCAGGACGCCGGGCGACACCGCCTTCATCTCCCAGAGCGGAGGCTTTTCCGTTCACCTGGCGAGGGAAAGCCAGAGCCTGGGCATCCGTTTCAGCGCCGTGGTGAGCTACGGGAACGCCGCGGACATCGACGAGGCCGATCTCCTCCGCTACTTCGCCCGGGACCCCCGGACCGCGTTTATCGCCGGCTACCTGGAGGGCGTCAGGGACGGCCGTGAATTCGCCGACGCCCTGGCCGAGGCCGCCGCGGCCAAGCCGGTAATACTCTGGAAAGTCGGCAAAGGCGAGTCGTCGAGGCGCGCGGTCGTGTCCCACACCGGCTCGCTGGCCGGCTCCACCGAGATATGGGAGACGCTGCTGCGCCAGTGCGGGGCCATCGAAGTCTCGGGCATCGACGAGACCGTCGACGTCCTGATCGCGCTCGGTAAGTTCGGCCGCGGGCCCGGCAAACGCCTTCTCATCGCCGGGGGTGGCGGCGGGCTGGGAACATACGGCGCCGACCTCGCCGAGGCGGTGGGGCTCGAGGTGCCCGCTCTCGACCCGGGTTCGCTCCAGAGCATGCAGAAGGCGCTGGGCCGCGCCGGAGCTGTCGCCGGAAACCCTCTCGACATCGGCGCCCCGCTCATCCCGCTGCCGGAGTTCGAGGGTTCCATCCGCGAGGCCGCCTGCAACCCGACCACCGATATCCTCATATTCGACCTTGCGCTGAACTTCGCCTACCAGTTGGCCGGCGCGGAGGGGCTCGAAAGAGCCTCCGACATCCTTATCGACGCGCACCGGGGTTCGGGAAAGCCGGTCGCAGTGGTGCTCTACTCGCGGGCCTGCGACACCGATGACCTCGTCTTCGAGGAGATACTCAGGAAGCTGCGGCACAAGATGCTGGAAGCCGGCCTCGCGGTCTTCCCGTCCATGCCCAGGGCTATCCGGGCGATAGCAAAGATAAACGGCTAGTGCTCACCCCGGCCCCCTGGGCGTAAGAGCGTGATGTTTCCTACCGCGGCGTTTCGCGTTGTATCTGCATGGCCGTCACCTGGGGAGGCGCGTAGTTCGATATGAACAGGCGATCACCCTTCATGCTTGTCGCGATTCCTATCGGCATCGATGCCGGCACAGTGAAGATCTGGGCGCGGACATTCAGGTCCACGCAGCCCACAGTACCGACCCCAACTTTACCCTCGCCGTAGTTGCAGACGAACAGAAACCCGCCGTCAGGCGTGAGAGTGATGGTCCTGGCCTGGTTTCCCACCTTTATCGTCGCCTGTACGGCTCCGGCCCGGCGGTCTACCAGGGTGATGGTGCCCGGGCCGTTGTTGCTGACGTACAGCACACTGCCGTCTTTCGAGGGCACGACGTGCCGCGGGTTGCTGCCGCACTGTATCTGCCTTGCGACGACGTGTCCGGCCCGCACGTCCACCTCCGCGAGTGAGCTCCCCCCCATTATGCAAACGTAAGCGAAGTCCCCCCCGGGGGTGAAGCAGATACCGCGCGGTGTCCCCGGCACCGGTATGTCCTTCACCCTGGCTCTCGCCCGCGCGTCGATGACCGTTACCGAGCTCGAATTCCAGTTGGCTACGTAGACCCACCTGTCGTCGGGGCTGACCGCGATCTCCTTGGGGATGCTGCCGGTGCCGACCTCACCCACTACCGCGCCGGCTTCGGTGTCTACCACCAGCACCTTCGAGGAGTTATAAAGAGAGACCCAGGCGAAGCGCCCGTCACTGGTGAAATCGGCCTCGACGGGTTCGTCCGGGAGCGGTATGACCTTGAGGACGGCGTAACTTTCCGCGTCGAAGATGAAATTCTTGTGAGCGTAGAGGTCGTTTACAAACAGGCGACGCCCGTCGGGCGGCATCAGCTCCACCGACTTGGGTCCGGACTCCACGCGCAGCAGAGTCAGAGGGTTCAGGCCGACCACGGGGCCGGTGGCGTATTCGGGTTCGACAGGCTTCTCGGCCTCAGGCTGCGAGGTCTCGGCAGGCTGGCTGGACCTCCTCGAGGCGTCACCCGGCGAACCCCCTCCGCACCCCGACGCCACGACCAGGAGCGGCACGCACGCTAACAGCAAGAACAGGCGGCCCCTGTTCCACATAAGCGAAGACCCCTTAGAGAAGTCAGGCGTTCGGCGGCTTCTCGTAGGCCGGCACCCCGTGGACTTTCTCGTAAGCCCTGCACCACGGGCAGAAGTGGAGCTTGTGCTCCAGCTTCACCAGCGCGTACGACAGGCCGCTGCCTTTCTCCCTGCCTTTCTTGCACGTCGGGCACTTGGACTCGCAGAAAGCCGCCCGCTTCAAGGTCTTCTCGTCGAAATTGCCCGAGGAAGCGCTCGTCTCGGCCATAATGAAACCTCCTGATTGAACGTTGTTGATACTTTAACGATTCGGCCGGCCGATTGCGAGTGCGAAAAGGTCAGCTGAAAGCCCTCGTAGCGACGGTCGCCAGGTTATCGGCCGTTCGTGTCAGCTTCGTTCGAGTAACCCCTGCTCTCCCAGTAACCTTCGTAGCCGCCTTTGACCAGCTCGATACCGGTTACCCACTTGATCCACTTGTAACCGAGTCTGTCGGGCACGACCAGCCGCAGGGGATACCCCTGCTTGTCCGGCAGCCTGCCACCGTTGACACCATAGGCCAGCAACGGGTCGGTCGCCTTGACATCGGCGAGGGTGAGTGAGGTGGTGTAGCCGTTGGGTGAAGTGAACACCACGGTCAGGGCGTCATTCCCGACCCCCGCTCGCTCGAGCAGCAGGGCGAGCCTTGGCCCCTTCCAGGTGCCGGCCTCGGTCCATCCCTCGACGCACGGCAGCTTGACGAACCTCTCCTCGGCGGGAAGCGCCAATACGTCATCGAACGAGAGTGAGAACGGCGTCCGCACGAGGCCAGTGACCTCGAGCTTGTAAGAGCTGAGGTCGATGTCGGGCTGCCCCTCGGCCGTGCGCACCCGCATCTTGTCGGTCGGCGTGACTTCGGCGGTTCCGCCTCCTGGAGCTTTGATCCTGGCTTTCGGCGAATTCTTACCAACGGCAACGTAAACAACAGCTCCGATGATCAGTGCGACCAGCAGGCCTGTTGCCAGGTAGAACCTCTTGTTATCCATGAGTAAAGCGTACCTCTCGGTACGCTTTACGGGTTATGAGATAAGTCAACCGGGCTTTCAGCCCTTTGCCGCTGCCTCTTCCTTCTTTGCTTCTGCCGGTATCAGGTTGTCTGCGAGCCTCTTGCCCAACGCCACCAGGGTGAGCACCACCGGTGCCGCCAGGGACGCCGGGATGACGGACGCGTCGCAGACGTACAGGTCGTCGATCTCTGTCTTGAGGTCGCTGTCGACGACCTCGCCTATGCGTACGGTGCCGCCCGGGTGCGCTCCCCTGCACTTGGTCACCCAGATCGAGTTCTCCGGGCACCCGGCCTCCACCAGCACTTTCCTGGAAAGGGATATGCCCTTGTCGAGGACCGAGCGGTCCTTGTGGGTAAGCACCTTCGAGAAAGTCTCGTCGACGTTTATCCGGCCGGCCAGTTCGTCCTTGCCCTTGGTCATTATCCCCATTGCGTGAGGGTATTTCGGCCAGTAGCGCAGGGCCGTCGGCTTTGCCTTCATCATCTCGAGCCCGAACGACATCCAGGGGTCGACCACCGGGGAGAGAAGGAAGCCGTCCGAGTCCCAGAAGTCGAACGTTCCCACGGTCATGGGAGGATCGAAACCAGGCTTGAGCCTGGGATGGAAGCCTATGGTGAAAACCAGCGGGTCGCAGAAGAAGCCCTGGCCCGCGTCGTACACGCCCGAGCGCTGCAGTATAACAGGCGTTCCCATTCCACCGCCGGCCAGTATTACCTTGTCCGCCTCGACCGTGATAGGGCCGGTGCCCTTCTGCCACCCCTTGACACCCACCGCCTTGCCGCCAGAGATGATGACCTCCTCCACTTTCACGGATGAGAGTATCTCCGCGCCGTTGCCCACGGCGTCCTCGAGGTACTCGCGGGAGGTCCACTTGGCCTCCTTCGGGCAGCCGAGCATGCAGTTGCAGAAGCGCGGCTCGCATTTCTCGGGGTCGATGAACTTCTCGAGCTTCTGCCACTTCATGCCCAGCCGGTTGCCGGCGTCCATCATGGCGAGGGTCCCCTCTCCGATCGTCTCGTCGGGGAGCGTGGTGACCCTCAGGTCCTTCTCCGCCGGCTCGAAGTACGGGTTCAGGTCTATCCCGTGCTTCTCGAAGACACCCTTGGGCGGCCTGGCCGCGGTCCCGCAGGTGATCATGGTGGAGCCGCCCGTCAGCATGGCCCTTGCGACTCCCATGCCCTCCTGTGATGTGAGGAACCCGTGCTTGTCGAGCACGGCCATGGCGAACAGGTGGTTGCCCACCCATTTGACGTCCGGACCCCTCTCGAGGACCAGCACATCCGCGCCCCTCCTGGAGAGCTCTGCGGCCATGGTGCCGCCGCCGGCACCTGACCCTACCACCACGTATTCAGACTTTTTCAGCATCTGGACCGCCTCCCTGTTATCCCAGCTTTTCTTTCGCGAGATCGATGTCCAACGGGTCGCCCTTGGCCGGGTCGTGCCGCAGCGACCGCGCGCCGTTCGGGCATATCTCCACGCAAAGCCCGCATCCCATGCACGCTGTCTCACTCTCTATAATCCTGCCGTCCTCGAGGCTTATCGCCTCGAAGAAGCACGCGCTCACGCACTTGCCGCATGCCTTGCACTTCTCGTGGTCCACCACGGCCACGTAACTCGACGGCACGATCATGGATATCCTGTTGCCGCCCTTGAGCTTCTTCGCAATACGCTCCCCCTCGAGCGCGCCGCAGCAGCACGTGCAACACGAGCAGATGACACCTGTGCGCCCGCCTGTCGCCACCTTGAAGAAAGCGGTCGTTATGTTGCCCCGGTCGCGGGCGTCCTTGAGTCTCTGGATGGCTTCCTCCTGGTCTATCTTCCGCGCGTTGAACCTTGCCCCGTGCTCGAGCCAGAACTGCGCGGTCGTCTTCCCGACAGCCATGCAGACGTCGAGCGGCCGGCACCCAGCGTCGCCCCGGGACTTCCTGCAGGGGCAATCCATGACCGCGATGAACTGCGGCTCCTTAAGGATTATCTTGTTCGCGTACTGGTAGGGGATTATTCGCTCGGTCTTGTCAGGCCCCAGTATCAGGTCCTCGTTCAGCGAAAGTATCTTGGTGGCTTCGTCAATCGTTATGACCTTCGCGTGATAGCGCTCGAACACCATGCCGAAGGCTTTCGTCGCAAGGCGCACCCTGGGGAAAAAACGCTTGAGCAGACGCCCGGCGAAGAGAAACAGAACCACATAGATGTCGTAGAAGACAAAGTAGATGTAGTTGTGTACGGCCCGGTCCACGCGCCACCCGTGCATCTTGAAGATGTTCTTCGTGGATTCTTTCAAGCGTCCACCTCCCTTTTCCCAGGCTGACCTCGGCGGCTCAGCCTGGCCTGAATGACCCCGGTCAATTGATGACCGCGGTAATCATACAGGACGCAGCTTAACACTGCAACAATCTGGTTACTACTGAACAAAGTATTAAGCTACAGTCTCACCGGCCAACGCCTAGAACTGCTCGTGCTCGGGCAGTATGAAGTACTTCACGTCCTTCGCGTACTGCCTGAGCTCTCCTCTGAAGTCCGGGTGCGCGATGCCGATGAGGGCCTGCGCGCGCTCGCGCGTGCTCTTGCCCTTCAGCAGAGCGACCCCGTATTCGGTCGCCACGTACATGACATCGGTGCGTGTAAGCGTTACTGGAGTCCCCGGCTGGAGGAACGGCACTATCTTCGATCTTAGCTCGCCGGTCTGCTTGTCGGTGAACGTAGAGTGAGCCGCGATGAACGCCTTGCCGTTTTTGGCCATGTAGGCTCCCCGCGTGAAGTCGACCTGGCCGCCGGTCGCCGAGTACTGCATCGTCCCGATGGCCTCGGAGCAGCACTGCCCCATGATGTCTATCTCGATGGTGGCGTTGACAGTGACCATGTTGTCGTTCTTCGCGACGTTATACGGGTTGTTGTTGATGCTGATCGGCGTGAAATAAACAGCCGGATTGTCGTTCAGCCAATCGTAGAGCTCCTGTGAGCCGGCGGTGAAGAACGAGTTCATCTGGTACGGGTGGAATGACTTCTTACTGTTGTCCAGCACCCCCGCCTCGAAGAGCTTCATTATTGCGTCGGGGATCATCTCGGTGTAGCAACCCAGGTTGACCTTTTTCGAATCGATGAGCGACTCCCCAATGGCGTTCGGCACTGAGCCTATGCCCAGCTGGATGGTGGCGCCATCATCTATGTACTCGACGATCTGCTCCGCTATCGCCCGGTCGGTGTCGTTCACCGGCTCGGGCGGGAGGGTAAGGACGGGGGTGTTGTTCTCGACGACGTATTTTATCTTCGGGTCACCGATATGGTAGGAGTTCATCCCGTGTATGCGCGGCTGGTTCTCGTTGACCTCGAGGACAAGCTCGTCGATCTTGTCGAGGACGTCCAGGAAGTTGCCGGAGAGGCCGGCGCTCAAGTATCCGTTCTCGTCCATGGTGCTTACCTGGGTTATTATTTTTTTATACCCTCGTCCTTCGGATGCTATCCTGGGAAGCTCCGAAAAGTGGAACGGTGTGTGCGTGCATATGCCTTCGCTCAGAGCCTGACGGTCGAGGGGCGTGGCGAAGAAGTTGTCGAACTCGATGTGCTTTATCTTGTCGGGAGTAAGTATCTTGTACATGGGCGCGAGCATGATCAGGCCGCCGACGAGAACGTCGTTCAACTCGTCGGCCCTGTCGAAGAGCTTGTCCAGCACCCCCGCCGGGGAGCTCGAGCCGCTCCCAAGGAAAATCCTGTCGCCGTCCTTCACGGTCTTCGCGGCATCGGCCACGGTGGTCAGTTTCGCCTGGTACATCTCCTGCCATTTGTTCATCGACTTAACCCCTTTCCATCTTACGAAGCAGATCTTATCAACACTCCCACTCACCGTTCGGGCTGGAACGCCGAGGTCAGAAACGAGGCAAGCTCGTCGTTGAACTCCTCGGACCTCTCCAGGAGGCTATCGTGCCCGGCTCCTGCGAAGACCTTCAACCTGGCGTCGGGCAGCTGTTCGGCGGTCCGCCGGTTAGCCTCGAGGTTGGTCAGCTTATCGTGCTCGCCGAGCAGCAGGAGCACCGGCACCTCCACCGTGGGAAGACAGTGTTCGACATCGTGATCCAGCATCGATTTCACCGAAAGGCATGCCGAGGTGAAACGTGTGCTGAACGACATCTCCCGCTGATGCTCAACGTGAATGCCGCTCGGGTTCTTCCCGAAAGCCAGCAGGCGAGCTATCACGTAAGCGAAGGAGGTGTCCTTGAAGAGCTCCATCACCCGGTCGTTGAAGCGGTTCGGCCGGCCGAGCAGGGCAAGCACATAAGAGAGCGGGAACGGGTAGAGACGTTTCCAGATGCCGCCCAGCACGATACCCTCGGTCAGGTTCAAGCCGCTCGAATCGATGAGCGCGATGCCCTTAAGCCTGCCCGCATACTCGCCGCCGAACCCTTCGTAGAATTTCAGGGCGGTAAAACCACCCATGCTGAAGCCACCGATCGCGAACTCGCCCGGGTCTATGTGGTCGATCGCGGCTTTCAGGTCCTCGGAGAACCGCTCGTGGCTGTAGTCGAGGCGCTCCGGCATCCCGGAGGCGCCGTGGCCCCGCAGTTCGACCGACACCACCCGGTAACGCTCCGAGAACCGCTTCTGCTGGTAGCGGAACACCGACTCGTTGCACGTCCATCCGTGGACGAAGAAGACGGTCCGCTCGCCCTGCCCCGTGACGGTGAGGTGGAGAGGCGTGCCGTCAAGCGATGTCAGGTACCGGTGCTCCAGCTCGAGGCCCTCTTCGCCCAGCGAGCCTTCCCTGCCATCCCTCCCGTGGTCCAGCTTCCGTATGACCCGGGGAACGGCGAGGCCCGCGAGCAGGACGGCTCCCGCGGCGAGATTCCGCCTGGACCAACGCGCCCCGTCTTCATGTTTCCCCATGAGATCCCTCCATCTTGATAGACCTCCAGTTACCTTCCGTTAATATATCAAGGCGGGGAGCCGTAGTGATAGTCCCCGGAGTCCTGCGGGTCAGACTGATAAAGGATTGCCGGCAATTCCGGAGTATCTTGGAACGCAGGTACAACCGGGAAGGCGGTGTTTGTCATGGACGGCAAGCGGCAGGAACGGGTCGTGCGGATAATGGGCATACCTTTCTTGAACTCGGGCGACGGCTTTCGCGCTGGGTTCATCGCATTCGGCGATACCGCCGTGGGCGTTATCGCCAGCGGCCGGATTGCCGTTGGCGTGGTCGCTTCAGGGGCCATCGCCATCGGCCTCCTCAGCGCCGGCGCTCTGTCCATAGGCTACATAGCCGCAGGCGCGGTCGCCTTCGCGGCCGGCAAAGCGTTCGCGGCGCTCGGAGTGGCCCCTGACTGCAAGGCCGCCATCGCCCTTGGCAGACGGGCCTCGGGCGCCATCGCTATCGGCAGAGAGGCAAGAGGCGCCCTGACGTTGGTGGTCGCGGGCCGGCGGCCTGAACGTTTGCCGGAACCCTAAGCGAACTCGACCCGGGCATCCGGGTCGAACGGGTTCAACCTCATCGCCAGCGAGAACAGGTAAGGGTAGTTGGCCTTCAGATGCATCATGTAGTCGAGCCACTCCCGGGCGAGAAAACCGTAAGCCCTCCCCATGTCACCGGCGAGGTGGTCCATGTCCGCAAGGGGAAGGCCCTCCAGGCTGCGCCTGCTCTCGAGCTCCTCGGTCAGGTGGAATACCGCCCAGAGCAGGTCGGTGAAGATGGCGTGCTCGAGCAGCAGCGGGTTCTCCAGCAGCCGCACCAGGAAGTCGCGGTTACGGACCAGGATGTCTCGCAGCGAATAGAGGTTGACTGACCTGCTGTCCACCTTGAACTGCTTTCCCTCAAACTCGGCCTTCATCTCGCGGAACTCCTTTTCGGGCCAGGAGCCGTCGACCACGAGGCGCTCGCGCTTCTCATCGGAGGCGGGGTCGGCCTCGCACAGGCGCCTCAGCAGCTCGGTTCCGACCTCGCTGAAGAACGCCCCTATGACCATGTTGAGCTTCTCCAGCGTCGCCTTCTTGTCGCGCTCGTTCAGCAGGCGGTCGACGATGAGCGTGACCACAAGCACCTCGATGGGCAGGAACGCGATGTCGCCCAGGAGATAGATGAATATGTGGTGCGCGTCCCTGAAGATGGCGTAATGGATGAGGTAGAGCACCGCCGAAGTCGTCACCAGCGCGATCCCGAGCGCGACCAGGTACCAGCTCTGCTTCTTCATCTCACTCCTCTTCGCCTCTCGATGCGCCTTCCTCTCCCGCGTTATTATCTTTGCTTACTGAGGCGGGTATCCTCCGCCAGGCGCAGCCGGCCCTGGCACAGAAGGCGCAGGCGGATGTTTCGGGCACCCGCCCGGCGATAATTGTAACCGAGGACAGCGACTTCAGGGGGATCATTACGCAGCTCGAGCTCAGAGTTATTCCCACCGAGCCCGCGTCCAGCGCCTCGAACACAACGCCCTGGCCTTCGACCGGCCAGTCGCAGTAGCCGGGGCTTACCCTCATACCGCTCTCGAGACCGCGCGCGGCCAGCTCGCCTTTCCACGCGTCCTCGACCAGGTCGGCCACTATCTCGACCAGGACGGAGCCCACGGCGTCGAGGACCAGCCGGTCGAAGAGCGGCCTGTCGCGCGCAAGTTCGCTGTCGACGGCCTCCCCTATGGTCACCACGGCGAATGTGAGCGCCCTGGGGTCAACACACCTTTCCACGAAGCGGGCGAACATCGGGCTCGCGATAAATCCGGCCCTGGTGCTGACGCCATCCCGGCCTATCTCGAGCAATGGCAGCGTAATGTACACGCCCGCGGGGGCCGCAATGCCGGCCACCAGTTCGACATACTCGTCGAGGGCGCGGCGGAGTTCGCCGGCGGCGGCAGCGCCCTCATCCCCGAGGACGAAAAGCGCCCCCTGTCTCAATAGCCCTATCGCTTCCTGGTCGAGCCGGGGCCTGAGAGCTTGCACGCGATTCTCCACGTCATGCCCGGGAGGCCTTCTTGAGCGCGGCCTCCGTCTCCTCCAGGACCGTGACAGCCGACTCGGCGTAACCGTCCGCGCCGTACTCCATAGCAAGCTCGCGGTCCAGCGGGGCTCCGCCCAACATGACTACTGTGCCCGGGGACCGCTCCTTGACCTCATTCACAATCACTGGCATCTCGCCCATAGTCGTTGACATCATCGCCGAAAGCGCCAGGACCTCCGCCTGGTTCTCGACCACGCCTTTTACGAATTGCCCTGAAGGGACCTGGTTGCCAAGGTCCACCACCCTGTATCCAAAAGCGCTGTAGACGCCCGCGATGATGCTCTTCCCGAGGTCGTGGGGGTCCCCCTCCACCACGCCGATAACCACCGTGGTCCCATCGGCCGGGCCCTCTCTTGCGACCGAAGAAAGCTCATTCAGTCCCCCGGTGACTGTGTCGATACACAGCAGGAACTCGGGGATGGAAGCGTTGTTGGACATCAGCTTTCCGCGCACGTCGTCCAGCCCCGCCATCAGCGCCCCGCGAACGTCTTCGCTCGAGGCGCCACCTGCGCGCGCGGCCGAGGTAAGCCCGTCGATGTCTTCCCTCTCGTGGGCCTTTACGGCGGCCCTGATGTGCTCCAGCAGGCTCACGCTGTCATCGCTCATGGGTCTACCCTGCCCCTCTCATCCGTAAAGCTCGGCGGCCTTGACTATGGCGTACGCGTTCTCGAGCGGCGCGTTCATGGGGAACTCACACCCCGGAGCGAGCACGAACCCGCCTCCCGGGGCGAGGTCTTCTATCTGCCTCCTGCACTCCTCCATGACCTCGTACGGCGTGCCGCGGGTCAAGAGCGGCGTCTCTATCATCCCCATCAACAGGACGTGATCGCCGTAGCGCTTCTTCAGCTCCCCGCGGTCGGCGCAGTCGTCGGGCAGGTGGGCGAAGCTTATCGCCGCCGGCTCCATGCTCCGGATCTGTGCGTCGAAATAGATGCCATCACCGCAATTGTGTACGCCGACCTCACACTTCCTGCGACGGATCGCCCGCGCGAGCTCTCCAACGAACGGCCCCTCGATCTTTTCCCACAACTCCTTGGAAAGCCCGTTCCAGGACGCGAACAACGTGTCCAGCACCACTATTATGACCCCCGCGTCGCACTGCGCCTCGACGTACTCCACGAGAACGCCGGTTATCGTGTCCAGCGCGGCCATTACATCCGCTGGATGGTCTATACAGTCCCTGAACAGCTCTCCGGCGCCCCGCATCATGTTCAGCACCCCGAGCGGCCCGAACGCGAACCCCCCGACGATCCCGCGCAGGCCGGCTTCTGGGACCATGATGCCCAGCATCTCCACCATGGTCCGCATCCTCTTCGCGTTCCTGAAATCGATGCTCTTGAGCTTTCGGTAGTCTCCCACGTCTTTTATCAACGGCCGGGAGTAATCCGGGTGTGCCGTTGAGTTCTCCGGGTAGACCATCTCCTGGCCAAAGTCGGCCGCCTCTATCGAGAGGTCCACCAGTGGCACCACTATCTCGCCGCCTATCATGTTGAAAACCGCCATGAACGACTCGGCGGCCGCCCTGGGGTCGGTTGAGAACTGAGCGTAGTTGTAGCCGGCCAGCCTCCTGCCCCCTCCCGCAACGACAGGGCAACAAGGGACACGGTCGGGCTCCTTGTGCCGCAGGGCGACCAGGAGCCTCTCGAAGCCGGTAAGCCTGGACACGCGACCCCGCGTGCTCGAGAACGCCGCCGCGGCATCGACCAGGGATCCCGGCAGAAGCGCGGGCGGCGGCGGTGTGCCTTTAAGGAAAATCCCGAGTGCTTTCGAGGCATCCCTGACGGTTTCTGGAAGGGCCACGCTATGTCTCCCTTTTCTCGAGCCGGCAAGCGCCGGTCCGCGTCTGATGTAACGCGTGTTTGCGTGATAGTCTATCAAGGTGACGAGCAAAGGTGAATCATTCGGCCCGCGATGCGTTGCACGCGGAAAGCGACCGGAGTATCGAAAGCTCAACTGGAGGTGGAAGCGTTGCGCAACGAATGGGTTGACCATGCCGCGGAGCTCGTCCGGGTGTTCGAGCTCGAGAACAAGCCCGTGGCGATAACGTTCACCAACGAGATCGTGGAGGTCGCCAAACCGCGCCGGACCTGGCTCTGCAGGGCCATAAAGCTGGCGGCCGGGGGCGAGTCGTTCGTCATCGACAAGGAGACTTCGGCCTGCCCGGGCGGCTCCTGGCACTGCGGCCTTTCCGAGCCCCCGCCCGGCGAGGCGCGACGGGCGCTGCAGCACTTCCTGACCCGGGGCGAAAAACTGACCGGCACGATCGTGAGCTTCCAGCGGATGCAGGACCTCGGCTCGAAGCCGCCTACCGGCCTTAGCGACCGGATCGTCATCATGCCGATGGAGAGCACTGTCATGCGGCCCGACATCGTGCTGTTCATATGTAACGCCGGCCAGGCTTGCCGGCTTCTCGCGCTCGACCAATACTGGGACGGGATACCGCCCAGGGCCGAGGTGGCCGGTTCGCTCTGCCACTCGGCGATAGCCTATCCGGTGACCACGGGTCACACCAACGTCACGTTCGGTGATTGGACCGCCCGCCGCATGCAGAAGTACCCGGCGGATGCGGTCTTCGTGACCGTCCCATACGAGCGGATGGCCAACCTCGTCGCGGCCATCCCCGAATGTTCGGCCGGGACCGCCGAGCTGGAGATACCCCAGGCGATGCGGCATGCCTTCGAGGATGAGTAGCGGCCCGCCAGCCGGCACGGGTTGGCCCGCAGCCATGAACGAAAGGTATGACGCGATCGTAGTGGGAGCCGGACCTGGTGGGCTGACCGGCGCGGCCACACTGGCCGAGGAAGGCCTGCGAGTCCTGGTCATAGATCGCAACGCCAACCCCGGAGGCACCGCGAGGGGTTACAACCGGCGGGGCTTCACGTTCCCGTGCGGTCCGCTCGGCTTCAGCAACCCGCCGGTGTTCTCGGAGGCTGTCGGGCGCGGTGTCGCGGTGGGGCAGCCCGCGTTCAAGCGGGTGCGCTACTCCGCCAGGGCGTTCGGAATCGATGTCAGGCTGTCACTTCAGTTCGATGAGTTGGCCCGTGAGCTCCGAACGCGTTTCCCGGCAGACGAAGCCGGCATCGACGGCTTCTTCGAGGAAGCCCGCGCGGTGGCTGATATCCTTAGCTCGACCCCGGAAGCCTCGCCCCCATCCCTGAGCGAGCCGGCGCGCGCCTCCTCCGCGGCGGTCCTCGATGCCCTGCGGGTTGAGACCAGGCTGCGAAGCCTACTCGGCTCGATGGGCACCGGCCCTCCGAGCTTCGGGTTCCCGATGCTGGCGCGGATGTGGGAGCTCATGTGCGAGAAGGGCATCTGGTACCCGGAGGGAGGCTTCAACGCTCTTTGTGCCCGCCTCGCCGGCCGCCTCGTGGCCGCCGGTGGGGAGTTCAAGATGCGCTCGGTCGTGTCGAGGATCGTGGTGCGTGAGGGCGCCGCGCGGGGCGTTATCCTGTCCGACGGCACCACCATCGCGGCCGGTGCCGTGATCTCCAACGCGGACTTCAAGCGAACGTTTCTCGATCTCGTCGAGCCCGGCGCTCAGCCTCCTGAGTGGCGCGCCGCGGTGGACGCCGCCCGCGAGAGCTCCTCCAACTTCCAGGTCGCGCTCGGCGTCGAGGCGCGCGAGGCTGACCTCTCGGCGTTCGCTTCCTCGTCACGCGTCATCTACCGCGGGGACGAGGAGGCGGCCGCTCTCGACTGGCGCGCGCTCGAAGTGGAACCCGCGGCGCTCGCCGGCCAGGAGCTCGAGGTCGCGCTCTGGAGCGCGGATGACGAAGCCCTCGCTCCGCCCGGTGCGGCGGTGGTGGTCATCCGCCTCGCCGCCGACCACGCGCACTTCGCGCGCTTCCGGCCGGGCCCTTCGCAAAGGTCTCCCGGGTACGCGGGCTACAAGGCAAGGCTCGCTCGCGCACTCACCGGCGAGGTTGCAAAGCTACTGCCGGGGCTCGAGAAGGCCACGCGGGTCACCGATATCGCGACTCCTCTCACGTTCGAGGACAGGGCGGGCAGGTACGCGGGGGCGGTGGCGGGCTGGTCTCAGCGGCACGAGGACCTGCGGGACTACACCGTGCGGCCCCTGGTGCTCACGCCTGTCAAGGGCCTTTACATGGCCGGATACCAGGCTTTCTCCTGGCTTTACTGGGGAGGGGTCCCCTCGGCCGTGATGAGCGGCGCGCGCGCGGCCGCGGCCCTTCTTCACGGGGCAGAGCCGGTCGGCGAGGTGACTATTCCAGGGGCCGCCCGCCATTAGAGGCCTTTTCGCGACAACCACTCCAGGATAGCGGCGTTGACCTCGTCCGGCATGGTGTGCTGGCAGCAGTGACCGCCCCCGTGTATGAGCGCGACCTCCGCCCCGGGGATACGGCCGGCGAGTTCCAGGATCGTCTCGGGCATCACCACCCGGTCCTCGGTGCCGCGCAGCACCAGGGCCGGCACCGATATCTCGCCCAGCCGCTCCGTGTAGCGCGCCTTGCCCCCCGCGATCATCCTGTCAAGGTAGCTCGCGGCGCCGCATTCGAGGCCGTGCTCCGTTATGTAGTCGACGAGGTCGGCGTTCCCCGGGGTCGGGTCCATCACGAACCCGCGGTGTTTTCCAACCCACATCAGCAGCCTCTTCCTCTGGTCGTCATCCAGGAACGGCAGAAATGCGAAAGTGTGAACGATGGTGGCCAGCGTGTACATGTTCAAACCGAACCCGCCGGGGCGCGGCCGGTCCATGGTGTTGCAGAGGACGATGGCGGCAACACGCTCGGGGTGCTCGAGCGCCATGTGCTGGGTTATCATCCCGCCCATCGACTCCCCCACCACCACCGCTTTTTCTATATTGAGCCCGTCCATGACGCCCAGCACCGAGTCGGCATAGTCGGAGATGGTGCTAAAGAGTGATGGCCTCCTGACCGGCAGGTCGCAGGAGACCGCCCTGTAGCGCGGTGAGAAGGCCTCAAGCTGGAACCGCCAGAACCACTTCGAGCCCTCCATGCCGGGAATCATCACCACGGGCGGGCCCTCACCGGCCTCCAGGTAGCCGCTACCGGACATTATCGGAGCGCTCACGGTTGTTACCTCCTCTCTCGCGCGGACAGGCGACGCCAGAGACAATAGCACACGCCGGCCGCCCTGGGACGGCCGTGTGCTGTTGCCGAGTTTACTGCCCCCCGGCCTTAACCTATAATAGGTGGCCCTCACAGCGGGCGGCATGCCCGGTGGGGATCAAAAGACAACCTTTTGCCGGGAGCATAGATGAAGAAAGAACAGAGAGCGGCCGTCGCTTTTTCGACGACGGCCACGTCAAAGACTCAGCCTCGATGTGGCCGCCGGTGAGCGCGCCATTTCAGCCCTCCAGCGTGGGCGGCTTTGCGCCACCGCCTTTCCTGACCCGGTCCAGAGGCAGGAGCAAGGTCCGCGGATGGTGGTCGGGGATCACCGGCCACGGCAGGATCGCATTGTCCGCATGCGCGTGCCTGGCAATAGCCATGGTGGTGGTCCTGGTCGTTTCGGCGGGCGCCGGCAACGGGGCAACCCGGGTGCGGACGCACCCTCGGCAGGAACCCCGAACAGGTACTCTTACCGTGCTCAGCGATTCGCTCGTGCGGAACATGGAGACGGTCAGGGTATCACTTCTCTCTTACCGGCTGAAGACCATCCTCGCGAGGTTGGCGGCGGTGGCGCCCGCGGTCGAGCGCAAGCTGACAGAGCTATCGAGGGTTGTCCAGGGAGCCAGGTGTGAGGGCTATGTCGCCCGGGTGTTCCAGGTCTGCGACGCGGGGAAAACCCCGGCGCGCGCGTCGGGGGACATCCCCGAGGACCCCGAGGGAATATGGCGTTACGCCAACGGGCTGGCTGACAGATATCTTCCCGTCTTCAGGCAGTGCCAGAGGGAGCTCGAGAGCCTCCGGCCGGGCCTTGTCGAGGTCGGTCCGCCCCTGCCCATGACGAAGCCGCGCGACCTGCTGCTGGAGTCCCGCGACCTGCAGCTCGAGGCGGCCCGAGCGTTCGTACGCGGGCTCGAGCTGATCAAGGACTGCAACGAGATGACGGTGGGCCAGGCACTGGAGATAGTACAAGGCGCCGCGGCGGATGTGGAAAAGGGTACGGCCCGCCTCGATAGCGCCGTAGATTCCCTGGCATCGAAACATTGACGCGTGAGGAGTCGCAGATGAAAAAAGTCTTACTGCTGTCGGGTTCCCCCCGCAAGAACGGAAACACCGCCCGGCTGCTGACGGAGGCCGCCACGGTCATCGAGGCGGCTGGCGTCGAGACCGAGACCATAACGCTATCCGGCATGCAGGTGCGGTCGTGCATCGCGTGCGGGAAGTGCGAGAAGCTGCGTGAATGCGCACAGGACGACGGGCTCAACGATATCATCGCCAGGCTGAAAGAATCGAGCGGCTTCATAGTCGGTTCGCCCGTATACTTCGGAACCGCCCGCGGCGACCTGATGTCCGCGCTCCAGAGGATAGGCATGGTCTCGAAAGCGGGAAGCGGGTTCCTCTCCAGGATGGTTGGAGGCCCCATCGCCGTGGCGCGCCGGGGCGGCCACACCGCCACCATCCAGGAGCTGCTCATGTTCTACCTCATCAACGACATGATAGTCGCGGGGTCCACCTACTGGAACATGGTCTTCGGCCGCTTGCCCGGCGAGGCGATGGAAGACGAAGAGGGTCTGCAGACCGTCCGCAGGTTCGCCGAGAACGTCGCCTGGCTCATCAACAAGCTCTATTAGCCGGATATCCGCGATGATCACGGCGCGGCTGGCAGTGGCTTGCCGTCCACGCACTCCGGGGGCGTCCAGCCCATTATCTGGTAGATGGTCGGCGTTATGTCGCCAATACCGACGCGTTCGGAGCGCTCGGTCCCGGGAATGTAGCCCGGGCACCCTGCAGGCGCCTTGAAAACGAGCGGTATTCGCCCCGTGGAAAGACCTCCGTGGAACGACGGGAACCCCATCTGGACCGTATCCGGGATGTTGCCCAGGGTGAAGCCGACCGGGTTGAAACCTCCGGCGAGCACCTGCCCGTGCGTGCAGATGTTATAGCGATACTGCGGAAAGACGAAAAGGTCCGCCCATATGTGGCCGCCCGGCCCGCCGGGGTTGTTCGCCCAGTACTCGCTATAGAGCTCGCCCGGAAGGACCTTGCCGAGCCCGCCGTAGTCCACGCCGTCCCGCATCTCCTGGCGGTTGACCACTACCATCGGGTGCACCGTGCCAAGCTCAGGGTCGTCGACCGCGTACTGCTCGAGGACCTGCTCGATACGAGCTGTCCTGGCGGGGTCGTTGCACCAGATCACGCTTCCGGCGCCTCCCGCCTCGCGGTAGTCCTCGTTGTAGACGAAGCCGTGCCTGCTCAGTATCTTGCGCAGGTCGAGCAGTTCGTAGCCGTTGTTCTGGTCCTTGACGTTCTCCATCCCGTGGTCGGAGAGAGCTACCACGATGCTGTTGTCGTAGACGCCCCTTGCCTTGAGCAGGCCGATGAACTCGCCGAACAACACGTCCTCTTCGCGCGCGATGTCCAGGCACTCGTCTCGTTTCACCCACGGGCTGTACTTGTTGATATCGTCGGTCGCCGTCGCGGTGCCCCTCGTGTCCCACTCCTCGGGGTTCCAGGACGAGCCCGTGAAGTGGCCCGTGTTGTCCAGGTCGGCGACGTTGATGTAGGCGACGTCCGGGTCCTCCTCGATGATAGACCTTAACACGGAGTGCGCAAGGTGGCGGTCCTCGCAGTGGCTGCCCGGCCCGAGGCCGAACACGAGGCTCACGGGTACGGCGAACATGCCGAGGCCCACCAGCAGGTTGAACTGCCCGAGCAGGGTCGGGATGATTATCTCCCTGGTCACGTCAGAATAGAGGTCCATCTTGAACGGCCCGGACATCGGGTCCCACGGGTCGGTGTCCGTGACCGGGTCCCCGGGGATGTACTTGGAAGGGGGCGGGTAGAAGAACGGGAACTTCTCGCTGTGGCCGGCGATGTCCACCGTCTTCTGGCTCTCGAGCTCTGTGAGCCAGTTCTTGTTTGACCAGAATCCGGTGAGCGCCTTGCCGCCCGTCTCGCGCTTCGCTACCTCGTACACACGCTCGATGGGCTTGCCTTCCGGGCCATATCTCATGAGGTCCATCGAGTTCAAGGCGTTGATGGGCTCGTCGTGCTCGGTGAAACCGCACACGGTGCCGCCGACAAGGTAGACACCCGAGGTCCCGGTGTAGGTCCCGGCCAGCGCGTTGGTGTGGTTCATGTCGGTCGCGGTCGGCAGGTAGCTCCGCGCGTCGGCGTAGTTGACGCCCTGTCTCAGGAAGGCGCGATGATTCGGCATCAGCCAGTCGCCCTCCGAGCCCGGGCCCGTTCCAGCGCGGTTCAGGTACATGTACTCCGGCTCCATCGAGTCAACGGACCAGTAGTAGATGTTGCGGGTGGTCGAAACCTCCGTCGCAACGCTCACCTCTTCCGAACGCCCGGTGCTCGACTTCGTCGAAACAGCCAGGTCGAGACGCTGCGGCGGCACCGCGCCTGCCGGCGCTGTTAACTTCAAGACGGCCTGCCTCGTCTCCATCGGCCGCAGGCCGGCCATGCCCGTCGTGTCCAGGCTCACCTTCCAGCCGTCCGCGCCGCCGGTGAGGGCGAGGCTGACGTCCGCGCTTGCCGGGTCGAGGTTTGTGACGTGGAACATGAACGAAGTTGTCTCGCCACCCATCACCTGGTGGGCGCTCGGCTTCGGGCCCCCCAGGTCGTTCACACAGTAAAGCATGCCCGGGTTTACCACCTTGAGGCTCACCGTGGAGACGGCCTCTGTGTATGCCCCGGGCCCCAGGGTAAGGTTGACGGTCCCCGGCCGGTTCTTCTGCAGAGGCCCGGTCGGGGTGACCTCGGCCCGGACCACCACGTTCGCCGGATACAGGTAGTTGCGCGTCAGGCCTCTTACCTTGACGAACGACGCCTCGCCGCCGGGCCCGAAAAGCTTGACTTTGCAGGGGAAATCAGCGGTGTAACCCAGCGAGTAACTGTCCTCGGCGGCCCCGAGGTTGGAGGCGTTGAAGGTCCAGGAGACCGGTGCCCCGGTATAGACCTGCGTCTCGGGGTCCTTGTATCCCTTGCCGAAGAGCAGGTCTCCGGGCGACCTCTCCAGAAGGGGTTTTGACGCCAGCGTGGTCACCTTCAACCACACGCGGTGCCGCTCGGTGCCCCTCTTCCCGGTAACTTTTATCCAGCACTGCGTGCCGTCGGAAGTGTCGGCGTTGCAGCAGACCCCGACCCACCCCGACACTGCTCCCTCGGGCCCCTGGGGTTGCAGGCTGCTCGGTAGCACCTTCGCTGTGAAGCCGGCCGTCTCGCAGGACGCCGATATCGATATCCTCTTGAGGCTGCCGCCGCCGTTGATGTTCCTCGCGTCGAGTGGGAACCAGGTGAGCGTGCCGCCCGTCGCCGGAGATATCAACTGCCTCGGGAAGATGCTCGCCAGCTCGAACGTTGCATTGCCGGGGCCGGTGGCGCCCGCCGCATTAACGCGCACGGAGGCCGGAACCGTCAGGACGCAAAGGACCGCCGCGAGCAGAACGCAGATGATTGATCGCAGCCTGGAACGAGACGAGAAAATATCGAGGACTCTCATCGCCATACCTCCCCCGGTCAGACCACAACAGGCAGGATAGTGCAATAGTACTGACCCAGACCGGCAAACCGCAATACGTGCCGGCAAAATCACCCGAAATAGGTATCAGGCCTCGAAGTATCAAACGCGCGTTCGACCTGGGAGAGCGGAGCCGGACGCTACTCCTTTACGCGCTCGATCATGCCGGCGGCGCCTTCCTTGCCCTCATCTGTTATCCAGGACTCGAGCATCGGCTCGCCACCATCGATGACGCTCGTGATGCGCGCGATGGCGTCACCCTTTACCTGCCGCTTGATGCGGTTGAACGGTTCGCGGGGCAGCGTCGCCAGGTCGGCTGCCACCTCCTTCGCCCGCGCCAGCAGGTTCTCCGGCGGATGAAGCTCGTCGAGGATGCCCCACTGAAACGCGCGCTCCGGCCCGTAGTTCAACCCCGTAAGCAGCAGCCGGCGAAAGACGGGGTGGGAAAGCTCCAGCCTCAGCACCTCCAGGGTGGAGACGGGAAACGGTATTCCCACGCGCGCCTCGGTCACCCCGAGGGGGTATTCGCCTGTAGCGCCGATGCGGTAGTCGCAGCACATCATGAGTATGAAGCCACCGGCGCAAGCCGGCCCGTTCACCGCGGCAACTGTTGGCCTGGGGGCCGCGAAGACGCCGGTGATGACCCGGTTGACCAGCCCGATGTACTCCCGCTGGCGGCCCACTTCGTAGAAAGGGACCACCTTGAGGTCAAGCCCCGCGCAGAAGCACCCGCCGGCGCCGGTAAGGACTATCGACCCGACCGCCTCGTCGGCGGTCAGCTCGCCGATGGCCTGTTCCGCCTCCTTGAGGATCTCAAGGTCGATGGCGTTTACCGGCGGCCTGTTGAGGCGCAGCACGGCGATCTCGCCCTCGCGCTCGATCTCGACGTATTTCATCGGCACCTCCTGTCAACGGCCCCCGCGTCCGGGCCGGCTCGGCCTGCTTCTCTCCTCGACGCCGCTGTTATTCTACGAGACCATGCAGGATGAAATCCAGGAGGGCCTGCTCGATGTCGGCGTCGCTCAGGCGGGCGTCTATCATGGAGCGGTAAGCGAACGTCTCCAGCACCGAAATAAGCGCGAATGGTATCACTTCAACGTTTACCCCTCGAAATATTCCGGCTTCTATGCCTTTTTCCAGGTCTCTCTCGAGGGGCTCGATGAGTGACCTGCGCAGAATGTCCGCCGCCTTCCCGCGGTGCTCCTCGTCCTCGTCGCGGAGCGACTCCTTCACCAGCTGCAAAATGGTTATCATCTCAGGGAAAAACGCTCGCGTCGCCTCCCAGCGCATCCGCCACCGCCTCGTCTGGTCGGATTCCCTTTTTATTTCTTCCAGCGCCCCCAGGAAACGAGTGTGGAAGATATTCTCGAGGCACACGAAGTAGAGGTCCTTCTTGTTATCGAAGTAATAGTAGAACGACGCCTTGGAAACCCCCACTCTTTCCACCACCTCGGATATCGTGCTGTTTCGGTAGCCGTTGCGGAGGAACACCATGGTGGCCGCCTCGATTATCCGCTCTCGTGTGGGAAGGTCCCCCCCGGAGCGCCGGGGCCCGCGCGAAGGCGTGCGCCTCCCTGCCCGCTCCCGCTCCCAGAGCCGTGCCGAGTAGGAAAGAGGCATGCCCTTCATCCTGCAGGCACGCAGGAAAAGGAGTTTGTCCAGGTGAGACTCGTCGTATAACGCCTGGTTGCCCTTCTTGAAAACGGGCGGAGGCACATATCCTTTCCTGATGTAGTAATGGATGAGCTGCCTGCCGGTTCCGGAGCGCCTCTCCAGCTCACCCATTCGAAACCCCCGGATCTCTACGCTGTTCAATTCAGCCTCCCCGTCTCAAGATCATGTCGCCGGAGGGCCTGCGCCCCGGCAGCCGGATCACTCTTGCTCCTTTTTTACGCTTTTATACATAATCATTATATGCCCCGGGCCGCCAGGCGGCTTTTTTGGCTTTAACAAGGGATTATTGAGGGCGGCTTTCATCTCTCTGAAATCTATTGACTGACCGGGATAGAAAGAATACGGTCACTTCGAGAGCAATGGCGCTCGGGCGCGCGTCCTTTTCCAAACGAGGGGGCCGGGTATTCCCGGGTGCGGCACGCTGGCGGAACCCTCTCGAAGTGGTACCGAACCAGGGAGAATTGATGCGACAGGTCGTGGTATTGGGCGTCGGCATGACCCGCTTCGGGAAGTTCCTCGACCGCGGCCTCAAGGACCTGTCCGCCGAGGCGGTCACAAAAGCGATGGACCACGCCGGGATAACCACCGGCCAGATCGAGGCTGCTTACGTCTCCAACTCCATGGCCGGCCTTATGACCGGGCAGGAGGCAATCCGCGGCCAGGTGTGGCTCAGGCCGCTGGGCATCCAGGGCATCCCCATATTCAACATAGAGAACGCCTGCGCCAGCGCGTCCTCTGCGTTCCACTTTGCCTGGCTTTCGGTCGCCGCCGGCATCCACGACTGCGTGCTGGTCCTCGGTGCGGAGAAGTTGTACGACGAAGACAAGCAGAAATCGTTCGCCGCTCTGAGCACGGCGGTGGACATCGAGGAGCTGTACAAGATAACCGACATAATCGAGCGGGAAGGGCTGGGCGCGGGCAGCGGTGAGGGCAGCGGGGTCAACCGGTCTATCTTCATGGACTTCTACGCCGCGCTGGCCCGCTTCTACATGCGCGAGTACGGGGCGAGGCCCGAACACTTCGGCAAGATAGCGGTCAAGAACCACAGGAACGGAAGCCTTAACCCTCACGCGCAATACCGGGACGTCTACACCCTCGAGGAGATAATGAGCGCCCCGATGGTCTCGGAGCCCCTGACCCGTCTCATGTGCGCGCCGATAAGCGACGGCGCGGCGGCGGCCATCGTCACCAGCAGGAAGTTCGCGCGCGCCTACACGAGCAAGCCCGTGACCGTGGCGGCTTCGGCGAACGGCACCGGTATGGGCGAGGTGCCGCTGGGCTCCCCCGGCATCATCCACCACCTGGCCATGCAGGCATACGAGATGGCGGGCGTCGGGCCCGAAGACCTCGGCGTCGTGGAGGTCCACGAGGCCACCACGATCTCCGAGTACGCCTTCATGGAGGACCTCGCCCTCTGTGGGCCGGGTGAAGCGAACGAGTGGATAGACAACGGATGGACGGAGATTGACGGCAAGGTGGCCTTCAACACGAGCGGAGGGCTCATATCCAAGGGCCACCCCGTGGGCGCCACCGGCCTGGGGATGATAGCCGAGGTGGTCTGGCAGCTGCGCGGTGAAGCCGGCCCGCGCCAGAGGCGGGGCGCCCGCCTGGGTCTCACATTGAACGGCGGCGGGGTCATGGGGACGGAGCCCGCGGCGATGAGCGTGCATATCTTCAGGCGGTGAACGGCGGTCGCGATATCAGGGGGTGAGCGGTGATGGCCGAGGACAGGCAGTACTGGAACATGGAAGTGGAGCCGCTCCTCAATACGCCCGCAATGCGTGAGAGGCAGCTTGGAAAAATGCTCGCGGCCCTCCAGTGGCAGTACGAGAACACCCCCTTCAACCGCAAGCGGTTCGAGAAAGCGGGTGTCGAGCCCCGCGATATAAGAAGCTTCGAGGAGTACGCCGCGGCCATCCCCGTCGCCGGGCAGCAGGATATACGGGAGATCATCGCCGAGGTCGGCCTGGACATGGACAAGATACTCACGGAGCTCTTCGGCGAGGCCCGCATGAAAGACCTCTACCTTCTCACGACCACCTCGGGCACGACCGGCGTTCCAACCCCCTACCCGAACTTCAGGGCGGGCATCGAGGACGCGAAGGAGATAATGAGCCGGGCGGCCTGGCGGATGGGCATCCGCCCGCAAGACCGCATCGGCCTCTGTTTCGGCCTCTGCATGCACGCCGCGGGCACCCCGCAGCTGCTCTGGTTCAGTGAGTACCCCGGCGTGATGATGGTCCCCATCGGGGCCGAAGCGGGCACCGAGAAGATACTGCAGTTCATGAAGATGTATAAGGTGAACGTTCTCTCGGGCACTCCGTCGCTGGCCCTCCACCTTATCGAGAAGGCGCCCGAGGTGCTGGGGCACCCGGTAGGAGACCTGGGCATCAAGATACTGATGTGCGGGGCCGAGCCCGGCGCCGGCATCCCCGAGCTGCGCGAGCGCCTTGAAAGCGAGTATGGAGCGCGAGTCTTCGACCTCGGCGCGGGCTACGGCGCCTCCTGCGACCACCCCGTCTACCAGGGGATGCACTGGCTGGCCGACGACCTTGCCTACTACGAGCTGGTCGACCCGGAAACGGGAAAGCCGGTGCCCATGGAGCACGGGGCCACCGGGTTGATGGCCGCCACCTCTCTTCATCCCGCCGGGGCCGCCTGGTTCGACATGCGCTTCACCTTGAACGACATACACCAGGTGTTCACCGAGCCCTGTCCCTGCGGCATGAGCGGCTTCCGCTACAAGATCGTGGGGCGCGCCGACGACATGCTCAAGGTCAAGGGCGTGCCGGTCTACCCGGCCTCTATCGAGGGCGTCATCCACGGTTTCGTGCCCCGGGTCACCGGGCACTTCCGCATCGTGCTCTTTGAGCCGCCGCCGCGCGTGTCGCCTCCGCTCAAGCTCAATGTCGAGCACGGAGAGGACGTCAGGGAGGATGCGCTCGACTCGCTCGCCGCCGAGATCGGTGGCGAGATGCACAGGCTCCTGAAAGTCCGCCCCGAGATAACATGGCTCGAGCCGGGGGCGCTCGAGAGGGCGACCACCAAGACCCAGCTGCTTGAAAAAGCTTACGAAGGGGAGGGCTCGTGATGTTCCTTGAGAACCTCAGGCAGGCTTACCTGCCCCCCACCAACTGGCCGCGGATGACCCTCGACGAGGAGCTCTGCGACGGCTGCGGCCGCTGCGAGAGGACCTGCCCCATGCAGATCCTGGAGATGCGGGACGGCCTCCCGGTTTTCAACGGGCGCTACGATACCTTCCGCTGCGTGCTCTGTGACAGCTGCCTGGCGGTATGCCCCAGGAAGGCCATAAAGTCCGTCGGTGTCTACCGGGTCGAACGGGGCAGGTACAGGAACGCTGACGTGTGGCCGGCCGCGGAGACGACCGGCCCGAAGCCGTTCGGCGAGGCCACCCCCGGGAGCTTCGAGGAGTGCGAGGGCGACCTCACGGAGACGGAGCGTGTCATCTTCAAGCGGCGCAGCGTCCGCCTCTTCAAGAAGAAGCAGGTCCCGCGCGAGCTGGTGGAAAGGGTGATCGAGGCGGGGCGCTTCGCCCCGTCGGCGGGCAACAACCAGCCCTGGAAGTTCACGGTCATCCGGGACGCCGCCCTGCTCGAGAGACTCTGCAGGAAAACCGAGATGATAGCCGGCCCGCTGGCCAGGCTCGCCTTCCCGTCAAGCCTGGAGGAGTTCGAGCGGCGCCCCTGGCGGCAGAGGGCTTTCGCCACCGTCTTCAGCTATCGAAAACCGGGCGAGGGCGACCAGCGCGTCGCGGTCGGGGTCAAGGCTATCACGGAGGTCCCCCGGCACGAGGTGTTCCTGGGCGCGCCAACGGTCATCCTGGTTCTCTGCGACAGGCGCGGCATCGGGAACGTGGACCTGGACACGGCGCTGGCGGTTGAGAACATCGTGCTGGCGGCTCACTCCATCGGGCTCGGCACCTGCCTGGTCGGCCTCTTGAACATCCCCCTGCTCTTCTTTCCCCTGCTCAGCAGAAAGCTCGGTATCGTGCGCCCGTTCAAGCTGTTGACCGCGATAGCGGTCGGATACCCGCAGGGGACATGTGACAGGGCCGTGAGAAGAGAACCGGCGAGGATCGACTGGCTCTAGTCAATGTGGAACGGCTCCAACCGGATGGGAGGCGATGCGGCAATGCCTCGTGAAGGCCACCTCTACTCGTTCATGGGCGGCGAGGGCGACCTGCTCGAATACTCGCCCGTCCTGAAGGTCCTGAAAAAACGGTTTCCGTCTTACATCAAACGCGCCGAGCGTACCCAGGCGTTCTCCCGGGATTTCGCCCGCGGGACGATAGCGCCGCTCGCGCTCGATGCCGACGCCAGGTGCGCTGAAGACCCTGCCTACGTAGACTGGGAGTTCGTCCACACGGCGATGAAACACCACATCCCCACATCTTTCATCCCCGAGAAGATGGGCGGGAACGGTTGGAGCTGCCTTGACCTGCTGGTCTTCGTGGAAGAGGGTTGCGCGGCCTGCTACGGATTAACGGCGCTGCTCGTCTTCAACATGTTCGGCTTCCTGTGCGCCTGCGTGGAGTTCATGCCCGCGAACGTTCTCCACATACTGAAGCATATGGTCGAAGAGGAGAGACGGGGAAACCCGGTTTTCTTCTGCTGGGCCATCACCGAGCCTGGCGGCGGCACCGATGTCGAGCACCCGGCGGGGATGGCCAGGATGCGCCCGTCGATCGAAGCGAAAAAAGTGCCGGGCGGGTACCGCCTGAACGGCACCAAGTGCTTCATAACCAACGGCAGCCTGGCGAGCTTCACCTGCGTGAACGCGCCTCTCGACCGCTCCCGCCCCCTGGAGAGCAACTGCACCTTCATGGTCCCATCCACCTCGGAGGGGTATTCGGTCGGCAGGGTCGAGAGGAAATGCGGGCAGAAGGCGTGCCCGACGGCCGAGCTCCTGTTCGAGAACGTGTTCGTGCCCGATGAAAACCTCTGGGCGCCGGAAGGCGAGGGCATGCGCCACACCCAGGAGATACTATCGGTCAGCCGTGGAGGCATCGGTTGCGGCGCGGTGGGGCTGGCGCGCGGAGTGGTCGAGAGGACGGTGCGCTTCGCGAGCGAGAAGAAGGTCGACGGGCACCGGCTGATAGACGAGCCGTGGGTGCACTTCGCGCTGGCCGGCGTCATGACCGACATACTCAACCTGAGGCACGCCTGGGTCGATTTCGCGTTGGCGGTTGATTTCCTGCACGTTATGAAGCTCATCAACAACCCCCTCACCGGCGCCGCCCTCAGGCTGGCGCCGGGGGGCGTGCTCACCTCGGACCTGCTGGAGGGCCTGGCGGGCAACAGCCTGGTGGCGTCCCTGGTGAGCGGCGTCAAGAAGAAGCTTGTGAGCGATGAGACGATCGAGAACTTCATCCTCCACGGCTCGGCGCTGAAGGCGGCGGCGACTGACCTGGCCGTGCGCGCCACCTCCACCTGCGCCGACATAGTCGGCCTCGAGGGCATGACCAGGCGCCACGGGGTCGAAAAGTGCTTCCGCGACGCCAAGATCGCCCAGATATACGAGGGTACCAACCAGATAAACCGGCTCGACGTCTTCGAGAGGGAGGTCGGTTACATTGTCGGATAAAAGGCTGCCGGAGAGCGCCGGGGAGATACTGGAGGTCTGCTCCCAGTTCAGGCTGAACGAGGTCGAGCCGGTGGCACTCGAGCTCGACTGGCACCCCGAGCCCGGCCGTGTCAGGGCCATCTACGACAGGAGCGTCGAGCTGGGGATACCTTCCGCTCCTCGGCGATGACGACGGTGGGGCCGGCCAGGCGGAGCTCACGGCCGCGCTGGTGCTGGACGAGCTCTCGAGTTCGTGCGCGGGGATCGCGTGCGTCTTCGCGCACCACCTGGCCGCCTGCCTTCCCCTCATGGATGCGGGGGGCAAGATGGCGGGGGTGCTGTCGCGCGTACGCGGCGGCGGGGGCCGTCCCGCGCTCCTCACCATCGCGTTCCCCGGCCTCGAGCCCGAACTGGAGCGGCCTCGCCTGGAAGTCTCCAACGGCGGCATGACCCTGGAAGGGACCGCCCGGCTGGTCGGCTGCGCGGCCATCGCCGACTGCGTCGTGCTCTTTCCGAGGATGGAAGGCGGCGATGAAAGCTGCGTGGTGATCGAGACTGCGGCCAACGGCGTCATGGTGGGCGAGACAGAGGTCATGCTGGGCCTCAACGCGGTACCGTTCGCCGACGTGGAGTTCTCCCGGGTCGAGATAAGCGACGAGAGGCTCGCGGGTGTCGGCGGTGCTGCCGCCCGGGCGCGCGAGCGCGCGCTCGCGGTGTTCCGCGGCTTCACGGCGGCCGTCGCGATGGGGGCGGCCCGGGCCGCGCACTCGAAGGCCGAGCAGTACGCGAGAGAGCGGTACCAGTTCGGAAAGATGCTTATCGAGCACCAGGAGATGCGCAGGATGCTCGGGAACATGGCGGTGAAGACAAACATCGGCACGGCCGGTTATATCCAGGGGTTCGCCGGAGAGCCACTGGGCTCGCTCGCCACCGGAGGGCGCCCGGAGCTTGCCAAGGTCTTCTGCACCGACGCCGCCCTCGAGGTCGCCATGGACGCCATCCAGGTGCACGGCGGGCTGGGTTACATGAAGGAGGCCGGCCTCGAAAAGACCATGCGCGACATGAAGATGCTGCAGGTCCTGGAGCGCTCAAACCGCTTCGTGGAAGTCGAACACCCGGAGGCGTAGTTGGCACGACACTGGTTCACCGACGAGGAGACGCGAGAGTTGACCACGCCTGTGGCAAAGCGCATCGCTGGCGCCCTCCGCCGGGGAGACGAGCGGGCGGCTGAGTCTCTTTGCGACGAGTTGAGGGCCGAGCGGATACTCCTTCACGACTTCTTCGCCGACGCCACGACCGCGCTCTTCACCTGGACCGCGGAAAACCTCGGCGAAGAGAGGCTTTATGACATGTTCGTGTTCTGCTTCGAGCAGAGCGCCCGGCGCCAGGTCTACGAAGTGATGGAGGCGGACATAAAGCGGGGCATCGAAGCCTCACTCCTCGCGCGAAGCTGCTGGGTCTCACACAGCTGCGGGGGGGCGGGAGAACACGGCGGCTCCTTCCGGATAGCCGAGGACGACGAGAAGTTCACGTTCATCATGGACCCCTGCGGCTCGGGTGGCAGGCTCTGGCGCAAAGGACGGTACGAGCCACCGACGAGCTTCGGGGTGACCTCAAAACCTTACGCCTGGTCTTTCGGCCGCGAGGGTGTCCCCTACTACTGCGTTCACTGCGCTTTCATGAACGAGCTTCTCCCGTACCGCCGCCTCGGTTTCATGACCTGGCCGGTCGACCCGCCCCGGGGCGCGGGTGACGCCTGCAGTTGGCACCTCTACAAGGACCGTCGAGCGGTCCCGCGTGATTACTTCGAGCGGTCCGGCCTCGTGCCGCCGGAGCGTCCGGCGCCTGAGGTGTCCTCCGACCGCTGGTTCAGCGAAGCGCAACTCGAAGAGATGTCTCGGCATACACCAGACAGGATACTGGACAGCCTCCGTGGCGGGGACCTCGGCGGCGCGCATCGCGCCTGCCGTCAGAATGCCGGCGAATTCTTCTTCCTCCACAGCCTTTACGTCAACATGACAGTGTCGGTCCTCGACTTCCTTGCCCGCGAGGCCGGGGAGGAGATGCTCGGTGAAGTCATCTCTTATCTTTACCGGAAGTGTGTAAGGGACCAACTCGCGTCTCTGATGGAAAGCGCGCCGCGGGCCGAGGCGTTTCGATCGATTATTCGCGACATCTTCCTGGCGGACACCTGCGGAGGGGCGGGGTTCCCCGTGCCCCGCATCAGCATCGTCGAGGATACTCAGCGCACCAGTGTCGTGCTCGACCCCTGCGGCAGCGGCGGCAAACTCGTGCGGCGCCGGGCTTACCGGCCGCCCGGCAGGGCGCGGCGCGCCAGGGAGAGCCTCGAGAACACCGCCATCGGTCTCAGTGCGGGGCTGCCCCTCCCGCGCCGGCTCATCGAAGCCGTGATGCCTCCCGTGATGGACTACATCTCCGAGACTCGCAAACCCGAGGGCATGGGCATGACCGGGAAAGGCTATGCCTGGTCGGGCGGGCGCGAGGGTGTCCCTTACTACTGCTGCCTGTGCACCGGCTTCCTCGCCCTGTCCGGCGCCGACTGGCTGAAGGTAATACCCCCCGCGGACCGGCGTGCGCCCTGCGTCTGGCTCGCCAGGAAGTAATACCTGGCCTCAGACCTTATTTCATAAGTAAGTCGACCGGGCACCGGTTTGCGTTCTGGCCCGGACTGATAGAATCAGACCTGAGACCGATTATCAGGGAGGGCTTGAATGAACTTCACCGACGAGCTCAGAGACATGGCGGGGACGGCGGTCTTTGGTGTCGCGGACGCGGCCGCCTACGGCGAGAAAGCGCCGCCCGGCCACCGGCCCTCCGATTTCCTGAAGGGAGTTCGCTCCATCGTCCTGGTCGGCGAGCGCATGCTGGACACACCGCTCGACGGGATACCCGCCACGCGTGTCGAGTACACGGCGAACTTCCACGTGGCCAACGACAGGCTCAACCACGTCCTGTTCGACCTGGCCGGCTTCATCCAGGCCGGCGGGCACAAGGTCTTTCCCATCCCTTACAAAGAGATGCCCGGCTGGAACCTCGAAAAAAGGTCCGCGCTCTCCCTCAAGCTCCTGAGACGGGTCATGCCTGTTGCGAGGGTGCGCCAAGCCGTGGAATCGCGCCTCTGGGAAAACCTTTCCTACAGGCACATGGCCGTCGAGGCGGGGCTCGGGGAGCTCGGCCTCAACAACCTCCTTCTCAACCCGGAGCACGGGCCAAGGGTACGGTTCGTGGCCCTTTTAACCGACGCCGTGCTCGAGCCCGGCAGGCCGCTCGAGCCCGTGCTCTGCCGGCCGGAGCGCTGCGGCTACGCCTGCGTCAAAGCGTGCCCCGCCGACGCGTTGAGCATAGAGCGTAACCCGACGAACAAGGCCGCTTGCCTCAAGTACTACATCAAGCTGGGCATCCCGGGACAGAGCGGTGTTCGCTGCGGCCTCTGCGTCGCGAAATGCCCAGTCCACCGCGCCTCTTTTCGACAGGACCGAGGTCGTTGAACGAAATGCGCGAACGGCTGAATTCATGTTGGGGTGCGGGGCGCGTACAATGAATAAAATAGATGTTGGTGGGCCCCACCAGAAATAAACCCCCCAGAAAAGACACGACCCCGGGCGGCGCGCGTGTTAAG
>JBBQKJ010000032.1:0-33263 GCA_038326775.1 Candidatus Geothermincolia bacterium
ACGACCTGGGAGATCTGTCAAGCCAGGTGAAGAGACACGCCCGTCACGTGAGAGGACGTCCTGACCTGCCTCGTTCCTTCCTCAAACACTCGGGTCTTTTCTGATGCCTAAACTCTCAATGTATTATGCGAGATTCAATAAGTCAACCTCACCATGAACCTACTCGCGACCCCGGCTATAGCGGACCCGATTTTCTTGGACACGGATTAAGGGTTAATCTTTCGTCCAAGGAGGTGGTCCGATGGGATCAGCAGACAAGAGAGACGGGAAAGACAATGGCGCGTTGGGCGGAGAGAAGCGCGGGCGTAGCCCGAGCGGAGCGGAGCCCAACGCGGGCGGCCTTCACGAGGGTCCTCTGCCCGTCAACGGGCGCTGGAGCACGCGCCGCAAGGCCGATGTATTTCGAGGGCACGTACAAAGGTGGTCATGACGCAGTAGGCGCGACCTCACTTCAGCAGAACTGGTACTTCGCGGAAGGCTACACGGGGCCGGGGTTTGACGAGTACGTCTGCGTTCTGAACACCAACGATTTGCCCGCCGGGCTTATCTTTCACTTCCAGACACAGGAAGTCGGCGCGATAGATCGAGGCCCATACACGGTAGCCGCTCATTCACGAGGTACGTTCAAGATGATTATCCTGATTGCCCTCACTTTGAGAAGATGACCTACCTGTCCATACGAGACTGGCTGGGCAACTTGTGCGGGTCGGAGTGCTTCACCGAGGAACTAGTACAACAGTATTTCGAGGTGGTGAAAGGAGCAGTCGTGAAAGAGTTTGAGGGATTCAGAGATGACTCCAGATTATACCTTGAGCAATTACCTTACACAGATATTTTCACCCTTTATGGGAACATCGAGCAGCGTGTTCCCCGGAAGCGCACCCTGACGCCCGAGACTCGATGAGGGTTCGCCCTGACCTCCTCGGGCAGCGGGCCGTAATGGTCGGCGAGGAGCTGCAGGGCTTCGGCGAAGAGATAACCGGAGCAGGGTTTGGGCCTGGGCATCCGCTTCGCCTCGAGCAGAACTGTGGCAAGACCGCCTCTTACCGCGGCCCGTGCGGCGGCCGCCCCCGCCGGCCCGCCGCCCACAACCACAACGTCGAAGGACGTCTTGCTCAATTTCCTCGCCCCCTGTACGCGCGCCTTAAACCAATGCAAAGGTGCTGGTTCGGCTCTTTACCCCGCGAGTCTCATGAACCACAGGGCATATTTGAAGTTGCCGAGGATACGGAGCTTTGAGCTCCCGATAGCCGAGTAGACGTCCAGCTCGTTCTTCGAAAGCATGATTCGCGCGGCGGTGTCAGCGTCGCACCATACCAGCTCAGTGTCAGCTCGCGGGTCCATACCTCGTCGAGCCGACGCCCTTCCGTTTCTGACGTGGAACGTCCGCGCCCTGCCGCCATCGGCTGTCCGTATCACGAGTATGAACCGTTCTATGCGCAGCAGCTTGCGGAACTCCTTGCTCGCGAGCCCGGTCAGGCGGAGCTTTGCGCCTAGAGCAAAAAGCAACAGGGAGAACTTCACCGCTTTCTTCCTTTCCTGGTGGTCGAAGGCTAAAGGTACGGCCTGACGCTCTCTATCGTTATCTCTCCGTTCAGAACCAGCGTCACGACTTCTCTAAGAGAGCCGACAAACCTGTCGATCACCTCGTCCGTGACCGGGTCGACCAGGATCTTGATGAGCGGCGGCTGGAAGCCAGGCAGGCAGTAGACCCTGCGCTCGAACAGGCCTCCGATGACGGCGAAGATGTCCATGCCTTCAGGGACTTGAAAGACAAGAGGCGTTAGGTCGGTCTCCCAGCAGCGCAGCCCCTCCACGGAGTTGATGCCCTCCATGTAACGCCGCCTGACCTCCAGGCACCGCCGGGCGAGCTCCACGTAGCCCTCTTCACCCAGGAACTTCATGACGGCCCACGCCGACGCCACGGAGCCGGCCGTCGTCGAGCCGCTGATGGCCTCGGTGGAGTACGGGCCGTCCGGCCAGTCGCTGGCCGTGAACTCGTGGTACTGCTCCCACTCCGCGCGTCGGAAGGTGATGCTGGACAGGGGTTTGCATGCATAGCCGTACTTGTGCAGGTCGGCGGAAATGCTGCGCACTCCAGGTATGCCGAAGCCCCAGGCCGGCAGACGGTGCCCGGCCTTCTCGATGAACGGCGCGAGAAACCCCCCGAGGCACGCGTCCACGTGCATCCAGATTCCGTGCCGCTCCGCGACGGCGGCCAGGCCTTCGATATCGTCGTACAGGCCGTAAGGCCAGCAGGGGGCTGAGCCCGCCATGAAGAACGTGTCCTTCGTTATCGCCCTCTCCATGGCCGCGACGTCAGCCCGGTGGTCCTCCCCCAGTTGAATCCGCCTCATTTTGATGCCGGTGTAGTGGCACCACTTGGAGATGGACCCGTGGATGGAATAGGGAACAACGATCTCGGGTTCCCTGACGCGAGGCCTCTCCTGACGGAACCACTGGTAAGCGGCGTTGATGGCGCAGTAGAGGCTCTCCGACCCCCCGGAGGTGAGCCGGACGCGCACGCCGTCAGGATAGCCGAGCATCTCCTTGATCATACGCTTGACCTCGATGGACATGCGCAGGGTCCCCGGCTGCAGCTCCTTGTAAAGCATGTTGTTCCTGACGAACTTCATGTTCGCGAGCTTGGCGATCCTCGCGGCGTCCATATGGCTCATGAGCTGGACGCCGTAGACGATAGAGTGGCCGACGATCTTTTCCAGGTCCCGGGCCTCGAACTCATCCAGCCCGGCCATCACCTCTTCTTCCGTGCGGCCCTTCTGGGGGAAAAGATCCGAATCGAACTCTGGTTCTTCACTGGCGCCGAAATATCCCATCTCTCCTCCGCTTTAATTCCCGAGCGGCCTCCTCTAGAACATGCGTATCACATATGCGACGCCTATCCCCAGGTACGTCCCGATGACCCAGCCGATGACGCCGGTTATCACACCGGAAACCACTATCTCCTTGTTCTTGAGCGCCGTGGCCACCATGGGGACGAAAGGCGACGACATTACGCCGGCGACAGAGGTTATGATCACCGTATCGGCGTCTATCTTGAACATCCTCGCCAGCAGCACGTGGAGGAACAGGCCGAAAAACACCGCCCAGGCCACGAGCCCCAGCATCGCCGGCGTGGTGGAGAAAAGCTCCTCAAGGTCGGACATGGAAGCGACGACCAGGACGAAGATAAGGATGAAGTACTGGCCGAGCTGGTAGGTCATGGGAATCTTTCTCACGGCCGGGATAAAGGAACAGAGGATACCCAGGGTGCACACGACCAGCACCGCCACCACCATGGCGTAATCTTTGGGGAAGATAAAGGTCATGCCCAGCCCCACGCCGACGATCAGGACCGACATGCCCAGCGCACCGAGCAGGGGCACCAGTGTCCGGCGGCTGAATATGCCCTCGTATGAATCGTAGTCCTGTATCTCCATCTTCTCCTCGTCCGATTCCGCGGGCTTGAACGCGGGCAGGAACTTTAGCAGTATCCGCTGGAGCACGGTGATCACCAGGAGCAGGTAGAAAGCGCCGACCACCACGTCAGAGATCTGGGCGGCGGCGAACACGGTCTTGTTGACATCGAGAGCGGTGCCTATAGCGCCCAGGTTGGGCGTTCCTCCGGTGTAGCAGCCGATGAGCATCCCGCCCACCTTCCACGTCTCGCCGCCGATCATGTTCCTGAAGATCAGATACCCAGTCGACGCGGACACCACCACCGCCACCGTCCCCAGGCCGAAGGACAGCAGCGTCTTTCCGGCGAGCCTCGACCACTTCCTGATATCGATGGAGAAGAAGATGATGGACAGCGCGAGGCCTATGGTCAGGATGAAGAACATGTCCTGCACGCCGGAGAAATTGCGCGGCACGAGGTTCACGCGGTCCCCGGTCAGGAACTCGAAGTTACCTGCAAGAAGGCCGGCGATGTAACACAAGACAACGCCGCCGATCTTATTGAGTACGGGATACCGGTAGCACAGGTAGATGACAAGGGCGGGAAAAAGTATATAGAACGCTATCCACAAGATCTGCATCTGTCCCCAGCTATAGTTATCCAATAATATCCGACTATGAAATGATATACGAGATTATCGCATCGATATATTCGCCAGGTACAGCCGGAGTAATATGAACGTCGATCTCGCAATCCTGTCGGTCATCGTTTTCTTTGCCAGCCTCTTGGGAACGGCCACCGGGTTCGGGGGCGCAATATTGATAGTCGCGCTCGCCGTCCACCTGTATCCCGTTCAGTTTCTGGTCCCGGTCGCGGTGCTCCTGAACCTCGCCCTAAGCGTGTACCTGGTGGCCCGTAACCACTCCCGGATAGACAGGAAGCTGCTGTTCAGGCAGATGCTTCCTTTTACAGCAATAGGCCTGCCTCTCGGACTCGTCCTGTTCAATCTGGTGAAAAGCAGGTCACTCGAGCTGGCGCTCGGCGCTTTCATCATCTGCCTTTCCATCTTAGAGCTCATCGTACTGTTTCTCTCGGAGCGTGACGCGGTCCGCAAGCCCATGTCCGCCTCGCAATCCGCGTTCTGGTATCTCGCGGGAGGGATAATGGAGGGGATGTACGCCTCCGGCGGCCCCCTCGTGGTCTACTGCGCGGGGCGCAACATTCCCGACAAGAGCGCCTTTCGCAGCACCCTTGCGGCGCTCTGGGTGTCTCTCGGCATCGTTCTTGTCATCAGCCATACGGCGACGGGCAAGCTGACCGTGGGATCGGTGTGGTATTTTGTGGTGCTCCTTCCGGTCCTGGCCGCGGGGGTCGCGATCGGCGACCGGCTTCACGACCTCCTTCCGGAGAGGTCGTTCCGCATCTTCGTCTACGTGATACTCCTCATCACCGGTGCAACCACCTTCATCTGACCGACATCCATCATTCACCGCTTCCAACACCAAGATTCTACCATCCCTGAAAAAGTAGCCGCCACCTTTTCTTTCTAGATTAGCCTCTTCCTTCCACAGAAACAATACTTACCGCAGGGCGAACTAAGTTCAACCATCCCTTCGTGCTTTCAAAGCACAATACTTCTATGCGAACCGGAGCTGCCCAGTCACGAATTCGGGTACTGCCCCAGGTAGAATCTCGGGTTCACCCCAGGTCGCCAGGACCGCGCCGACGGCCGCGACGCAGGTGAGGATTATGAGGCACCAGGCGACGAACGGAGAGGGTTCAGAATCTTAAGTTGCGGAATCGCTGCACTGCCGGAGTTCGGAAAAAATCGCCAAAGGAAACACAACCCTCAACGAGAATTATAAGGCGGTCGGTTCGCCAGTGAGCCCGGGTGATTGTTTTGTCTACGAAGTTCGCGCATCTTCATGTTCATACCGAGTACTCCATCCTGGACGGGGCATGCCGCCTCGACGACGTCCTTGACGCCGCGAAGGACATGGGCATGGGCTCGCTTGCCATATCCGACCACGGTGTCATGTACGGCGCGCTCTCTTTTTATGAAAAGGCCATCGAGCGCGGGATAAGGCCAATAATCGGTTCGGAGGTGTATTTGGCACCCGGCGGGCGCCTCAAGCGTGACTCGGGGCTCGACGAGCAGCCTTATCACCTGGTCCTGCTGGCGATGAGCAACGAAGGGTACCTCAACTTGATGCGGGTTGTAAGCCGGGGGTTCACCGAGGGCTTCTACTACCGCCCCAGGGTTGACATGGAGGTCCTCAAGGAGCACTCCAGCGGGCTCATAGCGCTCTCGGCGTGCCTGAAGGGAGAGGTCCAGTCACGGCTCTTGCGGGACGACGAGGAGGGGGCAGAGGCCGCCCTGGAGCGATACTGCGGGGCGTTCGGTGAAGGCAACTTCTATATCGAGCTTATGGACCACGGCATCCCGGAGCAGGTCCGGGTGAACCCGCCGCTGGTCGACCTGGCGCGCCGTAAGGGCATCCCGCTGGTCGCCACCAACGACGTCCACTACATCCGCCGCGAGGACTCCAGGCCCCACGACCACCTCCTTTGCATACAGACCGGAAAGATGGTATCCGAACCGTCAAGGCTCAGGTTCTCAAACGACGAGTTCTATCTGAAGAGCCCGGAGGAGATGGAGGCGCTTTTCCCGGACTTTCCCGAAGCGCTGTCTAACACCGTAGCGCTGGCCGAGCGTTGCGATGTGGAGATATCTCTTGACAATGTCTTGCTGCCACGCTACAAGACGCCCGAGGGATACGACCTCAACTCCTACCTGGAGCACCTCGCCAGCGCCGGAGTCAGCCAGCGTTACGGTGACCCGCCGGCTCTTGAGGTTGCCGAGCGGCTCGAGAAAGAGCTGGCGGTCATAGAGAAGCTCGATTTCGCGGGTTATTTCCTCATCGTCTGGGATTTCGTCAAGTACGCCAAGGAGCAGGGGATAAAGGTGGGCCCTGGCAGGGGCTCGGCCGCGGGCAGCCTCGTATCGTACGCGCTGGGCATAACCACCATCGACCCGCTCAAGTACAGCCTCCTGTTCGAGCGGTTTCTGAACTCCGAGAGAATCTCGCTCCCCGACATCGATATCGATTTCAGCCATTTCCGCCGTGGTGAGGTCATCGACTACGTGGCGGAAAAGTACGGCCGCGACAGGGTTTCGCCTATCGTGACCTTCTCGAGGCTCAAGGCCAAGCAGGCCGTGAAGGACGTGGGCAGGGTCATGGACATCCCCTACGCCCGCATGGAGACCATTACCAAGATGATCCCCGACGACCCGAAGATGACCATAGACCTCGCGCTCGAGCAGAGTCAGGAGCTGCGAAACCTCTATGAGACCGACCGGGAGGTCCACGACATCGTGGACACCGCGCACAGCCTGGAGGGGATGGTGAGGCACGCGTCGGTCCACGCCGCGGGCGTGGTGATCGCGGACAACGCCATCGATACCTACTCGCCGCTTTGCCTTCAGCAGAAGAGCGGAGAGAACGGCAACGTGATATCCACCCAGTACGACATGTACGGCGTGGAGAAGCTGGGCCTGTTGAAAGTCGACATGCTTGGCTTGAAGACCCAGAGCCTCCTGGAGCTCGCGGTAAACCTCATAAAAGAGCGGCAGGGAATCGAGATCGATATCGACGAACTGCCCATGGACGACCGCGACACGTTTCAGCTCATCCAGTCGGGCCTCACGGTGGGCACCTTCCAGCTGGCCAGCCCTGGGATGCGCGCGCTCATGAGAGACATGGTGCCAGGCAAGTTCGAGGACATCATCGCCCTCATAGCTCTTTTCCGTCCCGGCCCCCTGCAGAGCGATATGCACCGGGTTTTCGTCGACCAGAAGCACGGGCGCAAGGTCGTCACCTACCCCCACCACTCTGTCGAGGAGATACTCCGCGAGACTTACGGGGTAATCGTCTACCAGGAGCAGGTGATGCAGATAGCCCAGGTGATGGCCAGGTACAGCGGGCTCGAGGCCGACGAACTGCGCAAGGCAATGGCCAAGAAAAAGTCCGACATAATGTTCCGACATCGCGAAAAGTTCATCGAGGGATGCAAGGCGAACGAAATCGACGAGGCGACCGCCACAGGGGTGTTCGACCTCATCGAGAAGTTCGGAGGATACGGCTTCAACAAGTCTCACAGCACGGCCTACGCGATGGTCTCATACCAGACTGCTTACCTCAAGACGCACTACCCGTCCGAGTACATGGCCGCCCTCATGACCATCTACATGGACAACCAGGACCGCCTGATCGAATACATAAACGAGTGCAGGCGCATGGGCCTGCAGGTGCGGCCGCCGGACATCAGGGTGAGCGCCGGGCACTTCACCCCGGCAGGCAGCTACGTGTTGTTCGGGCTCTCCGCGGTGCGTAACGTCGGCGGGGCCGTGGTAGAGCAGATAATCGCATGCCGCGACGAGGGGGGGCCGTTCGAGAGCTTCATGGACTTCTGCGACCGGGTGCCCGCCTCGGTGACCAACAAGAAGACGTGCGAGAGCCTGATAAAGGCGGGAGCTTTTGACTCTATCGCACCGGAACGGAGCAAGCTTCTTGCAAGCTACGACGTGGCGGTGAGCAGCGCCCAGCGCCGCCGCAAGGAGCGCGAGGAGGGGCAATCCCCGTTGTTCGGCGACCAGGACGGCGTTGACGACGGGTTCTTTGACGATGGGGAGGCACCGGTTATCCCGAAGCGAGAGCTGCTTGCCTTCGAGAAGGAAATGCTCGGGGTGTACGTCAGCGATCACCCGCTCTCCGACTGGAGGGAGATACTCGGCGCTCACGCGGATATGGAGATAGCCCAGATATCACCGGAGAGAGACAAGACCACCATGACCGTTGGCGGTATGATATCCAGGCTGGAGAGGCGCTACAACAAGCAGGGTAAACCCTGGGCGAGCTTCACCCTCGAGGATTTTTCCGGAGCGGTCGAGGTGCTGGTTTTCTACAACAAGTACGAAAGCCTTGCCGAACAACTGCGAAACGACGCGATCGTCCTTGTCAAGGGCCGGCTCGACATGCGTGATAACTCGCGCAAGCTGCTCGCAGAGGAGGTGAGACCGCTGCCGAAGGCCGGGATGAGGCCGGCACGCATGCTGCTTGTTGCCGACGCCGAGAAGTTCACTGACGACATCGCCTCCCGCGTCAAGGAGTTGCTTATGCAAAACCCGGGCAATATCCCCGTGCACCTGAGGCTCTGCGAGGACGGCGAGGAGGCTACGACCCTCAGGCTCGGTGACCTCTACTCGATAGAGGCTGGCGGCGACCTCATCGCCAAACTGAGGGCGCTCCTCGGCGAGAGCGCGGTGCGCATCGAGTATCCCGAGCTATAGAAGCCTGACCCCGATTCAATCAAACTTGAGGACAGTGTTCCTGTCGGGGTCGATGAAGCAGTCGGGGCAGAAGGCCACCACCTTGCCGCCGTCGCAACCGAAACCGTAATCTTCCAGCTTCACACAGAAGTTGCAAAGTGGCATGCCGCAGCCACGGCACACTATGACCGCGTCTGACTCCCCGCAGTAGTTGCAATCGGTTCCATCTTCGATCAACCGGACCGCCTGCCTGAACACTATTGTTAGGTTATACTTCGATAGTCGAAAGGCTTCGAGATGATGATAACGGCGCACTACATTCCAGGGCAAGAGGATATATCGGGAACGCTGGAGGCGGTCCGGGAGCGCTCGCTCGTTCCCGCCGGGACCGAAAGCGCGGTAATGCGGATAATCGAGGCCGTCCGGGAACGGGGTGACGGGGCCCTGCTCGAGATGACGCTGAGATTTGACGGGGTGAGCCTGGAAGGTTCCAGCCTGGAGGTGCCGGCGGGGGAGAGGCGCGCCGCCTGGGAGGCGCTCGATACCGAGACGAGGGAAGCCCTGGCCAGAGCCGAGAGCCGTATCGCCCTGTTCGCTCGAGAGAGCCTCGCCTGCGACTGGCTGAAAGAGGTAGCCCCGGGGCTCACGGTAGGGCAGGCGCACCGCCCGCTCGATATCGTCGGCCTCTACGTGCCCGGGGGAAGGTACCCGTACCCCTCGACAGTGCTCATGACAGGCGTGCTCGCCCGTGAGGCCGGAGTCGCTCAGATCGTATTCTGCGTTCCGCCGGGCCGGGGCGGCGAGATAGACGCCGCGACCCTCGCCGCCACAACCCTGGTTGGCGAGTGCCGCGTGTTCAGGGCAGGCGGGGCGCAGGCTATAGCGGCCATGGCTTACGGGACCGAGACGATACCCCGCTGCCGGATGATAGCGGGGCCCGGCAACGTGTACGTGGCGACCGCGAAGCGGCTTCTTTCGAGCGTCGTCAGCATAGACCTGGAAGCGGGGCCCAGTGAGATCGCCGCCTACGTGGATGGTTCCGTGGATATTGCCTACCCGGCCGCGGACATGCTTGCCCAGCTGGAGCACGACCCGCAGGCGCTCGCGGTTATCGTGTCCGAGCACGAGGAAGTGCTCGAGTCCGCCGGCGGGGTTCTTGCCGGCCTCGATGACGGCATGAGCGATGAGGCTGGCGCCGGCGGGATTGTCCACCTGGTCCGCTGCGCCTCATCGGAGCTGTCCGTCGAGTTTCTGAACGAACTCGCCCCCGAGCACCTGGAGCTGATGGTGGAAGACGCGCAGTCCCTGCTTCCCGACATACGGTCGGCCGGATGCGTGTTTATCGGTCCGTTCTCCGCGGTAGCGCTGGGCGACTACGTGGCGGGGCCCAGCCACGTCCTGCCGACCGCGGGGACCGCCGCGCGCCTCTCCGGGCTGAACGCCGGTGATTTCAGGCGCGTCATGAACGTTATTTCGTATGAAAAGGAGGCCTTCGACGCCGACGCGCACGTGGCTATGCTTCTGGCCGGCCTCGAGGGCTTGAAGAGCCACGTTATGTCACTGGACGTGAGAAAGAGACCGCGAGATTAGAATCGCCGCCGAGCTGGGAGGTTTACGGGTGCCACGAAAAGGGCAGTGCGAGCGAAAAACAAGAGAGACCCGGATTATCGTCAAGCTCGACCTCGACGGGAGCGGCGCGGCGGAGTTGTCCACCGGGCTGCCCTTTTTCGACCACATGCTCGAGCTCATGTTCCGCCACGCTCTCATCGACATCGACCTGTCGGCGACGGGCGACCTGGATGTCGACGGGCACCACACCGTTGAGGACACGGGCCTCGCAATCGGCAGCGCCCTGGCGGGGGCGCTCGGTGAAAAGAGGGGCATAACGAGGTTCGGATCGAGCCTTGTTCCGATGGACGAATGCCTGGCCGAGGTCGCCATCGACATAAGCGGGCGCCCGCACCTGGCTTACGAGGTTCAACTCGAGCCCGAGCCGCTAGGCAACTTCGACCCCGCGCTGGCGCGGGAGTTTCTACAGGGGTTTGTCAACCAGGCCGAGCTCACCATGCACGTGGAGCTGCGCAGGGGGGGAGGGGTCCACCACTGCCTGGAGGCCGTGTTCAAGGCAGTCGGGCGCGCGCTCAAGGCGGCGGTCGCTATCGACCCCCGTGTGAGCGGCGTGCCCAGCACAAAAGGAAGTCTCTGATGCCCACCGTCGGTATAGTCGACTACGGCATGGGCAACTTGAGGAGTGTCGAAAAAGGGCTCCTGAAGGTCGGGGTCGACGCCGAACTATGCGCCGAGGCCGGCAAGCTCGGCTCGTATGACGGCCTGGTGCTGCCAGGGGTGGGGGCTTTCGGAGACGCGATAGACCACCTCAGGAGCGGGGGCATGGACAGTGCCCTGCTCGAGTTCATAGACTCCGGGCGCCATCTGCTCGGGATATGCCTGGGCCTCCAATTGCTCTTCGATTACAGCGACGAGCACGGCAGGAACCAGGGGCTCGGGGTCATCCCCGGGAGGGTTGTAAGGCTGCCGGACACGGTCAAGGTGCCCCACATGGGCTGGAACGTACTCAACATCAAGCGCGACGTTCCCCTTTTCAAGGGCATCGCCAGCGGCAGCCGTTTCTACTTTGTGCACTCGTTCTACTGCGAGCCCGCCGGCGAGGAGTGGACCATCGGCACGACTTCCCACGGCCTGGAGTTCACCTGCGCCGCGGGCCGGGATAACGTCTGGGGCCTGCAGTTCCACCCGGAGAAATCCAGCCACCTCGGGCTCGGGATACTCGCTAACTTCGGCAGGATGGTGGCTGAAGGACAATGAAATGTGAATTCACGGTGATCCCGGCAGTGGACATAAGGGGCGGCAGATGCGTGCGCTTGTTTCAGGGGCTTCCCGGTGAGGAGACCGTTTTCTCGGAGGACCCCCTCGGCGCGGCCGAGCGCTGGCAGAGTGAGGGCGCGAGTTATCTGCACGTAGTGGACCTCGACGGTGCTTTCGAGGGAAGACCTGTTAACAATGAATTGATCGTGGAAATCGCCGGGCGGCTGTCCATTCCCGTCGAGGTGGGTGGAGGCATCCGCACAGCCGAATCGGCGCGCTCCTATATCGATGGAGGCGTTGACCGCGTCGTCATGGGAACCGCCGCTTTCGAGGACCCTGGTATGCTTTCCGATATGGCCGGCGAACTAGGCGAACGCCTGGTGGTCGGTGTCGACGTAAAGGATGGACGGGTCGCGGTGGCGGGCTGGACGGAGACCGGCGTACAGGGGCCCCTCGAAGCCGTAGAGATGCTCGCCTCCGCTGGAGTACGGCGCGTGATCTACACCGACACGAGCAAAGACGGGACACTGAAGGGGCCGAACCTCGCCGCGATAGAGCAGATCGCACGCGCGTGCCGCGTGCCCTTGATCGCCTCCGGTGGCGTCGGCGAGCTCGAAGACATCGCGCGCGTGTCGAGCATGGGCGCGCTCGGGATCGAGGGTATCATCGTGGGGATGGCCCTGTACAAGAGGAAGTTCACGCTTGCCGAAGCTCAGCTGGCGGCAAGGGAAAGGAGCGCCGGCTGATGCTCGCCAAGAGGATAATACCGTGCCTCGACGTTGAAAGCGGCAGGGTCGTAAAAGGCGTGCACTTCGTCAACCTTCGCGACGCCGGTGATCCCGTGGAGCTTGCCTCTTTCTACGACCGCGAGGGTGCCGACGAGCTGGTATTCCTTGACATCACCGCTTCACATGAGGGGCGAGACACCTTAGTTGAGCTGGCGGGCAGGACCGGCGACGAGGTCTTCATCCCGTACACCATCGGTGGCGGCATCAGCACGCTTGAGGACATCAGGAACATCCTCAAGGCCGGCGCCGACAAGGTCTCAATCAACACCGCGGCGGTAGACGACCCGTCGCTCATCACCAGGGCCTCCGAGAGGTTTGGCAACCAGTGCGTGGTCGTGGCCATAGACGGGCGTGGGCGGGGCGACGGCACCTGGGAGGTCTATACACACGGTGGCCGAAAACCGGCCGGCGTGGATGTCCTTGAATGGGCCAGAAGGGTCGAGCGGCTGGGGGCCGGCGAGATAATGCTTACCAGCATGGACCGCGACGGAACGAAGCTGGGCTACGACCTTCCAATGACAAAGGCGGTCTGCCGGGCGGTTTCGATACCTGTCATCGCCAGCGGCGGGGCCGGCAATCTCGAGCATCTCGTCGAGGCGATAGAAGAGACGGGCTGTGACGCGGTTCTGGCGGCAAGCATCTTCCACTACGGCGAGCACAGTATCGCCGGGGCGAAGAAGCTGCTTGCCTCTCGTGGAATCGTGGTGCGTTGATGAATGCCTGTTGATAGGAGCGAGCGTTCTACCGGCTTCGGAACAGAGGCTTGAAACAGGAGGCTGCGTGTGATGTCCAGGGCAAAGGGTCTTCGGGTTCTGCTCAACTGCTTCATATGCATGGTGTTTGTCGCCCCCATGTTGCTTTCGGGCTGCGGAGGAGCCGGCAAGGCCAGGGTGTACAAGGTAGGGGTCCTTCTCTCCTTGTCAGGGCCCGCCGCGCCTCTCGGGCAACCCGAGCAGCGTTCCATCGACCTGCTGAAAGCCGACCTCGACAAGGCGGGGGGTGTAAATGGCGGTACGGTGGAGTTCATGATCGAAGACGACGAGAGTGACCCGCAGAAGGCGAACCTGGCGGTCACCAGACTCATCGAACAGGAAGGCGCCATAGCGGTGATAGGAAGCAGCACCACCGGTGCGACACTGGCGGTAGCGCCCACCGCCGAGAGAAAGCAGGTCCCGGTGGTGTGCATGGCCGCGGGAAGTAAGCTCACCCAACCCACGCGCAGGTGGCTTTTCAGCGTCGCGCCAAGCGACGCCCTGGTCATCAGGCGCGTGCTCATCTACTTCAGAGACGAGCTCAAAGTCAAGAACGTGGCGGTGCTCCACGACTCCAACGCGTACGGCACCGGGGGCGCCGACGAGTTCAAGTCCAGGGCCCCGTCTTCTGGGGTGAATGTCGTTGCCAGTGAGAGCTACGGATCGGCTGACACCGACATGACAGCCCAGCTGACCAAGATAGCGCAGACCGACGCGCAGGCCATGCTGGTCTGGGGAACCAACCCCGGCCCCGCCTCGATCGCCAGGAACATGCAGCAACTGGGCATCACGCTGCCTTTCGTCGGCTCCTCGGGGATTGCGAACAGGAAGTTCATCGAGCTGGCGGGGCCCGCGGCCAACGGGGTGGTATTCCCGGCGAGCCGCATCATACTACCGTCCACCATCCCGTCCGGGAGCGACTGGGCCAGATCGGTAGGGCGCTTCTCCGCGGAATACAAGAAGAAGTACGATGTCGACATCGACACCTTCGCCGCCCACGGGTGGGACGCCGGCAACATCGTCCTCAACGCTTTGAAATCGGCTGGCGATGACAGCCAGGAGATCCGAGACGTGATAGAGAGGACGACCCGGTACGCGGGCGCGGACGGCGTATTCACCTATACCTCGAAGGACCACGCGGGCTTGAAGCTTGACGCGCTTGTGATGGTCAAGATAGAAAACGGGCAGTGGGTGGAGGACAAGCACCAGGCACGTGTCAGCCCGTCTGTGGACTTTGCGGCGGCGTTATGGTTAAATCTTCCACTATAGTTTCACTTGGCACTGGCGCGGGATAAGAACATGGGAGGGATGCATGGAGATCAATAAATCCACTACTAAAGTGTTGGTACTGGCAACATGCCTGATGGTGGCCGTCTCGCTGTCGGCCATCGGATGCGGCCAGCAGAAGGTGGACACCTCAAAGGAGGTCTTCAAGATCGGCGCGGTGCTCTCGCTTTCGGGCCCCGCCGCGCCGCTTGGACAGCCCGAGCAGCGGGCCTTGATGCTGCTGCAGGATAATCTCAACTCCGGGGCGGGGGTCAACGGACACAAGGTCGAGTTCATCTTCGAGGACGACGAGAGCCAGCCCGAGAAGGCCAAGGCCGCCATCACCAGGCTCATCAACCAGGAGAAGGTTGCGGCAGTTATAGGCAGCAGCACCACCGGGGCGACCCTGGCGATGGCCCCCGTGGCACAGTCCAGCAAGGTGGCGCTGGTCTGCTGCGCGGCGGGCACCAAGATAACCCAGCCGGTCGTTTCCTATGTTTTCCGCACGCCGCCTACCGACTCGATGGCAATAACCAAAGTGCTTGATTACCTGAAAGGTACGCTGAAGGTAAAGAAGATAGCGATACTTCACGACTCTAACGCTTTCGGGACGGGGGGCGCGGACGAACTCTCGCAGAAGGCGCCGGGTTCCGGCATAGAGGTGGTGTCTCGCGAAAGCTACGGCTCAACCGACACCGATATGACCGCCCAGCTCACCAAGATAAAGGGAACCCCGGCCCAGGCGATAGTGGTGTGGGGCACCAACCCCGGACCGGCCTCCATCGCCAAGAACATGCAGCAGCTTGGCATTACCATACCGTTTATCGGAAGCCACGGAATAGCCAACAAGAAATTCATCGAGCTCGCTGGCCCCGCGGCTAACGGCGTGGTGTTCCCCGCAGGGAAGCTGCTTATTCCGAGCTCGATCACCGAGGGCAGCGACTGGCGGAAAGCCGTCGATGAGTTCGCCAAGGAGTACAAGGCCAAATACAACATGGAAACCGACACATTCGCCGCCCATGGGTACGACGCCGGGCTACTCATAACCACCGCGATGAAGACGGCAGGCAACGATCGGGTGAAACTGCGCGACCAGATAGAGCAGACAGAAGGCGTTGTCGGAATCGACGGCGTATTCACCTACTCGCCCACCAACCACGACGGGCTAAAGACTTCCGACCTGATCATGATAGAAATCAATAACGGGGCGTGGGCGGAAATAAAGTCCTCCTGAGCAGCGCAAGATAGAATAAAGTACAATTTGATCAGGCTGGGTCTTTGCGGGCCCGGCCTGATTTGCTGACATATCGATGGCGTGGGAGTTACGCTTGGGACGAACTGACCGCAAACAGAAGATGCTCCTTCTGGGCTCCGCAGTGTTCTTCTGCGTGGTGGTCGTCGCCACGCTGATATTCAAGGGTTCGACCGGCTTTCAATGGATAATGAGCGGCCTGACGGTGGGCAGCATATACGCGCTCATCGCTATGGGGTTCTCGGTAATATATTCGAGCACACACGTCATAAACTTCGCCCAGGGCGAGTTCAGCATGCTTGGCGGGATGCTCATGTACACCCTGTCCACCAGGGGAGGGGTGCCGCCCTTGCTGGGGTTCCTCCTGGCGGTGCTCATGGTGACCGCCCTGGGGGCGGGGCTGGAAAGAGCCACCATCCATCCGCTGCGCGACCAGTCTGTTATCACTGTGATCATCGTTACCATCGGAATATCCATATTCTTAAGGGCCCTCGCCAAGTGGATATGGGGGACCGACCCGGTGAAGATAGCCTCGTTCTCGGGTGACTCGCCGGTGAGGTTCCTGGGCGCCGCGGTCGTTCCCCAGAGCTTCTGGGTTTTCGGGTTCGCGATCCTGGCGGTTATCCTGGTGTTCCTTTTTTTCAACCGCACCTTGATGGGCAAAGGCATGAGGGCCGCCGCGAACAACGCCGACGCGGCAAGCCTTGTGGGGATAAGCACTTCGACCAGCTCTCTGGTCGCCTGGACGATCGCTTCCGGTTTAGGCGCAGCCGCCGGCATAGTTATTGCTCCAATCAGCTTCGCTTCCTATTCCGTTGGCACAATGCTCGGGTTAAAAGGCTTTTCCTCGGCGATACTGGGTGGGCTGGGCAGCGCCCCGGGCGCGGTTGTGGGCGGCCTGGTGCTGGGCGTGCTTGAGACAATCACCGCAGGGGTGTTTCCATCGGGATACAAGGACGCGGTCGCGTTTCTGATACTGATACTGGTGCTCCTCGTGAGGCCGCAGGGCCTGCTGGGCAAGCCCGAAGACGTAAAGGTGTGAGCGGGTGGACAGGAAGCTGGAGAAAGGCCGGTCAAGCGGAAGGGGTGACTACCGCACCCTCCTTATTGTGGCCGCTTTCATCTTCCTGGTACCCGCCTGGTCTCGCATGATACCCGGTGAGGTCCTGCACATGGACATCGTAAACGTGATGGTGTTCGCGGGGATCTACGCCTGCGTGGTCATCGGGCTCAACCTTCTTGTCGGCTACGGGGGGCAGATATCGCTTGGCCACGCCGCCTTTTTCGGTATCGGCGCCTACACCACCGCCATATTGTGCACCAGGTTCGCCTGGTTTCCCACCTGGCTGGGCGCGCTGTCGGGAGTGCTGCTGGCCGGCTTGATAGGCTGGCTTGTCGGAGTTCCGGTTCTCCGGCTGAAAGGCAATTACCTGGCAATGGCGACACTCGGGCTCGGGGAGATCGCGTTCATACTGTTCACCCAGCTGAAAGGCCTGACGGGGGGCACGATAGGCATCCCGCAAGGCCTCAATGTCTCGGTGAGCGAGATCCCCCCTCTCTCGGTGTTCGGGTTCAAATTCGACAGCGACATCAAGTTCTTTTTCCTCGCGTGGGCGATCGTCATGCTACTTATGCTTCTCAACATCAACATCATACGGTCTCGCGTCGGTCGGGGGCTCCGCGCCCTTCACTCCAGTGAGATAGCGGCTGACGCCATGGGCGTGAACACCAGTCGCTACAAGACACAGGTTTTCGTCCTCAGTGCCATGTTCGCCGCCCTTGGCGGGGCGCTGTTCGCCCACTTCCAGAGATACATAAACCCCGAGTCGTTCGTGTTCTCGGTATCCATACTATTCATAACCATGGTAGTCGTAGGCGGGATGGGCAACCTCTGGGGAGGTATTGTCGGGGTGATCGTCCTGACGTTCCTGCCTTCCGTCATCCAGGCTATGCCTCAGTGGATACCGGGCATTCCCGCAAGCCTCACCAACTTCAGTAACTACTCGCTGGTTCTCTATGGTTTGCTTCTAATTGTTTTCATGATGTTCATGCCGCAAGGGATAGCAGCAGGCCTGTCACGGGCTTCGGCGTTCACCGGGCGAAGGGCCAAACGGCTGCGCGACCGGATACAGGCCAGGAAGTACGAGGGTCACTGATGGGTAACGAGCATATACTGGAAATAAAGAGCATATCGAAGCTCTTCGGTGGCCTGGCGGCCCTTGAAGAAGTTTCCTTCGAGGTGACCGGGGGCGAGATAAAGGCCGTCATCGGGCCGAACGGCGCCGGGAAGACCACCTTGTTCGACGTGCTGACAGGCATCATCAAGCCTACGTCGGGAAGGGTAATGCTGAAAGAACGGAGCATCATCGGGTTGCGGCCTGACCAGATAACCGCGATGGGGATGATAAGAACGTTCCAGACCATCCAGCTCTTCGAGGGGATGACGGTGCTGGAGAACGCGATGGTAGGCTGCCACTCCAGGACCAACTCGGGATTCATGTCGACAAGCCTTCGCCTGCCTTCGGCACGCCGTGAGGAAAAGCGGATACAGGAGGAGGCGATGGCGGTGCTCGAAGACGTCGGCCTCGAGACGCGCGCACTGGAGACAGGCACCAATCTCCCTTACGGGCAGCAGAGGATGCTCGAGCTTGCCAGGGCGCTCGCCAGCGAGCCCGACATACTGCTGCTGGACGAGCCTGCCGCGGGCCTGAATCAGTACGAGACAGACGAGCTGTCTTCGCTGCTCTCGCGCTTCCGTCAAAGAGGTCTTACCATACTGATCGTAGAGCACGATATGGGCCTCGTGATGCAGATATCCGACGAGGTGGTGGTTCTCGACTACGGAGAGGTAATCGCGAGGGGCACTCCGGAGGTCGTACAGAACGACCCCAGGGTAATCGAAGCCTACCTGGGAATCGAGGCGGACTAGCAATATGCTGAGGGTCGAAAAGCTTTCAACGTTCTACGGCAACATACAGGCGCTTCGGGACGTCACGCTCAGGGCCAGGCGGGGCAATATCACCACTATTATAGGGGCTAACGGTGCCGGAAAGACGACCCTGCTGAGGACCATATCCGGTCTGAACAAGGCCCGGCACGGGCTGGTGATCTACGAGGACCGCGACATAACCAATATGCCCCCTAACAAGATAGTCCGCATTGGCATATCGATGGTCCCGCAGGGCAGGCAGGTCTTCGCGGACATGACGGTCGCCGAGAACCTGGAGCTTGGCGCCTACGTCAGGCACCGCGCGGAACGCCCGGAGGTCAGGCAGGACCAGGACCTTGTCTACGAGCTTTTTCCCGTCCTTGCCGAGCGGAAGAAACAGACCGCTGGGACTCTGTCGGGTGGCGAGCAGCAGATGCTGGCAGTGGGAAGGGCGCTCATGTCACGCCCAAGGCTGCTGCTGCTGGACGAACCATCAATGGGGCTCGCTCCCAAGGTGATACAGAGTATATTCAAGACGCTGCACGGCCTCCACGAGCAGGGCCTGACCATCCTGCTGGTCGAACAGGACGCGAAGATCGCGCTGGAGACCGCTGATTACGGTTACGTGATGCGCACTGGAAAGGTGGCTTTGGAAGGCACGTCGGAAGAATTGCTGGAGAACGAGGAAGTAAAGCACATATACCTTGGTTGAGGTGAGAGATGAGCGAGGGCGAAGCAAAGGTTAGAGGGATCGAGGATATAAAGTATGACGAGAAAGGGCTGGTGCCCGCGATAATACAGGAGCAGTCGAACGGACGCGTGCTCATGCTCGCTTATATGAACCGGGAGTCCCTGGCAAGAACTCTCGAGACTGGCCGTACCTGGTTCTACTCGCGAAGCCGGCAGGAACTCTGGCCTAAAGGGGAGACCAGCGGGCATATACAGAAGGTCAAGAGCGTGTTCTTCGACTGCGACGCGGACACGCTGCTGATCCAGGTCGAGCAGGTGGGCGCCGCATGTCACACGGGCGAGTACAGCTGCTTTTACCGGGAGTTGAAGACCGTTAGCCAGCCGGAAGAGCCTTAATCTTCTCCGGAATCATGTCCTCCTGTCATAATCCGAGAGTGGCGCCTCGTGTCAGCCTTGACACTGGTGGTAAAGCTTGCCGCTGGATGAGATAGATGTGGAGATCCTGGACTTTGTTGGCAGGTATATCGACCAATTCGCTGCATGGGAAATCCTTGCTTATTTCCATGAGAACCCGGACGTGGAGCGCAAGCCGTCTGGAATCGCTACGGACCTCGGCCGGAAGATCGCGATGGTCGAACCTTCCCTGGATATGTTCGTCATGAAAGGAATCCTGATTCGCGAGGTTGACGAGGTTGACGAGCCAACGTACCGATACTCCGCGCAGGCCGGTTTCCGCGAAAACATGGACGCGTTCGTGGCGGCGACGCGCGACCGGACCACGCGCCTCGCGATCGTCAGCCTTGTCCTCCAGAAAGAGACCAGGCGTCTCTATGGGCCCCGGCGTCAAACCACTTTGACCGCATCAGGAACAGCGGTGTCCATTTCTTTCACAAGACCTGCTCCCGACGATCCGGACACTGCGCCGCGGCAAATGCGCCGTTTGACACCCCGGCTGAGCTTTTCTAGAATCTACGTCAAGCGGGAATAGCTCAGTTGGTAGAGCGCCACCTTGCCAAGGTGGAGGTCGCCGGTTCGAGTCCGGTTTCCCGCTCCAACGCCAAAGTAGTTGTTTGGCCTTGTGGTGCATAAGCTCTTTGGCTACCCCCATCGTGAAGCGTTGTTGTTTATCGTGCGTGTGACGATGGGGACCCCTGCCATCTTAAGGCGGGCTCTGAGTAATCAATCGTCCGATGCATGGCTACCCCCATCGTCGAGAAATGATGTCAGGTCACCGAGAAACTCATCGGATAACTGCGCGGTGAAACCGTGACCCCCTCCGGGGTATTCCACGAGACGCGCCGGGGATGCGCTCGGCTAGAATGCGGGAGTTCCCGGGCGGAACGAGGACGTCAGCGGTCCCGCAGGCGACCAGCGTGGGGCACGAAATATGCGGCAGGCGATCGTATGTCGAGAAACCGAATACAGCCTGGCCCTGCCGCAGTGCGTTCTCGGTGCTGATGGGGTTCACAAGCCCGCGCTTGAAGTATTCCTCGACCGGCCCGGGGTTGGAGGCGACCCAGTCATCGGGGAATATGATTTGAATGCCGCGCCTCACGATCTCCTCCGGTGTCCCATCACGGTCCGGCAGTATCTCGATCACCTTCTGCTCGGGGAACACCGCCTGTTCGCCGCCTCAGAAGGTGCAGCACAAAACCAGTTTTTCAACCAGGCCGGGATGATTGAGCGCGACCTCCTGGGCTATCATGCCTCCCATGGATTCACCGAGCACGTAACCACGCTCGATGCCAAGAGCTTCAATGAGCCCCGCGGTGTCGTCCTCGAACTGCTTCATCGAAAAGTCTCCGGGAGGAGCATCGGTCAGGCCCGCGCCACGGTTGTCGAACACCACCACTCGTAACGGCGCGAAAGCGCCTCGAGCAGCCCGGGCTCCCATGTTTCCATGTTGGCGGTCAGGCCCATTATCATAATCAAAGGAGAGCCTTCGCCCATGACCCTGTAATTGACCTCGATATCTCCAACCTTCACCTTTTCAGACATCGCGACCTCCTGAGGCCTTGTTGCGATATTCGCTATTTGAGCGCGACCATCTCGTGGAGCGTCATGCCGGAACGGTCGTAGGTGTCACCTTCATGCTCCACGTGCAGTGAGAACTCCGAGTCGAAACGGAAGTAGCCGGGCCTGCCCACTAGCCGGTTGATGATGGGTTTGATCGCGCGGCTCCTGACAACAGGCAGGTCCTCTATGAAGTCATGGGCGTCGATGACCTCCCGAACGTCCAGGCGCAGGCGGACTTTTCCCGGCACCTCTATGACTATGTTCGAGGGATAGTCGCGGTTTGCCGTCTGGTTGAAAACAGTGCTGCCCCTCTCGAGCGTCATCTCGCCGCTGCTGAGGATTATCTCGTCATTGCGCGCAAGCATAAGGGGTGTCGAGCAGGCGTACCCGTAGTGCTTCCTGGTCTGGACGTAGGCGTAGAGGAGCGTGAAGTCCTCGCCGTATATCCTGCCCCAGTACCAGTAGTCGATTATCCTCTTCATGTCACCGACGCCCCAGTTGTGGTCCTGGTAGCCGATACCGCGAGCCTCGAGCGTGGTGTCGCCGAACCTGACAGTCCCCTCCACACGGGCCCTGGGGGAGGGAACGACCCACGCAAAGAACTCATCGTCGCCGTATTTCGTCATGCCGCCGCCGGGCTTCCAGCCGGGCAACTCATTGTAATAGGTCAGGTCGAACTGCATGTCCTCTTCGGCGAGATGGAGGTGGTGGACCGGCAGGCCGCCACCCTCCGGGAACTCTGCGTATCCATGGTTTTTCCCGACCCACACATCGCATTTCTCTTTCGAGGCGCGCACGTCCGAGTCCGCGTAGCTTTTTATGACCGAGAGCTTCTCGCCGGACGGCTTGTAGACATGGAGCTCCACTCCGGGCTTCCTGGTTATGAGTTCCGCTGCCTGCAGGAAACCGATGACGACGTGCCCGTCTTCCAGCTTGGCGTCGAAGTACCAGTGCTCGAAGTAATTTCGCATGTCGATGGGGTGAACCGCGTTGTCCTCAGGCTTGAGCGCAGTGATGACCGCGTCGCTTTTTCCGGGCCCGGTCCAGGTCTCGACAGCTTGGATACGCCCCATTTCATGGTCTCCTTTCAGGGTACGCACGGCTCAGGTCAGGTCGACCTTCGTGCGCAGTCGCTCGATGCACCGGTCTATGTAACTAGAATCCTCAATAACGACCCTTATTGCGCCGTTGGGGCAACTGGTCGCTCATCGACCACAAGCCTTGCACAGCGGGCCGAGAACGGACCGCCAGTCAACCACCCTGGCCTGCTTGAACAGGCACACCCGCTCGCAGTTGCCGCAATCAAGGCAGGCGCCGGCCACCTCCCTTGCTGAGCCCAGCCATCGGCTTATTGACCTTCAGGGCCCTCATGAGCAGGTAGAACGGCCTCGCGCTCTTGCCCATCACATCTCCCCTTGCTCCTGCTTTCTCGAACGACTGCCGGGCGCCCGCAGAACCATTTAACCAGTTTTCCAGGCAATATAGTAGAATAATGCCCGCAAGGCGGCGTAGCCAAGTGGTAAGGCAGAGGTCTGCAAAACCTCCATCGTCGGTTCAATTCCGACCGCCGCCTCCAGCGGTCAGGGGCGTGGTTGAAAATTTTCCTGGCCTGAAAAGTGTTCCAGCTTGGGTTGGGTTTGCTCATCCGTGTGAAGCGGAGGCTTTCGGGAAATGATGATATAGGATGATTGTGAAGCAGGAAGCTAGGATGTCGCCCATGGGTTCGGGCGCGCGCTCATGAGAATCTTGTTGATAGAGGACAACCTTGGGGACGCCCGCCTTATCCGTGAAATGCTCGATGAGGTCTTTGGAGATTCCGCAGTGCTCGTGCACGAAAGGATGTTCGCCGACGGGGCGAATCGCCTCGAGAACGAGCAGTTTGACGTTCTTTTCGTCGACCTGGCACTTCCCGACAGCCAGGGTCTCGAGACCCTGGACAAGGTGCGCCCGTTCGCAGGGGCAGTATCTGTTGTAGTCCTGACCAGATCCGAGGACGAGGAACGGGCGGAGAAGGCGGTGAGTGGCGGGACGCAGGACTACCTGGTCAAGGGAAAAATAACCCCGGCGATTCGCGCGCGTTCAATTCGATATTCTCTTGGGCGCAATGCCGCCGAGGAGGCCCTGCGGGGGAGCGAGGCGGCGCTCGCGCGCCAGGCGGAAGAGCTCAAGGACCTTGTCACCGTTGCCGCCCACGAGCTGCGCCACCCCGCGACGGTCTTCAAGGGCTACTCCTACATCCTCCTCGAGAACGCGGACTGCCTCGACTCGGAGGTCGCCAGGGATGCGCTGCTCAACAGGGTGGAATCGGAGTTCAAGGCCCAGGGCGTTCGGATATCCACCAGGGACGAGACGGAAGAGGGTGCGGTTTTGATGGCCGATCGGGAGAAGCTGAGGGCGGTCCTGGCGAACCTGGTCGGGAACGCGGTGAAGTTCTCGCCCGCCGGCCCGGCAGTGGACGTAAGTGCCGAGACGGCGCTCGGAGAATGGATAAGGCACAGGCCCCGCGCGGGGGGAGGCTCGATCTTCGAGTTCTTCATCCCGGGGAGCGTGGCGACATGAACCGGCCTCTCAAGGTGGTGGTCATAGACGACGACCGCGAGGTGGTCAAGGTGACCGAGCTCCTGCTCAAGTCCAGGGGATACGAGACCGTCGTCGTGCACGGCGGGGCGGCGGGGCTCGAGCTCGTCAGGGGCCAGATGCCCGACGTGGTACTCCTGGACATCATGATGCCGGGCATGGACGGCCTGGAGGTCTGCCGCAGGCTCAAGTCCGACGAACGGACCAGCAGCGTGCCTGTCATCTTTGTAACCGCTCTGGACGCCTGCGAGTGCGCCGAGACGGCGACATCGGTGGGGGGAAGCGGCTTTTTGACCAAGCCTTTTCAGCCCACGGAGCTTTTCGCGATGATAGAGGAGCTCGGAGGCACCGCACCATAGATCACTCTATGTCTACCTTGGCGGAGTTGGATAAGTAACCCCGTCAGGAGCCTGGGAGCCGGGTGGCGCGGGGGTCGTGCTTTGATCGGCGGGCGTGGAGGCGGGTGCCTCCTCGGTCTCATCTTTCTCCTCGCCAGGCTCGACCCTCACTGGAGCCGTATCCTTGTTATAGACAACCAGGTGCCTTCCCCGAAGCCAGAGCCCAACCACGAAAAGGACGAGGATCAACACCGATAGTATTATCATTATCGCCCTCTTGTGCCGCACCAGGTTCAAGTCAACCAGATCCTTTGTCTGCGTACCTGCTTATCCGTATTCGATATCGGGGGCCCGGCTCCTTTTGTCATATCTCGTGGCCGGGAAGGCCGCTGTCGCACGTAACCACCGGTCGCGAGCCGTCGTACTCGAGGACGTAAGAGTGCTTTGTGGTCGGGCACCGGGGCGTATCGTTAAGGTACTGGTCAGTCAGCAGGGGGTGGCCGCCGTCCACGCGCCCGGCGGGAGGGTACTTGCCGTCGGCATCGAAAAAGCGTTCGACCGCGCTGGTGATACGACGCATGTTGGAGCGGCAGATAGAAGCCTGTGCCCTGCCCCTGAACCCGGGGCCGGTCGGGATGGACATGACGAGTGCCACGGCGGTGGCTATCAGTATGGCCCCAAGGCAGAGCAGGATCAAGGCAAACCACTTGTCGCCCCGGCGCCCCGAAGGACGGTACTCGTTCAGCTTCGCTAAGGCCATCAGGCGCTCGACTTGTTCCCGGCCAGTAGCGCCGCAATCATCACAGTATTCCTTGCCCGGCTCGATGCTCCTTCCGCATTTAAGGCATGCTGGCAAGCGCCTCACCCTCCGTTGTTTGAACTTTCCAATATCATAGGCTAATATTATCGCGTCAAACACGGTGTTTTTCTATGTGACAGTGGGCGCGTAGCTCAGTGGGAGAGCGCTTCCTTGACGCGGAAGAGGTCGGTAGTTCGATCCTACTCGCGCCCACCATCTTTTTTACGGCAACACGACCCGGAATGCCGGGTTATTCTTTCCAGGAGCGTACCATGGCAGAGGAAGAAGAAATGAGAATAATCTTCGACGACGATGAAGCGATTGATGTTGCCGCAGGCACGACGCCGATGGGGGCTTACCGGGCGGCGGGGCGCCAGTCGCCGGAGGGGGCGTTGTTAGCCGATATCGAAGGGCAGAGCGTCGAGCTTGAAAGCCCCTTGAGCGCCGGCGGCAGGCTCGTGCTTATCGGGTTCGACGTACCGCGGGGCAGAGAGGCTTACCGCCACACCGTGTCGCACGTGATGGCCCAGGCCGTTAAACGCCTCTACCCTGATGTCACGCTCGCGATAGGCCCATCCATCGAAGATGGGTTCTACTACGACCTGGGGCTCTCCGAGACCCTGTCAAATGAGGACCTCCCGGCGATAGAGGAGGAGATGGCGCGCATAATCGCCGAGGACCTACCCATTCTCAGAAAGGAGCTGCCGCGGGCCGAGGCACTCCAGCTTTTCGAGGAGCGAGGGGAAAAATACAAGGTCGAGCTGATAGAGGGTCTGGGCGACGAAACGATTACCGTTTTTGAGCAGGGCGAGTTTGTGGACCTCTGCCTGGGCCCGCACCTGTCCTCCACCGGCCGCGTCAAGGCGTTCAAGCTCCTTTCGACGGCGGGTGCTTACTGGAGGGGCGACGAGAAGCGGGAGATGCTCCAGCGCATCTACGGCACGGCCTTCGACAGCGAGACGGACCTCGCCGCTTACATCGAGGCGCGCGAGGAGGCCGAGAAGCGCGACCACCGACGCCTCGGCCCCGAGCTCGAGCTCTTCTCCATCCGCGAGGAAACTGGCCCCGGCCTGGTCATCTACCACCCCAACGGGGCGATTCTGCGCACTGTAATAGAGGACTTCCTGAAGGTGGAGCACGCAAGGCACGGGTACCAGCTCGTGATATCACCACACGTGATGCGAAGGGACGTCTGGCAGACCAGCGGGCACCTTGACATGCAGTACCCGATGTACTTCTTCGAGATAGAGGGGCAGGGTTACGGCATCAAGCCGATGAACTGCCCGGCGCATATCTACATCTACAAGTCGAAGACCCGGGGCCACCACGAGCTGCCGATCAGGTACTTCGAGCTCGGCACTGTATACAGGCACGAGCGCTCCGGCGTTCTGCACGGGCTGCTCAGGGTGCGCGGTTTCACCCAGGACGACGCCCACATCTTCTGCACGATGGGCCAGGCGGAAAAAGAGATCAATGACGCCATAACGTTCGCGTTCGAGGTCCAGCGCACGTTCGGCTTCACCGAGTTCCGCATCGCGCTTTCCACCAGGCCTGAGCATTACGTCGGCAACGAGGCAGACTGGGAACGCGCCACCGAAACGCTCAGGAAGGCGCTCGAGGACCAGGGGCTGGATTACCTCGTCGACGAGGGCGAGGGCGTCTTCTACGGGCCCAAGATCGACGTCAAGCTGAAGGACGCGCTCGGGCGGCTCTGGCAGGGCCCGACCATCCAGTTCGATTTCAATCTTCCGCAGCGCTTCGAGATGACCTACGCGGGCTCCGACAACCGGGAGCACGTGCCGGTGATGATACACCGGACCGTCCTTGGCAGCCTCGAGCGCTACATCGGGATTCTTATCGAGCACTACGCGGGGGCTTTCCCGTTGTGGCTCGCCCCGGTGCAGGTGGAGATACTTCCCATTGCCGATCGGCACCTCGAGTACGCCGGGCAGGTCAGGGGAACCCTGGAGTCGCGCGGGCTCAGGGTCAGGGTCAACGAGGAGCGGGAGACCACCGGCAACAAGATACGCAAGGCCTGGCGCATGAAGGTGCCCTACATGGTGATAGTCGGTGACAACGAGGTGGAGCAGGGCAACGTCAGCGTGCGTTCGCTCGCCGGTCGCGACGAGCGTGGGGTCGATATCGAACGGTTCCTGGGCGAGCTCACCGGGGAGATTGCCGCCCGGCGCTCGCTCGAGGTTTAGTGATGGACCACATCTTCACCCCATGGCGGTATCAGTACGTGAGCAAGGTCGATGAGAAGAAGGGCTGCATCTTCTGTGAGAAGGCTGCCGCGGTGGAAGACCGGGAGAACCTGGTCGTATTCCGAGGCCTGTTGTGCTTTGCGATGTTAAACCTCTACCCTTACTGTTCCGGCCACGTGATGGTCATCCCTTACAAGCACACAGGCACTATCGAGGAGCTTGAAGAGGAGACGCTTTCCGGCATGATGGTGCTCGCCCAGCGTTGCATGGGGGCGATTCGTGACGCTTTCGAGCCGGACGGTTTTAACCTGGGCATCAATATAGCGCGGGTGGCCGGCGCGGGAATACAGGACCACGTGCACCTGCATGTTGTGCCAAGGTGGGCCGGGGACTCGAACTTCATGTCGGTGATAGGGGATACGAGGGTGCTGCCGCTGTCGCTGGACGAGGTCTGGGAGGCCCTGAGCAAAAGGCTGGCCAGTACCTCCTAGAGAGCAATCTTCAAGAGCATGTTATGATTACGACTCTTCCTGTTCTTTCTTGTGTTGCTCGATTATCTTCTGCGCGATGTGGTCGGGGACTTCTTCGTAGTGTGAGAACTCTACGGAGAAAAGGCCGCGGCCGCCGGTGATGGAGCGCAGGTCGATGGAGTACCTGGACATCTCAGCCAGAGGCACCTGTGCGCTCACCACCTGCATCCTGCCCTTGGGCTCCATTCCCAGGATACGGCCCCGCTTGGAGTTGAGGTCGCCGATAACGTCACCCATAAACGCGTCAGGCACTGTGACCCTGACGTTCGTAATCGGCTCGAGCAGGACCGGGTCTGCCTTCCCAAAGCCGTCTCTCATGGCCTTTGAGGCGGCCATCTTGAAAGCGAGCTCGGAGGAATCGACCGAGTGGAACGAGCCGTCGTAGACGGTCACGTTCATGTCGACCATGGGGTAGCCGGCGAGAAAACCGTCCTGCATTGCGGCAGTCACGCCTTTCTCAACACCCGGGATATACTGGCGCGGGATGGACGCACCCACTATCTTGTCGGTGAACTCGTGGCCCTCACCGCGTTCTTTAGGCTCCAGGCGAAGGAACGCGTGCCCGTACTGGCCGTGGCCGCCTGTTTGCTTCTTGTGTTTACCCTCGGCCTCGACGACCTTGCGTATCGTCTCCCTGTAAGGAATCCTGGGTATCTCTGTCGCCACGTCCACGCCGAACTTTCGGTGCATCTTCTCGACTACGACGTCGAGGTGCGTCTCGCCGGCTCCCGAGATTAGGGTCTGGTTAGTCTCGGTATCTCTGCGAACGGTGAGCATGGGGTCTTCCTCGCTGACGCGGCCAAGGGCGGTGGAAAGCTTGTCCTCGTCTCCCTTGGTCCGGGGGGCTACCGCGAGCGACATGACCGGTATCGGGTACTCGATGGTGGGCAGCACGATCGGCTGGTCTTTGTCGCACAGGGTGTCGCCGGTGAACGTCTCACTGAGTTTCGCCACTGCTCCCAGCTCGCCTGCGGCGAGCCTCGGAACCGCTACCTGCTCCTTGCCCGTAACCTTGTAGAGATGGCCCACCCGTTCGGTCTTGCCGCGGGCGGAGTTGAAAACGGAGGTGTCGCTCTTAAAGACACCCGAGAACACCCTGAAGTACGTGAGCTTGCCCACGTAAGGGTCGGCGAGCGTCTTGAACACCAGGGCGCACATCGGGGCGTCTGCGCGACGCGGCCTGGCCACCTCGTCATCCTTGCCCGGGATCTTTCCCACGATATCCGGGAGCTCTTCCGGAAGGGGAATCGCGGATATGAGGAAATCCAGAAGCTCGTTGACACCGATGCCTTTAGAAGCAGCTCCGCAGAGGACCGGGATCAGTGTTCTCTCGCGAACACCTTTCTTCAAGCCCTGCTCGAGTTCTTCGTCTGTGAGCCCGCCCTCCTCAAGGTACTTCTCCAGGAGGGTGTCGTCGGTCTCGGCCACCGACTCGATCAGCTTCTCACGCCCCGTTTCGAGGGCGTCTGTCAGCTCATCGGGGACCGGCACCTCACTGGACTTGCCAGAGCCGTCGACCTCATACGCCTTGCCGCCTATCAGGTCGACCACCCCGCGGAAACCGTGTTCCTCACCGATGGGAATGCTCAACGGGACGATGTTGCCGCCCAGGGTGTCCCGGATATCGTCCATGGCCCGCTCGAAGCTGGCGCGCTCACGGTCGAGCTTGCTCACGAATATGATGCACGGCGCGTTGGCCTCGGCGGCGCGCTCCCACATTATCTCGGTCTGGACCTCGACCCCGTCCACGCCCGATATCACGAAACAGCAGGTGTCGACCACGCGGACGGTGGAGATAGCGTCACCTACGAAGTCGGCATAACCGGGTGTGTCAACAAAGGCGATGCCGGTCCCCTTCCAGTTGACCTGGGCCAACGCGCAGTTGATGGATATCTTTCGTTTTATTTCGTCATCATCGAAGTCGGTGGTAGTGCTTCCCTGCTGAACGTCTCCCATCCTGGTCGTTGTTCCGGATGCGAAGAGAATGGCTTCGGCCAGCGTAGTTTTTCCCGAGCCGCCGTGCCCGAAAAGCCCGACATTCTTAACGGCTTCGCCATCGGCTGCAGTCACAATCAATCCCCCCGTGGTTTTTCCGGTCAAAACAGCAATTTATTATAACCTATCGCATGGGCGAGTAAAGCGGGGCTTGATGCACCCGCCGGGGCTTCCTTGCGCGCCTGTTTAGCATGGGTTACCTTGGGGTGTCGCTTAACGCTCGAAGCGAATAATGCAAGAAAGTGACCTGACCCCAATGTTGCGTTTTAAGGATGTGGGAGTTGAGAGACGAGCTTTTTGGACCGGCGGTGGTGGGGGTTGTGGAAACTGGTTCGCCCGCTGAAGTGGCCGGAATACGCTCGGGCGACAGCATCCTGGATATTGACGGAGAACCCATGAGGGACCTCGTCGATTACTATCTTCTGATGGCAGATGACACTCCGCACCGGTTCAGGCTCGTCAGGGACGGGAAAAACGTCGAAACGACAGTCGATTCCAGGGCTTCTGGCCCGGGCATAGAGATGGAGGAACCCGTATTCGGCCGGCTTCTCCTGTGCGACAACGATTGCATGTTCTGCTTCGTGGACCAGCTTCCACCGGGGCTGAAAAGCTCGGTCTACATAAAGGACGACGATTACCGGTTGAGCTTCCTGCAGGGAAACTTCATAACGCTCACCAACCTGGACGAGGAGGGCTTGCGGCGCATTCTGGATGAGAGGCTCTCACCGTTGTACGTAAGCCTCCATGCCACTGACCCCGGGGTGCGCGCCCGGATTTTCGGCTCTCGGGGCGCGGGCCGCGCGCTGGACAACCTCGAGGCGCTGCTTGACGGCGGGATAGAGGTCCACGCGCAGTTGGTCCTGGTCAGGGGCGTCAATGACTCCGGGCAGTTGGACCGCACCCTGGAGGATCTCTCATCGGCGTACGAGGGCCTGGCCTCGATAGGGGTGGTGCCGGTCGGCCTGAGCAGGGGCGGGCGCCTCGAACTGCCCGAAAGCTGTGGTTTTGACCGGGAATCGGCTCTCCGTGTGCTGGACCAGCTGGAGCGCTGGCGCTCCGCTTTCGGGGATGCCGGGCCCTTCGCAGCAGATGAATTCTTCTTTCTCGCGGGGCAACAGGCACCCGCGGCGGAATACTACCGCGGATTTTCACAAACAGAGAACGGGATCGGACTCGCCCGTATCTTCCGCGACTGGTTCACCGAAAGCGCCTGGAGGCGCTATCTCCCGCGGGGCGACCTCGGCCGTGTTGCTGTCGTCACCACGCCCATGGGCAATTGGGCGCTCGAAGGGCTGGGGCTCGACGAGACCGGGGTGCGGCTGTTAGTCTGCGATAACAGCCTGTTCGGGCCCCACGTGAGCGTATGCGGGCTTCTCCCGGGTGAGGACGTCATAAGCGCTCTTTCGAGCGTCGATGGCATCGAACGTGCTCTTGTGCCCGGGGTCGCACTGGACGATGACGGGCTGTTCATAGACGGGGTAGGGCTCGAGGGAGTTTGCGAAAGGAGCGGTGTGATGGTTGAAGCTGTCCCGGTAAGGGGGGACGCGATCCTTTCCGCGTTATGGCAAGCAGCGGAGGCGCCAGATGAGATCTAACCTGCCGGTCGTTGCAATACTCGGGCGGCCCAACGTCGGCAAGTCAACCCTGATGAACCGGCTCTCGGCGCAGATGAGCGCGATAGTTGACGCCATGCCTGGCGTGACCCGGGACCGGAAGTACGTCGCGGCGGGATGGAGCGGCCGCGAATTCGTAGTGGCCGACACGGGCGGTGTGGCGATAGAGCAGGAGGGCTGGCTCGCCGGGGAGGTCGAGCGGCAGGCGTTCTTCGCGGCTGACGAGGCTGACGTGGTGATAATGCTGGTCGACGTGAAGACCGGGGTCACCGGCGACGACGAGTGGCTTGCGCGCAAGCTCAAGCGGATGGGCCGAGACGTGCTCCTCGTGGTGAACAAAGTCGACAGCCCCGCTCTTGAAAATGATGCGAGCGTATTCTACGAGCTGGGCCTGGGCGACCCCGTTACGATATCCGCCCAGCACGGTCTCGGGACCGGCGACCTGCTTGACCGTGTGGTGGAGCTGCTTCCGCCGGCCATGCCGGCGCTCCCCGAGCCTGAGACCGCGATTGCCATCGTCGGCCGCCCCAACGTCGGCAAGTCTTCGATACTGAACCAGCTTGCCCGAGAGGAAAGGGCGGTGGTGCACGACGAGCCGCACACCACGCGCGACACCATCGACACGGTTGTCGAGAGCGGGGGAAAGGAATACCGCATCCTGGACACCGCGGGCATACGGAAAAGACGCACCGAGATGTCCGACATCGAGTATTACAGCTCGATAAGGACGTTCAAGGCCATAGAGGCAGCCGACGTTGTCCTCCTGGTAATCGACGGCGAGGAGGGCCCCACGGAGCACGACCAGAAGATCGCAAGCAAGATCGACTCCCGCGGCAGGGCGGCGGTAATACTGATAAACAAGTGGGATATCGTGGAGAAGCAGGACAACGCGCCGGACGTCCTGGAGGCGATTTCCCACAAGTTCAGGTTCGCCATGCACCTTCCGCTCCTTCGCGTATCCGCGCTCAGCGGCTGGGGCATTGACAGAATCCTCCCGCTGGTCGACAACATCAACGGTGAGTGGCACAGGCGGGTGCCGACCCCGGCGTTGAACGAGTTCCTTGCCCAGGTCAAGACCCGCGTCGCCGCGCCGCGGAAGGGTGGAAAACAGCTCAAGCTCTATTACGCGACACAGGCCGAGGTCGCTCCGCCGACCGTGGTGATTTTCGTTAACGACGCGGGTCTCGTGAAGCCAGACTACAGGAAGTTTCTCATAAGGAGGCTGCGCGAGGAGTACGGTTTCTGGGGAAGCCCCCTGCGCGTCCACTTCCGAACCGCGGCGGGTTCCCACGCCAGGTAGCCGAATATCCCACGCATAGAGCCATATTCCGCGCCCCGTCTCCGGATAATCGCTTCATCACGGCATTATTCGCATAATCTTGAAGGAGGAATTGCGATTTCGTTGAAAACATTACTAAAGGTTACTCTTGGAAGGGGGTGAAGTTCTTGACCAAGAAAGAGCTTGCGGATGAGGTAGCGAAGAAGGCTAGCCTTACGAAGAAGGATGCCGAAGCGGCTGTGGAGGCTGTGCTCGAAAGTATCACCAAGACTTTGAAGAAGGGCCAGAAGGTACAACTGGTCGGCTTTGGCACCTTCGAAGTGCGGAAGAGGAAGGCGCGCACAGGGATCAACCCCCAGACCAAGGCCAAGATTAAGATCGCGGCCAGCAAGGCGCCCGCGTTCCGTCCGGGAAAATCGCTGAAAGACGCAATCGCGAAGAAATAGCGGCCGTCGAAAGTACGCGTTTGTGAAAGGCCCTCGATGGAGGGCCTTTCATGTTGGGGTCAGGCACCCAGACATGAATTAATTTCAGGGTGCCAGACAGGAGTTTAAGAGTTAACCCCAGGCGATTGTAGGTTTTGCCGATCAGGACGCGGATTCATCGAGGTAGAGGCTGTAAGACCCCACCCTTGTCCACGTAGTGTCCGAAGGCCTTTAGGACTTCGGACTGGGTCTTAGTGG
>JBBQKJ010000033.1:0-33124 GCA_038326775.1 Candidatus Geothermincolia bacterium
GTCAGGCACCCTGACATGAATTCATGTCAGGGTGCCTGACCCCAGGATGAATCCAATGTTGCATCTGGTATGATTAGGCGGTGTCCGGTTGCCGTAAGGCACTGCCGGAGAAGACCTTTGGAGAGAACCATTCGTAAGAACGCAAGCGTAAGAACGCGAGACGGAGTGCGGTCGCGCGCTGGCGTGAATGCAACAATAACGACGGCGCGGCGGCGCCTCGCCGCAACAATTGCCCTGTGGCTCGCAGCCGGGCTGGCCATCCTCGCGTTGCCCGCTTCCGCGGGGCCCGGCGTCGCCTCTTTATCGCCTCCCCGGAAGGTCCTCATCGTGGTCATCGACAGGATAGGCCTCGGCGACCTCTCGGAAGCGAACAGTCCCAACATTCTTCGCCTGGCCGAGCGCGGCGGCGTCGCCCTCATGAACGCCAGGGTCAGGTACGACGTTTACGGGCAGGGGGGGTACGTCATTCTGGGCGCCGGGGGAAGGGCGCTGGGTGGCTTCAACTCCGGCCTTGCCTTCAACTCGGGCGAGCTTCTCCAGACGCCGGCCGGTGATTACATCAGGGCTGGGGACCTCTACCGGGCACGAACCGGGCGACGCGCGGCGAAGGGCTCAGTGGTCAATCTCTATATCGAGGAGATGAGGAAGAAGTCCGACGTGCCCCAGGCCGGAAGCGTGCCCGGACTGCTCGGCGAGGCTGTCAGAAAAGGCGGGAAGCGCGCGGCGCTGGTCGGCAACGCCGATTCGCTGGCCCCCGCGACACAGGTGGGTGCGGGTTACCAGGCTGAGCCGGTGGAGCCGATCGAGAATACCCCCGGCTCCTACCCCGAGGCAACGCTCCTGCATCGCGAGGCGTCCTGCATAGCGATGGACGAGAACGGGCTGGTTCCCTCGGGCAACGTCTCCTCCGACCTGTACACCGTCAGCCGTTCGGCCGCCGGCCTGAGGACCGACTTCAAGAGGCTGGTCGTGGAATCGCGCGCCGAACTCGCTACCTCGGATCTCCTGGTGGTCGACATGGGCCAGACCTCCAGGGTGGACGAGCAGGCTGCTTTCTATTCCGATAAGGCTCTGGACTCGGCACGGGCCACCGCCCTCGGGGAGTGCGACCGGGCGCTCGGGGTCCTGGTCGAGTTGATCGATACCTCGCGCGACATGGTTGTGGTCTGCACGCCCACTCCAACCCGCAAGATGATAGCCGACGGCGACCTCCTGACCCCGCTGGTGGTTGCCGGCCCCGGGTTCACCCCCGGCAGGCGCCTGGGGTCGCCCACCACGCGCCGGGTGGGCATGGTCTCCAACTACGACGTGGCCCCCACCGCCCTCGGTCTACTGGGCGTGGACATCCCGGCGGAGATGGCCGGCAGAGAGCTTGCCTCGAGCTCCGCAGGCGCTGACCTCGCCGGCCTCGAGCGCTTCGAGGAGCGGGCGACCGGCGCCTCCAACTCCCGAAAGGCCATGGTTCGCGTCTATGTGATCACCTCGATGGTGCTCGTCTCGCTGTTCTTCCTGCTGTTTCTCCTGCGCGAGGACATGCTCAGCCGGCACCGTTTCTTCTGGTCGCTGGTCATGCTTTATCTTCTTGCGGGCCCGCTCGCGTACCTGGTCGTGCCCTCTTTCGGGATACCCCGGCTGAACTGGCTGGTACCCGTCGCCGTAGGCGCGAGCGTGCTGCTGGCGCTAGCGGCGCGGCTGTTCAAACCCCGGCGGCGGAGTCTGACCCCGGAAGGTGAATCCGCCCCCGCGATGCTGCGGCCGCTGCTGGCGCTGTCCGGCGCGACGCTCCTTGTGATCCTGCTGGACATCCTGCTCGGCTCGCCGCTCATGTCCTTCAGCCCCTTCGGTTCGGACGTGATGCTGGCGGACCGCTACTACGGCGTCGGCAACCTCTACATGGGGTTCGCCGTAGGGGCGGCGCTGCTCTTCGCCTGCCTGCTGATCACGGTCCTCGGCAAGTCGCTGGACAGGCCCTGGAAGCGCTACGCGATCTGCGGAGCGGTGCTGGCCGCCACCGCCTTCATAGTGGGCTTCGGCAGGCTGGGCGCGAACTTCGGCGGGCTCATCGCCGCTCTTGCGGGGGGGCTGGTGGCCCTGGTCAGGCTGGAGGGAGGGCGCATCGGGCTCAAGAAAGCCGCGTTTGTCGTCACCGTGCTGGTCGTGTGTGTAGCGGTGCTCCTCGCCGCGGACATGGTCCTCCCGGGTATGTCTTCGCACGCCGGCAAGGCGTTCTCCCGGGCAGAATCGAGCGGTGCGTCCGCCCTTCTCTCCCAGGTAAGCCGCAAGCTCGCGGGGACCTGGTCGCTGACCTTCGCCTCGATATGGCGCCTCCTTCTCCTCCTGCTGGTCGTCTTTGGCCTGGTGCTCAACAACAGGTTCCACTATTTCAGGCGCATCGCCAGGGAGCTGCCGTTCCTCTACGCCGGGTTCATCGGCATGGCCGTAGCGCTCCCCGTAGCCTGGCTGTTCAACGACTCGGGCATCGAGGCCGCCGCCGGCATATCTGTCTTCCTGTTCGTCCCCTGTTTCCTCTTGCTCGTCTCGATGCTCGAGTTCGGCGAGCAGCCGGAGGGTGGCTGACGGTGGCCGGGGCAGACAAACAGCTCAAGAAAGCCGAAAAAGAAGAGAAGAAGGTCCAGGAGCGCATCGCCAGGGCCGAGAAACGAGCAGGGCATCTCAGGGGGGTCGACAACAGCATCATCCAGCGTTTCTGGGAGATCGTGAACATGTTCCCCAAGGTCTCCGACCCCGAGCTCGAGCGCCGGGTGGAACGCTTCATCATGTGCGCCGCGCCGGGGCAGTACTTCGTAATGCAGCGCGCCATCTTCGAGGAAGCGACGCCCTTCATGATGGAGGACGAGCGAATCAGAAAGGTGCTGGACGACCTGAGCGGTAAGAAGCTCGGGCTGGCAGTGAGCGGCGAGTACGAGTCAACCGTCACGCTGAACAACCACTGCTTCGAGTTGGAGCGGGGGATCAAGGGAGACATCCCGGTGCTCTCGGTCACATCGCGCCGTGACTACGCCGACGCGATTCTCACAAAGAGCGACCCCATCAAGATGATACTGGCGAGGAAGATAAGGGCTTCACACAAGCTGACCCTGCTCAGGTGGGTGCTTCCCCACATGGACCTCCTCAAGGACAGGGACCTCTTCGACAAGTACCTGTCATACCAGGCCGAGGTGGAGCGCGTGCTGGAAGAGAACCTCACCAGGATGGGCTACTAACGCAAAGACCCCGTCTCCTGATTGCCGAGTGGCTCCTGGCCGGAGTCGGGTCGCGTGATCAGTTCGCGGAGAGGCTCCGTTACCGGCGCTTCGACAGGCTCAGCTTTGGAAACCACGGTCGGCACAGCTGAGGTCTGCTCTGTGACCTTGCCGGCCCGCTTCCCCGCGCTCCTCTTGACCGACGCACTTGCCGCCTTCTTCTTCGCGGCAGGCTTCCCGGCAACGGGCTTGCCAGCAGGCTTCTTCGCGGGGGCCGCCAGCTTCTTCTCGAGCGCATCGACCCGGTGAAGAAGCTTGTCGAGGTCACCCCTGGTCACGATGCCCGCGTTCTCGAGCGCCCTCTGCACGGTGCGAGCCACCACCATGGAAAAATCATCGCCCTTGGACACCAGCCCTTTTCTGGCACCCGCCATCTTCTTGCGCCCCTCCGGGGTCAGGCTCTTGCCCTTGTCGACCAGGCGGTCGGCACCCTTCATCATCTCCTCCTGAACGGCCACCACCGCTCCCACCAGGACGTAGGGGATATCGGAGAAATTCGTCTTTGCCATCAGTTCCTCCTAGTAACCCTTCTCCGCCAAGGCCTTTTCTATCTCGTCCATGCGCCTCTCGACCCTTGCCAGGTCGGAGCGCGTGACCAGGCCCACCGATGACAGGATCTGCTTGACCCGGGCTCCGACAGCCTGCACCAGTTCCTCCTCGTCCGGCTTTCCCCCCACGAGAAGTTCGGCCAGGTTATGCCTTTCCCTGGTGCGCCTTATCAGCTCGGATAACTGGGGGCTGTCCGCAGCGCCCTCCTGGCCCATCTTCTTCTTGCCCTTTGCGACCAGGGCCTCGCGAAGCTCCCCGTAAAACTCGGTAAGAGTGCTGGAGAGGCCTTCGAGGAGATACTGGATTTCCTTTGCGTCCATCGGTCTTGCTCCCGTTCTTGCCACTATGAATGGTGAGAATACATCCCGTGCCTGGTCCGACTTCCCCCGGGGAACCTAATCTACTATTCGGCCTTCAGCCCGTCAATACTTGACCGGCAGTGCGTGCCGGTACATCGGGCTTGCCCCCTTTGGAGACCGAGCCCGGAGCGAACCCCCCGGCTAAGTGCCGCGTCTTAGAGGACATGCGCCATGTCGTGGCGCGTTTCTGGTAGAATCAGGTGAAAGAAAGGGAGGCATGCAATGAAGAAACTGGTATTGGCCATAATGGTGATGCTGCTCATAGCGGCCGTCGTCGCAGCCGGTTGCGGCAAGAAGGAAGCGAGCGCCCCGAAGGGAGCCCAGGCGGTCCTCGATAAGAGTCAGAAAGCCTCTCAGGAAGTGAAGAGCCTGAAGGCCTCCGGCTCCGCCGCCATCCTCACACCGCAGTCCGAGGTCAAGGAATCAAAGATGACCTTCGAAATGGAGGGCAACATAATCAGCGAATCCGAGGTCGAGGCAAAAATAACCGCGAGCGAAGATAAAGGAAAGAAGACCGAAGCTTACATTGTCGGCGGTTACGCATATTCCTTCGACACCACCACGGGCTGGGTGAAACAGAAGGTGGACAGCGCCCAGGAACTGGGCACCGGGATGTTGACGCCCGGCCAGTTGACCAGCCTTGGCAAGTACGCGGAGAACCTCAAGGAGCTTCCCGAGGAGGGCAACAACTACGTGCTCTCGTTCGACGTCGGGTCAAAGTTCTTCGAGAAATCGCTGACCGGCGCCGAGCAGCCTGGGTCCCAGCCCGCGGGCGAAGACCAGCAGTCGACGCAGGACATGCTCAAACTGGCCAGGGAGATGCTGAAAGGCCTTAAGATGAGCGTCGTGATGAAGATAGACAAGACCACCTATTATCCCAATGAGACAACCATCAAGATGTCCCTTAAGGAAATGCCTATCATAGGCGACATGAGCGTTGACATGAAGATGGCGTTCACCGATTACAACAAGCCGGTCAGCGTGACCCTGCCCGCGGAAGCCCAGAACGCAAAGGAGCTTCCGGCCGGCATGCCTGGAGGCCTGCCAGGAATACCCGGCCTCGGGCTATAAGTCAAGATCGAGCCGGGGCTCGGCCCTCCCGGCTCTTGTGCTTTTCGCTAGAGGAACTCGCCCAGGGACTCGAGCAGGTAGTCCACTTGTTCGGCGGTGTTCAGATAGCTGAAGCTCAGGCGGAGCGCGCCGGTCTCGATCGTCCCGATGGTACGGTGCGCTAGAGGCGTGCAGTGCAGCCCCGCCCGGGTCGCGATACCGTAGCGTGAGTCAAGGGCCTCGGCGACGTCCGGCGGACCGTACCGGTCAAACGTGAGCGCCACGATTCCGACGCGGTTCTCCGGCGAGGCCGGTCCGTAGGCCTTCACGCCATCGATACCGGCAAGCCCGTCCAGCAGGCGGCCCATCAGTTCCAACTCGTGCGCCCGTATCTCCCCGACGCCTGTCGAGCTCACGAACCGTACCCCGGCCTCGAGCCCCGCGATTCCAACCGCGTTGAGCGTCCCGCTCTCAAGCCTGTCGGGCATCTCGCCCGGCTGCTCGAGCGAGCTGGACGAACTTCCGGTGCCTCCGAAGCAGGTGGGCATGAGGTCGATGCCCTCCCGGACGTAGAGGCCGCCCGTGCCCTGCATCCCGAAGAGCTCTTTGTGGCCGGTGAACGCCAGCATGTCGATGCCGTACTCCTCCACGTCGATATCGACACGGCCCGCGCTCTGCGCCGCGTCGACGAGCACGGGGATTCCGCGCTCGCGCGCGATGCGGGCCACATCGGCTAAGGGGAGGATGGTCCCTGTCAGGTTGGACGCGTGATTGACTATCACAAGGGCGGTCTCCGCTCGGAGCCCCTCAGCGAGGCGCGCCGGGTCGAGGCTCCCGTCGGGGGCGCAAGAGACCACCGTGTGGTTTATGCCCCTTCTGGCAGCGGCGTTGAGAGGTCGCATTACCGAGTTGTGCTCCATGGAGGTTGTGACCACGTGGTCCCCCCGCTCGAGCAGACCCCAGATAGCGGTGTTGATAGCCTCGGTCGCGTTCCTGGTGAACGCTATACGCAGGGCGTCGCGGACGCCGAACAACCCGGCCACGGCCTGGCGCGCCGCGTAGACAACGCGCCCCGCCTCGACCGCGCGGCGGTGGCCCGAGCGTCCGGCGCTGCCGCCGACCTCGCGCATGAACCGCTCGACCGCGCGGTAGACCTCCTCGGGCTTTGGATACGTGGTGGCCGCGTTGTCAAAGTAAACTGAATTCGAAGTCCGTTCCAAGCCTGCTGCCTTTCAACCACCGCCGCGCCTCCCGCGGGACTCCATAAGATTACCAGAGGCGACCGCCGTAAATAAACCGCCCACGTCATGGAAGGCAAGCTCAACGCGGTCAGGATAGACGACCTCTGCATGGTCTCGGAGATGCAGTTGATGTTCTTCAAGCAGCAGAACCCGAGCCTGCTTGCCGCGGTCTGAGGTCGTGTCCCGCCCTGCCCGCGGCGACAAAGCGTTGGAAGACCGCCCGCTTGATAAGGCATGCGACCCTGGCCGGCAGCGAAAACCCTCTCCCCGCTTTATCCTCTAAACCCGATCGTAGTAGATGTCGAACGGGGTCTCCCCGGTGACGAAGCGGTCGAGGTCCTCACCGTCGTAGAGCTTGATAATAATGCGGCGGACCTTGCCGCTTATCTCGTCGATAAGCGCCTTGGTAATCTCCTCGTCGTAGTAAGGCCCGAGGTCGATCGGCCTGCCGATCCGCACGTGCACCCGCTTGTAGTAGGTCCACCGGACCCCTGTCTGAAATTCGGGGTGGTCGAAGAACGGCTTGATGAGCGCGGGCGGTACCCTCGGCAGGTTTCGCTCCCCCATCCCCACGACCGCGACCGGGATGAGCGGCACCCGTGCTCGCAGGGCGATACGGGCGAAGCCGGTGCGAAAGCTGCGTATCTTGGAGACCGTGTGCAGGTGGGCTATGGTGTGCACGCCCTCGGGGAAGACGCCCACCAACTCTCCATCCTGCAGCATCTGAACAACGAGGTTCATGTCGTCCTCGCTCTTTCCGCCGCCGAACACGTCCATCGGCATCGCCCCCAGCCCCCTGAACAACTGGCTCACCACGGGCACCTTGAACACAACGGACGCCGCCACGAAGTTGACAGGCCTTTCCACATTGCGCGCGATGGACATGGGGTCAAGCACCGGGTTCCGGTGGTTGCTGACGATGAGCCCGCCGCCCTCGGCAGGCACGTTGCGGGCGCCCTCGCACTTCATACGCAGCAGGACTGATGCCGGCGGCCCGATCATCATACGGGCCGTCTCATAGATCAGGCACTGGTAGACGTTCATCGCTCGCTCCCGCCCTAAGAGCTCTAACGACCGGGGCGCACGATACGCGTGGTTGCCGTGCGCGGCTTGCGGTTCGGGTCCATGCGGCTCGCTCCCATCACCTGGACCTGCCCCTCCAGGAACCTGTGCCGCATGGGAATCTCGTAGGTCACGTCCATCGCGATCTGCTGCATTACCGGGTTGCGCGAAAGCCTGTTCGCGACCGAGATTATGGCCTCGGGGCTCAAGTGGCCGAGCACACCCTCCAGCAGGTCAGCGAACTCGTCGAAGGCCCCTGCGACGACCGCGGGGTCAATCTCCCTGATGAGCTCTTTCGCCCACTCGCCGACCGTGTTGAGGGTCTGGGCCAGGACCCTGGGATCGAGCCGGGCAGTGACCTCCGCCAGCCAGGAGGAGTTGTTGTTGACCGCGCCGGCGATGACTCCGGGGTCGATCCTGCCAAGCAGGTCGGACACCCAGGCCGCGTTCCGGTTGGTTACCTCGGCAATGACGTCCGGGGAGATCCTGGAAGTGAGCCGCGCCACGAACTCGGGGTTCTCGTTCACAGCGCGTGCGACCACCTCGGGGTCGAGCGCGCGCATCATGCCAACCACGAAGCCCGGGGTGTCGTACACCACCTCGGCGAGGACCTCCGGGGAGAGGGCCTCGATCGTGCTGACAAGGAAATCCGGGCTCATGTTGATAGCCTCGGCGATGGGCCTGGGGTCTATGACGCTCAAGTAATCGACCAGCATCCGGGGGTTGCCGTCCAGGGCGCCCACCAGCACCGCCGGGTCCATCTCCTCCATCATCCTGGAAAGGAACTCCGGGTTGTCGTTGATAGCGTCGGCACCGCGCGCGGAGAGAGCGAAGCTATCGCGCCTGACAAGAGCTTCCCGTAACCCATGAAAGTGCCCGCGACCCTACCGATGATCTCAAATAGCACGCTCACCACCTCGCTAAACGCAACATTGGGGTCAGGTCACTTTTGTGCATTCTCGTTGTCGAGGCCCCGACCCGTTCCGCAATTCCTGTACCGCCTGGCCGACGCGCGGCTGTAACCACGCCCGGTATGTCTACTATTTCGGGGCTCGGTCCGTTTTCCTGTAGCCCTCGACCCCCGAAAGTTACTCCGGCGCCCACCCGATGGAGCAGTGCCCCGCTCCCCTGGCGTTCCAGTACATTGCGCGCTCGGCCATTATCGGCTTGTCCGAGGTAAGCTTGACTGACGCGTCCATGTTGGGGAGCTCGTCGGCGACCCGGATGGTAAAGCGGCTGTTGGCGGCGATTGTGCGCGGCTGCCCGGCCATCGGCCCGCCGTTGGTGAGGTAGGTCACGTTGACCACCGCGGGCTTGTCGTTGGGGTTCTGGATGCAGACATAAGTGTCGAACCCCCAGGCGGTGGAGCCCTCGGCCAGGTATATGGCGGTGGAGGCAGATGTCATGCCGATTGTCTCGTGGCCGGCCTGGCCGGTGCCGTTGTCCCAGTACATCGAGCGCTCGGCGATTATCTTCTTGTCGCACACGACCTCGATGGAGGTATCGGTGTTGGGCACCTTCTCGTTGACGTTGACGGTCTGCCGCGAGTTGGCCGGCATGGAGAAGGTGGGCAGCGGTACCGGGCCGCCGGGCGTCATGAAGGTCAGGTCCACGTTCGCGGCGGAGCCGTTTGGGTTCTGCAGGAGGAGCCAGGTCTGGAACCCCCAGGCGGACGAGCCCTCGGCGAGGTACCAGTTCTGGCTGGGCTGGACGACACCGATGGAGTCGTGCCCGCCCCGGCGGTCGTTCCAGTACATAGAGCGTTCGCAGACTATGTTCTGGTCGCTTACGATGCGGGTGGAAACGTCGCAGGCGCCTACGTCCCTGAAGACGTTTATGCTCTTGCGCTGGCCGGCGCCGAGACCGAAGGTGTCCTTCTCGACTACGCCGTTCGATGTCATGTAAGTGATGTCGATGTTAGCGGTGGTAGTCAGGCCGGGGTTCTGGATGAGCACCCAGGTCTCGAACGGCCAGGTCGTGCATCCCTCGGCCAGATACCACGTCATGGCCGGCTCCGTCACGCCGATGGAGTCGGTCCCCTCCACGCGGTTGCCCCAGTACATCGCCCGCTCGCAGACGATGTTCTGCGACGACCTTAGTTCCGTTGAGACGTCGAGGTCGAGCCCCAGGTCGTCGTTCAGGTTGAGTGTCACCCGGGAGTTCGGAGGGACGTTGACCGGCAGCGGCCTGGGGAGACGGCCGTACTGTGTGGTGTTGTAGACGATGTTGACCGTGGCGTCGATGTTAGTTGTGTTCTCCATGAGGATGTAAGTCTCGAAGCCCCACGCGGTCGTGCCTTCCGCGAGGTACCAGGTCTGGGCCGGAGTCGGGGCCTCGGTAACCGTGAAGTCCACCCCGTTGCTCGTGCCGGCCGGTTTGACCACCGTTACGGGGCCCGTAGTGGCGCCGTCGGGCACCTGTGTGGTGATGACGCCGTCCAGCCAGCTAAGCGGGGTGGCTTCCGTGCCATGGAAGTACACGTGGCTTCCAGAAATCGGTGTCCCGAAGTCAGTACCGATGATGACCACCGGGGTTCCGACGAGGCCCTGTGCGGGCAGCAGGTTATTGATGTGCGGCAGCACGGGCTCGGCCGCCGCGGGGATCGCGATCGTAATGATCGTCGCCAGGCTGAGCGACAGCGCGACCAGAAGGCAGGCTCCGCGCCTGGTGACGTGTGCGGTTCCCATGTTACATCCTCCTCGTGAATACGTTTTGCGTAAATCTTACACTAATGGATGGGGCCAGGTCTGACATGTGGCCAGGTCTGACCCCAAATATCAATCCCGGCCCGCTTGCCTTCTTGCGTTCTCCTTGAGAAATGTTGCCCCGGGTGTATATAATATTGACTCGGATGTTGGAAGCGGGCATGTTTCATGTGTCCGCTATTTTCATGAGAATGCAGGACCGCGCGGCGCCCGGGGAAATGCCGCGGACGGGGTGAGGAACACTCGAGACGTTCGAGGAGGTGCTTTCGAGATGGCCCACGCAAATGATCGGATCTTCGATCACGATATGGCACGGGAGTGGAAATTGAAGAAGTCCCGTGCTCTGCTGGACAAGCGAATGGACTTGAAGGATGCCGTCGCCAGGTACGTGGAGGACGGCGATGCCATCATAGAGACCGGGTTTGCCTACGCCCGAGGCCCGATGGCCGCTTTCTGGGAGATCGGAAGGCAGAAGAAGAAAAACCTGGTAGGCATGCACACGCCCGGAGGGCTCACGTCCATCTTCCACGAGGAAGGTGGGATGGAGGGCAGCCACGTCGCGTACGTCGGGGTGGAGATGAGAGGGCTTATCGCCCCGTTCAGGCGGGGTGTCGAGGCCGGGACTCTCAAGGTCTTCGCCGAATGGAGCCACGGGGCGATGGCCCTTGGGCTCAAGGCGGCGGAGCAGGGCGTGAACTTCGTTGCTTCCAAGAGCATGCTCGGAAGCGACATGGTAAAGAACAACCCGTACATCAAGATTGAGACGGACCCCTGGACCGGCGAGCCGGTCTGCCTCGTTCCCGCGATATACCCGGACGTGGCGATCTTCCACGTACATCACGCGGACAAATACGGCAACAGCCGCATCTGGGGCCTCTCGGTCAACGACCAGGCGATCGCCGCCGCGGCGCGCAAAGTCGTCGTCACCTGCGAGCGTATCGTGGACACCGATGACATACGGTCGAACTCGGCCCAGGTCATAGTCCCATGGTACTGCGTGGACGCGGTCTGCGAGGTGCCCTACGGCGCCTGGCCCGGCGACATGCCCGGCATGTATTACTTCGACCGCCGGCTCCAGGAGCGGGTGGTCCGCGTCGAGTGGAAAACGCCCGAATCAACCAAAGCCTGGGTCGAGCAGTACATCTACGGCACCAGGGACCACTACGAGATGATTGAACTCGCCGCGAAAGAGGAGGGCATGAGCGTTCTCGACTATGTCAAACAACTCGAGCAGTTCGCTACCTCCGCCGCGTACTACAACCTGGGCTCCTGGGGCACTGGCGCCGATCGCGATTGGCGCTACGAAGAAGTGGCCAAGAGGGCCATCTAAGGGGGAAGAAAAAGATGAGCGACGAAGTTGTATATAGCCCAAGAGAGATGCTCGCCTGCGTGGCTTCCAGGCTTATCAAGGACGGCGAGAGCGTGTTCGTCGGAACGGGCCTTCCCCTGGTCGGCGCGCTCCTTGCGCAGAAGACGCAGGCTCCGCAGATGATGGCCATCTACGAGGGCGGCTCCATCGGGGCCGAGCCGAAGGTCCTGCCATGGTCAGTGGCCGACCCGCTGACGCTTTACAAGGCCCCCATCATCCTTTCGATGTCCTCGGTGTTCGGGCACGCGCGTTGCGGGTACGCCGACATCGGGTTCCTGGGCGGAGCCCAGATAGATATGTACGGCAACATGAACGCGACCTGTATCGGGCCGTACGACAAGCCCACCGTAAGGCTGACCGGCTCCGGCGGAGCGAACGATATCTCCTCGCTGTGCGACCGGCTGATATTCATGGGCCTTCACCTGCCCGAGCGCTTCCCTGAGAAGTGCGACTACATCACCTCGCCGGGCTACCTCGACGGGCCGGGCGCCCGCGAGAAGGCCGGCCTGATAGGGGGCGGCCCCTGGCGGGTTATATCGCACCTGGGGCTCATGGGGTTCGACGACGAGACAAAGCGGATGAAGCTGCTGTCGTACCACTCGGGTGTGACCCCGGAGGTAATCCAGCAGTTCACCGGGTTCGAGCTGCTCATCGACGACGACGTCGCCGAGACGCCGAAGCCGACCGAGGAGGAGCTCTACACGCTCCGCAACCTGGTCGACCCAAACCAGTGCTTCTGCTTCTAAACTGATAATTGACCTCAGATCTGATTTCATCAGCCTGGCCTGGGCTTTGAATCCGGTCTCTCCAATGCACGGCCGAAGGCTGGGCTTTGACTTCTGCGCTAACGCGCCGCCGCCACTCACCGTTGCATATGCTACAGTCTTCTCATGTCATCTGAGCTTAACCGAAAGACGAGCGAGGCGGTCGCGGACCCGGAGCGCCTGAAGTCGATGAGGACGGCGTTCCGTTCGGTCATCGACAAGATGGAAGAGAACGCCGGCTGCTTCGGCGACCTCGAAGAGCGCCGGGAGCGCCTTAGAAAGGTCCGCGAAGCGTGCGTCGGCAACTCGGAGCTTCTGGAGGAGGCTATAGCCAACCTCGAGGCCAACCGCGTCCGGGTGCTGCGGGCGGCAGACGCGACCGAGGCGGTGCGCCTGGTCATAGAGGAGATGGGCGGCGAGAAACTCCTGGTGAAGTCCAAGACCAACCTCGCCAAAGAGATCGGTCTTTCCACGGCGCTCGCGGGGGCGGGCATCGAGGTCGTAGAGACCGACATCGGCGACCGCATACTCCAGCTGACCGGCGAGCCGACCGCCCACCCGACCTGCCCCTGCGCCCAACTAAACCGCCACGACATCGCTCGCGCCCTTTCAGACCACCTGGGCCAAGAGGTAGAGCCCGAGCCCGAATCGATTATCCGGGAGGTCCTCGCCGAGCTGATCCCGCTCATCGACCGTTCCCGGGTAGGGCTCACCGGGGCGAACGCCATCGCCGCGGCTGAGGGAGCGGTGCTCCTCATTCATAACGAGGGCAACCTCGACCTGGTCTGCCAGCGGCCGGGCAAGCTCATCATCCTGGCCGCGCCCGAGAAACTGTATCCCAACCTCGAAGAGGCCGTAAACATGGCCAAGCTCGAGACCTACTATGCGACGGGCCAGCCGGTGACCTCTTTCATGCGCGTCGTCTCCGGGCCGAGCAAAACCGCCGACATAGAGAAGGAACTCCACTACGGGGTGCACGGCCCCCGCGAGGTCGTGCTTATCCTCATCGACAACGGCCGCTCGGAGCTGCTCGCCGACGACCGCCTGCGCGAGGCGCTCTTCTGCATCGGGTGCGGCGCTTGCCTGCTGCAGTGCCCGGTGTACGACGTGCTCGGGCCGGAGTACGGGACGCCGGGTCACCTGGGGGGCGTCGGAGTATGCGCCAGCTGCTCACTCGGAGAAGCTGGGGTCACTACCTCGGTCGAGGCCGGCCTTCCACTCTGCACAACCTGCGCTCTTTGCATCGAACGCTGCCCTGTCTCCCTTGATATACCGGGCCTGGTCGAGGAGCTCCGCGCTCGAGCGACTGTCGAGGGCCTGCTGCCACTCGAGGCGCACCAGCCGCTCATCTCCAGCATCAGGAGCTACGCCAACCCCTGGATGCAACCGCGCAAAGGCCGCTCCCGGTGGGCGAAGGGCCTGGGGCTCGAGCTCCGGGAAGGCGCCGCCATCTTCTTCGCCGGGTGCTCGCTTGCCTACCTGGAGCCTGAGGTCGCATACGCTGCCGTCAGAGTCCTCCGGGCGGCGGGAATCGAGCCCGTCTATCTCGGAAGCGAGGAGCGCTGCTGCGGGAGCCCGCTGCTGAGGCTTGGCGAAACGGCTCTCTACGAGCAGCTGGCCCGGGAGAATATCGCCCTTTTCAAGGAGACCGGCGCCAGGGAGATAGTCACGCTCTGCCCCGGCTGCCTGAAGGCGCTCCGCGACTACCGCGAGCGCTTCGACGAGTTCGACCTGGAGGTGCGGCATATTTCGGAAGTGCTCGCAGGAGCCCTCGCGGAAGGGAAGCTTTCCCTGAAAGCCGCCGAGCCGTTGGTCGCGACCTACCACGACCCGTGCCACCTGGGACGCGGCTGCGGCATCTTTGAGGAGCCCCGACGGGTGCTGGGAGCCATCGAAGGCCTCGAGCTGGTCGAGATGGAGAGAAACCGGCAGTTCGCCGCCTGCTGCGGCTCTGGCGGTGGGGTCAAGACCGCCTTCGGTGAGCTCGCACGGGAGATCGGGCGCAAGCGGGCCGCCATGGCGCGCGAGACCGGGGCTGAAGTCGTTATCACCTGCTGTCCATGGTGCGAGCAGAACCTGGGCGAGCATATTGAGACGCGCGACCTGCTCGAGGTCGTCGCCGAGTGCCTGTACTGATAATCCAGATCAAAGTGCGGTTGCTAGCTTAACACCATCAACGGCTGGAGCTCGCGGCAGCCTATGAACGCCGCCACCGCCGGGCACTTCGCCTGGAACAGGAAGAACACCTCGCGGTCTGCGCCCTCGAGCGTCTCCCAGTTGCCCTGGCCTTTCGAAATCACCAGATCCGCCTTCTCAAAGGCATCCTGAAACTCACTCGATGCCCGCTCCAGCACGGTCCCGGGCATCTCAAGCCCGGTCGAGATAAGGGTGCAGATCTCGCCCAGGCCAAGCTCCTCGGCCTCTACCATAGTCACGTCGTTTATGATAGGCCCACCCCGCACCGCGAGCACCACCTCGATGTCGTGCCGGGCGAGCATGGTCTCGATAAGCACCCGGTCGAAGACTATCTCACCGCAGTTGTCAGCTATCACCAGCACCAGGTTCGCCGAGGCCAGCCGCTCGGCGAACGCCGTGTAAGCTTCCAGCCCGGCCTCGCCCTCGACAGCCTCCAACACGCTCTTTTCCAGGTCGAACGACTCCCGCGCGCCCGGGTCGACCGCGTTCCCGGCAATAGCCAGCCGGACCGCCATCAGCAGCGGGTCGTCGGCCACCGCCACAGTCTCGCGCAGCCAGGGCAGCAACTCCTCCACCACTTCGTTCTGCTTCTTCTTCATCTCTCGGAACGGGTCGGGGCTCCCGGAGCGCTCCCGGATCATGCGGTAGAACTGCTCGCCACCCTCCGGCGGGCTCATGTCCCGCCTGGCGACGGTTAGAAGCCCCGCGGTCCTGGTCATTACCTCGTGCTGAAAATCCTCGTCGCCGCCAACCAACCGGGCCGCGGCGAGCGCCTGCCTCATGGCGCATATGTAACATTCGGGAAGCAGCTTCATTTGTTCACTCCCGCATCTCAGGTCGGGTCGCTTCTGTGCGCTTCTTGATCCACCCTGGGGTCAGACACCCTGAGATGTTGCATTACTGGTCGAGCCCGGCGGGCGCCCCGCGAACCACCGTGCCGGGGACAAACCGCAGGGCTTGCTCCAGCATGTTCTGCATGTCTTCTCCGGTGAACGGCCTCAACGATGAGAACCGTGGGTCGATCGTGTCCCTGGGGCTGAAATGCTGAAGGACGTAGCGCTTCTCCCCCTGCAGGTACGCGGCGATCCTCCCGACCTCAGCCGGCCCGTGCATCATGGGCACCACGGTGGTACGGAACTCGTGTTCGAGACCCGACGCGCGAATCACCCGGATACTCCTCTCGACAAGCTCCAGCAGGTCCTCACGGTCCACGCCGGTGGCGAGCTTGTACGGCCCGGGTTCCAGAGGGGCCTTCACATCCATCGAGACGTAATCGATGAGGCCATCGGCCAGCAGGCGTTCGAGCATCCCGGGGACGCTGCCGTTGGTGTCGAGCTTTACCCCTACGCCCTCCTCCTTGAGCGAAACGCAGAGCTCCGGGAGGTCGTCGTGCAGGCACGGCTCCCCGCCGGTGATGCAGACCCCATCGACCCACCCCTCCCGCTCGGCAAGGTAGTCCTTGACCGCGGAAAGCGGCACCGTCTCCAGGCGCTCTGGATGGAGCACCAGGTCGGGGTTCTGGCAGAAAGGGCACCTGAAGTTGCAACAAGGGAGAAAAACGGTAGAGGCGAGCATCCCTTCCCAGTCGAGCATGGTGTTGGGGATGAAGCCCTTTAACTCCAGGTTCATCACCCTGAAACGGAGTCGATACGCTTTTTCAGCTCATCGACCGGTGTGACCCCTATCATGGTCTCGGCGGGCTCGCCGCTCTTGAAGATAATGATGGTGGGTATGGCAGTAACGCTGAACCGGCCGGCCAGCGCGGCGTTGTCGTCGACGTTGCAGCGGGCAATCACGGCCTTGCCCTCGTACTCTTCAGAGAGGCCCTCGATGACGGGATGCATCATGCGGCATGGCCCGCACCAGGGCGCCCAGAAGTCAACCAGCACCGGTTTATCCGACTGGAGCACCATCGTCTCAAAGTTTTGCTCGTTTATCTCCAGGACCTCTGCCATGTTTCCTCCCAGTCTCAGTCGTTTCGGCGCCAGCGCCCATCCGTTCCACTCCGGTTGTGGCATCCGGTTACACCATCTTGACGGCCTTCTCGGTACAGGCCTTTTCGCAGTCACCGCACTGCTTGCACTGCTCGAGATCGACCCGCGGGAAGTCCCGCGCTTTGCCGGGCTCGTCCTCGGACTCGGGCTGGACCTGGAAGGCGCCCTTCTTGCAGTACGCGGCGGCCTTGCAGTCAAGCTCGCGGCTGCACCTGGTCCGGTCCACCCATGGTATCTTCAATAACAAAGGCCGTTATCCTCCAATAATGATCCGGGCCAGATCCGGCCTCGGGTATTATTTCATGAGACCGGTGGATACGTGACCGGCGCCCCGTCCGTTCCAGTACATGGAGCGCTCCGCGATGATGGGCAGGTTGGAGTATACCCTGGTGGAGGTGTCCAGACCCTGCACCGCCTCATTCACGTGCACGCTCACCCGGCTGTTCGCCGGGATGCTGAAGCCGGTCGTCGGGATCAAGCCCCGCGAAGTCATGTAATCGATGCCCACGCTGCAGGCGCTGCCGTTTGGGTTCTGGATAAGCACCCACTCATCGAAACCCCAATCGGTCGAGCCCTCCGCAAGGAAGCACTCCTCCCTCGGCTGCGGCACCCCTAGGGCGCAGTGCCCGGCCTTCCCGGTACCGTTGTTCCAGTACATCGCGCGCTCTGCCACGATGCCGCGGTCCGCCAACACCTTCACCGAGACGTCCTCACCAGGCAGGTCGTCGTTCACGCGCACTGTCACCCTCGACCCGGCCGGTAAGCTTAACGTGGCCTGCGGCACCGGCCCCGACGGGGTCATGCAGGTGAGATCAACGATCGCCGGCTCCGCCCCCGGGTTCCCCAGCAGGACGTACTCATCGAAGCCCCAGTCGGTCGAGCCCTCCGCCAGGTACCACTCCTGAGCGGGCGAATTAGTCCCGATGGAGTCGTGCCCCCCGCGCTTGCCGTCCCAGTACATCGAGCGCTCGCAGATGACCCGCTGGTCGGCCACCACCTCAAATGACATGTCACTCGCGGGCAGGTCGTCGCGCACGTTGATGCTGAAACGGCTGTTTGCGTCGATAGTGAAGGGATCCTTCTCGACCGGCCCGGTCGAAGTGAGGTAGGTCACCTCGACAATCGTCGCGCGCGCGGTCGGGTTCTGAATCAGCAGAAAGGTGTCGAAACCGTAACTGGTGGTGCCCTCCGCCAGGTACCAAGCGTACGAAGGCGCCTGCACCCCGATGGAATCGGTCCCCTCGATGCGTCCGTTCCAGTACATGGAACGCTCGCAGATTATGTCCTGGTCGCATGTTATCCTGGTCGAGACGTCCTGCCCGTTGACCACGTCGTTGACCCGTACGGTTGCGCGGCTCTGCGGCGGCACGCTCACGGGGTAAGGCGACATAGGCCCATCCAGGGTCATGAAGGTGAGCCGGGCATTCGCGGTGGCCGCCCCGGGGTTCTGAAGGAGCACGAACTCCTCGAACCCGTAGTTGGTAGAGCCCTCCGCCAGGTACCAGGTGCGGTTATCGGCGCTGTCCACCATGAAGCCGCCCCGCACCGTGTCCGAGCGCATCGCTTTGTCTTCGACGGTCACGTCCCAGAGACCCGGCTGGGCGCCGGTGAGCGAGAGGTTGCACTTTATACGGGTCGAGCCTGTCTGGGTCAGGCTCGTGCCGACGACGCCGTTCTCCCCGATCCGCTCGAGGGTGAGCTTGACGGGATTGGCGAAGTCACTGCCGGTGGCGGTGAGAGAGAAGCTCGAGCCCGTGGTCGAGTGGTCGGGCGTGACCGCGTCGAGCGACGGGCCCGTGGAGCCGGGCCTGAGCTGCGTAACGGCCGACTCGGCGTCGATGAGCCCCCAGCCGAAGGACTTGTCCCACCCGGAGCTGCCCAGGTCGTGCGCGCTCATTACCAACGCCCCACGCACCTCTTCCGCCGTCCAGGTCGGGTTGACCGACTTCACCAGCGCCCCGACCGCGGCCACGTGAGGGCTCGCCATCGAGGTGCCGTTCATGCCCGTCAAGACAAACCCGCTGGTGGGGTTCCCTTCCACATCGAATGTGACCTGACTGATCCTGTTCGCGGCGAAGCTGCCGTCGCCGCCCGGGGCCACCACGTCCAGCGCGCTCCCGTAGTTGGAGTAGGAAGCCTTCGCGCCGGTCTTATTCGTCGCGCCCACGGCGATGCAATCAGGATACCCCGCGGGATAGTACACGAAGTCCGCGTTGTCGTTACCGGCCGAGGCGCACACGACCACCCCCAGGCCGAACGCGTAGTCAATGGCGTCGCGCAAGGCCTCGTTCGGGTCCGGGCCCGAAAGGCTCATGTTGATGACGTCGGCGCCGTGGTCGGCGGCGAAACTTATCCCCTGGATTATCTCGGAGTCGGTGCCTCTTCCCTCGTCGTCAAGGACCTTCACCGGCATCACCGTGCAGTCGAACGCGATACCGGTAACGTAATCGGCGTTATTGCTCTCCACTACGGTCCCCGCCACGTGTGTGCCGTGCCCGAAGTCGTCATCGGCGTACTGGTCTTTGTTGATGAAGTCATAGCCCTGGACGAAGTGCGCGCTCGCGTCAAAGTCCGGCGACCGGCCGCCTGCCGCCCCGGCCCGGTAAGCGACCCCACTGTCGAGGACCGCCACGACCACCGACGGGTCACCGCCGTAGTTTCCCGTAGCGGCCTGGACGGAATCCCAGGCGGGTTCCATGTTGACACCGTGGTTCGCGGTGTCCCGGCTCAGGTTCCACTGGCGGGAGGCATAGCCGGCGTCGGCCGGCACGTAGTCGGCGTGCCGGATGTAGTTGGGCTCAGCGTACTCGACCAGCCCCGAGGCGCGCAGGGCGGCGATGGCACCCTCCAGCTGCGCGGGTGGGACCTTCAGCAGATCGAAATCAGTGCAGGGCAGACGCTCGGAGGCAAAAGCCCCCACGCGGGACTTGACTTCCCCGGCCGCCCCGGCCCCGGCGCCGGCCTTGAACTTGACCAGTATCTCGCCAGGCGCGTGCTCGGCTCCCTTGCTGACAATGCCGGACCTCGGCGGTTTTCCGCCCGTGCCCCGTCCGGCAAGCGCCGGGGCGCAGGCCGCGATGATGATTATTGTCGAGATAAACAGGGCAAAGACTTTCTTCAACTCACGCCTCCTGCCTTTATCATGCATATCGGCAGACCTGCCGCCATGATAAAGGTCACCCTCGAAGGCGGCAACAAGGCAGAAGGCGGTCGAGCTTTTCGCGGAGTCGGCAGCATGCGAAGAGAAGTGGAATGGGGTCAAGGCACAGATGGCGCATCCTGAGGCAAGCGCATTATGCTACCCGGCGGCCTCGTGCCCTCTTTCCTCGTTTTCGGTGAAAATCGCAATCTTCCCCAGGACGCCCCGCTCCGGCAGCTCCCAGGCCCGGGGCTCTTTCCGCTTCTCACCGCAGCTGATGACCATCACCAGCGCGTCCTCGAGGATGTCCTCCGAATCGACCGGCACTATGAGGGCTTTCTCGAAGATGCTGGACGTTCGCACCCAGCCACGACTGCCGAGCCACTTGCTTCCCTCATCGCTCTTTACGAAACGCTCGAACTCCCCGAGAATACCTGACCCTTCCGGCAAAACACCCTCCTGTCTTACGGAACCGACGCGCAAACAGGTACGCGCCAGGGCGCCTCCGACTATTGTCCGACACTCCCGGGCGGCTGAAAAGGAAAATACCTCGAAGTCCCATATGGAGGAATAAGCGATTGCATTGCGGAATGAGCGTAACACTGACATCGGGGTCATGTTCAGAAGTGCAGGTGGAGGAGGTCTTTGAAGTCCGTCAGCCGCCGCTGGCTCACACTGATCCGCGTCCGGGCCCCGTCACCCAGCTCCACCACGTACCTGCCCGGCGACTCCCTGGTGACACCAACCACCTTGTCGAGGTTGACCAGGTAGCTGCGGTGCACTCGGAAGAACTCGTCCTGGCACACCATCGCGTCCTGTATCTCCTTAAGACAGCAGTCGGAAAGGTACCTTTCCTCCGCGGTGTGAACGTACGCGCACTTACCCGCCGCCTCGATGAAGTAGATGGCGTCGCGTGGAACGGCTTCTAGAGGTAGTCATCGGCCCCGCCTCGGTTCAAAACCACCCGCGTTCAGGAAGGTGCTTAGAGCCGAACGCAGACCCGGGTTGTCATCTATGATCAGTATTCTCTTTCTATCGTTTTTCTCGTCGTTTTCCATGGCTTTCGTCAACATTGTCTCACAGGGGTCTGACACCTTGATGACGACACATCAATAACACTGGTGTGGGTTTCGAGAAGGGCCGTGCGTCAAGGAGTCGGGCCCGGGCCTGGATTGCCATCGATATCCTTCAAGCAGACCTCGAAGCACGCGCCGCCATCGTTATAGACCCTTACGAACCCGCCATATACCTTCACGATCTTCTCCACGGTGGCGAGCCCTATGCCCGCCCCCCCCCTCTCCCCCTTGAAAAAGAGCTCGAAGATGTGTTCGAGGTCCTCCGGGGGGACGCCGGAGCCGTTGTCTCTCACCACATAACGGTGGCCACCCTCCTCCTCGCCAAGGCAGGTGACTTCGACCGCCGGTTCGGAGCTGTCGTTGTGAGCCATCGCGTTTCCGATGAGATTGGAAAAGACCTGAAATACCTGCATGCGGCTGCCGCTTATCCTGCCCATTTCCTTGCTCAGGCGCACGGCCACACCTTTCTCACTGATCTCGCTTTCATACTTTGCCAGCACATCGCGCACCACCTCGCCGACATCAACCTCCTCGATCACCCGCGGCACCTGCCCACTCTCGGCAAGCTGCAACAGGTCCTCCACCATCGACCCGGCCTCCCGGGTCTGCATGCTTATTATCCGCGCCATATCCAGCAGGGTCCCGTTCGGGACGGCGTCGAGGTCGTCCCTCTCAAGCAAGATCGCCATGGTGTCCGCCGCGAGCATTATCGCAGACAGCGGGCCCCTGAGGTCGTGGGAGACTGTATGGGCGTAGGCGTCGAGCTCGCGGTTCGCCCTGACCAGAAACTGCTCAGAGAGGATTCTCTCGGTCACGTCACGCCCGGTGAATTGGAAGCCGGCTATGACCCCGTCCTCGCCCAACACCGGCATCACATTCCACTCCACCTGTCGCTCGCCGCGCGGGGTCTTCTGCCGGTTGATGAGACCCTTGACCATGCGCCCGGTGCGAAGTGTAAAAGAGCTCGAGTCGACGCTCTGCTCGATGTCTTCGGAGTGTATGAACTCGGTAAAGCTATGCCCGATGAGTTTTTCTCTCGGCATGCCCCAAAACCAGCAGGCCGCGTCGTTCAGGTATGTGTACATGCCGTCGTAATCAACCCTCGCGATAATCTCGCCGGTCAGCTCGGCGACCTCGCGGCCTTTCACGGCCGTCGGTATTACCTTTCGGTGCCAGGAGACCTCGTGACCTATCGCGCAGATGCCGACCGGCTCGTCCATGGCATCCTTCAGCATCACCGCAGTGAGCTCATAGGGCACACGCCTGCCGTCGGCGGCCGCGACGCGCAGGCGCAAGACCGCCTTCTCGCCCCGGTCCAGCGCGCGCGTCATGCCCATGAAGCGCTCGGCTTCCTCGCGGATAAAAACCCGGGCGCAGTCCATCCGGTGCAACTCCCGGTCGGTGAAGCCGGTCAGCTCTTTCAAGCGCTTATTCCAGCTCATGAAGCGCCCCTCGAGGTCAAGCACCATGAAGACCTCCTCGAGCGCGTTCACAGCCACACCGGTGAAGGCGTTCTCCCGGTTGAGGGCGTCGCCGGCGCGCTTGAGGGCGGCCTTGGCGAGTGCGCTCTCGATGACAGTGGCGAGTGTCTCGGGGAGCTTATAATCCTTTATGACATAGCCCGCGGCGCCCATGTCGAAAGAGCGGGTGGCGAGGTGGACGTCGCCCGAGTCGGTTACCACGATCACCGGGGGATTGTCCTCGCCCTCGACCAGGTCCTCCAGCAGGATCAGGCCGCTCTCATCGGGGAGTTTATTGTCTATCGTGACGACGTCGAAACCGGAGTCGGAGAGCCTGCGCCGGGCGGTTGCCACGTCGGCCGCGCGCTCCACCTCGACTGGCATCTTGTGCGCGAGAATCCGCCTGTACAGGTCTGCGGCGTCCGGATCGCCGTCAACGACGAGAATCCGAACGATGTCATCTGAATCCAAGTTGCCTTCTCCTGTTACCCTACCCGGAAAAACCGGGAACCGCATTAATGGCTTCCCCGCAAACTGTACCGACCGCATATATTACCACTCACCAGCGATAGATAGCCAGTAGTCCAACTAATGGGTGATTCATGTTGGGGTCAGGCACCATGACATGAATTCGCGGCGGCATGCGGATGTTTCGGACAGGAATTCATGTCAGGGTGCCTGACCCCAACATGAATGTTGCGCTATTCGGGGATGCCCACCGAGTCGTGCCCCCATATGCGGCCGGCGCCGTACATCGAGCGCTCCGCGATAACGGGCTTGTCGGCGGTAACACGGGTGGAGACCTGCCACTGGCCGGGGACGGTGTCCGCCACGAAGAAAGTCTTGCGGGAGTGTGCGGGCAGCTTGACCGACGGGCCGCGCACGTTGCCCTTAGGAGTCATGTAGTTCAAGGTCACATCGACGGGCTTGTCGTTGGGGTTCTGCACCAGCACCCAGGTCTCGAAGCCGGGGCCGGTGGAGCCCTCGGGCAGGAACCAAGTCTCCGCGGGGCCGGTAACCCCCACCGAATTGTGGCCTTCGAGCCGGTTGCTCCAGTACACGGAGCGCTCGACCACCACAGGCTGGTCGCTGGTCACCTTTGTGGAGACGCTCCAGTTGTCGGGGACAGTATCGGCTACGTGGAAAGCGCGCCGGGTGCCGGCCCTGATTGTGACGTTCGGCCCCTGGACCTCACCCTTCTCGGTCATGTAGGTGAGCGTTACGCTCGCGTCTTTCGAGCCCGGGTTCATAACCGGGACCCAGGTCTCGAATCCGCCGTTTGTGACACCCTCGGCCAGGTACCATATCTTCGACGGGCTGGTAACGCCAACCGAGTCGTGCCCGCCCTTCCTGTTTGCCCAGTAAACCGAGCGCTCCGCGATAACCGGCCGGTCCGAGTCCACCCTGGTTGACACGCCGTCCACATTCGCCAAGGTGTCGGCCACGTTGAAGGTCTGACGCGAGTTCGCCGCGAGCGTTACGCGGGGGCCTGCCACTTTACCGGTCTCTGTCATGTACGTGAGCACCACGTTAGCGGCGGTGCCATTGGGGTTCTGCACCAGTACCCAGGTCTCGAAGCCACCCCCGGTCGAGCCTTCCGCGAGGTACCACGTGCCGGACGGCGCCTCGACCCCGATCGACTCGCTGCCCCAGGCACGGTTGTTGCCGTACATGGCCCTCTCGGCGAAGACCGGGCGGTCGGCTGTGACCCTGGTTGAGACCTGCCACCTGCCGGGGACGGTGTCCGCCACGTTGAAGGTCTGCCGCGAGTTCCCCGCGATGCGCGTGGTGGGGCCTGCGACAGAGCCGCTTTCCGTCATGTATGTAAGCGACACGGTGGCCGCCTCGGAGTTCGGGTTCTGCACCAGCACCCAGGTCTCGAACCCGCCGTTGGTGCACCCCTCCGCCAGGTACCAGGTCGAGGCCACTACGCTGAAGGCGACCTCGTTAGACACCTTGCCGTCAACGTAAGCCTTGATGGTGCCGTTTCCGAGCGAGGCGGGCGCAAGGAAAGTTGCCTTTTCATCGCTCCAGGCAACCACCTTGAGCGTAGCGTTGTTGAACTTGAGCACGCCGGGAACGCTGCCGAGTTCCTCGCCGTAGAGAGTGACATGGTCCGCCGGCTTGGCAACCCCGGGGGCGACGCCCGAAAGGCTCATGCCCATGTCGAACGCCTTGCCGTTGCTGGCGTCCCCCACCCAGTTGTATACGGTGACGTTTCCGTCCTTAGCGCCAGCCGGCACCTTTACCCTGATAGTCGAGTTACCCCAGCCGGTGACCGTCGCCGCTAGTCCCGCGAACTTGACCTCGCTTGCGCCGCGGCAGGTGCCGAAGTTGTCACCGGAGATGGTGACCTCGGTGCCGATGCCCCCCCCGTCCGGGCTCAGGCTCGTTATCTGGGGTTTGTCGGAGGCGCGGTCATCCATGACCCAGGCCTCCCAGCAGTAATCGGCAATGAAGCGGTAGGAGAGGTAGGTATAGCCGCCCGCTCCCCAGTCGCCGCCCCAGGAGTTCGCTATCTTGATGCCGCCCTGGCCGCCACCGGCACGGTCGTCGTACCCGACCGCGGTGATCGCGTGGTTGCCGTAGAGCGTCTCGCCCGACGCAGGGGCGTCGACCCAGTTACCTTGGCAGAAGTAGAAGGCCTGGTAGACAGGAATGCCAAGAGCAACCGGGTCGCCCGCTGCGAGGTGCGCCTTTATCTGGTTGACGTCGTTGCCGCCAGCGCCTCGCCAGATATAGGAATAGTCTGCTATGCGGTATGGCTTCGCCGCGTCGCGCTGCTGCGTGTTAGGCTGCGTGGTGTAATCATCCTGGTTGTAGGGCATCGCGTTGATGTCGATCGCGCCCTGGTCCCTCAGCAGGTTGAACGCCGAGGGGAAGCTCGAGCCTTTGTCCTGCCCGCCGTTGATCTGGTTGTACACGAAAGTGGGGCTGAAGCGCCGGTCGGCGCGGGAGGCGTCCCAGCCATGTTCGCGCGCCTCCTGGTAGGTCTTGCTGTAGTACGCAACGGCCCAGGCCACACAGGAGGACTGCTTGCCCTGGCTGCCCACCGGGAGCGCCGCGTTCGTCAGGTCGGCCGCGGCAGGCAGGCTCGCCGCGGTTGCCGACATCGTGCGTGCCTTTGGGAAGTCGCCGGAGGTGGTTCGGACGAACCCCATCGTGCGGGGCGCGCCTCCACCGGGGATCGGCGGCGGGGCTGCGACCTGGGCGGCCTTCGCCTGCGCCGGAAGCGCCATCTGGAGCCCCACCAGGGCTCCGGCAAACATACATAATAGGACTGTCGCGATAACTAAACGTTTCACAGGGTTCCTCCAAGCCTTCTATAATGTGAATCGGCCCTTGAGGAACCCGCTCCCCATCGGGAATAGGGATGAAAGACTGGTAGTACCAGCGGGTGACTGGTAGTGGTGTTCACGGGTTAGATAGGGGTCACCCATCCGCCCCGGCTTCTCGAGCAGACTGTTCAAACCGCTTGCGCGGAGCATCTCGGGCTCCACACTCCACGTGCTTGATGACCCGACAGTCAGACTATTGAGTTGCTCCGCATTGTCAGATAAAATGCACCCCGGTACTTCGCAGGCACGACAGATGGGAGGGGCGAGATGGCACTATTCGCGAGCGAGGAGTGGGCAGCGCTTCTAAAGGACGAGATCAACGCCAACAAGGAGATGGCCAAGGCCGGGAAAGGTTTTAACGCCACCATCCAGTTCGTCATCCAGGGGGCTGGCAAGCGCGGCGACCTGCCGTTCTGGACCCATATGAAGGACGGCAATATCCTCGAGCTCAGCACCGGCAAGAAGGATTGCGACTACGTTGTCGCCGGCGACTACGCCGTTTGGAAAGAGATCGTCGAAGGCAACCAGGACCCCCTGCAGGCCATCATGGTCAAGAAGCTCACCTTCGAGGGCAACATGCAGGTAATCATGAAGTACATCAAGGCCGTCAACCTCATGATGGAGTCCGTAAAGAACGTGCCTACCGAGTTCTAGCCTGACCGGGCTTGAACCAACAGACGCTTTCATTCTGACTCTCTAAGCCCAGGCATGTTGTTGGAGTGATTCCCGGGCGCGGTCTTTATCAGGCCGCGCCTTTTCCTTTGACCCAGAAAGTGATGCCGTCCCCGATCCACTATTGCTCATTTCAAGGTCGAAAATGGAGTCCGCTTGAGGGGTGCCGTCTGAACATGGGCTGGATTCGTGGTAGAATGCCTTTGTTGGCAACGGTATCAGAAGGATATCGGATGTATTCTATCGCCCATACCGGCCTTCGGCGGCTGCATCCGGAGCTCGGATTTGACTCTCCGTTCGGACCCCGGCGGTGGCCATCGTGTTGCTGGTAGTCGGGCTTTACCCAGTGCCCCGGTAGTTGTATCTGGAGGGAACTAAAGTGCCTGAGATTGAGACCTGCGGGACTTGCGAGGTCCCCCGCATGATAAGCGACGTGTTCAAATGGGGTGACGGCGGCGTTATCTCGATCTTGTATTCGCCGAAAGCTCGCATGGTCTTCTACGAGTCAGGGAACATCGACAACATCTTCAGGGGCGTCGAGCACCTGATAGGCGTGCCGATCGAACACATCGTCATGGAAAGGAAGAGGCGGGACACCAGGAAGTTCATGGAGAGGGTCTTTACCGAAGAGATAAGCAGTCTCGAATCGATCCGCGGTGGGGAGCAGGTGGACAGGGTCTCGACGGTTGATGAGAGCAGGCTGCAGGAGATACTCGAGTTCGGGAGCCAGGCCAACAGGCAGGCGACCACCATAGGGATGGTTTACGGATACGGACACATAAAGTTCAGCGACCTCTGGACGTTCTGGGACAGGTTCCCCTGGCGAACGCAGATCATCCGCAACCCGTACTCGGTCATATTTTTTTCAGCCGATATGCTGGCCACTGTCGAGGCGTTCGAGCAGGCAGAGATGCGGGTAGGGTACGAGAAGTTGTCAGACGATGTCTATCTATTGTCCACTCTGCGTGGCGACCATCCCGTAGAGCTTGCCGAGAGGCTCAAGAGGAAAACCTACGCGGCCAAGCCGGGGAACATCTCTTACGAACGGTGTGAGGAATGCGGCGTTCCCCTGAGCGTCGCCCGATGCCGCTGGGACCTCGACGAGGGCATCATCATCGATCCGAACACCAACAGGAGGATGGCATTCTTCGACCCTGCGGCGATGGACACGGTTTTCGACGACCTGGAAGCGGAGCTCGGAGAATCCGTGCCGGAGGCGATAATCGAAGCCCAGAGGCGTTATGGAAAACTCAGCATGGGAACCGATAACTGGAAGAGGAGCGGCTACGACTTCAAAGGCTGGGCGGCGCAGCGCGGCCTGGGTAACATCACCTCCTTTCAAGCTGATGACAGGCGCCTTAACCTGACCCTCGAGAACCCCAGCATGCACCTGGCGATGGTCGGAATGGCCAAGGCTCTCTACGAGTTGGCTTGGGGGGCAGAAAGCTCCACCCACGAATGGCATCGCACGGATGAGGGAGACCTGGTCATCACCATAGATCTGTGAGACAGACGCCCTGGGAGACTACGGCGGCGCCTCGGAGACGCACTCATCCGGGCCCCGGCCTCCATCTCCCGCACCTTCCTCCTCTTCACGCGCGCTCGCATCTGGTCTTCGTAAACTCTGGGTCAAGACCGGCATTTGTCTTATTGTCACAGTCTTGAAAGCCCAACAGGAACAGCACTAGCTCGTTGATTTGGGTAATCCAGTACTTGAGAGCTCCTTCGTAGAACCGGACACGATAATTCTCTTCGATTCTATACTCTCCGACTCCATCCGCAACAAAGGGATAGAAAAGCTGCTTCATAAAGTCGTATCTATTATCTCTCGCATAGTCGAAGAACCGTTTGTCCACCTTGTTTGCGAAAGGCCTTACTAATGTCGGTATTACGTAGTCAAGGTCATAATAGTATCGCCACCTCACAATATGTTTGTCATAGACCTTATCGTGCACTTCAAAAAGGAAAATAGATGCGAAGCTTACTCCAATAACAATTAGGGTAAAAACAGTTCCCCCCACAAAGTCAATTGGCGAGATAATTCCGAATATTGTTGCGAAGAATCTTTTCTGGCCTGCGGGAAGCAAGAACGAATACAGAAAGAAACTGATGACTACTAGCAGCCCGAAGGTATATAGGTGTAAATCAGCTTTCACCTTTTGATACGTGCTAGGCCGTATTGATACGTCCAAGCGCTTGCCCCCCAGCCTCCTCGATTAGTTGCCTTGCTGCTCGCAACCGGATTCTACACCCTGACCAGCAGTGGAGACAAAGGAAAGGCGAGAAGGCGTCCCTCCCACCCTCTACAATGAACGTATGAAGATAGTCGTACAGTCACTCATACTCGTAGCCTGCCTCATGGCCCTGATGGTCCTGTCCAACTTCTTGAGGCGGGTGTTAAGCCGCGCCGTCCGTCGAGAGTGGCTCTTCTACTTCTTCCTCGCGCCGGGGACGATTATCCACGAACTCTGCCACGCGTTGGCCTGTTTGATTACGCTTACCCCGATATATCAAGTCCACCTGTTCAGGCTTCGACGAGAACCAGACGGCGCGGTTCAACTTGGTGAGGTCGTACACGGAGAAGCGGGGCCGATTCGGAACTTCTTTATAGCAATGGCTCCCCTTGTTGGAGCCTCGGTGCTTATCTACGGCCTGTCCTTGTGGTTGCTACCGAGGAACGAGTCTTGGGAGGTATTGCTTAGAAGCGGGTGGACGTTCCTTTTCTTGGCCCTCGTTTTCTTCGTCGCCTTGGGGCTTTCCCCAAGCCGTCAGGACCTCAAGGCGTTACCGGGGTTCATTGTCGTGGCAGCGGTTTTGGGGTCGGCAGGCTATTTGGTAGTTCGTTTGATTGCCAGCAGATACAACCTCGCCGGGGTGGAACAGACGGTAGCAAGTGCGCTGAGGACGGCGAATATGGGATTGCTGTTCGTGCTGGCTGTTGTGACAGTAATGGTTGTGGTGCTTGCAGGCGGGTTGTACCTTAGTCGGCGCTGGTTATGAGGCGAAGTTGTCGGGAAGGCTTTCACGTACAATAGGGTTTCATCTATTATTAAGACAATTCCAACGCGTAGACGGTGACGCCGGTGCCTTCTTCCCACGACACCTTGGTATCGCGTTCTTCCATAGCCTCTACCATACCGGTCATCATGCCAGCGGTGACTGTAGGTATCAAGGCATTAGTCATGGTTATCTTAACCTTGTTTTCCTCTAATTCAACCTCTCCATGTCCAAACCCCATGCAGGCAAGATGCTTTAACAGAAGGGTATACCGGCCCTTCCTGTCTGCTTCCACGAACTCGAGTTTCTCATCGTTGGTGAACCCGATGCCACCGTGCAGGATACTGTCCCTCTGGTAACGCTTCACGGTGTTGGTGATAAGTAACCCCGCCTCCTCGCCGAGTTGTTCGACGAGAGAAGAAAGCAGGTGTTCGAGAGCGTAACAAGGCCAAAGAATGATTCGCTTCCCCGTGTCCTTGTGAACAACGACCCCCATTCGAGGGTCCCACAAAAATAGACCAGCCTGTTCCGGTGTTTTACACTTTGGACAAACATTGAAATGATATGGCTCCGCTACTTTTTTCAGCGGTGGAGTCTCGATTCTGTACTGGTCACAAATACCCGGAACCCTGTCTTCAATAGACTCGGCACTATACAGGTACGTTTCATATTTTTCCGATATGGTATCTACTTTTAACTTTCCTTCCCTTTCTCTGGCAACCAGATAACAACCTTGAACGTCTGCTAAAAACAAGTTTTGGTTATAAGGATTTCGTACAACAGATGCTGGGTGTGGAAACAACTTGCCTATTACGTTTGTAGCCCCATACCCCAAAAGGGTGACGTTGAGTTCAAGAAGTACAGGAAACATCCGCGTGTACCGGGCTATAAAAGAAAACGGTTTCAGATACTTGCTGCTACTACCAAACAACATACCCACATAGCCACAAGAACTGGCTTTTTCAGTATGTCTCGCCATTTCATAGACTTCCTCTTCGCCGAAATGTGCTGTCAGCATTTCCAAGATTTCGTTTAAGAGGTCGTTCTCCAAAAACACAAATCTCAAATTGGTATTTATGTAACGAAGTCTTATTACGCCGCCACTATCCCACTTGAACAACCTAGCCAAGAGCCTCGGCACGGAACAACGGGGACAAAGATACAGTTTCCTGACCTTGCTTCTTTCCATTACTCTCAATGTTTTCTTGTCATACTCTTTCAAAATTGACCTTTGATTATCTTTTCCCATCCACGTTTAGACGGAAAGACTTTTAACACAGCTTTTAGTGCTACCATCGGCTCAGGAGGCAGGTCCCCTGAGAATAATCTGCAATAATCCAAGAAGAACGAAGCATCTCTGTTTTCTTTTGTTGTCAAAAGGAAAAGAAAGTTGAGGAAAGCGGGTGTCCTAAACTTGACAAAAGCGTATTCCATAGCCCAAGTAGGCGCAAAATCAGATAAAAGCAATTTCTTCTTATAGTTCTTAAATGAGTAATCACAGGAACCTAAAGCTCGTAAGGTTTCTTCAGAAGCCGCCTTCGCAGAAGATAAACATATCCCAAGACCCTCACCTGTCATTGGTGTAACCCCAAGACAATCTCCAACAAACAATACTCTGTCCGTGTGGGAAACGACCCTTGGGTTAAAAGACAGTTCGGGCCAGACGGAGAAGTCCAACTTGTCTTCGTCCAAACGGTAGCCTAGATTTTTTTCCGCTATCTGCAGGAACACCTTTTTAGTGTATTGCATATTGGTGGGAGAACCGCCTGTGATACCCGCATTGAACCCGTTTACCTCAGGGAAAAACCAAACGTAGCCCTTAATCCCGAAATCTATGGGAGTGAAATCGAAAATCAGTTTATCGGACGGTGGTGGCAGGTCGGGAACCCTTGTCAACCAGAGGTATTCCTTGTTGGTTGGGTCCTCTAGTCCGAGTTGTTCTTTAGTTCTGCTGTTTACTCCATCGGCACCTATGACTATTTTGGAACTGAATGTTTCCTTGCGTGTTTCTACCAACATCTCCTTGGTGTTTCTTTTGACGTTAACAACAGGAGTTTCGGTGAGTACCTCAACACCTGCTTCTTTTACGTTGTCCAATAAATAAGCGTCAAACAGATTTCTTCTGATTGCCTTGGCAAGCCCCTGCTGACACTCTGTTGTTGCCTTGTCTCGAAATCTCATAGTTACACCATCAATATCTTTACCTTCCAAAGATAACAAGTTCAGACCTAAATCTTTCTTGGCGGTTTTTATCATTCTGCCAGATACACCACCGGCACATATCTTATCTCTGCCGTAGGGTCTGGCTTCCAGTAGTAAGATATCCTCTGCCAATTGAGGACACTTGTTCTCAAGATACAAAGCCGTAAAAGCTCCTGCTGGGCCGCCGCCGACGATTATTACCTCTCTTCTTTCTTTACCCATTCCCCCCTGCCTTTTGCATCGTGCTTTCTACTCCTTGCTTGACACTGAACTTCTGGAAACAAGGATGCCCCCAAGCAGCATGAAGATGAGGATAGCGGTCTTCCAGTGCTTCACCTCGAACTTCCTTTCTCGTTTCCTTGCTCCACGCATCACGATTCTACAACCGGCCTCGAAAGGAGACAACAAATGGGAGAGGCGGCCCGGCTCCTCCCGAACCCATGCGGCAACTCTTGGGGATATTTGGATGGCCCGAACGTTAACGTCCGGCCGATTTAAGGAGAGTGAATCAGGGGGGATAAGGGGGTCAATGACGTAAGGGGGCCTCTTCTCTGGTAGCCGAATTTTCGTCGGCTGGCTCCGTGTGATACGATTTGGAGCGGCAGCGTTGGCAGGCGGCTAGGAGGAGTACTTGGAAGACACGTTTGTTTGTCCACATTGTGGCACTACCGCCGATTTGACGCGCTTATCAGTGGTTCGGTTGCTTCGCTTTCGGACTTCAAAAAAGTGTAGTTTCCTTCCCCCCAATGTACTATCACGACCACTCTTCCTACTTGTCACGACGAGATATTGCCGAACTACTGCCGAAATTTCTGAAGCGAAACAAGCATATTATGTATATGCCATTATTGCTATAAATCGCTTGATACTGCGGGTTACTGCTGGAGGCCACGGTCGGATTCGAACCGACGACCTACTGCTTAGGAGTCCATCCCAAGCACGATTTCGAAAACCGCTCAACTAAAGCAAAAGTGGCAATTATCCGCATGGTTAAGCCGAATTCTAACCTCTTCATTGTTTAGCATTGTTTCCCGTTATTTTGGCCATTTACGGAAACAGAACGGAAATGGACTTTTCACGGCCTCACACAGAACCCCGACGGCGTGGCATAAGACGCGCCTCAAGAGCACCAAGAAGGACCACCAGAGCAATTGAGAGCGATTCTAAGCGCCGTGAAGTTGGAGGGATAGGTGGAAGGTTGGACGTAACGGTGGTCGGAAGAATGGAATGCCTGCGGCAGCACGTATGTTCAGCGTCAATCATTCCTGAGTTCGCATTGACTCACTGTTTTTGCTACCCAAATGGAGCCGTTGCCTCATAAGATTGTTACCCAATTGTCTTAAGGAGGCACGGCATGGAGAAGGAGATCGGCAAGCAGTCAAAGCAGGAGCTCACCGAAGCCACCCGGCAACGATACTTGAGTGCGTCCAAGAATGAGAAGACAAGGATTCTTGACCAGTTTGTTGCGCTGACCGGGTACCACAGGAAGCATGCCATTCGCGTGCTCACCGCAAATCCACAACCCGCCGCCACGGAGCGGCCGTGCAGCAAGCGCATCTACGACGAAGCCGTCAAGGAAGCCCTGATCGTGCTCTGGGAGGCATCGGACAGGATATGCGGCAAGCGGCTCAAGGCTATCCTGCCGATCCTTGTCGAGGCGATGGAGCGAAACGGCCATCTGGATCTGG
>JBBQKJ010000034.1:0-33067 GCA_038326775.1 Candidatus Geothermincolia bacterium
TGGTTCCATGTCACCACGAATATGAACAGCGCACCGGCGAGGACGCCCACCGGGATGCGCCAGTCAATCGTCCTGCGGTAGATGAGGTAGCACCCCCCGAGGAGGAGCAGCAGAACCGATACTTCCCCGAGGCACCCGGCCTTGAGGCCGAGGGACATCGACCAGAAGCTGGGCCTGCCCGTGCTGGTGATCCACGTGGCGCCCACCGGCGTCGGGCCGGTCACCGTGTTAGCGAGCATCTTGCCGCTCTTCAGCAGCGAGAGCGGGGTTGCCGACGTTACGGTGTTGACGGCCTTGTTGGTCAGGGACTTGTAGACCACCCTCCCGGCCACCTCGTTGTCGATGTGGGTCTGGATAAGGGTGAAGAAGCCGACCCCCTTCCACCAGAAAGGCTTGACGAACTTGGCGGTGTAGAGCCACAGGGGCGAGATCATCAGCGCTACCCTGCCGAAAAGCGCGGGGTTGAAAATATTCTTCCCCAGCCCTCCGAACAGCTCCTTGCCTACGCCGACCGCCAGGAACGAGCCGATGGCTACGACCCATAACGGCGTGGAAACCGGCAGCAGGAACGCCAGGAACAGCCCTGTGAGAACGGCGCTCAGGTCTCTCGGCGTAGCCTTGCGCCCGAGTATGCGCCGCATCACCAGCTCCGAGAGCATCGCCGTAACGATGCTCACCAGGAACACGAGCAATGCCTCGAACCCGAACACGATGATCGCCCACACCGCCGCGGGCGTGAGAGCAAAGAGGACGTCCCTCATCGCCCGGTCGATAGTCTGCCCTTTTTCGTGCAGGTGGGGGGAGACGGTAGCCATGAACTTACTGTTTGCCACAAAGCATCGCCTCCACTATCTCTTCTTCAGGGCCGCGACCTCGGCCTTGGCCAGGCGTACGTACTGGACATGCGGGATGTAGGCCGGGCAGGTGTACGAGCAGCAACCGCACTCGAAGCAGTCGATGGCTCCCCACATCTCGGCCTTTTCCCAGTCTTCGTTCTGAACCGCGTCGACTATGTAGTTGGGCATCAGGTCCATCGGGCACGCCTCGATGCACTTCGTGCAGCGGACGCATGCGTGCTCTTCCCTGACGTCGACCAGGTCGGCCGGCAGGGCCAGTATCCCGGAGGTCCCCTTGACCACCGAAGCGGTCGGCGCCTCCTGGGCCCAGCCGGTCATCGGGCCGCCCATTATCAGCTTTGGCGGCTCGCCGGTGAAACCGCCGGCCGCCTCGACAAGGCTCGACATCGGGGTGCCGACACTCGCCAGGAAGTTCGACGGGTTCTTTATGCCGTGCCCGGTAACCGTGAGCACCCTTTCGTATAGGGGCTTGCCGGTGGTGGCGGCCTCGTAGAGCGCGATGGCGGTGCCGACGTTCTGGACCAGGCAGCCGACCTCGGACGGGAGTTTGCCCGGCGGCACCCTGCGTCCGGTCACAGCCACGATGAGCTGCTTCTCGGAGCCTTCCGGGTACTTGACGTCCAGGATCTCGGCCTCGATCTTCGAGTCCGCGGATACCGCGGAGCGCACTTTCTCGACCGCGTCCATCTTGTTGGCCTCGATCCCGATGACGCCCTTCTGGGCGCCCACCGCCTTCATCAGCAGCTTGAGCCCTTCCACCAGGTCGGCCGGGCGTTCGAGCATCAAGCGGTGGTCGCAGGTCAGGAACGGCTCGCACTCGCACCCGTTTATGATGACCGTGTCCACCGGCTTGTCCCTGGGCGGCATCAGCTTCACGTGTGTCGGGAACGCGGCGCCTCCCATCCCCACCAGCCCGGCCTCCCTGGCTATGCCGCGGATGTCCTCCGCGGTAAGCTCGGCCAGCGGCCTGGTCGACCTGGGCTCCCATTCCGGCTGCTGCGCGTCGGCCGTGATGACGACGCTTTTGACAACCTGCCCCGCGAAATTCTTTATGTCTTCTATCGCCTTTACCGTCCCGGCTACCGATGAGTGCGCGGGAGCCGATACGAATGCGTCCGTCTCGCCTATCTTCTGTCCCACCGTCACCCTGTCCCCCGGCGAGACCAGGGGATTGTTAGGCGCGCCGATATGCTGATTGAGAGGAATCACCAGCTCAGCAGGAACGGGCGCCCGGGCAATCGCCTTCGAGGAAGCAAGTTCCTTGTTGTAAGGGGGATGTATGCCTCCTTTGAAGGTCTTGTAACCCTGTTTGCTCAATCAGACCACCTTCCTACTCTGCCTTCTTGGGGGCGGTAAGCCTCGGAAACCTCGCGGACTTCGCCCAGCGCGCATATACATAGATCAGGTTGACAAGGAGCATGACCCACAGGAACAGCTCGTACCATTTGAGCGCCTTGGCCCCCCCTCCCAGCAGGGAGATGAGCCCGCTCAGCCAGCCCCAGGGCTGGTAGATCGCGAAGCTCAGGAAGAAGAACCAGAGGGCGAGGAGCGCCAGGATAATCCGGAAGACCCCCAGGGGCTCGTTCCATCCGGAGTCCCTGGGCTTGCCCAGCAGCGCGTAGTACAGGTAAACGAACGATACCAGCGCCAGCACCCACACCATCAGGAAGTTGAAGGTGTTCATCAGTGCCATTGACCACGGGTACCTCCACCCGGATACGAACGGGTGCGTTCGGCAGAACCCCGAGTAGATGACCAGCGCGAGCGAGCCGGCGTAAACGCCGTACATCGACTTCGCGGGGCCCGGGATGTGAGTCTTTTCTTTCATACCGGTACCCCCTTCCCTAGATTATCCGGAATTCCTTTACGCCGTTGTGCTCCGGATGGATGATGTGGATCGCGCAGGCCAGGCACGGGTCGAACGAGCGAACACACCGCGCAACGTTGATCGGGTTGTCGACATCCGGCACGGGAACGCCGATGAGCGCCGTCTCGATAGGTCCGCGAACACCGTCCTTGTCCCGGGGCGAAGCGTTCCAGGTCGTGGGAACGACCGCCTGGTAGTTCTCGGTCTTCTTACCCTTTATCTGGATCCAGTGCCCCAGGGCGCCGCGCGGGCCCTCCACCAGGCCACGGCCGAACGACTCGTCGGGAATGGCCTTGCCCCTGGGGTCCCATATCGGCTTGCCGGGCTGCAGTTGGGCGAGCCATTTGCTCATCTCGTCTGCCACCAGCTTGCACTCTATGGCGCGCGCAGCGTGCCTCGGCAGGATACCGAACTTGACCGGTGGGGTCAGCAGCCCGAGGCTGGTTGCGAGGTTGACCAGGATGTCGGGCTTCTTTATGAGCATCCTTGCCAGCGGGCCGACCTCCATCGGCTTGCCGTTGTAACGCGGAGCCTTCAGGAACGTGTAGGCGTCGGCCTTCTTCAGGTCTGGCTCTGTCTTGCCGTACTTGGGGTTCTTTCCCTCGCAGTCAGGGGTGTACCAGGAGTATTTTACCGACTCGACTATTTTCTGCTCGTCGAACCCCTGTACGTTCATTATCTCGTTGTCGTAGATGGTCCCCCGCGGCAAAAACTTCTCGTTGCCTTTCTGGTCCTGGTCAAAGCCACCGTAAGCAAGGTAGCTTCCGCCGGAGTCGCCGGCCTTCATGAACGGCTGGTACTGCGGCACCTTGGCTATCGTAAGGATGTCCTGGATATAGACGTTGTCGATCCACTGCTGCAACTCAGCCAGGCGCGACTGGAAGGCGGCGATGTTCATGAGCGTCGGCGGTTGGGTTACCCCACCCGGGATGGTGCCCACGAACGAGGGCATGCGGCCGTAGAAGATGGAGAGCATCTCCTGGGCCTTCTTGCGCATCTCGAACGCCTGCACGTAGTGGCCGACCAGCTCGGTCGCGAGGTTCGCGTCGCCGGGGCCGCCCGGCTCGCCGATGTAGTCCGGCGAGCTGTAACGCGGGAGGAACGGGTATGGATCCCCCGCGGCCACCAGCTGGGTGACCTTGTCCTTCAGCAGCTTGAGCGCGGGGTTCGAGCCCGAGTAGTTCGGCACCGCGGTAACGTCGACAAAGTCGAGCGCAGCGAGGTGGTAGAAATGGAGAATGTGCGACTGGATGTAGTTGGCACCCAGGGCGAGGTTGCGGATTATGCGCGCGTTGTCCGGAAGCGAGACATCCATCGCGTCGTCCAGCGCGTACGAGGAAGCGGTACCGTGAATCAGCGGGCAGACACCGCAGACTCGCTCGACCACCTGCTGGCAGTCCCAGGGATGCTTACCCTTAAGAAGCATCTCGATACCGCGGAACATCGTGCCGGACGACCAGGCGTCCTTGACCGCGCCGCCCTCTATCTCTACGTCGATCCTCATGTGACCCTCTATCCTGGTCAAAGGGTCTATGCTTATTATTTGCGCCACTATTTTTCACCACCTTCGGCGGGTTCCCTGGGCTTCTCGCCCAGCTGTTTGTACAGGTAATGCGCGCCGACACCTACCGCGGTCGCGCCGGCCGCGACCCACCCCAGTACGTCTACCGCCGGCGTGATGCCGTCGAAGTTAACGTTTGGAAGCGGCTGGTAGAGCGGCGAGAGTTCCTTGTAGAAAGCGGGCGAAGCGCAGCCGTGGCACGGTGCGTTGGCTCCAACGCACCAGTTGACCTTCGAGTTCCAGCGGCGCACGGGGCAGTCCGCGTACGTCACCGGGCCCTTGCAGCCCATCTTGAACATGCAGAGCTTCATGTCCGGGTTGTTCTGGTTCCAGTCCTCCAGGAAGAGGCCCGAATCGAACGAAGCCCTTCGCTCGCAGTTCTCATGGATGAGCTGGCCGAAGAACGTCCTGGACATCTTGTTCTCGTTAAGGTTGAGCTTGCCCTTCCCCTGCAGGTAGAGCAGAGCTTCAAGGACAGTACCGACGAACCAGTCAGGGTGTGACGGGCACCCGCCCACGTTGATGACCGGTTTCCTGGGGTCTATCCTGGCAACCACCTTCGATATCGGTGTGGTGCCCGTAACGCTCGCGTTGGCGGCCGGGATACCCCCGAACGCGGCGCAGCTCCCGTTGGCTATGACGGCGGCGGCCGGAGGGACGAGCTCGTTCATCCACTCCTGGATGGTCTTGTCGTTCGGTACGGTGTTGCCCATCAGCTTCTTGGTGCCGGTGCCGAGCCCGAAGGTGCAGTACTCGCCGTTCTCGGCGGTCGGAACCGGCCCTTCGACGACCAGCACGTACTTGCCCTTCATGCTCTTGACCGTTTCGTCGATCGCCTCGATCGCCGTCTTTCCGGTTCCGGCCATGACGTTCGGCTGGTAGCGCACGGAGAGCTGATTGAGCACCAGGTCGGCCACGCCCGGGTAGTTGGAGTTCAGGAACGAGACGCTGCACCCGGTGCAGTTCTGCCCCTGGATCCAGATCACGGGCGGCTTCCCGGCGGCAAGCTCCTGCAGCGCGTTCGCCAGCTGCGGGATCATCGCTTCGGAGAGGCCCAGCAGGGCGGCCGTCGCGCCAGCGTGCTTCAGGAACTGGCGCCTGCTAACCAATTTTCCCGACAAGAGACTTCACCTCCTGTGTATAAAAAAACACCAGTTCCCTGGTGTTTTCAACGTCGAAAACTGTCCGGCACTCCGTTGTGCCGTCATATTATATTGCCTCACACCTCCTCGCCGATCGCGAATCTGTCAAAATAACAAGAAGGCAGTATATTGCACTTCGCGAAGACCGTTCGTGAGAACCTGCTGCTTAAGCACAGTAATGCGAAGCAATTCCTGTGCCCTTCGATTTGATAACATATCATTCCATTTCAATCTCTGTCAATCCTTACCGAATATATATCTCAGCACCGGGCTGCCGATCAGTTCCAACCTCCAGATGCCCGCAACCGGTGTCGACCGACAGACTTTGCTGATCCGCTGATTCGGCTGTAGTCCTACAGTCATAACATGTTTCCATCAATTCCATTAGAATATGTAATGACTGCCTCTCGAGCATGACGGAGCGGGGATGGATGGATTTGCAGGCTTACTGACATTCGATACGACGAACATGGCGCTCAAAACGGAGCGCCTGCTCAAGGACGCGGGCATCACCTGCGCGGTGATACCGACGCCCCTGGAGATAACGGCGGAATGTGGCATATCGCTGCTGCTGAAGGAAGAGTGGGTCGAAAAGGCGAAAGATGCCCTCGACTCGGCCGGTCGGGTTGACTTTACGCTGGTGTACCCATTCGGCCGCGCGCGCCCGGAGCTGTGAGGAGGTGAGGAGTTGACCGGGAAGATAAGGCTTACCGCCTACTCGAAACGGGCGGGGTGAGCTGCCAAGGTGGGTCCGGGTGACCTCGAGCGCATATTGAAGAAGCTGCCGGAGGAGACCGCGCCCGAGCTGCTGTCGTCGGTGCGAAGCGGTGAGGACGCCGGCGTCTATCTCCTGCGGGAAGGCCTCGCCCTTGTTCAGACGGTCGACTTCTTCCCACCCATGGTGGACGACCCTTATACGTTCGGCCAGATAACCGCGGCCAACGCGCTGAGCGACATATACGCGATGGGAGGCAGGCCGCTGACCGCCCTCAATATCGTGGCCTACCCCCGCGCCCTGGACCTCGACGTCCTGGAGGAAATCCTGCTCGGCGGTCACGACAAGATACACGAGGCGGGTGCGGTCGTCGCGGGTGGGCACACCATCGAGGACGAAGAGCTGAAGTACGGCATGTGCGTCACGGGCGTTGTGGACCCGGCGAAGATCACGACCATCAGTGGGGCGAAGGCGGGTGACACCCTGGTCCTCACCAAGCCGGTCGGCACCGGCATCCTCGCAACAGCGCTCAAAGCCGGGCTTGTGGCCGAGGAGGATATCGGCGACGCGATTGCGTCCATGGTCGCGCTGAACGCCGCGGCCGCGGACGTGCTCTCGCGCCACCGCGTGAGCGCCTGCACCGACGTCACGGGCTTCGGGCTCGCCGGGCATCTTTTCGAGATGATAAGCGCGGGCGGCGTCTCGGCCGAGCTCTGGGCCTCGGAGGTGCCGCTCTTTAGACGCTCGTTGGAGATGCTCTCGATGGGCATGTCCACCGAGGGACAATCACGCAACAAGTCTTACGTGACCACTGTAGAGGTGCTGACCGGCGGGGAGGACGAGCTCCTCCTCGATTGTCTTTTCGACCCGCAGACCTCGGGAGGGCTTCTCGCGGCGGTCGATTCCTCGGATGCCGCCAGCGCGCTGGCTGAGCTCCAGTCCGGCCCCTGCCCCGCGGCGGCGGCCGTCGGGACGGTGCTCGCGGGCCCCGAGCCACGCCTTGTGATAAGACACGGGAGGGACTTTCATGAGCGACGAATACATTGACTGCAGCGGCCTTAAATGCCCCGAGCCTGTAATGAAGGCCCGCGAAGCCCTGGCCTCGGCCAGAGGCCCCTTCACCGTGCTCGTCGACAACGAGACCGCGCGTGACAACGTCGCGCGCTTCGCCCGCACGTCGGGCTGCGAAGTGCATGTCAACAAGGCGCTTGGTGGATTTTTGCTCAAGATAACCCCCGGCGCCGAGATGCCTCTTGAGACGTCAGGCTCTCAGGTCGAGTGCTCCACGGGGAAAGGGACGGTCGTTCTCATATCAAGCGATGAGATCGGCCGGGGAGAACGCGAGCTGGGGGTCGCGCTGATGAAGTCGTTCCTGTACGCGAGCGCCGAGGCGGACGAGGCTCCCTCCAGGATCGTTTTCATGAACACGGGCGTGAGGCTCGTTACCGAGAGCGATGAGACGGCGGCACACGTGAAGGCCCTGGAGGACCGCGGGGCCGAGGTGCTGGTCTGCGGGACATGCCTTGACTTCTACGGTCTGAAAGACCGGCTGAAAGCGGGATTGGTAAGCAACATGTACGACATACAGTCCGCCCTCATTGGCGCATACAACGTTGTTTCCATATAATTGATCAACATGAATCCCCCTGATGAAAGAACTCGCGAGCTCCTCCGGCTCATGCCGCAGGTGGACGAGCTCGCAGGCCGGGTCGTTTCCGCGCACGGAGCTGACCTCCCACGCCGGGTCGTCCTCGACGCCACGCGCCGGGTGCTCGAAAGGGCGCGGGCATCCATCCTCGCCGCGAGGGACGAGTCCCCATCGCCCGCCGGGCTTGACATGGCCGCTCTCGCCGGGGAGGTCGCGTTGGAGGCCCGAAAAGAATTAAAGCCTCGCCTGCGCAAAGTCATCAACGCGACCGGTGTTATATTGCATACCAACCTCGGTCGAGCCCCCGTCTCACGCGCCGCGCTCGAAGCCGTGATGGAGGTCTCCTCCGGTTACTGCAACCTCGAGTACCGCCTGGATGAAGGCGTGCGGGGCACGCGCCAGGAGCACCTCGAGTCGCTCCTTTGCTCGCTAACAGCGGCCGAGGGCGCTCTGGTCGTCAATAACAACGCCGCCGCTGTGCTGCTGGTCGTGGCCGCCCTCGCGCGGGGACGCGAGGTCGTGGTGTCACGCGGCCAGCTGGTCGAGATAGGCGACTCCTTCAGGCTCCCCGACATAATGGGCCAGGGTGGGGCGACCCTTGTCGAGGTGGGCACAACCAACCGTACCCGTCTCTCCGACTACAGCAGCGCTATCGGCCCCGAGACCGCCATGATAATGAAAATACACCAGAGCAACTTTCGCATAGTCGGTTACACGGAGGATGTGCCGCTGCGCGAGCTGGTCGAGCTGGGCGAGCAGCGTTTCATCCCCGTGGTCGAAGACCTGGGAAGCGGCTCCCTGGTCGGGCTCGCGCCCGTCGGCCTCGCGGGCGAGCACACCGCGGCCGAAAGTATCGCCCAGGGCGCCGACCTTGTCACCTTCAGCGGCGACAAGCTGCTGGGCGGCCCACAGGCAGGGATAATCGTGGGCTCCAAAGAGTACGTCAAGGCGGTCCGCGAGCACCCGCTCGCCCGCGCATTGCGGGTGGACAAGATGACGGTCGCCGCTCTGGAGGCAACCCTCCGGGACTACCTTGACCCCGATAGGGCGTTCTCCGAGATACCGGCGCTCCGGATGCTCTCGGAGGCGCCCGAGGCCGTCCGCTCCAGGGCGAACAGGCTCAAGCGCCTTCTTGACCGCTCGGGGGCGGTTGGTTTTGACTGCAAGGTGGTGCCCGAGGTGTCACGCGCCGGAGGTGGTTCTCTCCCGATCTCCGAGATACCGACTTATTGCCTGAGTTTGACACACGCTAAATTCTCCGGCGCCGCTCTCGAGGAAAGGCTCCGTTTCGGCGACCCGGCGGTCCTGCCCAGGGTCAAGGACGACCGGATCCTTTTCGACCTCAGGACCGTCTCCGACGGCGAGGTGCCCGTCCTGGCGAAGCTGATCTGTGCGATCGCCTGACAAGACAAAGGAGCCCTCCTTGAAGCCTCGCCGCAACCTCATCATAGGGACCGCCGGCCATATCGACCACGGCAAGACCGTGCTGGTGAAAGCGCTGACGGGCCGCGACACGGACCGGCTGGCCGAGGAAAAAGAGCGCGGCATCTCCATCGACCTGGGGTTCGCTCCGCTCGAGTTCTCCGACGGCTCTATAGCCGGCATCGTCGACGTGCCCGGCCACGAGAATTTCGTGCGAAACATGATGGCCGGCGCGACCGGCGTTGACCTGGCAATGCTGGTGGTCGCGGCCGACGACGGGGTCATGCCGCAGACAAGAGAGCACATGGCGATACTTGACTTGCTGGGGGTCGGGCGCGCTGTGGTGGCTGTGACCAAGGCCGACCTGGTTGACGAGGAGATGCTTGGCCTGGTCGAAGACGAGGTCGGTGAGCTGCTGGAGGGCACCGCCCTCGAGGGCTCGCCGGTGGTGCCCGTGTCGGGCATCACGGGCCAGGGCATAGACGAGCTCAGGGCCGAGCTTGAGCGCCAGGCGGCGCAAGTCAGGCTGAAGGACGAGGCGCTGCCTGCGCGCCTGCCTATCGACCGGGTGTTCACACTGCGCGGCATCGGCACGGTCGTCACCGGCACGCTTTGGAGCGGCACCATTGAGAACGACAGCCAGATGGAGCTCCTCCCCGGTCGCAAGCCCACCCGGGTGCGCGGCCTGCAGGTGCACGACTCAGACAGGGAAGCCGCCTACGCCGGCGAGCGCGTGGCGTTGAACCTGGCGGGCGTCTCGAGAGAGGAGGTGGCCCGGGGCGACGTCTTAACGGCGCCGGGCTACATGCGGCCCGCCTACATGCTGGACGCGCGGGTCACGCTGCTGCGCGATTGGGTCCGCCCCCTCAAGAGGGGGACGAGGCTGAGGTTCCACCACGGAACCCGCGAGGTCCTTGGCCGCATATATCCCCTGGACACCGACAAGGTCGAGCCGGGGCAGGAGGTCCCCGCCCAGCTCAGGCTCGAATCGACCGTGGTCTGCGCTCCCGGCGACCGTTTCGTCCTGCGCAGTTATTCCCCCATGACCACCATCGGAGGGGGCAGGGTCGTCGACTCCAACCCAGCAAAGCACAGGGTGAGCGACCCGGGCGCGGTGAGCGAGTTCGAGGAGTTGGAGTCGGGCGACCCGGGTCGCATCGTCGCCGTCCACCTCGCCCGCGCCGGCAGGCCGGTCTCGGTCCGGGACCTGCTCCTGGCTTCGGGTCTTCCCCCCGTGACCGTGGAAGAGGGGCTCGAGCGTCTTCAGGCCGGTGGGCTCGCCGTGGTCCTCGGCGACAGGAAGTCGCGTTCCTATCTATACGAGCCGCACTACCGGGCCGCCGTCGATGACGTCGAGGAATTCCTTGTCGGGTTCCACCAGGCCAAACCGCTCGCCGACGGGATGGCCAAGGAAACCCTGAAGAAGAAGGTGCTCTCGGCCTGGGACGCGAGGTCATCGGATGCGCTTCTCGACATGATGGCCTGCCAGGAAAAGATCGAGATAGACGGTAACGTGGTAAGGATTGCGGGCTCCGCCGCCGCGGTCACCGGCGCGGAGGAAAGCCTCATCGTGGGCGTGGTCGCGCGTATCGCTGGCAACGCCGTGTCTCCGCCGACCCTGGGGGAGCTCGCCGCCGAACTCGGGCGGGACAAGCGCACCCTCTCTGAACTCCTGGCCATCGCCGAGAAGGAGAAGAAAGTGGTCAGGGTTTCGCCCGAGCTGTTCTTCGCGCCTGCCGCGATCGCGGAGATAGAGCGCGTGCTGCGCGCGTCCGCGGGGGCGCAAGGCATTACGGTGAGCGACTTCAGGAACGCCATCGGCACCACCCGCAAGTACGCGCTGCCACTTCTCGAATACTTCGACCGTACGCGGGTCACGGTAAGAGTCGGTGACCTACGGAAGCTGCGTTAATCGTGTATCATTGCCATGCGGAACAGGTGTTTGAGACGAGCCTCTCAGGCCGGTTCCGCGGTTGGGGCTTGAAGACACGGAGGTGGATCCGTCCTGGTGGGCGGCGCGGTCTTCAAAACCGTTGTGGCGTCTTAACCGGCGCTGGGTAAGTTCGATTCTTACGCACCTCCGCCAGAAGAAGGTGGTCCGAGAAATGGGCCTTGATATAGCATTGCTCGAGACATTTGCCCTTGTCGCCGACCTGGGCTCGTTCAGTGCCGCGGCGCGCAGCATCGGGCTCACGCAACCCGCGGTGTCGCTGCAGGTAAAGTCGCTCGAGAAGGAGCTGGCTGCTCCGCTCATCGACCGCTCCGGCGGCAAAGTGGTCCTCACTCCGGCGGGGCATACCGCTTACGCGCACGCCAAGAAGATACTTGCCGCCCGCGAGCTGATGATCGCGGACATCCCGAGGGCTACCGGCCGCGTTGCCGGACAGCTCCTGCTCGGCGCGAGCAACATCCCCGGAGAGTACCTGCTCCCACCGGTTCTGAGCGAATTCAGCCGGCTGTATCCGGAGGTCTCCATCTCTCTTGAGATAAATGACTCGGGCGGTGTTTTCGACATGCTGCGCATGGAGCGGATAGAGCTGGGGTTCGTCGGCGAGCGGCCGGAGGGCGATGTCGCCCAACGACGGTTCGCCGAGGACCGACTGGTCCTCATAACGCCCCCGCACCACAAACTCTCGGTCAAGCGCAAGGTGCCCCTCGAGGCCGTCGCCGGCGAGCGCTTCGTGACCCGGGTCGGGGGAAGCGGCACCAGGAAAAAGTACGAGGCCGTTCTGAGAGAACGCGGCATCAAGCCCGACTCCCTGGATGTCGCGGCGGAGTTGGGCTCGACCCAGGCTGTCATCTCGGCCGTCCAGGCCGGCATGGGCGTCGCTATCGTCAGCCAGAAGGCCGCCGAGCAGCCTTCGCGCGCGGGCCTTCTGGCTATGATGGACTTCTCCGGGGTTGACTTCTCTCGAGAGTTTTACGTCGTTTACGCCACGGAAAGGCCCCTTTCCGTGGCGGCCGAGACATTCCTCGGGACAGCCTCCGGTGACAGGTAACGGCCCCTTGCGCCATGAGCGCATGCTCATCATCTCGGTAAGCGCCTCTTCCAAAAAGGCCGGAAAGAGCACCGTGGCTTCCCACCTTGTCCGCGAGCTCGGCGCCGATTACGGCCTGAAGGTCAGCTCCGGCGGCACCCACGGCGAGTCGCGGCTCGTTACAGACCCCGATATCATCTCCGCGCCCGGCACTGACACCGGCGCTCTGTCAGCCGCGGGCGCAGGCCTGGTGCTCTGGGTCAACGCCCCTCCGGTAAAGCTCCTCGAAAACCTCGAGCTGGCGCTCGCCATGTTCGGCCCGGGTGGCCTTCTTGTTATCGAAGGCAACAGCGCGCTTGCTCACGTTTCGCCCGACTTCGCGGTGTTCCTGATGAACGTACCGTTCGAGGATTTCAAGCCGTCTGCCGCGCTCGCCCTCGAGAAAGCGGACCTGGTCCTTGTTAACCTCACGGGAGCGCTGGCCGGCCTCGATCGCACCCGGTTGGAAAGCGAGATACGCGAACGCGCCACAAGCGCAAGTGTCTATTTCTACGACGAGGGCAGCTATGCCGCCGCACTTGCCGTGACCGACAGCCTCGCCCGGATTACATGTCATGGTGCCTGACCCCAGCATGAATTCATGCTGGGGTCAGGCACCATGACATGAATTTTACATGAGTTACGACACGAAGAAGGGCCCCGTTTCAGGGGCCCTTCCAGTTATGCATTGACTCTGGAGTGCTACTCCGACTCGACCGCCACACTCTTGACCGCGCCGAACTTCTTGCGCGCGAACACGCGGTTCAGAAGCGGGGTGAAGGCGTTGCCGATGAGTATCGAGTAGGCCACCGCGCCGGTCGGCGCCGCGTAGAGCCTTATCACGACCACCAGCACGCCGATCAGCACACCGTACGCGATCTGCGCCAACCTGCCGTCAGGGCTGGTCACCCAGTCTGTGGCCATGAAAAACGTCCCGAACATCAGGCCGCCGGCCAGTATCATGAACAGCGGGTTCTCGCCCAGGATGGCTGTCAGAATGAACACCGTGCCAAGTATCGAGGCCGGTATGTGCCAGGTGATGTGGCCCTTGTACATCAGGTAGGCCGCGCCCACCAGTACTGCCAGCACGCTCACCTCGGCCACTGCTCCACCGGCGTGGCCCAGGAACATGAACCAGTAGCCGGGGCGGATGCCGTTGAGTGGCCCTGCCTTTATAAACGTCAGCGGGGTCGCCGAAGTCACGCCGTCGAGGCTGCCCAGGTAGAGCGTCTTCGCCGTCAGGCCGAACAGCTGGGAGATGACCAACAGAGACACGAACCCGAACAACGCCGGGTTGAAGATGTTGTATCCGAGCCCTCCCATCAGTTCCTTGACCAGCGCCACCGCAATGAACGTGCCGATCATCACGTACCAGAAAGGCACGGCGGGCGGCAGAAGCAGCGCAACAAGTAGGCCTGTCACAATCGCGCTGAAATCGCCGATGGTGGGTTCGCGCCCCATTATCTTGCGCATGACCCACTCGCAAGCGATCGCCGTCACTACTGCAGCGGCCAGGTTCACTATGGCATAAAGCTTGAAGAAACCGATCGCCACCGCTATGACTGGTATGAGGGCGATCGCAACATCCCTCATGGCCGAACCGGTCAGATCCTTACTCTTGATATGCGGCGGTGCCGACATTACGAACTCGTTGTTTGCCATGTACGTCTCGCCCCCCTTCTATTTCTTCTCCGCGGAGACAATCTCCGCCTTGACTTTTCGTACGTATGCGACATGCTCTATCCGGGCCGGGCACACGTAGGAGCAGCAACCGCACTCGAAGCAGTCTCTCGCCCCGTACATGTCGGCAAGGTCCCACTTGCCCAACTTCGCGTACTTTACGATTGCGTTCGGCGTCAGGAACATCGGGCAGGCGTCCAGGCACTTGTCGCAGCCCACGCAGCGCTGTTCGGCGTTGGTGTCGATGACGTCCTGTGTTAGCGCCAGTATGCCGCTGGTGCCCTTGACCACGGTCGCCGAGAGGTCTTTCTGGGCCCAGCCTGTCATGGGCCCGCCGATCACCACCTTGGCAACGCCGCCGGTCATCCCGCCGCACTGCTCTATCACGTGCTCGATCGGGGTGCCGATCTTGACCATCACGTTGGCGGGCTTCTTCATGCCGGGGCCGGTAACCGTTATGACTCGCTCGATGACAGGCTTGCCGGTGGCGGCAGCCTCGTAGAGCGCGACGGCGGTCCCGACGTTCTGCACCAGGACCCCTACCTCGCTCGGCAGCTTGCCCGGGGGCACCCTGCGCCCGGTGATTGCGTCGATGAGCATCTTCTCCGCGCCCTCCGGGTACTTGACCTCGAGGATGATAACGTCCAGCGCGGAGTCGCCCGAGAGCTTCGGGGTCAGCACGTCGGCCGCGTCCATCTTGTTGGCCTCTATCCCGATGAAGCCCTTGCTCGCGCCGACCGTCTTCATCATGAGCTTCAAGCCCGCGATGAGCTCGTCGGGCCGCTCCATCATGAGCCTGTGGTCGCAGGTCAGGAACGGCTCGCACTCGCACGCGTTGATGATGACGGTGTCGATCGGCTTGTCCCTGGGCGGCGAGAGCTTCACAAAGGTCGGGAAAGCCGCGCCACCGAGGCCGACCAGGCCGGCCTCCTTGGCTATGTCGCGGATTTCCTCTGGAGTGAGGTTCGCGACGTCGCGTTTTTCCGTGAACTTGGAAGGCTGGCTCGCATCAACGGTGATTACCACCGAGTTTACGAGCGCGCCCGTGAAGTTCTTGCGCTCCTCGACAGCCTTGACCGTCCCGGAGACGCTCGAGTGCACCGGGGCCGAGATGAACGCTTCGCTCGCGCCAATCTTCTGCCCGGCCTCTACCCGGTCTCCGACCTTGACGGTGGGTGTGTTGGGCGCGCCCACGTGCTGGGCCATCGGAATTACCACTTCGGCGGGGAGGGAGATCTCGACGGTCGCCTTCCCGGCGGTAGCCTCTTTCCGATACGGCGGGTGTATTCCGCCGCGGAATGTCTTCAGTTCCATCAAATCCCTCCTCTCCTATTGATCCAGTTTGTACTTTTCTTCGAGCCCGCGGTTCCGCGCGTTGATCACCCCGTTGACCACCAGGGCGACCACCAGCCCGGCGGCGGCCACGAGCCCGTAAGGCTTGGTGAGCGCCTTCCACACCTGCACAGAGGCAGGTATGGACGGGTCGTTGGGGAGCCCGTAGGCGCTTGGCTCGTCGGTCAGTACGTATATGTAGGTGAGTCCCTCGAGCTCGTTCACGCCGTAGAGCCGGGCCTTGGCGTAGCCGGCCTTCTTGAGCACGGCCACGCGCTTTTCGGCCGTGGCGATCAGCTCTTCGCGGTCGCCGAAGGAGAGCGTCCCCGGAGCGCAGGCCTTCACGCAGGCGGGGACGTCGTACTTGGCGACGCCGTTTGTGACCCGGTCGAAGCACATGGTGCAGCGGAAGATGCCCTTCTCCTTCTGGTTGTAGCCCGGGACGTCGAAGGGGCAGGCCACCCTGCAGTAGTTGCAGCCTATGCACTTGTTCGGGTCGGTGGCCACCGTCTTCAGCACCGACCCGTCCGGGAGCTTGTACTCCTTGTGGGTCGTGGCGTTAGGCGGGCACACCTCCACGCACGCGGCGTCGGTGCAGTGCATGCACTGGTGCTTTGTGAAGAGCCACGTCATCTTGTCGTTTTTGTAGTATTCGTTGAACAGGATGCGCATCCAGGTATAGGAGGAGAGGGAAGGCGGGTTCTCGTAGGAACCCATGTTCTCGGTCTTCTCACCCGGGTTCTCGTTCCACGCCTTGCAGGCGACCTGGCAGGCGCGGCAAGCGGTGCACTTGGTTGTGTCGACTAGTATTGCCTTCTGATTAGCCATGCCACATCACCTCCTAAGCTTTCTCGATGTTGACCAGGAACGCCTTTGACTCTGGTATCGCGGTATTGGCGTCCCCGACGTTCGGGGTAAGGACATTGGCGGCGTAACTGATATTCTTGGGCCCGCCGGTGCATATGCCTTTGTATCCGTAGTGGTATGGCATGTTCACCACGTCCGTGTCCTTGCCGTTCACCTTCAGGACCTGCAACCGGTCGGTGACCACAGCCACCGCCTCGGTCTCGCCCCTGATGCTCTTGACCTTGACCCAATCACCGTTGCTTATACCCTTGCGCTTCGCGAGGTCCTTAGACATCTCAACGAACATGTTGGGCTGCATCTCCACCAGCCACGGCTGGTTACGGGTCATCGTGCCCGACTGGAAGTGCTCCGTCACGCGGGATGTTCCAGCTATGATCGGGTAGTTCGGATCTCCCAACTCAGCCAGTTTGTCCATGTCCGACTGGTTGAAGATCTTCGCCATCGGGTTGTTCTGGCTGCCGTTCATCTCGTTCTTGAACAGCGTCTCTATCGGCTCGTAATGCTCTGAGAACGGGCCGTCCACCAGGGTCGCGAGGCAGAAGAATTGGCCCATGCCGTAGTTGAGCATTATGAACGGGTTCGCGGCCGAGACGTCGGGCGGCACAGGTGGATTCCCCGGCAGCGCCGGGTCCGTAGCTTTGAAATCGGGCACGTCGACCATCACCCACTTCGTGCCGTTCCACTGGGCGATGTTCTTCTCCGGGTTCCACGGCTGGCCCGCCGGATCGGCAGAGCACCGGTTGTACACGATGCGCCGGTTCACCGGCCAGCACCAGCACCAGGCCGGGTAGATGGCCACGTTGCCCTTGTCCTCGTTGTTGTGTCTCTTCGACAGGTTGCCTTTCGTCTTGGCAAAGCTGGCCTGAGCCGCGGCGAGGGTCTCGGGCTTGTCCATGCCCGGGTAGTCGGCTTCCTCGGGATATACGCCGCCGTACACCCAGTTGCCACAAGCGGTCGAACCGTCTTCCTTCAGCACCGTGAAGTTCTTGAGGCGCTTCTTGGTGTCCCAGACGTAGCCGTTGAGCTCGGCAAGAACTTCTTCCATGTTTATCTCTTCACCGTACGGCCAGTACAGGTTGAGTATGGCCTCACGGTTGGGTGCCTTGGCATCGGCCTTGTACAGCTCCCTGAGCTTCTTGAGGATAAGGCCCCAGACGTCGGCGTCCTTCTTGGACTCACCCTTGGGGGAGCCGGACTGGTAGAACCACTGGACTACCCGTCCCGTGCTGGCGAACGTACCCTCGTACTCGCCGTTGGCGCATGCGGGCAGCAGGTACACTTCGGTCTTGATGGAGCCGGGGTCTGCACCGGGACGCTGCCAGAAGTTAGGGGTTTCGTGGTCGAATATCTCCTGGACCACCATCCAGTCGAGCTTCTCCATGGCCTTAGTCTCCATGTCGGCGTTCGGTCCGCCGACCGCGGGGTTCTGCCCGACCACGAAAAGACCCTTGACGGTTCCCGCGTACATCGCTTCGAAAAGCGCCATGTGCGAGTAGTTGACGCCGTCCTTGAGCTTCGGGAACCAATTCCAGCCGAACTCGTTGTCCTTGGTCGCGGCGTCACCGTACATGGCCTTGAGGTAGCTCGCCACAAACTTGGGCGTGTTGCTCCAGTAGGCGCTACCCACGGCCTTCAGCCTCGCCTCGTTATACGAAGCCAGTGTCGGGTTCTTGGCGCTGTTCGGCATCGGGTTGTAGCCCGGGAAGATATGGTAGAGCAGTGCCTGGTCGGTAGAACCCTGGACGTTCGCACATCCCCTCAGCGCGTCTATTCCGCCACCCGGAACGCCCATATTGCCCAGGATGAGCTGCAGCATGGCGAAGGTGCGAATATTCTGCGTGCCGTAAGTGTGCTGGGTGAGCCCCATGGCGTACATGAGGACACCGCTCTTGCCCTTCTCGTAGGTGGCGCAGTAGGTCTTGGCAACCTCCTCGAACTTGGCCTTGGGGATGCCGCAGATCTGCTCGACCTTCTCCGGCGTGTAGCGGCTGTAGTGCTTTATCATCTGCTGCCACACGCACTGCGGGTTCTGAAGGGTCGGGTCCTTCAGCGGCTTGCCGTCCGGGCCCTTCTGCACCGCCCACGTGGCGGTGTCATAGCTCTTCTTCTTCTTGCCGGTCTTCGGGTCCTCGGTCTCCTTGAAGCCCGAGAAAACGCCTGTCCCCGGGTTGAAGCTGAAGTTCGGGTCTACCAGGAACGACGCGTTGGTGTAGGTCTTCACATAGTCCCAGTTGACCATGTTGTTACCGATCGCGTACTTGATGAGCGCGCCGAAAAACACGATATCAGTGCCGGGCCTGGTGTGGGCGAAGATATCCGCCTTTGAAGCCGTCCTGGTGAAGCGCGGGTCGACCACTATGAGCTTGGCCGGGTCTTTCTCCCGGTTCATCGCCTGCTCGATCCACTTGAAAGTGATCGGGTGGTTCTCGGCGGCGTTCGACCCGCAGACCATGAAGCAGTCGCTCATCTTGAGGTCCTGTATCTGGTTGGTCATGACGCCGCGCCCATACGTTGCCGCCAAACTGGCGACAGTGACGCTGTGTCACAAACGGGCGTGGTGCTCTACGTACACCACGCCGAGCGAGCGCATGAACTTCTGCAGAAGATAAGCGCCCTCGTTCGAGAGCTCCGCGCTCCCAATGCTGCCGATAGCTTCGGTCCGGTTCGCGGGAACCTTCTTTCCGGTGGGCTTCCCGTCGGGGCCCATAACATCGTCCTCGGCGACCCAGCTGGCGTCTCTGGTCTCCTTCATCTTCTTGGCGATCTGGTCGATCGCCTCGGACCAGGAGATCTCCTCCCAACTGGACGAGTTCTTCGCCCTGTACATGGGCTTGGTGACCCTTTCGGGGTTTATCTCGCCGTCGATGTACGACTTTTGGATGGTCGCGGCGCCCTTGCTGCAGAGCGTGCCGAAGTTGATGGCGCAGTCCGGGTTGCCCTCTACGTTGATGAGCGTGAGATGATCACCCTCCACCTTGCTGGCGGTAAGGGTGCCACAGCCCACGGCGCAGTAAGAGCAGACGCCGGTCGTCTCCCTAGCCTTGACGATGCGTAGCGGCTCTGTGGCCGCACGCGCCGGCAGCTTGAAGCCGAGGTTTACCAGAGCCGCCGCCCCGAGCCCGGAGCCGGACAGCTTCAGGAAATCTCTACGCGTTAAATCCATATCCCCCCTCACTTTCTTCGTATTTTTTTTGCGGCGCTATTTCGATTCTTTCAATTCCCCGGAGAAAACCTAATCCACCCCCCCTAAGGCCAATTGCTCCGGAGCATTCTTTCCCTCACGGACTTTATTGTCTACCGGCCGGCCTGAGGCCTTCCTCGGCAGCGGCCAGGTCGAGCTCCACCGTCACGATATCTTCCAGCGGAAGCAGTGCTTCCGATTCCTTATCACGCAAGTCTACAGTCTTCACGTACACCTTACAACTACTACAGTACTGGACTCTTTTACCGGGCTCAGCCTCGATATACAGGAAATCGAGAGCACCTGGTGATTCGCTGCAGAAAGGGCAGCTTGCGCGCTGTATGTTCCATAGTGTATGGCATAACGAACACTCCACCAGCCACAAGCCGTCTTCGCTTCTAAAAAACCCCATCAGCGGTGCGCTACCGCAAACAGGGCAATGGCCTCTCTGCCATAAAGACTGGTCCATCCCGGACGCAAGAATACTACCACATTTCCTGTAGAACGGCGCAAGCGCCTCCCATAAAATATTGGAGGCAAGAATCCTGTCCGACTCGCTGTCCCATCCGGTGGCTAGCGGAAGCTCGTCTCCGGCCAGAACGAGCGCGAGTGTCGCCCACAGGTTCTCTTCGCTCAGGCCCGCCCACGACCACAGCTCCTCGGAGTGCGCGAACCCGTCCGGGCGCTTCTCCTCCATCACCTCACAGATAGCCTTCACGAGCCGCCTGTACTGTTCCGGGTCTATCTCCAGCTCTGCAGCGTCGATTATGGTGACCAACGACATCAACCTCGCGTCCCTCTCTTCGAGGTCCAGCTCGATCGGGCACTCGACCTCGTCCAGCGCCTCCTGCTGCAGCTCCATCACCGCCCCGTACAGGCGCAATGCCCCCTCGTAATCAGGGTATCTCTCGACGTATCGTTCTACCGCCTGGCGGACTCCATCAACTCCTTGATCGAGTGTTTCAACTGTTGTCAATTAAGACTCCTTTTATGGTTGCTATCATATGTCACGTCTCGGCCAGCCCTGTTTCCTTGGCCCTCCGCCTCCGGGCTGTCATCCAAGCCAGCCCCAGGCTCAGAAGATATAGGATTACCATCGGGATTGCCACCAGCACCATCGTTACGGGGCTCCAATCCGGAGTGATTACCGAGGCGGCCAGCAGGATTATCAGGAGCGCGTAGCGCCAATGCTTCTGCAGCTGCTCAGGGGTTACGACGTTCAACAGCACCAGCATCCATATGAAGATGGGGGTCAAAAACGAGACCCCGAGCCCGAGCAGGAACCAGCCGGCGAAGTTCACGTATTGGCTCGCGGAAAGGACCGGGCGCATCTGGTTCCCGGCCACCCCCAGCAACCAGCTGATGCCGGCCGGCATGATAAACCTGTAACCGAACACGACGCCCGCGGCAAAGAAGATGACTATCATGGCCATGACCAGGACAGTGTAAGAGCGCTCTTTGCGCTTCAGGGCCGGTGAGGCAAACGCGAGCACCTCGAACAGGATGACCGGCAGCGCGAGGATCACCCCCCCGAAGAGGGCGAGCTTGAACCGCACCAGGAACGGCTCCATCGGAGTCATGTAATAAAGGTTGATCGACCCGGCGGGCTCCTTGACTATCGCCAGGATGTCCCAGGCGAAGAGCCAGGCCACGCCCACTGCCACCACGAGCGCGATCACACTGACTATTATCCTGCGCCGAAGTTCCTCCAGGTGCTGGAGGTAGCTCATGCGGCCGGTTGCCAATTAGGACTCCCGTCGAGGGCTATTCCTTGCGCTCCTCGGTTGGCGGCTCCGAAGGCTCCGCGAGGCTCTTTGTGACTTCTTCCTGAACCTTGTCAGTCGAATCGCGGAACGCGCGCAGCGCCTGGCCGACCGACTGCCCCACCTTGGGCAGGCGAGAGGGCCCGAAGATCACAAGCGCGATAACCAGTATGATAATGAGTTCCGTCGGTCCCAGTCCGAACATCTTTCAAAACCCCTTCTGGTATATGGGATACTCCTGCGTCCACTGCTGGTTGGAATGTTATCGGTGGTGTCCCCCTGTGTCAATTATTCGCATTGGCGGTGCCACGGGTCCCGCTCCACAAAAATCTCTTCAACCGCGTAGAGTGACCTCTGCTAGAATTGGTGCGGTTCGGCAAGCCGGGTGCTAGAACGTAAGTGCCTGTGGGGTGGTGCCCAAATGACCCCACCACAGTTAGGAAAGGGAGGGTGCTGTGAAGGTAGACGTGGTCACCGGCGCGTGTGGGTTCTCCGGGAACTACCTGGTGAAGCACCTGCTCGAGAAGGGAAGGCTGGTGCGGGCGACCGACCTCGAGCAGTCATACGGGGCGGCGCAGTCCGTGGAGTTCCGCAGGATACTCGATGTCGACTACGAGAGAGACGGGGTGGAGTGGGTTCCCTCGGACCTGGCCCGCCGGGAAACGCTCGACCCGCTCTTCGATAAGGGGGATGTCGGCTGCCTGTTCCACACCGCTTCGCTGTACGACTACTCCGCGCCGTGGGAGGCGCTCGAGAAGGTCAACATCGACGGCGTGACCAACCTTCTTGACGCCGCCCTGGAGGGCGGCATCGAAAGAATGATCCACTGGTCGACCTGCGGTGTGTTCGGCCACTCGTACTTCCCGGGCTCCTACATGGAGGCCAGGCCCTGGAGGCCGCTCGTCGAGTTCCTCTGGAACGTCATGGTGCGGCCCTGGCAGAAGGACGGCGGCTTCAAGCGCCCGACGCGGCACCCCACCAACCAGCCGATGACCGAGGACCGCTCAAACCCGAAGAACACAGAGGGCCTGACGCCGGTGGGCACCCACTTCAGCAACGAGTACGGCCGCTCGAAGTGGCTCCAGGAGCAGATAGTATGGAGATGCCACCGCGAGAAGGGCCTCCCTGTCACGGTGGTCAGGCCGGCGCCCATCTACGGCCCCGGGTCGTACTACGGGGCTACGGGGCTCATCATCGCCATCTCCGAGGGGCTGCTGCCGTTATACCCCGCCGCGAGCAAGTTCCTGCTGTTCGGCGGCAACGTCCACGCACGCGACCTCGCCCGCGCCGTGGTCTTCCTCTCGGAGAAGCCCGAGACGATAGGCGAGGATTACAACATCGCCGACAGCTACCTCCTGACCCACCGGGAAGCCATAGAGTCGGCGGTCAGGCTCGTAGGCAGGCGCGTGCACTTCCTGCCCATCCCCATGCCCGTATGGCAGAAGATCGTTATTGCCGCGGGGAAGTCCGCCCTCTGGCTCGAGAAGACGTTTCCCGAGTCATATACCCGCAGCCGCGTGCTCGACCTGGGCCAGCTCAACTATCTCACCATGGGGATATGGGTGAGCAACAAAAAGATCAGGGACCTCGGCTTCGAGTTCGAGTACGCCGACTTCGAGGAGGGCATGGCCGACACTGTCGCCTGGCTCATCCAGAACGGCATAATCCAATAATTCATCCTGGGGTCAGGCACCCGGACATTTATTTGTATACGAAACAAACGCCAGCCGCCGCAAATTCATGTCAGGGTGCCTGACCCCAGGATGAATTACGCGCGGCGGTAGACGAAGTCAGCGAGCTGCTTGAGGTTGCGGCATTCCTGAACGGCGTGGCAGTGTTCCTCGTACATCCCGATGATGCTGTCACCGGTGTCCCAGCGCTCGACCGGCTCCGGGTCGAGCCAGTAGACGCGCCGTGCCTTTCGGGCGACGCGCCCGAGCGCGTCGGCGCGGGGGTCGCGGGCGTTGTTCCTTCCGTCGGACAGGATGAGCACCGTCGAGCGCGGCGTCAGCTCGGAAGAGAACTCCTTCTCGAACAGGTCGAGCGCTCTGCCGACATCGCTGTGGCCGTCACCGTCCACCAGCACGCCGTCCCGATAGACGCGCTCGATCGCCTCGTCGACATCGCAATACTTGAACAGCTCGGTCACCTCGTCGACCCGGTCTATGAAGGCGAAGCTCCTCACCGCCTTGAACTGCTGGTGGAGGCTGTACACCAGCTGGAGCGTGAAGGTGCTGAAGGTGCGGACCGAGCCGGAGACGTCGCAGAGGATGAACAGCTCGGGCTTCGCGGGGACGCGCTTCCTGTATTTCACGTCGATGGGAACGCCGCCGCTCGAAATGCTGTGGCGGAGCGTGCTGCGAATGTCCAACCTCCCTCGCCTGCCCTCGCTCTGGCGCCGGGCGATACGGGCCGCGAGCCTGCGCGCGAGCGCCGGGAGTATCCTCCTCATGTCATCGACCTGCCGGAGGGACGCGTTCATGAATTCTATCTCTTCGGGCCGCACCGGAGGCTTTCTTCCCTTGCCCACCGCGTCCTCGCCGCGCTCGAGAGCGAGCCGGCGCTTTATCTCGCGCTCCAGGGCGACGCGGAAGAATTCGATGCTCTCGCGGAGCTCTTCCAGGGCCAGAACGGGCGGGAGGTCCCGCATTATCTCGCCCTCGGCGGCCATCTCCAGCAGCTCGGAGGACAACCTGCCGTACTTGAGCATCTCCATGCCTCGGAACATGTAATAGCCGGAGCCGGCCATGAAAGCCATGGGCCGCGACCCCCGCCCGAATCCCCCCTCCATCTGCCCTATACTGGCGGCCGCCATGCGGGCGAGCGTGCTGAGCTCGTCCATGTTGCCCCTGGCAAGCGCGTCCCTGAGCATGTCGGTGAGCTCCTCCGGCGTTACCGCCGAGTCGCTGCCGCCACTCCCCTCGTCCGGCTCTTCCCCCGCCGCCGAGAGCATGGCCTCCACTCCCAGGAAGTACTCCTCGAACACGGAATCAAAGACCGGGTAGTCCAGTTCGTTCTTCACCAGGGTTGCGCGCAAAGCCTCCCGGAATAAGCCCATCCTCTCGAGCGGAGCGACCTTCAACGCCTCGCAGGCGTCAATGCTCTCCGCAAGCGACACCTGGAGGCCCGCCGCTCTCATCTTGCTCACGAAATCGATAAGCCTCTCGTCTATCTGCATCATCCGAGTCCTACTCGAGCGCCTGGCGGGCAAGCGATTTGAGGTTGGCCTGCACCTTCTCCAGGTCTTTCTGCTCCTTGACCAGCAGGCTCAGTGTGCCCGCTATCAGGTCCTCGTCGATGACGTCCCTGCCGAGCACCTTCACCGCGGTGGCCCAATCCAGCGTCTCGGAGATGCTCGGGACCTTCTTGAGGTCCATCTGCCTGATGTAGCGCACAACCGCCAGCACGCGGCGGGCCAGGTCCTCCGCGATGCCCGGCACCCTGATACGGATGATCTCGAGCTCCCTGGCCGAGTCCGGGAAGTCGATGTAGAGATAGAGGCACCTTCGGCGCAGGGCCTCGGACAGGTCGCGGGTGCGGTTGGAGGTCAGCACCACGAACGGCATCTGCCTTGCCTGGATGGTCCCCAGCTCCGGTATGGAGACCTGGAAGTCCGAGAGCACCTCGAGCAGGAACGCCTCGAACTCAACATCGGCCTTGTCCACCTCGTCCACCAGCAGCACAACCCGCCCGTCGCCGATGATTGCCTTCAAAAGCGGCCTGGGCAGAAGGAACTCCTCGCTGAAGAGGTCCTCCTCCAGCTCCTGCCAGGAGGTGCCTTCACTCCTGTCGGCCTGTATCCTCAGGAGCTGTTTCTTGTAGTTCCACTCGTAGAGGGCCTTGGCCTCGTCCAGCCCCTCGTAGCACTGGAGCCTTATTAGAGGCAGAGCGCTGAAGCGGCTGAACGCCTTGGCGAGGTCGGTCTTGCCCACGCCGGCCGGGCCTTCCGCGAGAATGGGCTTGTTTAGCTCACCCGCCAGGAAGAGCGCCGTGGCGATGCTGTCATCGCAGAGGTAGTCCGCCGCCTTCATCCCGGCCTTTATCTCCTCGATGGGAGCACCGGTCCGCTTTTTCTGCATCTCTCCTCCACTTGTATCCGTGGTCATGTCTCCTCTTTCCGATTTCCACCGCGGGACGGGGCATGCCCTTCCCCTCACCCCTCCGTCCTCTCCCGCTCGAGCGCCCGGTTGCCGGCCTCCATGAGGGTCGCGAGCTCTCCCACCCGGTAGGCCACAGAGCGCGCCGAGGCCATGCCGATGGCGTCCTGTCTAACCAGGAGCCTGTCGCCGCCACCGGTTGCTCCGCTGCCCTCCAGGCTCGAGAACGCGCCCCCGCCGTGAACGCCGAGGTCGGGGGCGGCGACGACCATGCTAAGCACCTGGAACGCGGTGTTCAAGGTGATGAGCGTCTGCTCTATGCCGGCATTCCTGAACCAGGCGACCGCCAGCGAGCCACCGACCTTGTTGCGCATCGCTCCGCGGGTGATGTTGCCGTGGACGAACACCCGGAGCCTGTCGATGAAGTCCGCGGAGGTCCCCGAGAGCCTGCCGAAGTGGACCGGCGAGGCGATTATCAAACCCGCGGCCTCCATAAGCTCCGGATAGATTTCGGACATGCCGTCGTCCTGGGAACAGTACCTTCCCGGCTCCTGCTTCTTGAGACACCAGTTGCACTGCCGGCAGGGGTTGATCTCCATTCGGGCCAGGGAGAAGCGCCTGACCTCGAACGCGGGCTTTCCTTCGAACTCCTCGAGCGCATGGCCCAGCAGGGCGTCGACGTTACCCTCCGGGACCAGGCTCCCGCTGACCGCCACGATCTTCAAGGCCTCACTTCTCCTTCATTTCAGCGCTTTGCCTCCGTCCGGACATAACCTAATACCCGAGCTCCCCGAGCCTCGCGTCCGGTATTCCGAAGTGGTGGGCGATCTCGTGCAGTACCACGCGCCGGACCGTTTCGGATACGTCGGCCCCGGTGTCTTCGCAGAGCCTTTCGATGGGCTCTCTGAATATGGATATGTTGTCAGGAAGGACCAGGGAGTAGTTGATGCCGCGCCGCGCCGGAGGCACACCCTGGTAGAGCCCCAGCAGGGTGGAGCCCGGACCGACGCCCACCGACCGCAGCTCCTCAGAGGTCGGGCGGTCTTGCACCACCACACCGACGTTACCCTCCTCGAGCCTGAACGCAAAGTCGTCAGGCAGGCTGTCCAGGACGCGCTCCACTATCTCCTCGAACTCGCGGCGAGTCATCGCGGACATCAGCGCGTGAGCTTATTGCGGAGACTCACGCCCAGTCGAAGCAGGGGTGAGCGCATCGAGAACGGCAGGCCCAGAAAGCGCGACTGGATGTATTCGATGATGACCCCGCCGGTCTCGGTGGAATCCAGGTACGCGTACTCGATGACGAGGCCCAGCTGCTTGAGCCGCCCGTGCTGGAGGACCTTTATCCCGGCCTCTCGTGCCGCGCGCACCCGTTCTTTCACATCATTCACGAAGAACCCGATGTGGTGGAGCCCTTCGTCACTCTCACCCAGAAAATCGGAGTGCATCGAGCGGCCCTCCATTATCTGTATGAGCTCGATCTGGACCGGCCCCGCCTGCGCCATGGCCATCTTCCCCCTGAAGAAGACCTCCTCTTCCCCCTCCAGGCACCACTCCGGCTCGCCCTCGAATATCGCCCAGGGCCCGATTCCGAACACGCCCTGGTAGTAGTCGATGGTCTTGTCGATATCCCTGACCACTATCCCCAGTTGACCCAGCCAGGGAACCTTGAGACCCCCGTCTTTCTTCGACCTCATAAGACTCACCTCTCTCATCATGCCGGGCTCGAGCCCGTGCCACTGCCCCAACTCGTGATCGACGAGCCACCTGCCACCTTCACGGGCGAGCCGCAACCTGCGGCGCCGAGCGGGAGTGCGAGAAACAGGCAGGGGGCCAGAATCGTGGCAACGGAAACCTTCGTCATCGCGCAACCTCCCCTTCCGGGTGCGGCTACAGCCCCATCAGGAACGGGTTGGTCCGCTTCTCCCAGCCAACCGTGGTGGAGCCCATGTGTCCGGGGTAAAGCCTGGTGTCCGGACCAAGGACAAAAACCTTGTCCCTTACCGAGCTCATCAGGGCATCGAAGTCGCCGCCGGGAAAATCGGTCCGTCCTATCGAACCCCTGAACACCAGGTCGCCGTCGAAAAGGGAATCGCCTATCAGGAAGCTCACGCTTCCCGGCGAGTGGCCCGGGGTGTGCAGGACCTTTATCTTAAGGCCGGCGAGATCGAGGTCCTGGTCGTCCTCCAGGTCCTTGAACTCCGCCGGAAGATCGAGCTCGTCGATGCCCAGCATACCCAGCAGCATCTGGGGCATCCCCTGGGCCACCTGGGCCTCCACGGAATGCAGGTAGACATCGGCCCCGGCCCCTTCCGCCACCTCGGCCGCGCCCGCCAGGTGGTCCGGGTGTCCGTGCGTGAGCAGGACCGCCTCGAGGGTCAGCCCTTCGCGCTCCAGGAACTCGAGGATAAGGTGGGTGGAAAGCCCGGCGTCGATCAGCACCGCGCTCTTCGAGCCCTCCTCCCAGACCAGGTAACTGTTGGTGCCGAATGAAAGGTCTGTGAACGTCTCAACGTTCAAAGTGCTGCTCTGCTCCATCGAAGATTGCTCCTTGCCGGGCGCGCGTCGGGCCCCGATTTCCACACGCGGGCATCACCCGCGAACCGGATGTCTCCTACGGATTTGAAAGTATATCAGAAGGCGGCGGCCCGGCGGAACTCACTGCTGGTCGAGGTCTAAGATATTGACGCCTGAAGACGCCAGCCTGTCGTAACGGTCGGTACACGTTAGCACTATCACCTGCTGGCCCCGCGCCACATCGAGCAGTATGTCCCACAGGAACTCGAGCCTGCTCTCATCGAAGTATGAAAAGGAATCGTCGAATATGAGGGGTGGCTTTCGACCACCCGAGAGAAGCTCCACCAGCTCGAGCCGGGCCGCGAGGTAGAGCTGGCTCGTGGCCCCCTTGCTGAGTGACCCCATCAGCTCGTCGGGGGGCAGGAAACCGCCTTTCTCTGCTGAATAGACCGAGATCGCCAGGTCGCTTTCGCGCACTTCCACCCGGTCGTACCGCCCTCCGGTCAGCGAGGAGAGCGTGCGGCCGACGCTCTCGGAGAGTACCGGCACCGCCGAGGAAAGCATGGAGGTCGCGGTCTCCTTCATGGCATCGCGCGCCCGGGTGTAGATGCGCAGCCGCCGCCTGGCGGCCTGCTCGGCCTCCCACAGCCAGGAGACCTCCTCCTCTATCCGGGCGGCTTCCTCGGGGTCTGCCGGGGACCGCATCAGATGAAACGTCAGCCCGTCGCGCTCTTTTTTCAGGCCGGCCACGGCCTCGGCCATGCCATCGCGCTCTCTGGCAAGTACGCCCAGGCGCTCGGGCTCCACGCGAAACGGCTTGAGCTCGAGAAGTATCTCCTCGCAGGCCGCCGCGTCAAGCGAAGCCTGGCGGCGGTCTTCTTCCACCAGTTCGAACGAGCGGCCGCCCAGCAGCGCACTGAGGCCAGCCGCGTCCCGGTCGCGATCGGAGAGTAGCTCGAGGTACGTGTGATGAGCGGCGAAAAACTCCTCGGCGTCGTCACATCCAGCAGAACGAAGAAGCTCGCGCTCCAGCGCCTCCAGCCTGGCTATCTCTCCGTCCGCGCGCCGGACCTGTTCGTCGAGCATTTTCGGCACTTCTTGTGGCGCGGGAGCGGCGGGTCTTCCGAGAGAAGATGCGGCGGCGATTATTATCGCCAGGCCCACCGCTATCACGGAAAAAAGGGCGGGTTGTACCAGGCCGAGGATAATTCCGGCGAGTACGACCAGGGCGCCGGCGCTCATTGCGACCCACCAGGCTGGCGGCCGCGCCGCGGGCCTCGCCGCCGACCCCTTCCCCCCCGCCTCCGCCGCGGACGGGGCGCGGGAAAGACCCTCGCGCATCTCGACCAGCGACCTGCGCATCTCGATAGCCTTGCGCAGCTCGCTGTCCGCCCCGGGCTCGAGGTCGTCGAACTCGGAGAAGCCCTTTCGGATCTTGTTGTCGGTGCGCTGGAGCTCTCGCCTGGCGTCTATCACTCTGTCCGCGATCACGAACCTGTCGCGCGCCTGGCTGGCCCGCCGCTGGAACTCATCAACCCGGCGGTTTCTCGCCAGGAAGTCGTCGAGCTCGTCAAGCCTCGGCTCCTGCTTCTCGAGCAACCTCTCGACCTCTTTAAGCCTTTCGCGCTGGACCTCGAGGTCGCTAAGCCCCTTGGTGAGCTCCTTCTGCCTGTTTATCAGTGCCTCACGCTCGTCGACAAGCCTCTTGATGATTCCGGGGTTGCCGGTCGGCCGCTCGAGCCCCCGCTTGAGGTCATCGGCCTCCGAGGTGAGCTTTTTAGCCGCGCTCTCCATCATGGAGCTCTCACGGCCGCCCACCACTACCTCTCTGAGCATGTTCGCGAGCTTCCTGGCACCAGTGGAGTCCTCGGCCAGGCTGACCATCTGGTCGTGGGTCACGCACGCAGTGCGCAGGTACTTCGCCGGGTCACCGAACCCGATGAGCTCGAACACCTTCGCGTCGACCGCCTTCAGGGAACGAAGAGGGGCTCCTCCCTCCTCTTCGAGTGACACGGAGTGCTCGGCGAAGTCCTTCACCATGCGGTAACGCACTCCGCCGTGGATGAAGTCGAGCTCGATCAACGGCGCCTCGTCGGTGCCCCAGCGCAGGTAAGACCTGCCGAGCGCGGTGTTGGTCTGGGGCCTGGCGAAAAGCCCCGCCATGACAGCCATGACCATTGTTGATTTACCGGACTCGTTGGGCCCGCGGACCAGGTTTAACCCCTCGGAGAACGAGAGGTCTATATCGTCGAAGCGGCGGAAGTTGACCGCCCGCAGCCTGAGTATCCGCACTAGCCGCCTTCCTCCAGCAGAAACGAAAGCCCGACCATCATCGCCTCTTGTATCTCCTCGCTTTCCGAGGCCGAGGCCCCCTCCAGCCGGGCCCCCAGGACCTTCAGGTACTCGGCCGCGGGGGAGCCCGGCGGGTACGCGCCGGGGTCGAGGGTCGAGGGCGCCGGCCAGGACCTGTCGGTGACCCTGAGGAGGTAGAACATCTCTGAAAGATGGCCGATAACCTCTTCGGCGTCCTGGTACCCGGGCGGTCGCAGCCCGTCGATGTTGACCTGGAGCACCAGGTCACGGTCGGCCCGGCTCTCGAGCATGGAGACCAGCCCGGCCGTGGTGGCCTCCTCGGCCTTAATAGCCAGCTCATCGTAGGAAAGGCTTCCGGTCCGATACGGCCTGACCCATATCTCCTCGTCGCCGAGCTCGACGATGAGGACGTTGCCGGTGTCGCCCTTCTGCATGCGCACCATCTCAGGGCTGCCCGGATAGAACGCCGTGACCTTGCCCCGGGAGCGGTCCGAATAGGAGTGGATGTGCCCCAGCGCGAGGTAATCGAGCCCGCTCGAGGCCACCTGCGCAGGGGTCACGACGTAGGTGTCCTGGCCAAGGTCGGGAATCTCGAAGCTCGCGTGCACGATGCCGACCCGCCAGCGGGTCTCATCGTCCACCAGGAGCGACTCCAGCGGGTAACGGTTGGCGAATGGCCTCATGTTGGCGTTGCCGTACACTATGCAGTCGAGCTCGGGGAAGGCGACGGGCCGCATCTCTTCACTCGCGAACACGGTGAGGCCATTTATCCTGGAAAGCTCCGGCGCGTGGTAGATGGAGCCCGGGCCGTACGGGTCGTGCGTGCCGGGAGAGATAAGGACCGGGATCCCCACCGACGAGAGGTCCTGCAAGCGGTACGCCACCTGGGCGAGCAGGGTCTTTGACGCCTCCATCGAATCGAACAGGTCGCCCGCTATCAGCATCAGGTCGACCTTCTCGCGTATCGCCAGGTTCACAGTGTCATCGAACGCCTGGAGCAGGCGTGACCTCAGCTCCTGGCCTTTCCTGCCCAGTCCGAGGAACTTCGCCCCCAGGTGGACGTCGGCGGTATGAAGTATCTTGAGCGGCATGTTTTCGTCCGTTCGCGCGAGCAGCAACCAGAGACGATCATATCTCAGGCGCCAGACACCATCGGAGGAGCTATCTCCCGCGTTTGCCGCTGTGAAGCGGCGCGCCGCAGAACTGACACGACTCGAACGACCTCGGCACCGACTGGTCGCACCCGGGGCACTGTATCATCTCCGGCAGGTCGTATTGTTGGCCGTCGCCGTAGCGGGTCCGCCTGTAGCGCTCCCCGGTGACGCGTATGTTGAAGTAGATGACCGCGAGCCCCACCGGGCCGCTCAGCAGGCCTATCGCCAGCCACAGTTTGTAGCTCAGCCCGTTGGAGCGAGCAAGCGACGCCGCGCTGTAGGCGCAGAAAAGCCACCCCAGTACCGCCATCGAGGCCAGCGCGATTATCATCATGGTGTTCTCGGCGGCGAACGGCATCTCGCTTGACCCCCTCAGGCTAGCTACCCTCGTACTCCGCGCCCTTCAGCCTGACCCTGCAGTTCTCGAAGGCGCCAAGGCCGGGTATCTCAACGTCCATCACAGTAACAATACCTTCGAAGGCGCCCGCCTCGAATCCTTTGTGTATGAGGCCGGCGATAAGCTCGCGGTCGAGGTGCGTCATGATCCCCAGGTAGAAATCGGGGTACTCGTTGAACATCCCGGCCATTACCTCCGGGTCCAGAACCCTCAGAAGCCTTCCGACCCACTCGCTGTTCCTGTGGGTGATCTCGGCGATGACCTCGGGTTCGAAGTGGGACATCAGCAGGGCTATCCAATCTACGTTCTCGTTCACCACGGAGGCGAACACCTCGGGGTCGAGCTGCGCGGTCACCGCCAACATGAAATCGGGCATGCCGTTCATGACGGAGGCGATGGCCGCCGGGTCCATGCCGGCCATGAACCGCTGCATGAACTCGGGATTCTTGTTGGATGCGTTCGCGATCACTACCGGGTCGATCTGCCTGAGCATCTCATCGAAAAACCGGGGGTTCGCGTTGACAGTGTTCGCGATCACCTCGGTCGAAAGCTCACCCAGCAGCCTGGCGTAGAACTCGGGGTTCTCGTTGAAAGCCTCGGCCATGACCGCCGGGTCCAGGGTCGACAGCGTCCCTACCAGCATCTCCTCGACCGACATCATCCGGCCCGCGGCGGCGCCCATCGCCTTGAGCACGCGGCCCCCGGGCCTCGCCGGATGCTGCCTCTCTTCGGCTTTCCCACTCTCCTCTTCGCCGCGCTCTTCTTCGGGCATGTTCCCTCCGGTGTGTCTTATCGCTCCACGCCGTACTCGGCGATAAGCTTTTTGATATCGAGGGGTAGGCTCCTGGTCGGGTCCGTTTCCAACGCTATCGCGCCGCACTCGCAGGCGCCCTCGCAGATCCCGCAGCCCATGCACTTGCCACGGTCCACCACCGCGTCCTCTTCTATCTCCACCGCGTCGAACGGGCACATCTCCGCGCAATCGCCGCAGGCTGTGCAATCCTCCCCGACAACGGCCACGTAACCGCTGGAAGCGATTACGGGCGAGGCGAACTTTGTCCAGGCCTTCATGGCAACGCAGCAGCACGGGCAGCAGTTGCATATGGCGAAGAAGCGCCCGTCGGTGACGTCCTTGAAGAACGCGTTGTGGACGTGGCCGCGCTTGCGCTCGGCCCGAAGTATCTCCACCGCCTCCTCGGAGGACGCCTTTCGCGCGTTGAAGTCGTCGTTGGCGAGGATGAAAGACGCTACGGGGTCTCCAACCGCCATGCATACGTCCAGCGGCTCGCACGGGTTTTCCTGCAGCACCCTGCAGGGGCAGTCGAAGACGGCGATGTTACGCGGGTTCTTGAGCACGATGTCGTGCGCGACCCTGTAGGGGATTACCGTCTCCAGGCCTCTCAGCTCGACGTCCTCCCGGACCATGACCAGGTCCTCGGCGTGGCTGAGCGGCATCACCTTGCCGTGGTAGGTGGAGGTCTCGGCGGTGAGCCCGTCGCGCATGACCTTCCGCGCGTAGAGCTCGATGACCTCCTCC
>JBBQKJ010000035.1:0-31801 GCA_038326775.1 Candidatus Geothermincolia bacterium
CCATCGTGCGCACGCTCCAGTGGGTGGCGTTAGGAGGTTTCTCCGAGAGGGTGGCCTCAACTATCTCCAACTCCCCCTCGGACGAGAGGGCGGGCTTCCTGCCCGGTCTGGTGGCGTCCTTCTTGAGCGAGTCCACACCTCCTCCGGCAAACCGCTCCAGCCAGAGGTATACCGTGGGCCTCGAAGTATCGAGCCTCTCGGCTATCTGCCTCTTGTTAACCCCCTCATCGGCAAGCAGCACGATCTTCGACCTGAGAACGACCTTCTGGGGCGTGTTCCTTCCGCGCGTGAGAAGGATCAGTTCCTGCCTTTCTTCCCCCGTCAGCGCTCTTTGTGTTTTCATGCTGGAAGCATAGCATTCTATCATCCTAATGTCAAGCTATATATGGGACGGTCCACTAGCATGCTTCTGCTTTCCTCAAGCACACCGAAAGAGGATAAGGACCACCAACGCGCTCGAGAGGCTCAACGAGGAGATAAACAGGAGGACTCGGGTGATGAGGATCTTCCCCAAAGAGGCATCGGCCCTGAGGCTCACCGCCACGCTGGCACTAGTGGACTAAACAGTAGACGCACCTATTTCCAGTACTCTATCATTAGTCGAAATATATCATTTGTAGCTTCTCACAAGAGAAACCCAGTGAAAGTGAGTCCTGTGATCACCGTAGCTAAGATGCACAAGCTCTATTCTTATCCGGTCTTCGTCTCTTTTTCAGATAAAACAATATTTCTTCTAGGATTGCTGTTTTTCAAGCACGCGCCACTTCAGTGGCATGATGCTAACGTCCTCGTAACGGCTAACGGTGAGAGATGAAAGACCGCATCCTGGTAGGACAGAGACCGACAGGACGGTGGATGTTCCTGTGCTCGATGGCCGGACTGACGCCTGGCCAGTCGGTGCTGAACATCGCCTGCGGTGCGGGTTGGTTCGAGGAGTACGCACTGGGCCAGGGGTGCGCCAGGGTCGTCGGCGTGGAGAACTCACAGGCGCTTGTCGAGAAGGTCGGCGGAGAGCTGCCCTCCGCCGAGATCCTGTTGCTGGACGCCACGGCCGGCCTGGCCGGGCTGGGGAAGTTCGACAACGTATGCGCGTTCGATTTTCTCGAGCACCTGCCTAAGGGTGGTGAGGTCGAGTTCCTGCGCAAGGCCGCCGGAATGCTCGAGCCTGGCGGTCGGCTGCTGTTATCGGTACCGTACAGGAACCTGCTGTCCTGCGCGCTCGATCCAGCCTTCTACTTCGGGCATCGCCATTATGACCTCGCACAGATCCAGCGCCTGATGGCCACTGCCGGGCTGGAGGTCACGCGAGCCGCTTTCGCCGGCGGCTTGTGGGAGCAGTTCTCGATGATATGGCTCTACATCTTCAAATGGGTGTTCCGCAGGGAGATGCTTTTCGCGGAGTCCCTTGAGGCCAGGAGGCGCGACGAGTACGAGCGCTGGAGCACCTGCCCGGGGCTTCGCGCCTTCTCGACCATGTTTGTCGAGGCAAGGACCTCGGCCGGCTTCTGCTAGACTATTGCGAGAGCCTTTTTGCAGGCGCTGCTTTCTTGACAAAGGAGAAGATCCGGCTTGCCAGACTACGTGCCGTTCGTCAGCATAGTCATCCCCACGCTCAACTCGGCTGCCACGCTCGCCTCCTGTCTGGACTCGGTATACTCACAGGAGTACCCGCGAGACAGGTTCGAGGTAATAATCGCCGACGGCGGCTCCTGCGATGGTACCCTGGCCTTAGCTGCCGAGCGGGGCTGCCGGATTGTCGACAACCCGCTGAAGACAGGCGAGGCCGGAAAAGCACGCGGCGTTGCCGAGGCCGCGGGAGATATCGTGGCGTTGATAGACAGCGACAATATACTGGAAGGTCCCGACTGGCTGGGCGTCATGACCGCTCCTTTCGCGGACCCAGAGGTCGCGGGGAGCGAGCCGCTCGAGTTCACTTATCGCAGGAAGGACCCGGCGTTGACACGGTACTGCGCGCTGTTGGGCATGAACGACCCGTTGTGCTACTTCCTTGGCAACTACGACAGGATGAGCTACCTTTCCGGTAAGTGGACCGGCCTTTTTGTGAAGACGAAAGAGCGGGACGGTTATCTCGAGGTTGAGCTGGAGAGCGGCTCCACCCCGACCATAGGGGCGAACGGATTTCTCGTCAGGAGGAGCTTGCTCGAGGAGCTTGGTATAGGTGATTACCTCTTCGATATCGACGTCGTACCAGGGCTGGTCGTGAGAGGCCACAACAGGTTTGCCAAGGTGAAGGTCGGCATCGTCCACATCTACGGAAGGGGCCTGGGGACATTCGCTCGAAAACAGATGCGGCGCATCAGGGACTGGAGTTATTTCCGCTCAAGGGGCGAGAGGAGCTATCCGTGGCACCGGCAGAGGAGGGCGGGCGTGGTGAAGTTCGTGGTGTACTGCGTTCTGGTTGTTCCGCTGGTGGCGCAGGCGCTCAAGGGATGGTCGCGGAAACCCGATTGGGCCTGGGTGCTGCACCCGCCGGCCTGCCTGATTACCCTCTGTTTGTATGGTTACGGTTTCCTGGAGGGGCTCCTGCGGCCGAGACAGCAGGAGAGGTCTGGCTGGAGACAATAGACAGGAAAGGGCTATGTCCGAATACTTCAAGCGCGTCTGGGACCAGGCCCAGGAAGAAAACCACCGGTTGATACTCTCCCTGTTCGAGCCGGCAGGAACGGTCCTCGATTGCGGGTGCGATGACGGGGCATTCACGGTGGAGGTGGCCGGGGCTGCGGGCGCGGACCGGGTGCGTGGTATCGAGATAGACAGCGATAGGGCGGCAATCGCCGCGGCGAGGGGGGTTGAGGTCCTCGTAGGCAACCTTGAGGAGAGGTTCGGCCTTGACGACGACTCCATCGACGCGATCGTTCTCAACCAGGTGATCGAGCACCTGCGCGACACCGATAACCTGCTCAAAGAGGTGCGAAGGGTCTTGAAGCCGGGCGGCCGTGTGATTATCTCCACGGAGAACCTGTCAAACTGGCCGAACATAGCTTCGCTGGTGCTGGGATGGCAGCCGTTCTCTTCAACGAACATGAGCGCGCTGGAACTCGGTGTGGGCAACCCGCTCGCGGCGCACCGCGGCGCGCCCGGGGCTCAGATTGGGATGCAGCACCTCAGGCTGTTCGCGCCTAGAGGATTGGCCGAGTTGGTCCGCCTTCACGGCCTGGAGGTGGAAGCGCTCGCCGGTGCGGGCTATTTCCCGCTCTCAGGAAGGACGGCGGGGCTACTGGCCCGCCTCGACCACCGACACTCAGCCTTCATCGTACTCAAAGCCCGACTCCAACCGCGGCATCGAGTCGGGAACCCAGATGATTAACGAAGCCGTGGGTCAGGCGCTTGAACTCTCGATCGTCATTACCACCTTCCGGTGGTTCTGAATGGTGAGAATACTTTGCTTGGGGGGACGCCCGACCCGGTCCATGCCGGTCTATGGGATAATCGGGCTCGTGTGATCCCGGGGCCTGTCCAATTAGTGATACTCACACCTTTCCTGACGGAAAGTCTGGCATGTGTCGCCTGAACGAGACTTCCTCGTTCCCGCCATCAGCTAGACACTAGACGATTGGGGGGGGGGGTAGCGGTAACACTCTTGTTGGCCCTGAGGGTACACCGACCTTATCGAGGTACTGCCTTCCAAGTGAGGCCCCGTCGCTGCTCCTGTTCACGATTCCCAGGCACGAGAACTTCCACAACCCCCTCTTGTTGAAGCGGTTCGGGTCGAGCACGTATGCCACGAACCTCGCGGCCAGCACCGGTCCAACTCCCGAGGTCCTCTTGAAGTGCTCTATCACCGGAAAGTTGCGGGACATCCTCATCACCTGTGACCCTGCCAGCAACTTCTTCCTGCAGAGATAGGCGAGCAGGTCGTACTCCTGGATGAGGGTCTCCCGCATGAACGGGTCCTTCAATCTATCAACGTGCTCGATCCTTCCCTCCGCGCCGTACACCCGCTTCCCTTCCGTAAACACTCCCTGGGCGCGGAACAATGCCTTTATCTGCACCATCTGCCTTGCCGCCCTCTTTGTAGCCTCCTCGTAGCGCTGCACAGATATCTTGAATGCGGCCATCTCCTCATGCGGGGTGTGGTAGATGGTGGCGAAGCTGTTGATTCTCAGGAGCTCGGACAGCTTATCCGCATCCACTTTGTCGCTCTTGCTTTTTCCCTTTGCCACCCATGCGTTTCCCTTGGGATCGCAGACGATCACTTCCCGCGCTTGGGCAAGTAGAGTTCTGTAGGCCCACCCGGCAAGCTCTCCCTCCTCGAACATCACCCTTACGTCCTCACCGTACCTCATAACGCTCTCCACGAGTCTTTTGCGGCTGGTCTTGAACGTCAGCCTTTCAACGACCCCACCGCTTTCGCCTCTTGCGGCAACCGCCGTCACCTTCGACCCGATGTCCATTCCAACACACACTGTTTCCACCGGACGCCTCCCTTCTCGGTCGATTAACGATACATACCGAGTATATAAGGGGCGTCCGTTTCTTATCATTCCAATTATTCTTGAGAGAACTCAGGAATAGTTGACGCTGGACACCGGTCGAAGAAGTGACTATTTCGCGAGTCTCGAAAATCATTGAAAAGTCACGCGGCAGACTGAGGAAAGTGAGGTGGATGTTCACGTACTCCGAGAAGGACTACGTGGAGATCTTCCGGAGTCAGGTCAGGGAACTCAAGAGCCTCTCGGGTTGTTCGACAGGAAGGAGCGCTGAGCCGAGGCAGCCCGTTTCTTCGGGCTGTGATTATCTGTTCTTGCGGAGCGCGAAGTCCTTTAGGTGCCCGGCAACAGCCCGGCCGGCTCTCGTGATGAACTTCAAATCATTGATGCTTCTGACATTGAGAAGTGTCCGGGCAACGAAACGCGGCGACAGGAAAGCCCGGTACAGGCCTTGCGTCAGGTGCTTGAGCTCGTCGTCAGGAATGGGGCACCTCATGACCGGCGCTCTCATGTCGTAGAGGTCCCAGTTTGTAGTACGCAGCCAGCCGTTTTCTTGCGCTTCAGCGAAAAGAGGGGTGCCCGGGTATGGAATGGTGATGGTGGCCTGGAGCATGTCAGCGTCCCCTCGGGTGAGCAGCGCTCTGCAGAGGTCCAGGGTTCTCGTGGCGTCTTCGTGTGATTCCCACGGGTAACCAACCATCGTGGTCAGATGGACCGTAAGCCCCGCTTCCTTGGCCATGCGACAGCTGTCGACTATCTGCTGGACGGTGGTGCCCTTGTCCAGCCTGTCCAGTGTCTCCTGGTTTGCCGACTCGAGCCCGAATTTGAGCAGGCGGAACCCGGCCGCTGACATGAGCTCGTAATCCTTCGCGTCCAGAGAGCCCACCCGCATGTTGCAGGATATCTTTACCTGCCTGTCGTAGCCTCTCTCGAGCATGCCGCGGCAGAAACGGTCGAGCCATCCGCCGACGGGGAAGGTGCCGGTATCGTCAAATATCTCGCGAATGCCGTAGCGCTCTATGAGGTGGCCTATCTCATCCAGGTACCTGTCGTAGGGCCGCACGCGGAAGCCCGGGTAAAGAGTAGTCCAGGAACAGAAGGCGCACTTTCCATACCAGCAGTCACGTCCGACCATCGTGTAAGTGTTCGGTTTCTCGATGAAAAGGTGTTCTCCGTAGAGGTCCCACCTGGTAAGCTCGCGATCGATCTGGGGCAACGAGTCGAGGTCGTGCTGTAGCACGAACCGCCCCGTGCTGCGCGGTTCGCCATTGCTACGGAACCAGAAGCCCGGCTCGAGCGTGGTCCCGTGCTCGAGGTGCGCGGCAAGGTTTGAGAGCAGGAAGTCGTAGTCGCCACCAGTAAGCACGAAATCGACCGGGCACATCTCAAGGGATTCTTCTGGCAGAGCTGTAACGTGGTCTCCGAAAAGCACTACGCTGGTCCCGGGCAACTCCGCTTTTATCCTCTGGATGATGCCCCAGTGCATTTTTACAACCGGTGTCTTCGTCTCGAGCGCCACCATGTCGGGGCGTTCGGACGCCAGCCATTCCCAGAACCGGGCTTGATCCCAGCGCATGGCTATGGCGTCATTCCACAGCACCTCATGTCCTGCCCGCTTAAGCATGGTGGCAGCCCAGGCTGGCACCATAGGGTAGATGAACGACGGGTTGTGGAACCACTGGAACTGCCTGTTTTGCCCAAGGGTCGGGTGGCGATCATCCCTGAGGGGCGGGTAACAAATAGCTACTTTCATTGCTCTTTCATTTTCCTGGAGAATAGACCCCGGACAAACCCGATCCCGTAGGTGAAATGCGTGGCAATAATCCCGGGGAACACCAGAACATTTGTCAGGATCTCGAGGCTCTTGACGCTGGAGATCATAGCCAGCAGAAGGTACAGGGACAGCACCGACAAGAACGGCAGTAGTATCCAGTTGCTGAAGAAGCTACCTATAAGAGCGGCAGCGAACGCGATTGTGAATATGCTCGGAACAAAATACTGAAGGCGCATGGAAGTCTCGGGAAACTTCTTGACGAAGAAGCCCCGGTGGACTGCGTAGGAGTGGATCTGTTTCATATGTGGCACGAACAAGGCTCGCCTGTGGTGATAAACAAGGACGTTGGGTACGTATAGAATCTGCTTGCCCAGTTCCCGGGTAAGCTTGAGACAGAGAACGGTGTCCTCTCCGGGATAGTATTCCTCGTCAAAACCGCCGACGGCATCGAAGTCGGATTTGCGCACCAGCAGGTTGCAGGTGGGGTAGTCGTCGACCTTCTTGAACGCGTGCGGTCTATAGCGGTATCTCGTCGCTCCTGAAACAAGCGAAGCTGAGTAGACCATTCCGCTTGCCAGCTGCCTCCGGTTGTCTCCTGGCGGAGTCACCGCGGGCCCGCCCACCGCCGCCACCTCGTCATCCTCGAAATAGGCTATGGCGTTCTTGAGCCAGTTGTAATCAGGATAAGCGTCGCCATCGATCAGCGCGATGATCTCCGCGTCGGAGTCGGCCGCACCGATGTTCCTCTTCTCGGCTGGACCGATCGGGCCGCTTGCTAATATGCGGCTGCCCTCCTGGAGAAGGTCCAGCACCTCCGGATAGTCGGTCACTATCTTAATATCGAAGTTCGAGTAGTTGAGCTCATTGCACTTGCGGATGGACTCCTCGATCATGGTGTCAATAGTCATTGCTGGAATTACTATGGAGACTTTGGGCTCGTTTGGGGAGACGGGCTTCAGGGGCGAGCCATAATAGCCCAGTACGTAGAATCTGTAGAAGATGGACATGGTGTCCACTATGATATTGCGGATGTCCATCCAGTTGATACGTACGTACTCCCTCTGGTAGGAGATGCGCACGGGGGCGGTAGCGATTTTGTAGCCAAGGTAGTTCGCCACGAGAAGGAGCTCGAGGTCCATGACATACTGCATGCTGACTATGCGAGGAAAGGCGCGCTCGAGCACCTCTCGCTTGAAGAGCTTGATTCCCGTTTGGGAGTCTCGCATCGGAAGATGGAAGAGCAGGAGTATGAGATAGTAGTAAACGGTGCTGTACAACCTCCTGATTCGGGGATAATCGACCTTAGAAAGCGGGTGGCGCTTACTGCCGACGACTATATCGGCACCAGACCTCTCCATTTCTGAAATCAATCGGCCCACCTGGTAAGGGTGAATATCCAGGTCCGCGTCCAGGAAACACACGAGTTTCTTGCTCGAGGCCTGAAACCCGCGCTTGAGAGCGTTGCCTTTTCCGACGTTTTCGGCCAGGGCCACCGTCTTCAACAGCGGAAAATCCTGTACGGCCTTATCGATCCTGTCATGCGTCTCATCGCTGCTGCCGTCGTCGATAACAATTATCTCGTAATCGAGAGCGAGCTCGTCCATGGCCCGCACTGTCTCACGGACCATCTCGAGGATGCTACTAGCCTCGTTGTAAGCCGGTATCAAGATTGAAACGCTTCTCACCCGAACACACCTTTCACGGGCAGGCGATACTATCTCGCCGGACCCAAAGCGACATCGCCTATCTTTATCGTCGCCTGCCTCGTCCCGAAGATCTGGCCCTCGCCTGCATCGAGTATGATGCTCGGACCTGTAACAGACAGCCCGAGCTCCAGGCCTTTTTCAGGGACCATGATTCCCGGCAGCACGATTTCGGTAGATTCATCTCCCGAAAGCCGGCCTGTCCACAGAACGGATTGGATATCAAGAAGGGCGATTTCGTGGATACCGTTGATGTTCGATATCGGTATCCTAATGCTCGCCTCGACATCTTCGCCGGTGTAATTGGCGATGCTTATGATACCGGCCTTCTCCATCAGCCTCACCGTCACACGGCCTTCATCGATATGGGGAGCGGTGATGTCGCCCCGGTATATTGGCACGAGCGCCGCCTTTTCTGCCGTTACCCGGAAGATATATCCGCTTCCGAAACTGTCCTTGTCCTTGACCCGCTCGAACAACTCAAACCCGGGGGGCAGGTGCTCTATTTCTCTCTCAGATTTCCCGGTGCCGGCGTAATCCTCAAACCGCTTGTCCAGGTAAACGACATGCGTGAATCCGAACCTGCTCAGGATTCCAGGGGTTTCCGGGTTGAACGGGTTGAAGACGGTTCGTCTTAAGGCCTCTCCGTCTGAGTTGGGAGCTCCACCGTTCAGCATTGGCTTTCGGGTATCGGTCTGGTAATACATGTATAGCTGCGATGCGAAAGCGCCGGACTCGTATGCGGGGTAGATGACCTGTGCCGTCATATCGTCCATCGCGGCGACACGTTTGAACACCCCGGGAGGTGTGTCACGTATAGTGAAGTACCTGAACGGGGGTACCAGTGTCATCTCCAGAAACAGGAATACGGTGAGGGCTGCGAGCAGCACTCCGCCTTTAATCCCGGATGTCCTCTGGAGGAGCCGGGCCAGCCCAATGCATGCCAGAAGGATGAAACAAATTATCACCACGACACCGAAGCGCATGTACCAGCGAAGCAGGGGGGCGGCATAGCGTAAGATCATGCTGGGCAGCGGTATTTTCCTTGACCCAACAGTGAAGTAGGGCGGCATTGAGAGAATGAAAGCCACCGCCGCGGCTAGTACCAGCCCCCAAACGATAGCCCTGGTATCTGAGGGCTCCAGGCCCTTTAGCCGCGCCTCATACACGGAGTCTGAGCCTGCATCGTTGGCATCACCGGTGTCTTCCTGCCTCTTCGACCTTTTTACCGGGCGAACGACTATTACTGCGTACATTGCCAGGGCCATAATGGTGAGGCCGAGGTACAGGAAGTTTTCCCAGCCACTTACCCGGAGGGGCGCCCAACGGCGCGTCAGCCAGCCCAGGAACTTGTTCTCTTTCACAGGGAGCAGGTAGGCAAGTGGAGAAGCGGAACCTGCCTTTGCCATCTCCAGGTCACGCATGTTACTCGCCGTGGGACGCGTGGGCCAGTTCGGATCATCCCCTGGCTGGCCAAAGCTGGAAAACAGAAGGGGAACAAAGACAACGAACAACGCAAGTAAGACGAGCAGGGTCAGGGCAACCGTTTTTCTGTTGATGACGATTGGCTCGAGCTTCTCAGCGGACCCCGTTTTCAGGAGATGCCTGAGGTGAAGCCTCTTGTAGGCGAAGCGGCCGAGGAGAAACGATGCGGTGAACGCTACCATGAAAAGCCCGTAATGAACGCTGGTGCCGATGACCAGGATTGCCGAGAGTGCAAGGAAGACGGCGTTGCGTAGCTTGGGTTTCTTCACGAACAGCAGCAGCATGAGTATGTACAGAGGCATCCATTGCGTTAATGCCAGGTTGGGAAAAAACGTTGCGGTGAGCGCATGATAAGCGCTAATGAGGTATGCGAATCCCCCGAAGAACGCAACCCGACGGTCTCCGGTGATATGTCTGACCAGGTAGTACATCGTCACGCCGGAGAGGGCAAAGCTCGATGTGATTATGAGATTGAGGACGACTACCTGAGACATAAAAAGGAGCAAGAATCGCACAGAAATGTCCAGTATGAACTCAACGCTTATCAACGCAACAGGTGTGCCGAACGGGTATCCGACCAGTGGTGAGAAAGAGGCGCTTGCTCCAAACGAAGCCGAGTTGCGAATCCACCACCAGGACCACATCGCGCCGAGGTTGTCGCTGGGGACGCCATAGACTTTATGGGTGATATCTCGCCAGGCGGGCCAGGTAAGGAACACTGACAGAAGCACGAAAAAGACAAGGACCGGTACCTCTGGAGGAATGCGCCTTATCGCGGATAGCCTGCCGGGTGCCTGCCGCGCCGATTCAACGGGCGGCTCTCCCTCAGCCCCGCGGTCATCTTCAAGGCTGTTCTGATGGTCGCTTAACGTCATCACCCCTTTGCGTTTCAAACACACATTCTACTTGAATATCGGCTTCGAAAGCACCTTCATTTAAGAGCGGTCAGGTCACTATGGTTCCAGCAAGCCAATAAGCGGGTTACCGCACGCACACCTGAAAGAGGAGACTCGCATGTTGTATTATTTACCTGCCTGCGCGGAGCCGCCCGGCCGGTGGCCAGACAGGCGTTGTTTGAGAGAGAAGCCAGGAAAGGGGTATGGCCATAGCTACAACAGCAGATTTCCGCAACGGACTGGTGATCGATATGGATGGGTCGCTGTTTCGGATTGTCGAGTTTCAGCATGTGAAGCCTGGTAAGGGGGCGGCGTTTGTGCGGACGAAGCTCAAGAACGTGGAGACGGGCCAGGTGGTGGACAAGACGTTCAGGGCGGGGGAGAAGGTGGAGGAGGCTCTGCTCGAGCACAGGAAGATGCAGTACCTGTACAGCGACGGCGACAACTACGTGTTCATGGACCTCGTGAACTACGAGCAGGTGACGGCGACCCCGGGTGTGGTGGGGGAGGCCGCTTCCTATCTCGTAGAGAACCAGGAGCTTTCGGTGTTCCTCCGCCATGGAAAGGCGTTCACGCTCGAGCTGCCGGCGTCGGTGACCCTCGTGGTGCGGCAGGCCGAGGCGGGGCTGAAGGGCGACACTTCCAGCGGCGCGACCAAGCTCGTGACACTCGAGACCGGCCTGGTGGTCCAGGTGCCGCTGTTCGTGGAAGAGGGAGATACGCTCAAGGTCGATACACGCACCGGCAAGTACATCGAGAGGGTTTAGCAGGTGTCACGGGGGCCGAGCGGTCGAACCAGGCAGAGAAGGAACGCCCTTCGCATCCTCTTCGAGATGGAGATGAACTCCACGACCATGGTCGAGGTGCTCGAAGGGAAGCGGCAGGTGGGGGAAAGCGAGCAAGGCCTGTTCACGCTCGAGCTGGTGAAGGGGGTTCGCATGAACCTGCCGGCGATAGACAAGGTGTTATCCGATTACTCCGTGGGTTGGGAGATCGAGCGAATGCCCCGGGTCGACCGAAACATCCTGCGCATGTCCCTCTACGAGCTGTTCTTCATGGATGACATACCACCCGGCGCCACGATCGACGAGGCCGTCGAGCTCGCCAAGGAGTTTTCCACGGAGGACTCGGGAAAGTTCATAAACGGCCTGCTGGGGATGGTAAACCGCGACCGCGAGGAGGGAAAACTCGCCTTGCCGATTGTGTAAGAACCACGGTTGTCTTGAAGCAAATTGTGCTGTCTTCCTTAAGGGATTGCATCCTCTCACGTCTTGGCTATCGTATTATCCATATCCAAACAACCATCTCTTTAATACGTTACTGTTTCACTTTGCGACCGTACTTGGTAACGAACCGTGGATTATCGAGCTGCCCTAACGATCCTCTTTGATGACGAGGGCAAGGAGTTCGACGATGCCTTGAGACAATCGGCTGTCGCCCTGCCCCATCCCCGGGGCCTCGGGTCTGAAGTAGTATCGGTTCATGCCGGTGACCAGGGGCCACGTCAGAACCATTTTGACATCCGCGTACAGCAAGAAGGGGACTGCCGCTGTGGCAATAAACAGCGAGTTCTTCTTGAACCAGCTTAGGAGACCAGTCACGCCAATAGGCCCGCCAAATATCCTCTGAAAAGCTGCGCGAAAAGGTGTCGTACTTGCGCCCGTGGAGGCGACTGGCGTGCGAATCTAACGCGACCGCGTTGCTCACCCGGACCAGGTGAGTGTTCCAACGACCATCAGCTCTTATTATACTTGAGAAAGATGGGCTCGGGGTCTGGGGCTACCAGTGAGGGAGTCAATGAAACCAAGTGGGCTTTATGAACGTGCCAGGGGGGTCGTGCGGCGTCACCCTGCGGCCATGACGGTTTTCGGCATCTTCGTGTTATACATGCTGACCAGGCTCCTTTTCCTCGGGCGGCTGCCAGTCTTCTTTGACGAAAGCATCTATATCCATTGGGCTCAACAGGCACTGCACGACGGAAAGCTACTGATTTCACTTACCGATGGTGAACCCCCGTTCCATGTATGGTTCATGGTTCCGTTCGTCTGGGCGGTAAAGAACCCCCTGGTTGCGGGAAGGCTGGCCTCGGTTGCCGCCGGTTTCTTCACGACTCTTGGTATGTACCTGATCGGCAGAGAACTCAGGGACTGGAAGCTCGGCGCTTGGGCCGCGTTCTTCTACGTGGCATGCCCCTTCGCGCTCTGGTACGACCGAATCGCCGTCATCGAAGCCCTGCTACTAGCAGTTTTCGTCTTCGTGCTGTACTTCGCTTTGCGTGCCGCGCGTTCGCTCGCGTTCTGGTGGATTGCGGTTGTGGGGCCTGCTCTAGGGCTGGCCTTGCTTACGAAGGGGACCTCGCAACTCCTCTTTGTGATAGTCCCGTTCGCTTACCTTGCCCGCAAGGAATACCGCGGTGGTGAAGGGGAACGACCCCTTCTCAGATGGGCAGTCACCATGGCGGGTTCTTACCTGTTGGGGTTCGGAATCTATAGCCTTATTCGGTTATCGAGTAAGTTCCCACTCCTGACGGCACGCACGGCAGTAGCCACAAAGGGTTTGGGCGATGTGCTCAAGCACCCGCTGGACGTGTTCTTCTCCAACCTCGGCACCATATTCAGTACGCTGATAGTATTCATGACACCCCTGTTGTTCGTTGCTGCGACAGCGGGCCTTCTTCTAGCGGTGTACAGGAAGTGGCGGCCTTCATATTTCCTATGGGCGTGGGTACTTCTGGTGGTACTGATAGAGTCACTGGTCGCCAAGCACTGGATGTTCGATACCATACTGCCTCGTTTCTTCCTGGTTACTCTGCCTCCACTGCTGCTGGGGGCAGGGTATCTTGTCAGCGGAGGGATTGAGGCCGCGCTTGAATGGAGACCGGAGCGAACGAAGGTCATGGTATTGGTCATAGTGCTGGGGATGATACTTCTGCTCGCCTTTCCCTTCTACAACGACATGATGATCGTCTCGGACGCGGAAAACGCGGTGCTGCCGTACTGGGAGCGCATGCAGTACCTTACTGACTGGCCGTCGGGGTGGGGCATCAGGGAGTCTTCCGAATTCTTGGAGAATGAAGGCCTTCGGGGGCCCGTGGTTGTGGGCTCCAACATAAGAGGTATCGGCCTGCCCACTGACGGCCTGGAGATGTACCTGCTAGGCAGCAATGTACGCGTGGAGCCGTTCAGCTTTGCGGCAAAGGAGTTCCCGGCTCGGTTGCTCGCCGCTTCGAGAAAGTACCCCACCTACGTCGTTTACAACTCGTTCCCGGGGCATGCGATGCCCCCCAGGGACTGGCCGCTGCTTTTGATACGGAAGTTTCCCAAGGACGGTAACAGCCGTATGCACCTCTACCTGTTCCGAGTTCAAAGCAGCCACTGATGAACAAGTGGAGAATCCGAATCAACAGCGGCGTTGACAGTATCCCCAAGCCCGATTCGCCTTGCCCCCCGGGTAGAAACGTGGTATTTTGTGCGGGGCCTTTAATCTAGTCCGGAGAGGCTAGCAAGGAAGGAAAGTGAAGAACTTGAAGATAATTGACGCCTTCTCGAGCCGAGAGAAGGCATTCTTTTTGCAACATTGGGGTCAGGTCACTTTCTTGCGTTTCGGGCCGGGAGGAAGCTAAATGGCCTTTGAGGCGCGCGCGAAAGTGCTCGACTCCGAAGACGTCGCCCGCGTGGTCAAGCGCATCTCCCACGAGATACTCGAGCGTAACAAGGGCTCGGCGGACGTCGCCCTGGTCGGGGTCCGCACCAGGGGTGTGTTCCTCGCCCGCAGGCTGGCGCGCACCATCGAGGAGATCGAGGGTGGCATAGTCCAGGTCGGGGAGCTCGACGTCGCGTTCTACCGCGACGACATCGGAACGCGGCCCTCCTCGAGCGTGGGCGTCACCGCGATACCTTTTGACATCAACGAAAAGAAGGTCGTCATCGTCGACGACGTGCTCTACACAGGGCGGACCACCCGGGCCGCCATGGACGCGCTCATGGACTTCGGTCGCCCGAGCGTCATACAGCTCGCCGTGCTGGTCGACCGCGGCCACCGCGAGTTGCCGGTCAGGGCAGACTACGTGGGCAAAAACATCCCCACCGCGGGAAACGAGAAGGTAAAGGTCTCGCTGGTCGAGGTGGACGGGGCGGACATGGTGGAGATCGGCGAGGAGGCACCATAGATGGTAGTCGACGCCAACTCCCACAGGCACCTGCTTTCGATAGCGGAGCTGCGGAGGGAAGATATCCTGGGCCTGCTCGATTCGGCGCGTTCGTTCGCCGAGGTCTCGACGAGGCCGGTCAAGAAGGTGCCCGCCCTTCGGGGCCGCACCATAGTCAACCTGTTCCTGGAGCCCAGCACCCGCACCCGCATGTCGTTCGAACTCGCCGCCAAGAGGCTTTCCGCCGACGTGATGAACTTCTCGAGCAGCACCTCCAGCCTCTCCAAGGGGGAGAGCCTGAAGGACACCGCCAAGACCATAGTGGCGATGGGCGTGGACGCTGTGGTGATAAGGCACTCGAGTGCGGGCGCGCCGCTCATGCTCACCGGCTGGGTCGACTGTTCGGTGGTGAACGCGGGCGACGGAATGCACGAGCACCCCACCCAGGCCCTGCTCGACCTTTTCACGATGCGGGAGGAGCTTGGGCGCCTCGAGGGGCTCAAGGTTGCCATCGTCGGCGACATCGACCACTCTCGCGTGGCCCGCAGCAACATCAACGCGCTCAACAAGGTCGGCGCCGAGGTCCTGCTTGTGGCCCCGCGGTCGCTTCTCCCGGAGAAGATTGAGAGCATGGGGGCGCGGACCACCGGCTCTATCGACGAGGCGCTCGAGTGGTGCGACGTGCTCTACCTCCTTCGCATCCAGATGGAGAGGGTGGACGAGTCGAGGTTTCCCTCGCTCAGGGAGTACACGCTCCAGTACGGCCTCACACAGACACGCTGGTCGCGCCTCAAGCGAAAGCCCCTGGTAATGCACCCGGGGCCCATGAACAGGGGCGTGGAGATAGCCTCGGGGGTGGCTGACGAGGTCGAGACGGTCATCACGGGACAGGTCGCGGCGGGCGTCGCGGTGAGGATGGCGGTCCTTTACGACCTTCTTGGGGGCAGCCATGGGTAACGGCCTGCTCGTAAAGGGCGGCAGGGTCCTGACTTTCCCCGGCGGGCTTGGAGGCGAGACCGATGTCCTCGTCGAGGGCGGTCTCATCACCAGGGTCGGCACCGGCATCTCACCCGGCCTCGCAGAGGTCGCGGATGCCTCGGGCTGCGTGGTGGCCCCCGGATTCATCGAGATGCACGCGCACCTTCGCGAGCCTGGAATGGAGTATAAGGAAGACGTGGCCAGCGGCAGCCGGGCGGCGGCGTGCGGCGGCTACAGCGCGGTCTTCTGCATGCCCAACACCGACCCGGCCATCGACAACGCCTCTGTCGCTGAGTACGTCTTCGACCGCGGTGTCGACGAGGGCCTTTGCATGGTCCTCCCTCACGGCGCCATAACCCGGGGGTTGTGTGGGGAGACGCTTGCCCCGATGGGCGAGATGGGCACCTGCCGCGCCGGGGTGCGAGGCTTCAGTGACGATGGAAACCCCGTGAGCGACTCGGAGATAATGCGCCGGGCCATGGAGTACGCCCGCACCATGGGGGCGCTTGTCATCTCCCACAGCGAGGAGAAGAGCCTCTCGGCGGGCGGTCAGATGAACGAGGGCTACTATTCGACCGTCCTCGGACTGCGCGGCATACCACCCGAGTCGGAGCAGATAGGGGTCTTTCGAGACATCTGCCTCGCGGAGAAGACGGGGGCGCGGCTCCACCTCGCCCATGTCTCCACCGCGGGCTCCGTCGACCTGGTGCGCGCGGCGAAAAAGCGGGGGATTCCGGTGACCTGCGAGGTTACCACGCACCACTTCTGCCTGGACGATACCGGGCTTATGAGCTACGACACGAACATGAAGATGAACCCACCCCTGCGCTCCTCCCGGGACGTCGAGGCGCTGCTGGAGGGGCTGGTGGACGGCACTATAGATGTTATCGCCACCGACCACGCGCCGCACGCGCCGCACGAAAAGGAGACCGAGTTCGACCAGGCGGAGTTCGGCGTGGTGGGGCTCGAAACCTGCCTGGCGCTTGTGGTGACCAGGCTCGTCGACGCGGGGGTCCTGTCTCTCGAGGACGCGGTTGCCAGGTTGACCGCCGCCCCCGCGCGCATAATGGACATGGAGCGCTGGGGCTACCAGGCGGCCGTACGCGAGGGAGCGCCGGCAAACCTGGTGGTTTTCAACCCCGACACCGAGTGGATAGTCGATCCCAGGGCGTTCAAGTCCCGAGCGCGCAACACGCCTTACGGTGGGTGGCAGGTGCGGGGCAAGGTCATGCATACTGTTTTCAAGGGCAGGCTGGTGGTGAAGGACGGAGACCTGTCTGGAGGTTCGGCGGAGCCGGGAGAGTGACGCGGAGATGGTGTTCGACATGAGAGACAGAGAGCAGGCGCTGCTGGTGCTCTCCGACGGCACGGCGTACCGTGGGCTGAGCATGGGAGCCGGCGGCGAGTTCTTTGGCGAGGTCTGCTTCAACACGAGCATGGCCGGTTACCAGGAGATACTCACCGACCCCTCTTACGCCGGCCAGATGGTCAACATGACCTACCCGCTCATAGGGAACTACGGTGTGAACCCGGGGGACTTCGAGTCGGACCGCGTCTACATGGGCGGTTTCATAGTGAGGGAGTCCTCGCGCATCAGGAGCAACTGGCGCTCCTCGGCTGACCTCGGCGGCTTCCTGGAAAAGCACAGGGTGGTTGGCCTGGAGGGCATAGATACCAGGGCCCTTACCAGGCATATACGCGACCGGGGTGCCATGGAGGGCGGCATCAGCAGCCTCGACCTCGACCCGGAAAGCCTGCTCGACAAGGTGGAGCGCGCCCCGGGGCTGGTGGGCGTGGACCTGGTCAGGGAAGTCACGATAAGCGAGCCTTACGTCTGGGAGGAGAACCTCGCCGCGGAGCCGGAGTTCGAGGTGGTCGCTTTTGACTTCGGCATAAAGCGCAACATCCTGAGGCTCCTCAACGCGCACGGCTGCCGCGTCACCGTCATGCCCGCCTCTGCAACGGCCGCGGAGGTGCTCGAGCGCGACCCGGACGGGGTTTTCCTGGCAAACGGGCCCGGCGACCCCGCGGCGGTCACCTATGCCATCCAGGCCATACGCGAGCTGCTGGGCAGGAAGCCCGTCTTCGGGATCTGCCTCGGGCACCAGCTCCTGGGGCTCGCCCTGGGAGGCAGGACCTACAAGCTCAAGTTCGGCCACCGGGGCGCCAACCAGCCGGTCATGAACGGCGACACCGGAAGGGTCGAGATAACCGCGCAGAACCACGGGTTCGCGGTTGATACCGAATCGCTCGAGGGCTGCGCCTTCGGAAATGTGGAGCGCACCCACTGGAACCTCAACGACGAGACCTCCGAGGGCATACGCTGCGCGGAGGCGGGGGCTTTCTCGGTCCAGTACCACCCCGAGGCCTGCCCCGGCCCCCACGACTCGCGATACCTGTTCGGGCTGTTTATCGAGCTGATGAAGGAGTGGCGCAGATAGATGCCCCGCCGTAACGATATCGAGACGATACTGATAATAGGCTCCGGTCCCATTATCATAGGCCAGGCGTGCGAGTTCGACTACTCGGGCACCCAGGCCTGCAAGGTCCTGAAGGAGGACGGCTTCCGGGTGGTGCTGGTCAACAGCAACCCCGCCACGATAATGACCGACCCGGAGTTCGCCGACCGCACCTACATCGAGCCCATCACCCCGGAGTGGGTGGCGAAGATAATCGAGCGGGAACGGCCCCAGGCGCTGCTGCCGACACTCGGCGGGCAGACGGGCCTTAACGTCTCCGTGGCGCTGGCCGAGGACGGAACGCTCGACCGGTTCGGCGTCGAGCTCATAGGGGCGCGCCACGAGGTCATCATCAAGGCCGAGGACCGCAACCTCTTCAAGGAGGCGATGCGCAATATCGGGCTCGACCTCCCGGAGAGCGACTTCGCCTATTCGCTCGCGGAGGCGAAGGTGATCGCTGAGAGGATGGGCTTCCCGCTGGTCATCAGGCCGAGCTTCACCCTCGGCGGCGGCGGCGGCGGCCTCGTGTATAACATGAAGGAGTTCCTGGAGGTAGCGCGTCACGGCCTCGACCTCAGCCCTATTACCGAGATACTGGTCGAGAAGTCGGTCAAGGGGTGGAAGGAGTACGAGCTTGAGGTGATGCGCGACAAGAAGGACAACGTCGTCATCGTCTGCCCCATAGAAAACTTTGACCCGATGGGCGTACACACCGGCGACTCCATAACAGTGGCGCCCGCCCAGACCCTGACCGACATGGAATACCAGATGCTTAGAGACGCCTCAATCGACATCATGCGCGAGATCGGCGTGGAGACCGGCGGCTCCAACATCCAGTTCGCCATCGAGCCTGACACCGGGCACATGGTCGTGATAGAGATGAACCCGCGCGTCTCGCGCTCGAGCGCGCTCGCCAGCAAGGCCACCGGCTTTCCCATCGCCAAGATAGCGGCGAAGCTCGCGGTCGGTTACACGCTGGACGAGATACCTAACGACATAACCCGCGAGACCCCGGCCTGCTTCGAGCCGACCATCGACTACTGCGTGGTCAAGGTCCCGCGCTGGGCGTTCGAGAAGTTCCCCGGCGCCGACGAGGTGCTTGGCACGAGGATGAAGTCGGTGGGCGAGGTCATGTCGATCGGGCGCACCTTCAAGGAGGCCGTGCAGAAGGCGGTCCGCTCGCTGGAGATAGACCGCTACAGCCTTCGAGACCTCGACGAGGCTCCCGCCGACGAGCTGCCGGGCCTGCTCGAGATCGCGAGCCACGACCGCCTTTTCAAGGTGTACAGCGCGCTGCAGCAGGGCCTGGGCATAGACGAGATATACGAGCTTACAGGCATAGATCCCTGGTTCACGGACAACCTCCTGCAGATAGCCGAGATGCAGGAGCTGCTCGAGGGCCGCGACCTTGCGGGCGTTCCCGACGACCTGCTTCGCGAGGCCAAGCGCTACGGCTTCTCCGACATCGAGCTCGCCCGCATTTTCGGGGCCACGGAGGCGCAGGTGAGGTCTCACCGCCTGGGGCGAGGCATCCGTGCGGTGTTCAAGAGCGTCGACACGTGCGCGGCGGAGTTCGAGGCGTACACGCCTTACTACTACTCGACCTACGAAGACGAGGACGAGGTTCGCGACACCGACCGTGAGAAGGTCATGATACTCGGGAGCGGGCCTAACCGCATCGGGCAGGGCATAGAGTTCGACTACTGCTGCGTCCACGCGGCGTTCGCCTGCAAGGAGATGGGCTACGAGACCATAATGGTCAACTGCAACCCGGAGACGGTCTCCACCGACTATGACACGAGCGACCGGCTCTACTTCGAGCCGCTCACTTTCGAGGACGTCATGAACATCGTCGAGCGCGAGAAGCCGATGGGTTTGATAGTCACGCTGGGGGGCCAGACCCCGCTCAAGCTCGCCATCCCGCTGGAGGAGGCGGGGGTGAGAATTCTCGGCACCCCACCGTCGGCCATAGACCGGGCCGAGGACCGCGAGCTTTTCGGCAACATGCTCAAGAAGCTCGAGATCACCCACCCGACCGACGGCACCGCCACCTCCGTGGAGGGCGCGCTGGCGGCCGGGCGCAGGATCGGCTACCCGGTGCTGGTGAGGCCTTCCTACGTGCTGGGTGGCAGGGCCATGGAGATAGTCTACAGCGACGAGATGATGGAGAAGTACATCAAGTCCGCGGTCAAGGCGTCGCACGAGCACCCCGTGCTCATCGACAAGTTCCTGGAGGACGCCAAGGAGATAGACGTCGACGCCATCTGCGACGGAAACCGGGTCTTCATCGGGGCGATAATGGAGCACGTCGAGGAGGCGGGCATCCACTCCGGCGATTCGGCCTGCGTTATCCCGCCGCCGTTCCTCGGAGAGGAAGTGAAGGCCACAGTCAGCTCCTACACCGAGCGCCTCGCTCTGGAGCTCGGGGTGGTCGGCCTCATCAACGTGCAGTACGCGGTCAAGGATGAGAAGGTCTACGTGCTCGAGGTCAACCCGCGCGCCAGCCGAACGGTGCCGTTCGTCAGCAAGTCGATCGGCGTGCCGCTCGCCAAGATGGCCACCAGGGTCATGCTGGGCCAGACCCTCGACGAGCTGGGCTTGCACGAGGAGCGCTTCTCGAGGCTCAAACATATCTCGGTGAAGGAGGCGGTCCTCCCGTTCGTCAGGTTCCAGGGCGCCGACACCGTGCTCGGGCCCGAGATGAAGTCCACCGGTGAGGTCATGGGCATCGACGACTATTCACCGGGCACCGACACCGGCTTCGGCATGGCGATGGTGAAAGCCCAGATAGCGAGCTACAACTTCTTCCCCACGTCGGGGACCGCCTTCGTGAGCGCGCCGGACCGCAAGAAGGCGGAGGCGGTGAACATCGCGAGGCGCCTGGCCGACGAGGGTTTCAAGCTGCTCGCCACGGAGGGCACCGCTGCCAGCATCAGGGAAATGGGTATCCCCGTCGAGGTCGTATGCAAGGTGGGAGAGGGGAGCCCTGATATCGTCGACCACATCCGGGACGGCGAGGTCGACCTGGTGATAAACGTGCCGGAGGGGCGTGGCAGCCGTGGCAGCGGCTACAGCATCAGGACCGCGGCCACCATGAGCGGAGTTCCCTGCATAACCACCATAGAGCTTTCGGACATGGTTCTCATGGGGATCACCGCCCTCAAGAAGAGCGGCTTGAAGGTAAAGAGCATACAGGAGTTCCACAGCGAGATAGCGGTGCCTGTTGAAAGGGGGCAATCCGGTGGCTGACCTGCTTTCCCTGACCAGGGGCGCCCTTTGCGAATGCTCGCTGCTCGCGCGAGAGGAGTCCGGCGCGGGCGTTTTCCTGCTGGAGTTCGCGGTCGAGCCCGGCGGTGGCACGCCCGAAGCCCCGTCCCCGGGGCAGTTCTACCAGGTGCGCTGCGGCTCCGGCAGGGAGCATATGCTCAGGAGGCCGCTCAGCGCCCACGGCTTCGCGCTCGAGTCCGGCAGGCAGAAAGTCTCTTTCCTGGTCGAGGCCGCCGGCTGGGGCACCGAAAAGCTCTGCTCGCTCGCTCCCGGGGAGAGGGTAAGCATGCTCGGCCCGCTGGGCCGGGGGTTCGTGCTGGACGGTGTGGGTAAGGCGCTGCTCATCGCCGGGGGCATCGGTGTCGCCCCGCTCTTCTTCCTGGCCAGGGAGATGGAGAGGGCGGGCGTGGCCTACGACCTGCTCGCCGGGTTCAACACCGGCGAAAAATATTACAAGCCCCTCGATGACCTCGCCGGTTCAGTCGTCGCCTGCACCGAGGACGGTTCTCTCGGGACGCGCGGCCTGGTATGCGACGGCATGGCGGGCTACCTCGCCGGCGGCTATGATGCCGCATACGCGTGCGGCCCGGAGGCGATGATGTCCGAGGCGGCTGGAGCGTGCGAGGATGCCGGCATACCGTGCCAGGTCTCGCTCGATTCAAGGATGGCCTGCGGCATAGGCGCGTGCCGCGGGTGCGTCAGGCAAGGGACCGACGGCAGCAACCTCTGCGTGTGCTCCCAAGGCCCCGTCTTCGACTCCCGAAACGTATCCTGGCGAAAATAATGCTATAAAGTGCAACAATGGGGTCAGGTCAGATATTTGCGTTTTGACCGGCCCGCGTCCGCGGCTCCGGCCGCTGTCATAGAAGGAAGTCAGAGTGGCCCAGATCGACCTTGCGATTGACATCGCCGGAATAAGACTGAAGAACCCGGTGCTGATGGCTTCCGGGACGTCCGGATACGGGCGCGAGCTGGCTCAGGTGATGGACATATCGCAAGTCGGCGGGGTTATCTTGAAGTCGGTGACGCTGGAGCCGAAAAAGGGCAATGCGGAGCCACGCATTTGTGAGACCACGGGCGGAATGCTCAACAGCATCGGACTCGAGAACATCGGGGTGGACGCCTTTATAGACGAGGTGCTCCCGGCCCTGGTGGACCTCGGGACACCGGTGTTTGCAAGCATTGCCGGTGAAACGGTGCGCGCCTACGCGAAACTCGCGTCGAGGCTTGAGGCTGCGGGCGGCCTGGCGGGCCTGGAGGTGAACGTGTCCTGTCCCAACGTCGAGAAAGGCGGGATACAGTTCGGGTTGGAGACGCACGCGACTTCCGCGGTCGTCATGGCGGTTCATGAAAACTGCGACCTGCCGATGTTTGTGAAGCTCTCATCCGCGGTATCCGAAATCGCACGGGTAGCCGACGCGGCTGCTCGTGCCGGTGCCGCGGGGCTTTCGCTTATCAACACCGTCCCCGGCATGGCGATCGACCCCGTAAGCAGGCGACCGCGGCTCGGTGCCGTCACCGGGGGCCTTTCGGGCCCCGCTATCAAGCCAATAGCGCTCAAGGCGGTCTGGGAATGTTACCGTGCGACCAGCCTGCCTGTCATAGGCGGTGGGGGGATATTCGACGAGAACGACGTGATAGAATTCATGCTCGCCGGCGCCACGGCGGTTTCGATCGGGACCTCGACGTTCCAGGACCCCGGCCGCGCGATAACGATAATCGACGGTCTTGCGGCCGCCATAGAGCGTGCCGGGGCCGACAGCCCACTCAGGCTTGTCGGCGCGATGAAAACAATCTGACGAAAGGACGCGGATGGAGAAAGACAGGTTAAGCCCCCTGATACTGGCGCTGGACACCTCGGACCTCGATAAGGCGCGGCGGGTCGCGAGCACACTCGGCGACTATGTCGACGTGGTGAAGGTGGGCATGCAGCTCTTCAGCAGCGCCGGGACGCGCTCGGTCGAATCGCTGAAAAGCGATGGCTTCGAAGTGTTCCTGGACATGAAGCTGATAGATATACCGAACACGGTCGCTTCAGCTATCCTGGCGCTCTGCGACCTGGAGCCTTTTATGCTGACCGTGCATACCATGGGCGGCCAGGAGATGATGCGAGCAGCCGCGGCAGCAGTCGCGGACCACTGCCGGAAGTCGGATATCCGCCGGCCGATGCTCATCGGTATTACCGTACTTACCAGCATGGATCTCCTTGCCCTCAAGAAGATCGGTGTCAACGATTCGATCGAAGGGCAGGTCGAGAGGCTCGCCAAGCTCGCGAAGGAGTCCGGCATGGACGGGCTGGTGGCTTCACCCCTGGAAACTCTGAGGGTGCGCCGCGAGGTGGGGCCCGACATGGTGCTCGTTACCCCGGGCGTCCGCCTGGAAGGCATGGGGCTGGACGACCAGAAACGCGTGGCCACGCCGGCCGAAGCCTTCAGGGCTGGAGCCGACTTCCTCGTGGTGGGCCGACCCCTCTACCTGGCGGAAGACCCGAGAGCCGTTGCGGTTGAGATGCTCGAGAGCGCGCGAAGAGAAGCCACTTGAACCACACGCGCGGCATGCAGGGAAGATGACGATGGGTGAGCGTTCCGGTTTCGATATAGTAAAAGAGCTGGAGGAAACCGGCGCACTTCAGAAAGGGCACTTCAAGCTCTCCTCGGGCCTGCACAGCGATACCTACATCCAGTGCTCTCAACTCCTCAAGCATCCGAGAGCCGCAATCGATGCCGGCCATGCCATCGCGGAGGAAGCCCCCGGTGATGTTGAGCTGGTTTTCTCACCGGCCCTGGGAGCCCTGATAATAGGTTTTACCGCGGCAATGGCGCTGGGAGTCCAGATGGTATTCGCCGAGAGAGCTGGAGGCCGGATGGAGCTTCGCCGGGGCTTCCGGATCGAGCCCGGCACGCGAGTGCTGCTGGTGGAAGACGTTATTACCACCGGGGGCTCGATCGTGGAGCTCGAACGAATCGTGGAGGATGCCGGGGCAAAGGTGGCGGCCTTCGCATGTATCGTTGACCGGAGCGTCGCCCGGAAGCAGGTGCCCTACCCCCATATCTCGCTGCTGCGCATGGAGGTCGCGTCCTATCCGCCGGAGAAATGCCCCCTTTGCGCGAGCGGAGTGCCTCTTGACGCACCGGGCAGCCGTTACTCGAGCTGAGGGAAATGTTGTGTGTAAAGCGTGTTGTCCGTATAATCTCGATGGTTCTTGACTGGAGGGTTGACAGCCCGGCCGAACGGGGTGCTTGACGCCCTGGAGCCGGCGAATCGTATGAAAAGGACTGGAAGAGTGTTCGTGGTCGCGGGGCCGTCCGGGGCCGGGAAAGACACGTTGATAAGGGAGGTAATGAAAGACTTCGATATTCACCTCTCAGTTTCGGCGACGACCCGACTGCCGAGTATGGGAGAGGTGAACGGCCGCGACTACCGTTTCATTTCCGATGAGGATTTCGACCGCTTGATGGCCGAAAACGCCTTCCTCGAATGGAAAGAGGTTTACGGCAGGAGGTATGGCACGCTCAAGAGCGAGGTGGAGGAGGTGGTCGCCTCGGGCACTGACGTCATCCTTGAGATAGACGTCAAGGGGGCGCTGGAAGTGAGGTCCAGGCTCGAGGACGCGACCCTCGTGTTCATCATGCCGCCTTCACTGGCGGAGCTAGAGGCGCGGCTGAGGGGCAGGGAGGCCGACCAGGAGGGTGAAATCAAGACGAGGACGGACATTGCTCCCTCGGAAATCGAGATAGGAAAGAAGGAGTTCGACGTTATAATAGTGAACGACGACATAGTGCGGGCTGCAGGGGAGTTGGCGACGACACTGGGAAGGTGAAGGCCGGGTATGGAAGAAAAGATGTCGATGGTAAACCCGAAGATCGAGAGTCTCCTCGAGCACTCGGAGAACAAGTTTACGCTGGTTATCGAGTCTGCCAAGAGGGCGCGCCAGATAACCAACTTTCAGAAGCGGTTGGGAGAAGGTATCGGCGGGGTGGCCCCGATGCGGCTCGAGGACATCTCCAAGAAGCCGTTGACCGTGGCGCTTGAAGAGATAGCGGACGGCAGGATAGAGTACGACAGGCCAGAGCCCGGGGACGATGAGGAAGACGCCGAGGAGTAAGCCATGGCTGACGCCTCCCGAAAGACCGTGCTTCTCGGGGTGACCGGGGGGATAGCCACATACAAGGTAGCGGAGCTTGCCCGGCAGTTGGTGAAGGCCGGCGTGAACGTGAAGGTCGTCATGACCGATTCGGCCCAGAAGTTCGTAACGCCGCTGACGTTTCGCACCCTCACGGGTAATCCTGTGGCGACATCACTGTGGGCGGATCCGGGCTCTCCGTACCCGCACATCTCGTTGAGCGAGGAGGCCGACATCATGGTGGTGGCGCCGGCAACCGCTAACATCATCGCAAAGATGGCGAATGGCGCGGCCGACGACCTGCTTTCTACGACCCTGCTCGCGGCGAGGGGTGTCGTGATGATAGCCCCCGCGATGAACACCCGAATGTACCTTCATCCGACCACGCGGGACAATATTGGCAAGCTCAAAGCTTCGGGCGTGGTCGTGGTAGAGCCGGGCGAGGGGCCGCTCGCCTGCGGCGACGAGGGGGTCGGGCGAATGGCAGAACCTCCCGAGATACTCGAGACCATCGTGCGTACGCTCGAGCGAACGTCCGGCCTCGAGGGGCTCCAGGTGGTGGTGACCGCCGGGCCCACACGAGAGTATATCGACCCGGTGCGTTTCATCTCCAACCCCTCAACGGGCAAGATGGGATACGCGCTTGCCGAGGGCGCAGCCAGGCGTGGCGCCAGGGTTCTGCTCATCTCGGGGCCCACCGACCTGTACTGCCCCCCGGGGGTCGAGCGGACAAGCGTTGTTACCGCCGCTGAGATGTCGAAAGCGGTAAAATTGAACATGAAGGGCGCCGATGTCCTGGTCATGGCCGCGGCGGTCGCCGATTACGCCCCCGCGGCAATCGCGCGGAGCAAGATGAAGAAGAGCGGAGGGGTCCCCGACATTGAATTCGTGCCGACCGAGGACATCCTCAAGTCTGTTACTGCCAGGAAGGGCAAGCGCATTATCGTCGGCTTCGCAGCGGAAACAGACAACGTGATAAAGAACGCCAGGGGCAAGCTCAAGGATAAAGGACTCGACCTCATAGTCGCCAACAAGGTGGACAGCCCCGAATCGGGTTTCGGGACCGAGACCGACCTGGCCGCGGTCATCGGCAGCGGCAAGGAGAAAGTCGAGCTGCGGATGATGTCGAAGGTGGAACTTTCCACCCTGGTCCTTGATCGTATTGCTGAGATGCTCGAGTGAGGGATTCGAGAAAGTCAACGGTTTCCATGCACGGACACATCAAATAGAATCAAGTCGGGCCGGAAAGATGACGAAAACGAAAGTAACTGAAGGCTGGAATCGGGGGTCATGAAAAAGCACATCTACGGAATGGTGAACAGCATATCAACGAACCCCTTCCAGACGTTTTCAAGGAAGCGAGGAAGCAACTCAAAGCTCCTTACCTTCGACATCAGCTTTGATATCTGCGACGAAGAAGGCAAGACGAGCCATGTCTGGTTCCAGAGGTCTTTAAGGTTTCCTCCGCCGCTCGAGGACGGCGACAGCATTGAGGTCATGGGCCGGCAGGGCCACTTCCTCGGCCTCATCGGGCGAAGAAACTTCTACGCGGTCCGCATCATCGACAAGCAGCGCCAGAAAGAGTACACTCCTTGGCGCAACAAAGACTTGAAGGGGGTTCTGGCTGGCACCGGGGCGGTAGACTCCGGTACCCCAGGCTGAATGCAGGCCAGGCGACCCCCTTTCCTTCCTCGAAGCCGCGTCGGAGTGGCGGAATTGGTAGACGCGCAAGGTTGAGGGCCTTGTGGGACGTAGTCCTGTGGGGGTTCGAGTCCCCCCTCCGACACCACCCCGCAGCGTACGCAAAGTCAAAGTGCTCCATGTCTTTCAGGCAACTCTTCCCTAGTTGACCTTGTCACCAGAATAGTTATAATTATGTTATAACAATGAAAGAAGGTGAATACCGATGGTGAAGAGGCTCCAGAAGGTAGGAAACAGCAATGCGATTATCCTGGACCTGCCTCTAATGGAAATGGTGGGTTTGGAGGAGGGGAAGGAAGTCCAGGTGTCGGTAAGCAACGGGTCGATCATCATTACGCCAGTGAACCCTCGCCGCGTAGACCCTGAGGAACTGAAGCGACACCTCGACCGCATCGTGGGTGAACGGGGGAACATGCTCAAGGAACTGGCTGACTCTTGAGATCCGACCCTGTTTTCCTCTCAATCGAGGATAGCCTTTCTATTCACGAGCGAATGATAGAGGAGTTCGGCGGTATGCCCGGTATTGCCGACCGGGGCCTGCTGGAGAGCGCGGTGTCGATGCCGACTGCCGGTTTCGCGGGTGAACTCCTTCATAAGAGCGTCCCGTCGATGGCTGCTGCCTACCTGTTCCATCTCTGTAAGAACCACCCTTTCTTCGACGGGAACAAGCGAGTCGCCGCTGTCGCCGCTGAAGTCTTTCTGAATATCAATGAGATGCGTCTCGATGTCTCGAATGAGGAGTTGAAGGAATTATGTCTCGGGGTCGCGGCAGGACGGATTTCGAAGGACGCCACGGTTACCTTCTTTGAGGAACACGCTAAATGACCCGGCGGCTACCAGGGTTTCTGTTTCTGCTTGACTGCCAGTGAGATAGTCCCCTCGATTCTGTGGGGGGTTCGTTGAGTCCCCCCTCCGACACCACCCCGCAGGGTCCGCAATGTCAACCTCGCAGGCACCTGTTCTGCCCCGCACTTTGAACAAAAACCGGACAATGGATAACGGATACCAGTAAATCAGCTTCGCAGGCCGGCATGGCGGGCCGTTAGTTAAGCCCACAAAGTTCTGTACTTTCCCTTCTCCAAGACGAGGTAACTGCAAGACTGCACCCCGTGATGCAGTCTGTCATGCTTCCTTAAGCGGAGCACGCAGGGCGTAGCGTTGGAAGCATGATCCGCTTCGTTATCCGGGCAGGCGTCAACCCCTCTCGCTCGTCACTGCCCTCGAAGGAATCTCTCACCTCGCCCGGGTCGCTATCCAGCCTCCCACCCGATACCAGATCCAATCCATCCTCGTCGATCACCTTCAGTAACTGGCACTCCTTGTGCAGGTCCATCCCGGCGTGTAGCATGGTTATCGGCTGCTTCCGCTAACCGTGTCCATGCCAGGTGCGGGTTAGCACGGGAGGCTGTTTTAAATGACGTCACGTTGTTAGATTGCCAGGTGGGAACTTCCAAAGTCCACTGGAGGAGAAGCTGATCCCAGGGAGGATTTACGCATGAAAGGTAAGAAACTCAGGCCGGACTGGTCAGAACAGGCCCCGGTGCCCGGGACTTTCCGGTCCATCGCCAAGTACGGCGATCCGCATCATTTCAAGCACCCCAGCAACGCGTGGGTCAGGATGATGCAGCAGGAATTCCACATGAGCGATGCCGATTTCGCCGTCAAGCAGAGTGAGGGGCATGAACCGGTGGCCCTCAACCGCCCGTCGGCGCTCAAGCCCGAACAGATCGAGGCGCTCGCGGGCATCGTGGGCCAGGCAAACGTGGCCCAGGACGACTATAGCCGTGTGAAATACTCCTCGGGGAAGACCTCCGAGGAGATCTGGGAGCTCCGCCAGGGCATCATACGCGAGGTGGCCGATGTGGTGGTGCATCCCCGCGATAAGCATGACGTCCAGAAGATCGTGGACTACTGCGATACCGAGCTGATCCCCATCACTGTTTTCAGCGCCGGCTCCTCCTGCAACTTCGGCTGCCGGCCGTACAAGGGCGGCGTCTCCCTGGTGATGAGCACGCACATGAACAAGCTCCTGGAAGTGAACGAACTCAACCAGACCGCGCGCGTTCAGCCGGGAATGTTCGGGCCCGCCTACGAGGAGGCCCTCAACAACGCTCCCGAACGCTTCGGCTGCCAGCGCCGCTATACCTGCGGCCACTTTCCGCAGTCCTTCGAGTATTCCACCGTGGGGGGCTGGGTCTTGACCCTGGGTTCGGGCCAGGCCTCGACCTATTACGGCGATGCCTGCGATATCGTCTTCAGCCAGGAATACGTCACACCGGTCGGGACCTTCAAGACCCTGGATTTCCCGGCCACGGCCACCGGCCCCAAGGTGCACGACATCATGAAGGGTTCGGAAGGCACCTTCGGAATCCTGGTCGAGGTCACCATGAAGGTCTTCCGGTACATGCCCGAAAACCGGCGGCGCTTCAGCTTCATGTACCCCACCTGGGAGGCGGCGGTGAACGCCAGCCGCGAGATCATGCAGTCCGAGTTCGGCATGCCCGCCATCTACCGCATCTCCGACCCGGAGGAGACCGACCGGGGCCTGAAACTGTACGGCATGCCGGGCTTCGTGGATATGTTTCTCGCCCGTAAGGGTTTCAAGCCCATGCAGCGCTGCCTGAGCCTGGGTAATGTCGAAGGCGACAAGGGCTATACCCGCCTGGTGGCGCGCAAGATAAGGCGCATCGCCCGCAAACACGGCGCAATGCCCCTGACCGGTTATGCCGCGCGCAAGTGGGAGCACACCCGCTACACCGAGCCGTATATGCGCGAAGACCTGAACGATTACGGCATCATGCTCGATACGCTGGAGGCCGGCGTCACGTGGGACAACCTCCACCGTCTGCACGACGGGGTGCGCGCCTACGTGAAGAGCCGTCCGGGCACCATCTGCATGACGCACGCCTCGCACTTCTACCCCCAGGGGACCAATCTCTACTTCATTTTCCTGGGCCGCATGGATGTGGACGAGTACGTCGCCTTCCAGGGCGGCCTCATCGACCATATGGTGAAATACGGCGGCAGCTTGAGCCACCACCACGGGGTGGGCCGCCTGCTCGCGCCCTGGTTGGAATCCCACCTCGGCAAAGAACAGGTAGAGGTCCTGCGGGCCGTGAAGCGGCACTTCGATCCTCACAACATCATGAACCCTGGAGGTCAGCTCGGGCTCGATGAGATACCGGCTCGGAGATGAACCTGTGTTACCACGTGATTTTTGTATGTTATTGCCTGGGAGGTAAACATGGAGAAAGCACGGGCTGAGGTCATTCTGGCGGACACGAAGCCGGGAATAGCACCGGCAGTGAGGGCGGTCTTCGAGCATTTCGGCGGGGGCGCAAGCCTCCTGCGTTCCAGCCGGGACGTCTACATCAAGGTCAATGGCGTGGGTCCCGAGCCGTACGTCTATACCGACCCGGAAGTGCTGCGCGAGACCATCAGCTACTTCCTCGCCTGCGGGGCGCGCACGATCTATGTCATCGAGAACTGCACCCAGGCCAACTTCACGCGCCTGGTTTTCCAGGGCACCGGGTACCTCCGCATCTGCAGGGACACCGGAGCCGTCCCGGTCTTTCTGGACGAGACCGGAGCCGTCCCGGTCTTTCTGGAAGGCCTCGAGGAATTCATCGACATATCGGCCTTCGTCTTCGAGCGTCTCATCGAACAGCGCGCCGAGAATCTCTACCTCTCCCTGCCCAAGCTCAAGACCCACAGCATGTCGCAGGTGACGCTGTCGATCAAGAACCAGTTCGGTCTCGTGCACCAGAAGAGCCGCATCGCGGACCACAACTACCGCATCCACCAGAAGTTCGCGGACATCTACCGCGTCATCCGTCCTGATTTCGCCCTGGTCGACGGCCTTATCGCCACCAATCACGGCCACTACCCCACGACTTACAATGCCGGCAAGTGCGTTGTGAACATGGACCTTCTCATCGGTGGTACCGACCCGCTGGCCACGGACGTGGTGGGGGCCGCACTGATGGGCTTCGATCTGGCCGAGGTCAAGCACCTGGATCTCTGCCGCGCCACGGGCATCGGCCAGGGCGACATTGCCCTCATCGATATCATCAACCGGCCCCTGTTCGAAGAGCGCAAACAGCACTTCACCTGCGAGCTGCTCGACGACTACCCGCCGGACATCACCTTCCTCAGAGGCCGTGAGCGCTGCTGTAAGGAGGGCTGCCGACGCAACACCGAAAGCATCGTAGAGATGATCTACCGCGACCATGGCGGCAAAGGCGGCTTCACGATCCTCATGGGCAAGGGCATCGACAGGCAGGCGGTCGATCGGATCACGGGCCGGGTGCATATCGCGGGCAGTTGCGCCATCCAGGACTACGGGGTCGCTCTCCGGGCGCGCCTCGGCAAGCGCCATGTGACCATGAGCCCGGGATGCAACGACCTGGCGCTGTCAACAGCCGGCCTGTGCAAACACATGCGGATCCATCCCATCCAGCTGTCGCAGGTGGACCCGGTGCGTTCCTCAGCGCTGTTCGTCATGGCCAAGCTCAAGGGCTCCCAGGCCAATATCGTCCCCTTGATCTAGCGGTATTAGAGGTCACTCATGCGCGCGAAGGACTACATCATCGCGATCGATTCCGGGACGCAGAGCATCCGCGCGGTGCTCTTCGATCGCCACGGCACACAAATCGCCCTGGAGCAGGCCGAGTACGAACCGTTCCTCAGAATGATGACAAATGCGCCATCGCCTCTGATTGACGCTTCTCAGGCGTCAGCCCGCTGAAGTCAACGGGTCTTACGTCGCCTCCACATCCGTTTATCCTCTCCGTGGAACTCACGGCGAGCATTCTTAT
>JBBQKJ010000036.1:0-31640 GCA_038326775.1 Candidatus Geothermincolia bacterium
AGCGCTTCGTGAAAGCTGCTCCAAGACCGCTGGAACTGCCGGAAGCGGTCTGGATCAACAAGCCGGAACGAGAAGCGGAAAGCGAGGTGGTGCTACAGTAAACTCAGAAGGTAGGTGTCTCAAAATCGTTGACACGCTCCGCTGCGTCGAACCCGCACAGAGACGCGAAGGAGGGGTTGCGGTTGAGCTCTCTCCAGATGCTCTCGGCGTTCGGCTCGCAGTCGTACAGAGGCGAGATGAGGAAGGCGGCGAGCAGGGGGGTGGAAGTCGTAGGCGGGAAAGCCCCCGGTCCCGGGGGAGTCGTCCTCGCACCGGGCAAGCTCTTCCTCCGCCACGAAGAAGAGTTTGGCCGTGCACTTGAGTGGACGGCCCCTCTTTTTCTTGATCTGGCCCTTTGCCTTTTTGGTCTGTCTCTTGAGGTGGCGGAAGCGCGCATCCTCATATCTCTTTCTCACCGGTTCGAACACCTCCCAGGGGAACTCTTGCGCCACCGGCCCGGGGTTCACCGCGATGTCGGACAGGGAAAGAATGGAATCATCGAGCGCCATCTGGTATGTTCTCAATCGAAGTCTCCCTTTGTTTGTGGATTTTACGAACTCGCAAGAGCTCGTCTTGTTTTTCAACTGTGAATTCGCAGACTCGGGAGGCTTCACCTTTTGAAAAAGGCTTGAAACAGGGATATCTTGAGGTTGGCCGTTAATGGAACGGCGGGTTGGCCAGCCTGAAGGCCGGGTAGCTCATGGCAGGTTCGTAAAGACTTCTGTGATCTCAGGTGCTAGGATCGGCTTGAGGACGCGGAATTCCGAGTTTTGTCCGATGCTCTCAGATTGTGATACTGTTAAGGAGCACCACCGGGGCTGAGGATAGATGCCAATTAGGATGGAGAACAATGCCATTGTACAGGGCAAGAGACCACTATCGTAACGACATTGCAGCGACATACATCGAGCAGCGTACCCTTGAGCCCCAATGGCACGTAGAACAGGAAGTAATTGATAGATTGCTACATAAATACGCAAGTAGAGGAGAAGCTATACTAGATGCTCCAATCGGCACCGGGAGGTTCATCCCACTCTACTTAGACATAGGACTGCATGTCTATGGTATGGACATTTCTGATGATATGCTTAACGAAGCAAGAAAATCCCTAGAAGGCTCGCAAGACCAAGCCCACTTGATAATAGGTGACATTGAGACGATTACCCTGTCCGACGACATAGTTGACCATGTCATTTGCACACGCTTCTTAAACTGGGTTCCTACTACGATAGTCGGCCGTGTTCTTGGCGAATTCGCTAGAGTAAGCCGAGGCAAAGTCATTGTTGAAGTGCGTGTGGGGAGCATGCAAGGAGCTTTTCGCAGGTTGACGAAGTCGCTGACTAACAGTAAAAGACTAACGAAGAGCGTTTTTGCCAGCCCCAATAAACTTGCTGACTACGTCTTGAGATTGATCAGGGCGGCATTCAATAAGCTCGCATCGGGCGATGCAACAGGGTCAGGAAGTATTAGCCAAACGCACAAACAGAATAGGATCATGGAACTCATTTCAAACAATGGCCTCCAGGTAGTCGAAGAGCTGACACTGGACGAGTCTTACTACAATCCTCGTTGGATAAGCCGCCCTCTAAAGGTCTTTGTGCTCCAACGTGCAGCGATTGGGCCTGCGAAGGAGGATTCTGCCACCACGTTATGAAATGAGGTCACGCAAACGAATGACCACTGGCCGGAATGCGTCATGCCGTTGCAGTAATGACAAGGCAAGGAATCGCAGGAGCTCGATAAATCTTTCGCTGAGCAGAATGTTTCCAGTTATCACTATTGGAGCTGCGTACCACGGTCTGCCGCGTAGTTCCTTCCATATCCCAATGTGAACGCGAATGAAATGATACCAGTCCCTCGGTTTTACTCTGCCAGCTAGCACTTCACACATGTATCTTAAGAACCCCAGTTTACTTCCCCTACCCAGATAACGATGTCTTTCCAATGCCCTTCTATTGCTCAGTAACACCCCGTATAGACCACGCAGAACGACGGTCTTTATCTCAAGATCCTCATCCCATTCCCACTCATCATCGACAAATACGATTTCGCCAGATCTGTCCAGGACCAGATTCTGCGGAATAGCTTCCAGATATCGCCCGCTGATAACTCCTTGGGCATCTTCCTCCTGGTGGGAGATCAGGTATCCCACCCATTTCTGTAGAAGCTCAACTAGTCCCTGGGTGTCGATCTCATCCTTTGCTAACTGCTTCTTGATAAGGAGAAGAAGGTTCTCTCCCTCGATCCATAGGGAGGATTCCTGTTTCATGGGAAATCGTAGTACCCCATCAGAACGCGACGCTTCTGGATAGAGCTGAATCCTAGTCTTGATGGGAGTGCCCGTATCGAACCCCTTGTACAGGGTCATATTCCAGAACCGCCGGGATCTCTTTGTTGCGAATGATATTGCCTCCCAAGAAGCCGTTACCTCTGCGCGCTCTTCCTGCTTGCCAGCAATAACGAAGAAGGAATTGGCGTATTGAGGGATTAACCGGTTCCTACCCAGTTCCAACCATGCTAACTGCTCATCGCAAATTGGCGTATAGGCTGGATTCCCGTATGACCTGCTCTTGTATCCTGCTACAACTGAACTGACGTCGTGCTGGCCGGAAAGAATCGATTCGGAAAAAATTGCTTCCGTGAGTTTATGATCAGGAACTGGATAGAAATACTCGATTGTCCTGAAGCCAGACTCCTTCAACATCCTTGTTAGGTCTGCTCTTCCGAACGTTCTGATATTCCCACCTGTTCTTGGATAGCCCTGTACACCTTCAAAGGCCAGGTCAGTATGGTCTTCTGAGTGCCCTATCAGGTACTTGAGGCCGAATTGGTTCTCAATAGCCAGCAGTAGAGTGCCTCCCGAGTCCAAGGCGTCATGCATTAGTTCAAGCGCTTTCTGGAAAGGGTTCCCTGCGCGAAAATACATAGGAGCGTATTCAAGAAATCCAATGCACGCAACCAAATCGAAGCTTCCTCTGGGTCTCAGCTCATAATAGGAAGCTGACACTGCATGAACATTCGTGAGATCCCTTGTTCTGAGCGCCGCTATCCCGGCTCTTCTCATGTTCTCTTCAACCGATATGATTCGGGCCCCAGGCATCAGTTCACCGAGACATCTGGAAATGACGCCACATCCGCACCCGACTTCCAGTACTTCCTTGACGCTTTCTGCATAGTCAAATGCACTCAGAAGTCGAGCTCGTTTTGAGGAAAGATGATACTCAGAAAATAGCCCCCTGATGCTGCTCTGGAGTTCATCTGAATCAGAACTTAGATCACTCGCATTAACGAGTATTTCCTCCAAATGCTTTTCTTGCACTGAATCATTTGTATGGCCTTCCTCTTGATTTCCATTGAGCGAGAATATCCCTTGGCTAGCCACATACTGGAATTGCGCACCAAGAAGAGTATTAAGCGATCGGACATCCATTATTTATGGGCCTCCACTACCATTCCTCGCACTTCGATAGCTCTTATGACTACATACTTTGCTAAATTGTATCTAGCGACCACTTTGGACCTTTCGCCTCGGCGATTTGCTCCAACATATCCGCGAATCCCACATATAACTTATCTTCGAGGAAGTATGATTCGAACACTGCTTGCGCCTTGTGCGACATATCCATATAGGCGCGACGATCGCCGATTAAAAACCGAACGAAATCCGCCAGCGAATCCGGGTCCGCGGTCCCCATGTTGATACCGATCTTCTCTATCTCGATCAGGTCCTTCAGGTCGCCTTGATATGAGGATGCCACCGGTAGCCCTGCCGAGAGATACATGCATGCTTTGTTTGGAAATATCGTGGAGTTCTTCGAGTAGGGGCAAATGCCTATGCTCGACTTCATCAGCAGTGCGTCAATCTCGTTCTGGTTCAGCCATCCGACGAAAAAGACATTCTTGCTTTCCTTGAACTCGATTCTTGCTCGCTCGTACAGGTCCCCGTAGCCGGTGAATACGAACGCGATGTCGCTGTTCCCAAATCGCTTGGCGCATTCGGTCATCACAGTGGGACCCTGGGACTCGCTGAAGGTACCAATGTATGTTACAACTTGCCGGTTATCCAGCTTTTCGAGGACTTCTCGGAACTCCGCCCTTAGGTTATCCATACCGGCGCCAGCTTCCAGCCTGTGGTATCCGAGATAGAAGACCCTGTCCGCCTCTGACCTCTGGCGATTCCCGCATCTGAGTCCCCACTCGAGAAATGAATTCGAGACAGCGGTCAGGCCATCAGCCTTACTCATGGCCTTCTTGACCATTCTGAAGTCGTTGAAGAGAAGCATTCTGCCGAGGAAGCTGAGGCGCTCGGGGAGGCTGTCCACGATAATATCGGGCCAGAGGTCTCGGATATCCACTACTACCGGTACCCAGTTCGCCCCGGCATATTTCACGCATTGGTAAGCCAGGTCGTGAGGAGGAAGAGAGGCGACTATGACATCGGGTTTGTCCTGGGCTTTCGCCTGTTTCCTAAACTTCCAAGCCATGACTCTGTGGTCCAAGTATCGAGCAAGGGAGATGTTCTTCTTGTAGCCAGTGCCCTTTAAGAGATTAACCTTGATGTTCTCTCTTTGAACAAGGTCACCATCGGACTTGATAGCCCACTTCTTGGCATTGTGGTCGAACGCGCTAACCCAAAGGACAACTTCATGACCCCTCCTCGCCAACTCTTCGGCGAGGAGATTGCTGCGCATTTTTCTCTCATCGCCTATTATAAGGAGGGGTTCACCTATCTGGATAATCCAGACCTTCAGCATGTGTTTGCCTTCGACAGTTCTACCTATAAAAGCCTGCTATCGTCTCCACGGTGTGACTAAGTTGGTCGTCCCTCAAGCTTGGATACATAGGCAGCATCATCGCTTTCTTGAAATGGCTATCAGTCCGTGGAAGGCTTGAAGCCAATCCCAACGCTGCGAACTGGTGCACCGCTTTTCCTCCCCAGGGAACGGCGACCTCTATCCCGTCGTCTTTAAGGTGCTTTATGAGTCCTTCCCTGCCCTCCGCCTCCAGTTCGTAGTTCTGGAAGACGTCATAGTGGTCACCGTCCTCCACAGGCTTCGGGGGAAGTCTCAGTTCCCCTACGACAGACAGGCCTTCGTGATATTTGCGCGCAATTTCCCTCCTGCGTTGAATCGCACCCTTAAGTCGTTGCAGTTTGAACCTGAGGAAAGCCGCATGCATGTTGTCCATCCTGCTGTTCTGGCCCCAGAACATGACCTTGCCGTGCTCTCCTCTTCCATGGTTTCTCATCATCTTCAACTTGGAAGCAAGCTCTTCATCTGTGACAATTGCGCCTGCGTCACCAAAGGTACCGAGCAGTTTGGCGGGGTAGAAGCTGAAGCAGCCGGCAAGACCAAAGGTGCCAGCGCCTTTTCCCTTGTATTTCGCACCGATAGCCTGGGCGGCGTCTTCAATGATGACGAGCCCGCGCTCACGGGCGATTTCGACGAGTCTTTCCATCTTTGAGCAGACGCGGCCGTTCAGGTGCACCGGCAGGAGCGCCTTTGTCCTGGGAGTTATCAGCTCTTCGACGGTGTCCACGTCCATATTGTGGTCGTCGGCGATATCCGCGAAGACCGGCTTCGCTCCAAGGAACTTGATAACCTCTATGGTCGCTACGAAAGTGTGCGACACCGATATGACCTCATCGCCCAGCCCGATGCCGGCAGCGTAGAGCGAGAGTAGTAATCCGTCGGTGCAGTTGCCAACCCCGATGGCGTGCTTTGCTCCGATGAACGAAGCAAACTCCTCTTCAAATCGCTTAACTTCCTCGCCGAGGATGAATGCGCCCTTACCGCAGACTTCCCTGAATATCCTTGTGTACTCCTCTTCATATTCCTTGAACAGAAACGGATAATCAAAGAACTTGACTTCTGTATGCATCTTTCTCAAATCATCTCTTTCTTAACTTTCTCGGCAACCAATTCCGGTGTAAGGCCGTGTCTTTCCCTCTGGTATTCGGCCCGACCAACGTACGCTTTCGTCCTGTCTATTCCCAGCCTCCGAACCTTGCCTGTGTAATCCATCTCCGCTGCCAGCTCCGCAATTGCCGAACCCAAACCCCCCTCATACTGGTGTTCCTCCACCACCAGTATCAGGTTGTTGGTCTTGAACAGCTCGGCCATGGCTTCGACGTCAAGCGGCTTGATGGTGTGAACATTTGCAAGCGTAGGGCTTATACCCTCATCTGAGAGTAGGTCCATCGCCTGCAAGGCGGTGCTTACGGTCCTGCCGTAGGACAGCAGGGCCACGTCCTCGCCCTTTCGCAAGACCGATATCTTCCCTATCTCAATCTCGGGCACGCTGTCGTGGACTGTGGGCTCGTTGGTATGTCCCAGGCGGATATACATCGGCCCCCGATGGTCCGCCGACAGCTCTGCGAAGCGCTCAGCTTCGTAGCGGTCCGCTGGCGCCACGATGGTCATGTTTGGAAGGGTCCGCATAAGCGCGATGTCCTCGAGCCCGTGGTGAGTTATGCCCTCCAGGCCGTAAGCGAACCCACCGCCCGCTCCGACCAACCTCACGTCGAGGTCGTGGTAAGCGACGTCAATCCGTATCTGCTCGAACGGACGCATGACCAGGAACGGTATTATCGAATAGCAGTAGGGTTTCTTACCTGAGAGGGCAAGCCCCGATGCGATGCCTATCATGTTTGACTCGGCTACGCCCACATCGTAGAACCTCTTGGGGTCCAGCGCGCGAAATCTGTCGAACAACTTGTATCCAAGGTCCCCAGTGAGGACCACTACGTCACCATTGTCTGCGTAGATGCTCTCCAATCTCTTGAAAAACGCCGTCCTCATTCGGAGAGCTCCTTCAGGGCCAGTTCATACTCTCGTTCGTCGGGTGCCCTGTAGTGCCACAGTAGGTTGTCTTCCATGAAAGAGACTCCCCTGCCCTTTACGGTCTTAAGGATAATCACGTTTGGATGTTCCGCGGACAGAGCGGACAATGAGGCGCTGATCTGGTCGACGTCGTGCCCATCGACTTCTTGCGGATGCCATCCGAACGCTTTCCATTTCTCCGAAATGGGCTCGAGGTCGATGATATCTCTCGTGTGCCCCAATGCCTGCATCCCGTTGGCGTCAACCAAGGCTATAAGGTTCGTCAGTTTGTGGTGAGCAGCAAACATCACCGCTTCCCATACGGACCCTTCGTTCAACTCACCGTCGCTCAGCAAAACGAAAACACGATGCTTTCTGCCGTCTATCGATGCAGCAAGCGCCATACCAGTTCCGATGGACAATCCGTGGCCCAACGAGCCTGTCGATACTTCTATTCCCCGGTGTAGATCAATGCTCGGGTGTTCTTCGAAGACTCCGTCGTTGACGGCAAAGGCGCACAGGTCATTTGTCGTGCAGAATCCGAACTCGGAGAGGACAGCATAGAGCGCGGCACACGCGTGCCCTTTGCTCATTATGAACCTGTCCCTGTCAGGACTGCCCACGGTTTCCGGCGAGATACTCATGACTCCATTGAACAGGGTGACGAGGGCCTCGACGCAGGAGAACGCCGCACCTATGTGAGGGCTCTTAGTGTCATAGACCATCTTGAGGACTGTTCTTCTTACCCTCTTTGCCATGGCCTCCGGGGCCTCGTGATCTGCTTTCTTACACATTTCTCTAGTCCACCAATACTGCCTTCACAGTCTTCATCATTATCATTGCGTCTGTCTTTAGAGACACGTTGTCGACGTAAGCGAGAGCCAACCTGAGCTTCTCTGGACGAATCTTCTCTCTGTATGCCTGGTGTGGATCGGAGCTTCCTTTCAATATCTCGCCTTCGTTTCGAAAATGGATCGACGCCCAATCTGTGATACCTGGCTTGACGCTCAGTATTCTTCTTTCCTCTTCTGAGTAGGTTTCTACCTCCGAGGGAACTTCAGGTCGGGGGCCGACAAGGCTCATCTCTCCTGTCAAGACGTTGATAAGCTGCGGGAGTTCGTCAAGCTTGTATTTCCTCAAGACCCTGCCGATTCTTGTAACCCTGGGATCATCTTCCGAAGTGGACGGACCGCCGATCTGTTCAGCGTTCATGACCATCGTCCTGAACTTGTTAATCTTAAAAGGCACCCCGTTCTTACCTGCCCTGTTGCCCCTATAGAAGGCTCCACCGCCATCTTCTTTCTTGATCTTGCATGCGATTGCCACCAGAAGAGGACCAAAGACGACCAGCCCCAGAACTGAGGCGACGATATCTAACGCTCTTTTTACGTACTTCTCGTATAACCCCAAGGTAACATACACCTCACATGCAGGTCGCAAGCGAACAGGACTAGAGAGCAACCCTGATTCAAGTCTGCCGTCATACAATTTGCTAGTTTAATACATGTTATCCTTATCGTCACCAGCGGTGGCGCTGATTTTTGCAACACTTACTGTTTGAATATTTAGAGTAAAACGCTTAGCATAAACGCGGTTGTAAGCTAGCAATGCTGGCGGGGAGACTTGGAACTAAAAGAATACATAGACATCCTCTATAACCGCAAATGGATAGTCGTGGGGACGCTGGCCATCGTCCTGGCCCTCTCTCTCGTCTTCACTTTCCTCCAGGCTCCGACCTACGAGTCCTCGGTTACGATACTCACTGAGGTAAACTCGGCCACCGAGTCGTTGCTGGGGAACCTGATGCCGGCGGGCCTCACCGACACCGACCGCTTCATCCAGAATCAGGTCAAGGTAATCCAGACCGACACACTCGCCCAGGCCGTGGAACGGCAGTTGAAATACAAGTACGAGCAGCAAGCCCGTGAGAAGAAGACCGCAAAGGAAGCAAGTATCCCCGATTCTTTACCTACGGCTAAAGAGCTTAAGGACATGGTCAGCGTACTGCCCGGGGCGAAGACCGGCACCTTTAATATCGCCATCACTGGGGGCGACCCCAGGCTCACCCGTGATATCGCCCAGGCTTATTCGGAGGAATACCTGTCGAACCGCCAACTCGCGGCCATCCAGCAAGTAAGCGAGGCTCGTAAAGAAGTCTGGAACCGCCTCACAGAGGTGGAGGAGCAGCTTCAGAAAGCGGTCCAGGATGCTAAGCAGTATAAGCCAGCGGACCTCCCCTTGGAGATGCAGGCGGCGGTGCAGCGAGCCTCGGAGCTCTACGCCACGCTTTATGAGAAATACATAACCCTGCGCATTCAGGAATCGCTTCAGCAGCGGGGGCTCGAGATAATCGAGCCGGCGAGGGTTGGTATCAAAATCGGTCCCAAGCCCGTACGAAACGGCATTCTCGCCGTATTCCTGGGGCTCATCCTTGGTGTAGGGCTCGCCTTCTTCGTGGACTACATGGACGATACCCTTCGTTCGAGGGAGGACTTCGAGCGCTACTACGATACGACCGTGGTCGGTGAGATACCGTTCATCCCCGCCGAGGAGCTTCCCGAGTTCCACGTCATCTATTTCGAGAAGCCCAAGCATCAGGCCGCGGAGGGGTTCCGCACCCTGCGCACTAACCTGCAGTTCTTGAACCTCAAGGGGGAGGGCGATGCGATACTCTTCACCAGCGCCCTGCCTGAGGAGGGTAAGTCAACCATTGCCGCCAGCCTGGGCGCGGCGCTCTCGGAGATGGGCAAGAAGGTGCTGCTCATCGACGCCGACCTGAGAAAGCCTACTCTGCACAAGATGTTCGACCTGCCCACGGAGAACGGTGTAACGGGCGTGCTGTCGGGCACCAGCTCCCTGGAGGAATCGATCTTGCAGACCGGCTTCGACAACCTCTACGTGCTCCCCTCCGGTATCAGGGCTCCGAACCCTGGCAAGCTGGCCGCCTCCGATGAGATGCGCGCCATGCTGGAAAAAGCCAGGACGCTGGTGGATTACGTGCTGGTTGACGCCCCTCCGATGATGGCCGCCTCCGACGCCTCTGCCCTGGCTCACGTGGTGGATGGAGTGCTGCTGATCGGCCGTATGAAGACCGCCGACAGGGACAGCGCGCGCCGCACGGTCGACATGCTGAAGAAGGTTGAGGCCAACATCCTGGGCCTTGTCATCAACTGCCTCGAGACGGGCAAGCGCTACGGCTATTACCAATACCAGTACTACTACTACTACGACGCGGATGCCGAGGGGCAGAGTGCCGGCGGCAAGAAGAGCCGCGGCAAGCGGCCGAAAAGCAAGAAGCCGGGGCCCACGCTCCCGCCGGAGGGCTAACTTACCTGCCTGCGCGCCAGCGAAGGCATCAGGGGTCGAACCCGATCGAGTCGTGCGCGCACTGGCGGTAAGACAAACCCGTATTCCAGTACATGGCGCGCTCGGCTATGACGGGCTGGTCCGAGGCGACCCTGGTGGAAACGCTGAACTCGTTCGGGACGAAGTCGGCGACGTTCCGCGTCTCCCGGGTATGCGGCGCGAGGGTGATCTTGTGGCCCGTTACCTCTCCCCTGGCTGTCTGGTAGTAGAGCTGCACGTCTGCTGTCTCATCGCCGGGGTTCTGCACCAGGATCCAGCACTCGAAGTATCCCTGCTGGCTCGCGCCCGTGCTCCCTTCGGCCAGGTACCAGGCGCCGCACGGGGATGTCACCCCGACCGAATCGGTCGCCGATTGGCGGAAAGTGCCAGGTGTGCCGGTCCAGTACATGGCGCGCTCGGCGATAACCGGCTGGTCCGAGGCGACCCTGGTCGAAACGCTGAACTCGTTCGGCACAAAATCGGCTACGTTACGCGTCTCGCGCGAGTGCGGGCCGACCGTCATCTCTTGGCCCTCCACCTCCCCCTTCGGGGTCTGGTAGTAGAGCCGCACGTTGGCCGCCCTGTTACCGGGGTTCTGCACGAGGATCCATGTCTCGAACGAGCCCGACTCGCCGGCGCCGGTGCTGCCCTCGGCGAGGTACCAGGTGGTGTAGGGGGAGGTCACGCCGATGGAGTCGTGGGCCGCGGCCCGGTAGGCGCCCGGCGCGTTCCAGTACATCGCCCTCTCGGCTATGACCGGCTGGTCCGAGGACACCTTCGTCGAGACGCTGTACTGGTTCGGCGCGAAGTCGGCTACGTTGCGCGTCTCGCGCGAGTGCGGTTTCAAGGTGATCTTGTGCCCCGGTACCTCGCCGTCGGGTGTCTGGTAGTCCAGCTGCACGTTGGCTGTGGCATCGCCGGGGTTCTGCACCAGGACCCACGTCTCGAACGAGCCGGACTCGCCGGCGCCCGTGCTCCCTTCGGCGAGGTACCAGGTGGCCGCGGGCGACGTCACGCCTATCGAGTCGGTAGCCGACTGGCGAAAGCACCCCGGCGCGTCCCAGTACATCGCCCGTTCGGCGATGATGGGCTTGTTCGAGACCACCCTCGTCGAGACGCTGAACTGGTTCGGCACGACGTCGGCGACACTTCGCGTGTCGCGCGTGTGCGGGGCCAGCGTCATGTGCTGCCCGGGCACCTCGCCGTTCGGCGTCTGGTAGTAGAGCTGAACGTCGGCGGACTCGTCCCCCGGGTTCTGAACGAGGATCCAGGTCTCGAAGTAACCGTCTTCGCTGATGCCGGTGCTGCCCTCGGCGAGGTACCAGGTGAACGTGGCCGGCGTGTACTTCGCCACGAACGTCGTGTAGTCGCCGTCTGGGTCCGAGTCCGACATCGAGAAACCGACGGTGTAGATATTTCCTTTATCGTCCACGTTCGACGCGTGCGCTTCGTCGGAGTAGCCGGCCCGGTTCAATACCTGAGGGAAGCCCGGTGACATCGCCCCGCCGCGCGCGTACCTGTTGGTGTGGACGCTCGTGTCCGACCGGCGCGTGAAAGAAGCGGCTATGTTCCCCTCGTAGTCGACCGCCCCGTGCCAGACGTCGGGGGGATGGTAGCCCAGGAGGCCGGTTGACCCTTCGATCCTGGGCCACCCGGCGACCTGCGCGCCCGACTTCGTGTACCGGTTGACGAGCAGCTTGCCCGAGTCCAGCGGGGGGCTCGCCGAGATCTGCGCACCCTGACAGACCCCGACCAGGCAGTACTGGCCGTTGGTGTCCTGCGAGACCGAGGAGTACTCGTCATAGCCTGCCCCTGAGCTCCAGCTTTTTGGCCATCCGGCCATGGTGTTGCCGTTGACGTCCATCTTGAAGAGAACCGCGTCCCGGTCGCTCCCACTGGGAGTGCTGTATCCGGCGGCAACCAGGTTGCCGTCGGAGTCCTGGATGATATCGAACCCGACCGTTCTTGTTCCTGCCACCTGGTACGTCCTGGGCCAGCCCGGGACTATCGCCCCGGAAGCCGTGTATTTCACCAGGAGCATCGCGAAGTAGCTCCCTGCCTGGTCGCGAGCGTAACCGCAGGCCACGATGTCGCCGTCCGAGGTCACTATCGCCGCGGTCCCGAAGGAGTGGTCGCTTGCCTTCATGTACTTCGGCCAGCCGGGGAGCAGCTTACCGTCCTGCGTGTACTTGCCGACGATGAGCTCGCCAGGGTTGCTGCCGACGTTGTCCCCGTCCGACCCGGGCTGTAACACCGGCGCCCAGCGCGAGAAAGCCTGAGACCAGGAGAGTTGTGATCAGTAGGGCAAGGACCGGTTTCGCGTTCATCCCCATGCCAATCCCCTCCCCGAGAGTACAACGGACAACGGGGTCAAGTCCTGGGGTGTGGGGTCAACCCTCTTGACTCGAATTCCGTAGGAGCTCGGACACCACACCCCAGGACTTGACCCCGTTGTTTGTCGCCTGTTTATCCCACAAACTCATATCCCAGCCGTCAAGAAGCCGCGACACCGCGCGATGCTCTTGATTGTACTTCGAGGCGGCGAACCTGCGGCTGGGGCGGGGCGGCGAGGAACCGCCTGGTTAGCTAAACACCTTTGGATTCAGCAGTGCGGGAAGGACGCGGGGGCGCTAGGTTCCAGCCTCATTCGGAAGGCGGTCGACAACGGCCTGAAAGACTTCTCGAGCAAGGGCGACCGCTTCGTCTGCTTCCGCTATCTCAGGCTCCTCCGCATTGCCGGGATAGCGAAACTTCCAAGCGTATTCCGTTAGAAAGGCAGCGCTCCTGAGCAACGGCTCCAGACTGCTGTCGATGCCTGCACATTTCTCACCAAGCTCAACCAGGTTGTGGGTTTTTCGGAAAGGAATGTCATGCCAACACAGAAACGCTTTCAATGCTTTCTCCACTGTTTGCTGGGCATGAAAGACCATGTCAGCTGTGATTGGCGGATCCGCGGTTTTATCGTGATCCGCAGCCCTCAAATCAATCTGAGCCTTCGCGAGCCACTCTCCGGCTTCCGCTATCCTGGCCGTATCAGGCGACATAGAGTAGCCTGCCCTCCCTTATAACAGTGGCTGCCAGAGACGAGCTCAAATGAACGCGGCTCTCAAAGTACTTCCTTGTCCACACAAGTACATCTGCTGCCGCACCCGTTCCCCACATATGCTCATAGGCCAGTCTGCTTCTCCGCCGCTCGGGTGGTGCATCATCGGGGACTATGATCAGAAGGTCATAATCGCTGTCCGGCCCCGCATTGTCACGTGCCCTGGACCCGAAGAGAAAAACCCGCTCGGGCTGATATGCAGCTATCAGTCGTTGGAGCACCTCATCCAGAGCCTGGTCTCGGGTTGTTTCCAAAAGCTTTCCTGCTTCCATTCAGCCAAGGCTTGCCTCAAGCCATTCTAGCACTAGAGACCAACCATCTACATGGCTTCTCTCGGAAGGTTGCTCTGCGACATGCGCTTCGAGGTGGCTTCCTTGAGGCTGGGGCGGGGTATGCCCAGCCTTCAGAATGCCAACCTGGCCATTTCTATTTGTGATTCGCGTCGAGGAGTTCGGGCGCGAGTTGGGGCCCAAAGCTTTCGGGTCGGTAGATCCTGCCGCGTGTGAGCAACAGTAATCGGCAACTGCTTCAACTGGTGTTACGACTCCGCGGGTTACTGCCTTCGATAGGTCTTTTACTCGCGGTTGCGGATGTATACCACTTAGATGACGTCGTCCTCGGGTGGGTAGTAGATCACGCGCCAGTTGCCCTTCCTGGCGCGGCGGTGTTCGATAACTCGAGTCGATACTCCTTAGAGGAGCGACTCACCGAAGACCTCTTCGACGGTTCTGGTCTTCCCTTTCTTGATATCATCGCGCCCGGATTTCAACATGCCGTGAGCTTCGAGGTCGCTCATCTCTTCAACTGTCGCCACCAGTGACCGGTACTCATCAATGCCCAGAAGCACCGCCTTTGGAGTCCCCCTGCTGTGAATCACGTAAGACTCCCCCTCGGTGGAGGTCTTGGTGACCACCTCGGAGAGGTGCGCCCTTGCGCTTGCCATGTTGATAGCTTTCATCGCTCTTCTCCAAACCAGTAGGCCGTCGAAAACGCTGTAACATTATATGTACATTAATAACTACATCATTATGTACATATAAACGTACCACGTCAAGAGAGCCCGGCAGGTTGACGGCAGTGGTCTGTGGCCTCATAATCAGATGTAGGACGTTAGATGTCATATGTCCTGCATAAGAGGTGGTTCCCTTGCCAGTTAAGAAAGCAGATGTAGTCCTGCGGCCGAAGCGGCAGGTGACGATTCCACGGGAGATATGCGAGCAACTGGGGATTGAGCCTGGCGATGTCCTTGAGTTGGCTGTTGAAGAGTCCGTATTGAGGGCTACCCCCAGGAAGCGCCTGGCGCTTGATGCCTTAAGAGAGATCCAGGAAACTTTCAGGCGCTCCGGCATAGATGAAAAGGAGCTGCTGCGTGAAGCTCGCAAGTCCAGGCAGGAGATAACCGTTGAGCAGAGCAGCAAGCGCGGATAGACCATCGCGCATCTTCCTTGACAGCAACGTCCTCTTCTCCGGCTTCCACTCCCCCGATGGCCCCCCGGGTGCCATCCTCGAGCATTTCGCGCAAGGGAGATTCGTGGTAGTAATTTCTCAGCAGGTGCTTGAAGAAGTCGTCCGGACCTTCAAAAGGAGCCTGCCCGAAGCGGTTCCGGCGCTCAAGGATTTCCTGTTGAGCACACCGCTCGAGGTGGTCGCTGACCCTGGTGGTGAAGATGTCGCCAGGTGGTCCGAATTCCTTGATGAAGGAGATGCCATGATAATCGCTGCCGCAATAGCAGCGGAGCCGGATTACTTCGTTACCGGCGACAGCCACTTTCTGAAGAACGCTCGCGTGAAGAAGGAATCCGGCCTCGATATCCGCACACCTTCATTCGTTCTAAAGACTCTCGGCCTGGCGAGTACCTAGATTCCCTTATCGGTGTTCAAGCGTTATCCTATTGGGTGTTATTATGTGTGCGGCGATGGGGCTTCTATTGATAATGAAGATGAAACGCCTTTCAAAGGGCCTGTGGAAGAATAGGAACGGTGGGCACCGCCCAGGGAGGCTTGTCTCGAGCGGGCCGGTCGCCCGTATCATCACCACGGTCCTGCTGGTGGCGTGCCTCACGGCCTTCCCTGCCGCGGGCAGGGGGTCGGGCGCGGTGATGGCTCAAGCTCCCGGCGCCGTGGCCGAGCCTACCCAGGCCGCCTCCTATTACGACGTATCCGCCGTTGACCGCGACACCGCGTGGGTCGCCGGCCAGGGCGGCGCAATCCTCAAGACCTCCAACGGGGGCACCGGCTGGATACCACAGGACTCCGGGCTGGAGACTGACCTCAAGGGGATAGCCTCCGCGGGCATAGATACCGCCTGGGCGGTGGGAGACGGGGGCGCTATTCTCAAGACCTCCGACGGTGGCGCGGCGTGGAAGCGCCAGGTCTCAGACACGGCGGTAAGGCTCGACGGCGTGTCGGCGCTCGACCCCTCCACCGCGTGGGCGGTGGGAGACGCCGGGACCATCCTTAAGACCACCGACGGCGGGGCGAGTTGGGCCTCCCAGAAGTCCGGGACAAAGAGCGAGCTTTACGCGGTGAGCGCCGCCGACTCGATGACCGCGTGGGCGGTGGGGAGCGGCTCCGTTATCTTGAAGACCTCCGACGGCGGGGCGAGTTGGGCACAGCAGTTCTTCGAATCGGCTTCCGACCTCCTCGACGTGCGCGCGGTTGACGGCAACAACGTCTGGATATCGGGCGACATCGGCTTCCTGGTCAAGTCCTCTGACGGCGGGGCGACCTGGGTGTTCCAGGCGGCAGGCACGCAGGCCCGGCTCCACGCGGTAGACGCCGGCGACGCCAACACCGCGTGGGCGGTGGGCAACGGCGGTGTCATCAGGAAGACAGGCGACGGCGGGGTGACCTGGGCGGCCCAGGGCACCGCGAGGACAAACGACCTCTTCGCTTTAGACGCGGTGGACGCGTCGGTGGCATGGGCCGTCGGGTTTTCCAGCATCATCATCAAGACCCTCGATAGTGGGGCCACGTGGTTGCCCCAGGGGGTGGGCACCAGCAGCAACCTCAACTCCGTGCACGCTGTTGACTCTAACACCGCGTGGGCGGTGGGCGAAGGCGGCACCATCCTCATGACGTCCGACGGGGGCTACACCTGGAGCGCCCAGAGCACCGGGTTCACCGACGACCTTCTGGGTATCTCCGCGGTTGACAAAGATTACGCATGGGCGGTCGGCGAGAAAGGGCTCATCCTTCAGACCTACGATGGCGGCAAGACCTGGAGCCAGCAGAACGAGCAGGGCCGGGGGGGCGACACCGCGAGAAACACCCTCTACGGCGTGTCGGCCCTCAGCAATCGAAACGCCTGGGCGGTGGGCTGGAACGGCACCGTTCTCAAGACCGGCGACGGCGGGTACGAATGGGACACCCTCGACACGGGGGTCACTAAAGACCTGCGGGGTATATCGGCCCTTGACAGCGAGAAGGCGTGGGCGGTCGGAGAAGGCGGGCTCATCCTCAAGACCTCCGACGGCGGGGAGACCTGGGTCTCCCGCGTCCCGAAGGGCGCCCCCGACTTCCTGGGCGTATCGGCCGTGGACAGCGACACCGCCTGGGTTGTCGGCTTCAGCGGGGCGGCCTACGTGACGAAAGACGGCGGGGAGACCTGGAATAAGAGCAATACCGGCATAAAGCATAACCTCTGGGCCGTATCCGCCGTTGACGCCGACACCGTCTGGGCGGCGGGCGACGGCGGCACTGTCGTCAAGACTTCTGACGGCGGCAAGACATGGACGGCCCTGCGCACCGACACGTCGGGCAACCTCTGGGGCGTGTCGGCGGCCGGCCGCGATACGGCGTGGGCGGTCGGCTGGAAAGGGACCGTGCTCCACTACAGGGCCGCGCCCAGGCTCGACAACCTGAACCCCGGCATCGGCAGGGTCGGCGACGAGGTGACCCTCTCCGGCCTGTCGTTCGGCTCCGAGCGCGGCTCGTCTTACGTCTCTTTCGGCGAGGCCAGGGTGAGCGAGTATCTCTCGTGGTCCGCTACCCAGGTAAAGTGCAAGGTGCCCCGCGGCCCCTCGCAGCAGGTGCCCGTAACGGTCACCAACTCCGCGGGCACGTCCGCGGCCAGGCCGTTCGGGGTGCCCCCCACCGTCAACAGCGTTTACCCGGGCAGAAGCTACGTCGGCTCATCGGTTGTGGTGACCGGCTCGGCGTTCGGCTCTGAGCGCGGCTCATCCGATGTTTCCTTCGGCGGGGCCGAGGCCGTCGATTACGGCATGTGGTCCGACACCCGCATCGAGGTCAAGGTCCCCGGCGTATCCGGCGAGGTCAAGGTGAAAGTGACCACCACCGCGGGGTCCTCCAACGAGGTCTCCTTCACCGTGGTCCCGCCCCCGGTGCCCTTACCTCCGAGGCCGCCGGCGCCCAACCCGGCGCCCAAACCGGCTCCAAAGCCTGCGCCGCCCGCCGCGCCCGCCATCTTGAGCGTGGCTCCCACCTCCGGCGCGATCGGGGATACCGTGGTGATAACCGGCTCGGGGTTCGGCCTCGAGCGGGGCGCTTCGAGCATCACCTTCGGCCAGGTCGTGGTGACCGACTACGTGCGGTGGACCGACACCCTGGTTGAGGTCAGGGTGCCCACGGGGGTCGCCGGCCAGGTCGAGATAACCGTGGCCACCTCCGGGGGAAAGGCGAGCGCCACGGGCTTTGTGGCGGGCGTGAAAGACCTCAAGGGCATAGACGTGCTCGGCGGCGATACCGCGTGGGCGGTGGGCCTGAGCGGGACTATCCTTCACACCTCCGACAGCGGCGGGTCCTGGGCGCCGCAAACCTCGGGCACATACTCAGACCTTTTCGCCGTGTCGGGGGCGGACGCGAGCAGCGCGTGGGCCGTCGGCGGCGGCGGCACCGTGCTCAAGACCACGGACGGCGGCGACTCGTGGGCGCTCCAGACCTCCGGTACTGATAAAGACCTCCTTGGGGTTGGCGCGGGCGGCGGCGGTGTCGCCTGGGCCGTGGGGCGCGGCGGTACCGTGCTGAGGACTACCAACGGGGGTGGCTCCTGGTCGCGCCAGCACTCGGGTACGGGGGTCGTCCTTCACAGCGTCTCGGCTCCGAGCGCCTCGAACGCCTGGGCGGCGGGCGGTGGCGGCACGGTCTTGAGGACCACCAACGGCGGTGTCTCCTGGGTGCGAAAGGCCACCGGCACCGCGGCCAACCTTTACGGAATCTCGGCGGTAAACGCCACGAGCGCGTGGGCGGTCGGCGGCGGCGGCAAAGTGCTCAAGACCGCGGACGGCGGAAACACCTGGACTCAGCAAGTCTCGGGCACGACCGCGGACCTTCTGTCTGTAAGCGCCGTCGATGCCGACACTGCCTGGGCGGCGGGCAAAGGCGGCAAGGTCATCATGACCCACGACGGCGGGGCCACCTGGATGCTTCTGCCTTCGGGCACGGGCTCGACACTCAACGGCATATCCGCGGCCGGCAGCTCCGCATGGGCTGTGGGCAGCGGCGGCTACCGCGTGAGGATAACCGACAAGGGAGGGGTTGCGGCCGCCGGCATCATCGCGGTCTCCCCCGCCCCGGTCTCCCCTGCCCCGGTCACCGAGGGCCAGGCGACATCCGGCCCGACGGTCGTGGCGCCCCGGGCCAGGAAGCCGGTCAAAAAGCCTGCGCCCAAACCGGCGCCCGCTCCCGAGCGGCCAGTCGTGCCTGTGCAGCCTGTCGAAAAGCCTCCCCTGCCGGTGGACCCTGTCGAGCCTGTGACGCAACCGGTGCCCCAGGTACTGAAGGTGGTCCCCTCCACGGGGCCCTCCGGGGACACCCTGGTCTTGACCGGCTCGGGCTTCGGAGAGGTGCAGGGGGATTCCCGCGTATTCTTCGGGCAGGTCGCGGCCACAGAGTACTTGCGGTGGTCCGACACCCTCATCGAGTTGAAAGTCCCGCCTGGCCTCGGCGAACAGTTTGAGATAACCGTGACGACTTCGGCGGGCGTCTCCATAAAGGTGCAATTTCTGACCGCTCGCCCGCTTGACATTGCCACTAAGCAGTAATAGCATTCCCCCCGTGGCACAAAAGTAGAATCCAAACAATAGTACAGGGTTGCTGTGAGGCGTATCGGCCTCTGATGGAAGGTGGAGGTATATAAAGTGCGAAAAATACTTATCCTCACCGTTATTATCGTCGTGGCTTGCACGGCGATTGCTCTTGCCAGCTGGCAGGTAGCAAGCTGGGTTAGAGGGGATATAGAAGCCCCGGCTTCAAGGTCCGCGGCCTCCGCCGTTTCGGCGATGAATGGCACTAACGCGCCCACAGCCGCCCAGACGGCTGAGCGCCAGGGCCGGGAGGCTTCCGTCTCAGGCGGCGAGGCGCGGCAGGCGGAGGCAGTTCCGACCGGGGAGACGTTCTCGTACACCAATCCCGACCAGCGCTACGTGACCGAGACCCAGAGGCATCAGAACTTCTTAAAGGCCCTGGGTGAGGGGCGCATATCGAGGCTCGACGTCACCGCCACCGATTTCCAGCCGGCCGGCGACCCCAACTCCTCAAACGTTTACGTCATCATCACAACCACCGACGGCGCCAGGACAGACGGCACCATCGTCATGAAGTATGCCGAGGGTAAGTGGCGCATCGGAGCCGTTCGCCTTTCCGGCACCCTGGCAGGGGGCACCAACTACAAAGTCCCGAACAGCTTTGAGAGCGACCTCGCAAGGGCGCTCGATGAACAGCAGCCTTTCCTCAAGAAGGTCGCGGAGGGCAGGCTTGGCTACATGAGCATAGACTCTGTCAACCAGGTGGGCGAAGGGGAGGTCGTGCTCACAGGTAAGGTCGCGTCCAAGGGCGGCAGTACGTTCCCCTCTACCATGACACTGAAAAAGGACTACTGCATCTGGCACATAACCAACGTCGTATGCCTCTAAGAGCGAAAAAACCTGGGGGAGAGTGTAATGAGTAGTAAGACAGGGAAGTCGTACCGGATTCATCTCTTCTGCGCCATTCTGGTCATTGCTTTCTTGCTGTGCGTCCCTCTCATCTCGGCATGGTCGAGCCTTGACGGCGGCCGTGCCCGGGCGTCAGAAGCAAACAGCGAGATAAAGGCTGACCCCCTTCGCAGGCTGCCCGCCTCTCCCGAGGAGGCCAACAAGCGCCTGCAGGAGCAGAAGATCGGCTGGCCCGCCGAGCTCGGCGGGGAGGGTGACAGGAGCGCCGATGCGGTGTCCGCGGGCGTGCGCGTCTCCATCCCGTACGACACCGTCACCGGGCGTACCACCCACGCCAGCACCGATGTGCAGGTGGTCCTGACGCAGGGCATGCAGACGTATACCGTCAACACCACCACCAACGCCAGCAGGTTTTTCGAGGCCGACTTGGCCGATGCCACCCCCGGCCCCGGCGACATCAAGTCGGGAGACACCGTCACGGTGACGGATTCGGGCGGGGGCGCTCCGGTCGTGGTCAACTGTACGCTTACATGCGCCATGGACGCGCCGAACGACGTGGTGAGCGGCACGGCCCTGGCGGGGCGCAGCGTCGACGTCTACATCAGGACGCCCAGCACCTACTACGGCGACATTCCCCCGGGCGTTGCCCATAAGAAAGACACCGGCACCCCGTGGGACGTTGATTTCACCGGCACGCTCAAGCTGCGTTACGGCGACGCGGCGTTCGTTTACTCCACGGACACCAGGGGCAACATAGTCATGAACGTGGCGAACGACGGAGGGACGCTCGTCGTGTATCCGCAATACGACGATGTCATGGGCTACTACCTGCCCGGGCAACTGCTGACGGTCAAGGCCGCCGGGATTAGCGGGAATAACGTGGACGCAGGCACCGCCGGAGACGGCTTCTTTGACGCGTGGTTCTACAAAAAGTACAACATCGTACCGCCCGACCTGGTGACCTGCCAGATGGGGGCGACGAACCGCTCGATAATGGTGGCGAATGTATCGGCAAGGTGCGACCCGGCCACCAATCACGTAACCGGTTCAGGCCCGGCCAACCGGGTCATGAGGCTCACCATGAGCCCTTACAGCAACCCGGTGACATACCAGGTGACGATTAACGCCAACGGCAATTTCAACATAGACCTGGGAACGCGCTACACGGCCACAGGCAGCGATGTCTATAACATCGCGTGGTACGACGCGGACTGCGACTGCGTGGTCTACGAATTCCAGGCGTTCAGCTGGTACCTGGCCGAGGGCTACACCGGTACCACGTCAGGTGGCGGCTACTTCGACACCTATGTACTGCTGCAGAATCCGGGCAGCCTCGATGCCCCTTTTACGATGACTTTCCAGGTACAGAACGGCACCGCGGCGGCGGTGGCGGGGACGGTGCTCGCCAACTCGAGGATGACCGTTCACCTCGACGAGCTGCCGGGGCTTTCGGAGGCCTCGGTATCGACCAAGGTCACATCTACAACTGGAGCCCCTCTCAACGCCGAGAGAGCGATGTACTTCAAATACGTGGGGGACCCGGGGGGGCATGACTCCATCGGCACCCTGACCCCGTGCTATATTTGGTACCTGGCCGAGGGGTACACAGGGGCCGGCTTCGACACATGGGTGCTGGTACAGAACCCCGGCACCACGGCCGCGAACGTTACCCTCAAGTTCCAGCTCGACTCCGGGACGGCGCCCGACAAGGTCATCAGCCTGCCCGCCGGCACCAGGCAGTCAGTCTACCTGAACGATCTTCCCGGGCTTTCCGCAGGGGTCTCGGTCTCTACGAAGGTCACCTCTGACGTGCGCGTAGTGGTCGAGCGGGCCATGTACTTCCGCTACTCAGGCAAGCGGGGCGGCCACGACTCCATCGGCGTGAACCTCCCCCGTAAGACATGGCACATGGCCGAGGGCTACACCGGGGCCGGCTTCGACACATGGGTCCTGGTTCAGAACCCGACCACGAAGAACGCGACAGTCACCATGCAGTTCCAGCTCGACTCCGGGACGGCGCCCGACAAGGTCATCAGCCTGCCCGCCGGCACCAGGCAGCAGGTCCGCCTGAACGAGCTTCCCGGGCTTTCCGCCGGGGTCTCAGTCTCAACGAAGGTCACCTCTGACGTGGACGTAGTCGCCGAAAGGGCCATGTACTTCCTCTACGACGGCAAGGACGGCGGCCACTGTTCAAAGGCTGCGGAGGAGCCGTCAACCAACTGGTACCTGCCCGAGGGCTACACCGGGGCCGGCTTCGACACATGGGTGCTGGTGCAAAACCCGGGCAGCGAGAGTGCCACGGTTACGCTGAAGTTCCAGGTCGAGAACGGGAGCGCCCCGAACAAGGTCATCAGCCTGCCCGCCGGCACCAGGCAGCAGGTCCACCTGAACGAGCTGGAAGGGCTTTCCGATGGGGTATCGGTCTCGACAGAGGTCGTCTCGACCGTGCCGGTTGTTGCCGAGCGGTCCATGTACTTCAACTACGGTGGCATCCTGGGCGGCCACAACTCGGTGGGAATCCCGTTCACTCCGTAGGCTTTCAGCCTATGGCGACCTTCGCCATAGCCTTTTTCGGGCCGCTCCAGACTCTTGCCTGGAGCGGTCTGTTACGTCCAGGGGCTTCTGCCCGTCGAGGACTCTGCCCGGGTTGATTTCCATGATGATGCGGGGGCCATCCTTGCCGAGCAGCCCTTTTAGCGCCCTTGCCGCGCCTGACAGGTCGGGCCCCCTCCTCTCCGGCTCGTGGGCATCAGAGGCGACCAGCCTGGCCGAGCCCTCTTTCAGCAGGAGCCGCGCCGTGCGCCGGGCCGCCTTTCCGAATATGCCCTCGAGGCTCCCCGAGTCAACCTGCAGCTCGACCCCGTGCTCGACCATGTCCCTGATGCTCAAGGGGTGCTCCACGAGGTAACGGTTGCGTTCGGGATGTGCCAGGATGGGCGTCACCCCGTCGAGCTGGATCCGGAAGAAGATGTCGCCGGTGGCCACCGGCATGTCCATCATAGGCAGATCCACCAGCATGTACTTTCCTTTTGCGGCAAGGCTGAGCGCATCGAGGCCGCCGGGCGCGTTGGCCAGGTCGAAGAGGCCCGCGTTTACGCGCACCTCCACGCCGGGCAACAGTGTAAGCGAGATGCCCTCGGCGCGCAGGAGCTCGTTGCCCCTCACAACCGCCGCGGCCGCCTCACCGGGGTCGAAGGAGGGGCTCTCGGTGTCGTAGTGGGGGGTCGCCGCCATCAACGATGTGCCGCCGTGGACGGCAACCCGGGCGATTTGCAGAAACTCCTCGTCGCTCGAGGCCCCGTCGTCGAAGCCGGGCAGGATGTGGGAGTGCAGGTCGATCCAGGTCAACGGCTTTCTCTCCGCAGGACGTTCCTCGTGTCCACCACGGGGGCCTGTGCCGACTCCAGGAGCTCGAGGTCCAGGCTCGAGTGAGCGGTCAGAAGCACTATGCAGTCGGCCTCGTTGACGGCCGCGGCGTCCAGCGGCACCGACTCATATTCTCTGCCGCCGACCTCGACGCGCTCGACGAACGGGTCGTGATAAGAGACCCGTGCCCCCTGCTCGGCCAGCAGCTCGATAACCTTCAGGGACGGCGATTCGCGGGTGTCTCCGATGTTTTCCTTGTAGGCGACACCGAGCAGGAGGATGCTCGAGCCGCTCGCGCTCTTGCCGGCGCTGTTGAGGGCTTCGGACACCCACTGCGCCACGTGAAACGGCATGCTCCTGTTGACCTTTCCCGCAAGCTCTATGAACTCGGGATAAAAGTCATACTGCTTGGCCTTCCAGGCGAGATAAAACGGGTCGACCGGTATGCAGTGGCCGCCCAGCCCCGGCCCGGGCTTGAACGACATGAACCCGAACGGCTTTGTGGCCGCGGCTTCGACGACATCCCAGATGTCCATCCCCATCCTGCGGCACAGGAGCGACATCTCGTTGACCAGGGCGATGTTTACGGCGCGAAAGATGTTTTCGAGAAGCTTTGACATCTCGGCGACTTCCGGTGTGGCGACCCGGGCGACGCTTGCCACCAGCTTCTCATAGAAGATGGCGGCGAGACGCCCCGATTCCTCGTCTATGCCCCCGACGACGCGCGGTATCTCGGCGTATGAGGCCTTCCCTTCACCCGGGTCCACGCGCTCGGGGGCGTACGCGAGGTAAAGGCCGTCACCCAGGCGCTTGCCGGTCGCCTCGAGCGTTGGCAGCAGCACCTCGCGGGTCGTGCCGGGATAGGTGGTGCTCTCGAGGACCACCAGCATCTCCGTGTGGTTGAGGTTGCCGGCTATCTCTTCGGCGGCGTCCACTATGAAGGAGATGTCGGGCTGCTGGCCTTCGACCAGCGGGGTCGGCACGCAGATGAGCGCGAGGTCGCACTCCGCCAGCGCTTCGAAGGTGTTGGTTGTCTGGATGCCCGCGCTCTCTATTTCCTCACGGCGCTCGTCGGTCAGGTACTTGTCGATCCCTATGACGTTGTATCCCGCTTCTTTTGCGCGCTCCGCCAGTGGGAAGCCGACGTACCCGAGCCCTATCACCGCTACGCGCGCGCTACGGTCGTTGATTTTCTGCTCCAATGAACCCATAAGTTGCCCCCGCTCCGGCACTGCGCCATAAGACTTCAGCCTGCCAAAGGTAATTATACAAAGAGTTCGGCGGATACTCGAGGTTGGTAGCCCGGATGTTATAAAACGAAGAACCTTCACATCGACATTGATTTTACCACGTTTCAAGACAGGATTTCTAATATCTGTAGCATATGGTGGTCAACAAACAACATATCTAAACCCAGCAGTGGTCGGTCGGGAATTGAGAGAAGAATGGAAAAGCGGAAAGTGGCGAACTCAAGCTGAGTTAGCTTCATCTCTAGGCGTAGGCGTGACACTGCTCAAGACCCTCCTGGCCCTCACCAGACTGGATCCGCTAGTGGAAGACCAAGCTTCATGGGAGAAGCGATTCGTTAGCCAGGAAGCGGTGGAGATATTCAGGAAAGCAACCCAGAGGAGGGCGAAGGCCGGGGAATGAGTGTAAGCCTTGCATTGCTGGTGACTGTCCTCGGGAATGGCCAACCACTCGGTTGTTTGATGAGCCTGCGATTTTGACGTTGTGTGCGCCGCGTCGTGGTGTCGGAGGACCGACACCATCCTGGGCACATGACTGGAGCCATGTATGAAGCGTCAGCCTGACTTCTGTTATGCCACATTGACGCCTCTGACCTCTAAGTGTACACTTGTAGACACAAGGAGGGGGTTTGAAATGATCAAAGCCGGCGTCAGAGAAGTCAGGCAGAAGCTGAGCGAATATTTGCGGAAGGTACAAGAAGGGGAAGAGGTTGTCATCACCCGTCGGGACGAACCCTTGGCTAGAATCGTACCTTTCGCGAGTAAGCAGGCAAGATCGCTGGAAAGCCACAAAGGCTTGAGGGAGCGCGTTGCCACGAGTGGTAAGCCCCTCTCTCAGATCGTCATGGAGCAGCGCGAGGAGCGTTTCTGAAGTTGGAACTCTTTGTCGATACCAGCGCTCTGGTCAAACTGTATTACTCCGAGTCCGACAGTGATCAAGTCGAGAAGACTATCCTCGGGGCTGCGCGCGTGTTCATATCGGAGTTGTCCAAGGTTGAATTCGCATCCGCGTTGGCAAAGAAGACTCGAACAGGAGAGCTGGATGCGAAGATCTGCCGCGAGATCTGGGTCGTTTTCCAGGACGATCTCAGATCCATCCAGATTGAGGTGATCAACCTGTTCGACGAAGACTATGCGAGGGCCGCTGAGTTGATTCTTGACTTCGGCCTTGACGCGCCCCTGAGAACCCTTGATTCACTTCAGCTCGCGGCAGCTCTCAGGGAGCCCCAGTCATTGTTCTTGTCATACGATGTTGCTTTGAATCGGATCGCGGACAGAATCGGGTTGAGGCAGGCCCATTAGCCGGACTTGCCACCGCGGGGCCATTCCGTACCCACCAAACGAAATACGAAGGCATCGGGCTCTGAGGTGGTTTGACATTACGTACTCTACGTAACACGTGGTGTCGGAGGGGGGACTCGAACCCCCATGCGATTTCGGGAATAGTAGTCTTAAGACAAATGCAGGCGGATTCACAGGGTAGCAAGCATCGGGTGCGGTAAAATTCTCGGGGCTTACGCTCGATTTCAGGAAAATCTAGTACCGTGCAGCTAGGTACACCTATTGACCTAGCTGGTAGCGGGGGCCGGATTTGAACCGGCGACCTCTGGGTTATGAGCCCAGCGAGCTTCCAGACTGCTCCACCCCGCATCGGTATGCTCTTATTCTGTTTCATCCCGGCCGGTAATGCAAGGCTAAGGTTCGTGATAGGATTTCGGCGTTGGAAAAGGTATGGGCATGGTTGCAGGAACAACTCGGGAAAGGAACTCTCACCGTGGCAGAAAGCGTTATCGTCGTCGAGGGCCTCGTCAAACGGTTCAAATCGGTGGTGGCACTCGACGGCATAGACTTTGAAGTTCAGGCTGGAACCGTGTTCGGCCTGCTCGGCCCGAATGGCGCGGGCAAGACCACGGCCATCAGGATACTGGCCACCGTGCTGCGCCCCGACGGTGGGCGCGCTTCAGTAATGGGTCACGACGTCGTGAGCGAACCAAGGGCCGTGCGCTGCGGGATAGGGCTTGCGGGGCAGAACGCGGCGGTCGACCCCAACCTGACCGGCAGAGAGAACCTCAGGATGATCGGCACCCTGGCCCAGATGCGCGCGCGGGATGTCAAAGAGCGGGCGTCCGAGTTGTTGGAATCGTTCGACCTCGCGGACGCGGCGGACCGCCCTTTGCGCACTTACTCCGGTGGCATGCGGCGTCGTCTGGACGTTGCCGCGGCGCTGGTCCAGCGCCCTCCGGTGATATTTCTGGACGAGCCGACCACCGGCCTGGATATCCAGAGCCGGGCCGAGCTGTGGGACCACATCAGGAGGCTGGTCGCCGAGGGATCCACCGTCCTGCTGACGACACAGTACCTGGAGGAGGCCGACCGGTTGGCGGACCGCGTTGCGGTCGTCGACGTCGGGCGGGTCGTGGCCAACGACACCACAGCCGGTCTGAAAGCGCGGCTCGCGAGCACTATCGTCGAGTTCGGGATGGAGAGCGAAGAGGCCGCGGCCCGGGCACAGGTTCTGCTCGCGCGCGATATTGATAACCAGATCGAGCGTGATGGGGCGGTCGTACGCGTCAGGTCCAAGGAAGGGCCGCATGTGCTGGTGGGGGCACTACGCGCCCTCGGTAGCGACCTGGAGCCAAAAAGCCTGTCCGTGCGGGAGCCCAGCCTGGATGATGTTTTTCTTGCACTGACCGGACATCGCGCGGTCTCCTCGGAGCCCGAGACAGTTCCGATGGGAGGTGATGCCTCATGATTCAGTCACCCGGTGGCCCGTGCGCGGTAGAGATGCCAGGTCTTCCCATGCGGCTGGTTGCCGCAGCGCGGGACACGCTGGCAGTCGCCCGTCGCAACCTGATCTCGTTTCGACGGACCCCCCAACTGTTCGTGTTCACCCTGGTGCAGCCTGTGATGTTCGTGGTCCTGTTTCGCTACGTTTTCGGGGGAGCCATAGCGGTATCCAGTGTCACTACTTATCCGTATGTCGACTACCTGATGCCCGGCGTCTTCGTGCAGACCGTGGTATTCGGCGCGGTGATGACGGCCATCGGCCTTGCCACCGATGTACAGAGCGGGCTGCTGGAGCGCTTTCGCGCCCTTCCGATGTCGCGCACGGCATTCCTCGCGGGACGAACCTCCTCGGACCTGATACGCAACCTGATGGTGGTAATCCTCATCACGATCGTGGGTTTTCTGGTCGGCTTCCGGGTGCACACCAACGCGGGCCTCTTCCTGCTGGGGATGATGCTGGTGCTTCTGTTTGCTTATTCGCTCTCGTGGCTGTTCTCCGTGGTCGGCCTTCTCGTTGGAACCCCGGAGTCTGCCCAGGCGGCGGCGATGCCGGTCATAGCCCCACTGGTCTTCGCGTCGTCGGCGTTTGTTCCCGTAAGCTCGATGCCAAGCTGGCTTCAGGGATTTGCCACGTATCAACCGGTGTCGGTTACGGTATCAGCCGTACGCGCGCTCGCGCTCGGAGGGCCTACCCTGTCTTACGCGTTGCAGTCGCTGGCGTGGTGCGCGGGGATGATCGCCGTTTGCGCCCCGCTGGCCGTCTGGCGCTACAAGCGTACGGCCTGAATATCAGATAAACACGCATAAAACATATGAAACACGAAGGATTCACCACTTGCTTTGCTTAAGAATGCATTAGAATGGGCAATTCCGAATCCACCGGTTGGGTAAGGCATGCGCGAGGGCGCCCGCCTTGAGCTTGTGAAAGACGCGGATGGAAGGCAATCCCGAACAAGATGCGGGATGACTGTCCCCACAGAACGGAAATCTGCGGGGGCCGGAGGCTATATTAGGGGGTTTGGCCAGGGACTTGGTCTGAGAAACGGTCAACCTTGCGGGAAAGACCGGATTCGTGATAAGAAACAGATGTTGGAGTTGGCAAATGTGGAAATGTCAGGTCACTATATGTTAACTGGCCTTCCAGTCAGCCTCGGGGGGGAATGAAAAATGCTCAGGAGCGCGAAAGCACTTATCGGCTACCGCATGCTATCGTCGGATAACGCGGAGGTCGGTAAAGTGCGGGATTTCTACTTTGACGACATGATCTGGATAGTGCGCTACCTGGTGGATGACACCGGGGGCTGGCTACGAGGCCGAAGGGTCCTTCTTTCCCCCGCGGTCCTTGAAGAGCCCGATTGGGAATCAGAGCTTTTCCCGGTGCTGCTTTCCGAGGAGCAGATAATGGACAGCCCCGGGGTTGATATGGACAAACCGGTTTCGCGCCAGATGGAGGAAGAACTCAGCTCGCACTTCAACTGGCCGTCCTACTGGTCTGAGATACCGATGCCCATCCCCGTACCAGGCATGGGAACCGGTGAACTGCCGCCCGAAGAGGAATGCGGTGACCCAAACCTCAGGAGCATCAAGGAGGTTTCCGGGTACAGCATCGAGTCGATGGACGGCGACGTAGGACAGGTGGACGATTTTATCCTCGACGACGACTGGACAATCCGCTACATCGTGATAGACACCCGCAGGTGGCTTCCCGGGAGAAAAGTGCTCGTTTCGCCGAGCTGGATCGAATCCGTTGAGTGGCTGGAGAGCAAGGTCAGGATTGACATGATGTCCGAGTCAATTAAGGCCGCTCCGGAGTTCGACCCAACCGCTCCGGTAAACAGGGAGTATGAAACCAGGCTCTACGATTTCTACGGAAGGCCCGTTTACTGGCCTAAATGAGGTTTCATATGATCGATAACCAGAACGCACTGCTGCGTGAATTAAACCGCGTGCTGAAAGCTGAAGGTATCCTCTCTTTTTCCGACCACCACATGAAAGAAAGCGACATTCTCTCCCTTGTTTCCGGTGAAAGCTTGTTCTAATTTTCTAAAAAGGGAAAGAAGACATATTCTTTCGTCAAGAAGTAACGATACGACTCACTCCAGGATCATGTGAATCATGGCTATTTGGAGCGGGACGACGTGGGACTTGCGAAAAAGCTGACGGCGCTGGTGCTGGTGTCTCTGGCGTGGCTGGCGTCTTCGTGCGGGCAGGAGCCGGAGGTGAGCACGTTCCGGTTCGTTACCGGGACCGGGCGTTACGCTGCAGGCAGCATGCCGATGCCGGCGAAGGCGGCCCGCTTCAGCGACCCGTCTTTTACTATCGCACTTCAGCGGATAACCGAGAAGAAGGATGGCTATTCGGGCCCGGGGATCCAGAACGAGTACTCGAAGATGGACCCCGCCAACTGCGACGGGACGCTCCTCATATTGCGGGGAAACGACGCTGCATACTACCTGTACGACCCTGAGGACTGCGCCCTGCTGCGCAAGATAACCGTCTTCGACGAGTGCGGTTTCTGCGAGCCGGAGCCGAGGTGGGACCGCGCGGACCCGCAGGTGTTCTACTACATTTGCGATTCGGAGCTGCGTAGCTACCATACCGGTTCGAACAGGTCGAGCGTGATCCACGATTTCAGTGGGGAGTTCCCGGATGCCGCGTACGTAACCACCAAGGGAGAGGGCGACGCGTCGCTGGACAGGCGTTACTGGTGCCTGATGGTCCAGGATTCGCGGGACGAGCTGCTGGCGGTCATATGCTACGACATGATCGAGGATCGCGTGGTAGGGAGGAAGGCCGGCGGGTTCCCCGACAGCATCAACTGGGTGGGCATGAGCATGTCCGGCGAGCGCTGCATCGTTGGCTACGAGGACGTGGCGATATACACGCAAGTGTTCAGCAGGGATTTCCTACAGACGGAGAAGCTGCCGGAGGGGTCCGCCGGCCACGGCGATGCCGCCCTGGCCGCGGACGGGCGCGACGTTTACGTTTATCAGAACGTGCGAAACGACTACATCTGCCTCGCTGACATGGCCACCGGCGCCGAGACGAAGCTGCTACACATCCCTTTCGAGGTGAACCCCGACATCGGGCTCCATGTCTCTGGCAACTGCGCCGGTACCCCCGGATGGGCCCTGGTGTCGACTTACGGGGCCGAGGACCCGCCCCCCGGCAAGAGCCACGCTTGGATGGACAACCAGCTGTTCATGCTGGAGCTGAAGAGCAGCCCCAGGGTATGGAGGATCGCCCACACCTTCTCGTATACCTCGCGGAACCATGCGGGGGAGAAGAACTACTACGCCGAGGCGTTCGCCGCGGTGGACACCGCCGGTACCCGGGTGTTCTGGGGGTCGAACTGGGGCGATTTCAGGCAGGACTACGCGGACGCGTACCACGCGTTGCTCCCCGCGCGCTGGGCTCGCCGGATGCCGCAGTAAGCCGGCCTGGTACGATGCGTACGCATGGTGCGTCTAATCTTAAGAGTGACGATCCTACATTGCATATTGAAAGTTATGACACTGAGCCCAGTTCTTCTTCGGTGTCTCTTATAAAATCAATGGTTGATGTGATAGGTCAGGATTCGCCTATACCCAGGCCCTCGAATAAATATACAGTCAGAACTCGGTGCGTAAATGGGTCGAACGACTATCTAACAGCCTCACCGTTCGGACCAACAGTTCTTGAATACGTGAATAAAGGTTATAGAGTCATAGAAGCCGTAAGGTGCCGTCGTTTAACTCCCGACGAGGGTGAGAGTTTTGGGCAAGAGAGCGTTAGGCTCCAGAGCACTAGTACTCTGTCATTCACCAAATGATGGGTAGAGTTTCTTCAGTTTGATCCTTGCGTCGTCGGTGGTGAAGCGCCAGTCGATGGATGAACTCTTTGCGTTGCGCGCTTTCTCCCATGCTGCGACCTCATGTCGTAATGTCTGCTGATCGGGAATCCTGCGCGAGAGGCACTGGCGGCCAAGGATGCTCAACTCGATCTCCGCCATGTTCAGCCAACTGCCGTGCTTCGGGGTGTAGTGAAGCTCAAGGCGGCT
>JBBQKJ010000037.1:0-30556 GCA_038326775.1 Candidatus Geothermincolia bacterium
CGGGCAACAAACTCCGCGCCGCCGCCGCCCTCGCGGCTATCTGGACGCTGCGGCGCTTTGGCTCCACGCTATCGCTTTCTGGGCGGGGACAGCCCCCCTTACTGGATTACTTGTCTGGGTCCCTGACCCCAACATGAGCCGGCGCGGTGGCGTTCTGGTAGAATTTAGCGGTCAATCAAGGAATTCAAGGCAGGATTACGGAAAACCTCAAGTGATGATATTAAAGCTGAAAGACCTGTGGGCCCACCGCGAGCTCCTGTGGAACATGACCGTGAAGGAGCTAAGGGTAAAGTACAAGCGTTCCGTGCTGGGGTTCTTCTGGTCGTTCATGACCCCTTTTATCATGCTGGCGGTCTTCAGCCTGGTGTTCTCGATCCTGGTAGAAAACAAAGACATGCAGTGGTTCGTGGTCTACCTGATGGCAGGCCTGCTTCCCTGGCTGTTCTTCGTAAACTCGCTGATGCAGTCCGTGGGCTCGGTGGTGGGTAACCCGGGCCTGGTCAAGAAGGTCTACTTTCCGCGCGAGATACTGCCCCTCGCGGCGGTCGGGGCCAACATATTTCACTTCCTCATGCAGATGCTGGTCTTCTTCGTTTTTCTGCTAATCATACAGTGGCACTTCTCGATATACATTCTGTTATTCCCTCTGGTGCTGCTGCTCGAGATCGTATTCGCGCTGGGGATGGCTTTGTTCGTGTCCGCCGCCAACGTCTACCTGCGCGACGTACAGCACTTCGTGGAGGTTGCGACAATGGCGTGGTTCTGGCTTACTCCCATCGTCTATCCGATAGCGCTTGTGCACGACAAGCTGAAAGGTCTTTTTCCGCTTTTCCTGCTTAACCCTTTGACTAACATCATCCTTCTCTGGCAGTACGTCATCTACAACCCTCACAAATACGGCCCCAGTGCCGCCTATATATCGTTCTGGGGTGTGCTCGGCACCTCGGTCGGGTCGCTGATATTGCTTTTCCTGGCGTACTACTACTTCACGCGGAGCGAGCGCGGTTTCGCGGAGCAGATATAAGGGAAGACCATGGAATACGCGGTCGAGATCATAGAAGTATCGAAGATGTTCAAGCTCTATCACGAGAACGTGAGGAGCCTGAAGGAGAAGGTGCTGTTCTTTCGCAAGCGGGGCTATGAGAAGTTCTGGGCGCTCGAGGACGTGAGCTTCAACGTCAAGCCCGGCGAGACACTCGGCATCATCGGCGCGAACGGCTCCGGTAAATCCACCCTGCTCAAGTGCATGACCAGGATACTCTACCCGACGACGGGCACGGTCGTGACCAACGGGAGTATCGCCGCCCTGCTCGAGCTGGGCGCCGGCTTCCAGCCCGATCTCACCGGCCGCGAGAACGTCTACCTGAACGCCTCTATACTGGGCTTCTCCAGGAAGGAAGTGGACAAGAAGTTCGATGAGATAGTCGCGTTCGCGGAGCTGGAGCGGTTCATCGACAACCACGTGAGGAACTATTCGAGCGGCATGCACGTGCGCCTCGGGTTCGCCGTTGCCATAAGCGTCGACCCGGACATTCTCCTCATCGATGAGGTGCTTGCTGTTGGTGACGAGGCTTTCCAGCGCAAGTGCCAGGAGCGTATCGAGGAGATAAAAGACTCGGGAAGAACCATAGTCTTCGTCACACACAACGTTGAAATAACCAAGGAGATCTGTACGCAGGTGGTCATGCTCGACCACGGCCGCGTGATCAAGCAGGGCAACCCGCGCGAGGTTGTCAACTACTACCACCAGGTTATGGAGACCACCGAGGAGGCCTCCGAGCGGGGCACCCGCCAGTTGGAGATACTGGATGTGGCACTTCTGAACGAGCGGGAGGAACCCGCCAGCGAGTTCAACACGGGCGAGTCGATGAAGATACGCGTCGCCTACAGGGCAAACGAGCCCGTGGACGACCCGGTGTTCGGGTTTTCCATCGACGACTACCGCGGGTTCACCGCTTACGGGACCAACACCAGGCTGAAAGAGCTGGACCTCGGCACCGTGACCGGCGAGGGGTTCGTGCAGTTCGACCTCAAGTCGCTGCCCATGCTCGAGGGCAGGTACCTCGTCAGCGTTGCCGCGCACTCGCGTGACGAGCAGACTATCTATCACTGGCTCGACAGGCACGTGCCGTTCGATATGCACAGCGACATAGAAGACGACGGCCTGCTCTACGTCCCGACGGAGGTTCGGATATCAAGGTAGGCGCCGGGAGGCGAGATGAACCCGATTGACGCGGACATCGAAGACGTTCTGCGTGACGTGGCGTGTGTGCTCGCCGAGCGCGAGACCGGGCGCAGCCAGGAGTACCGCTCCGAGGTCCGCGAGGTCGAGGACGTCACGTACCTCATGCCCGGGGCCTGGCAGAACATCTCCAACAGCCTTCTCTCGCTCGACCAGAGCCTGGCACCTCTCGACGGCATGTTCCCCGCCGAGGAGCCTGCGTTCGGCGGCAGGGCCACCGGCGCGCTCAAGCGAAGCATCAAGCGGATGATCCAGAAATCGGTCTACTGGTACGTCAACCCGGTGGTCGCCCAGCTCCACAGCGTGCAGGCCTCCGCGGCCCGGGCGATGCGCGAGATAGCGGGCCAGCTGAAGAGCATCAGCGACCGCCTCGAGAGCATGGAAAAGGGAAACCTCGAGGGGCGTGTCAGGACGCTGGAGGGCGAGAGGTTCGACGAGAGGATCGGCCGGCTGGAACGGGCATGGAGGCACGGCGAGTGGCCCGTGGGCGCGCGCAGCGTCGGGGACCCTCCGACCGGTACCCCGGCCGAGGTGTTCCCCGACAGGATAGCGGAGGGAGTGGGGCGGGACCGCCTCACGGTGGGCCGCGCGGCCCAGGGGTTCCATTTCGACTACTACTGGTTCGAGAGTATCCATCGCGGAGACCGCGAGCTCATAAAGCGTCGCCAGCAACCGTACCTGGAATACTTCGAGGGCTGCGCAAACGTGCTTGACATCGGCTGCGGCCACGGCGAGTTCCTGGAGCTTATGGCCGAGAAGGGCATAGGCGGCTACGGGATCGACATCGAGAGCGACGCGGTGCAGTTCTGCGCGGACCGCGGCCTGCGCGCCGAGCAGGCTGAAGCGCTCGAGCACCTGGCCTCTCTCGCCGACGAGAGCCTGGACGGCGTCTTCATCTCCCAGGTGGTGGAGCACATGACCCCCGGAGAGCTGATCGAGATGGTCGGCCTCGCCTACCTGAGAATGAAGCCGGGGGGATGCGTGGTGATCGAGACGCCCAACCCGCAGTGCCTGCTGATATTCGCGAGCTTCTTCTACGCGGACCTATCACACGTTCAGCCCATCCACCCCGAGACGACGCGCTTCCTGCTGCTATCGGCGGGCTTCCGCGATGTTGAGATAAAGCTCACCAACCCGGTGCCGCGCAACCAGCGCCTCGCAAGGATAACTATGCCGGAGATAAACGCTGACGAGCCCTGGGTGAATGAGCTCAACGACAACCTGGAGAAGTTGAACACCGTTCTATTCAGCTACATGGATTACGCCGCCGTGGCTAGAAAATAGCCTCAGGGAGACGAGATGAGCCCACAGGTAACGATCGTCATACACGACTGGAGCCCGGGTGACAGGCCGGCGGCGCTCGCCCGCTTTCTTGCCGAGAACCCCGAGACTGCCGGGGCGCGCCGCGTCGCGGTGGCGCTGAAATCCGATTCCTCTGGCGCGCGCGACCTGCTGGCTCCGCTGGGTTATGAAGTAGAAGTCGCGGCCGACGGGGCAACCGCCGCCGCCAGGAAGAACCTGGGCATCAAAGCCACCGACGGCGATGTTGTCCTCCTCTCCGCGGGCGTGGAGCTGGAGGACCCCGGGTGGCTCCCGCGCATCCGCGAGGAGGTCGAGGCCTCGGGCGCGGGCGTAGCCGGGTGCAAGGTCTCCGACGACACGGGCTTGATCTCGAACGCCGGTTATCACCTGCTCCAGCCTGGCTGCGAGCGTTTCCCGATAGGCGGCGGCAAGAAAGACATAAACCAGTACTACTACTCCCGGGAGGTCGAGGGTGTCGACTCGGCCTGCATGTACGTGACGAGAGACGCGCTCGTTGCGGCAGGCGGCTTCGAGGAGTCGTTCGGTGACGGCTACGACGACCTCGACTTCTGCCTGAAGGTGAGGTCGGCCGGTCTTACCGTCGCATGCCTCGGCAGCACACGCGTGGTTCTACCAGGAGACCCCGGGCCGCCCCTTGATGAAGCACGTGAGCAGAGCGAGAACTCGCGTCTGGCGTACCGCTCCCGGTGGCAGGACCACTATAGCGCAAGATACGAGACCAGGGTGATGTGGCACTCGTGGATAAACGCGCCGACGGGATACGCGGTCAGCTCGCAGTACCTTGTGCTCGCCCTGGAGGACCTCGATGTCGATGTCCGCTACGGCTACGTTTACGGGGTCGAGGAGCCGCCAAATGACGACGAGCGCATTATGGAGGTACGCCGCAAGCCCAAGGACCTCGACATCACCCAGGTCGTTTACGGCCAGGGCGACGTCTTCTTCAAGAACAGCGGCTCCTACAAGGTCGGGTACTCGATGCTCGAGGTCACCGGTATCCCCTCTGACTGGGTCGAGCAGGCCAACGCGCAGGACGAGATATGGGTGCCGTCGCGATTCAACAAGGAGACGTTCGCCTCGAGCGGTGTCAGCCGCCCTATCCACGTGATGCCGCTGGGGGTGGACATCAACTACTTCCACCCGTTCATAAAGTCGCGCAGGTTCAACGACCGGTTCGTGTTCATGTCGGTCTTCGAGTGGGGCGAGCGCAAGGCCCCCGAGGTTCTGCTCAGGGCGTACAACCAGGAGTTTTCATCGCAGGACGACGTGCTGCTGTTGCTCAAGGTCATCAACACCGACCCCGCCCTCAACATCGAGCGGCAGGTCGAGGCGATGCGCCTTCGCAGCGACCGGGCGCCGGTGGTGATGGTGCTTAACCAGAACATACCCAGCTACCAGATGGGGTCGCTCTACTGCTCGAGCGACTGCTTCGTCCTGCCGACCCGCGGCGAGGGCTGGGGCATGCCCACCCTCGAGGCGATGGCCTGCGGGCTGCCCGTGATCAGCACCGCCTGGAGCGCCCAGACCGAGTTCTTCAACAGCGAGGTGGGCTATCCCATCGACATCAAGCGGATGATACCCGCGGTGGCCAAGTGCCCGTATTACGAGGGGTTCGAGTGGGTAGACCCCGACGTCGACCACCTCGCCTCGCTCATGAGACATGTTTACGAGAACCCTGAGGAAAGCCGGGCCAGGGGCCTGCGCGCGTCCTTATGGGCGCGACAGAAGTGGACCTGGCTGGATGCGGCGAGGCGCATCAAGAGCCGCCTCCTCGAGATACCCGGATGAAACGCAGTATAATTATTCGCAGCGGTCGGAAACGTTTAATGTAAGGTGGTGAGCTTGTCAAGGAAACGGGCTGAGGAGAGACAGGCGCATAGCGCGGAGACCGGCGAGCCTACGCTGGAGGAGCTCGGCCGCCAGCTGCGCGATAAGTCCCCGAACGGGCACCGTATAGAGCCTTTCGACGAGGGCCCGCTCATGGAGAACCTTCATCTCACCAACGCCCTCTACGACAAGAACCTTCCCGGAGAGCCCGCGTCCGACAGGCGCGTCCTGGGGTTCCTCTTCTACTTGCTCAAACGGCTGGTCAGGCGCCTTACCTCCTGGTACGTGGTGCCGGCCATTGAAAACCAGGGCCTCTTCAACGCCTACATGACGCGAACCGTCAACGAGATGAAACGTTACATGGACCACCTGCAGATAAACGAGGACATCCTCTCAACCATAATGCACCGCGACCTCGCCCTCTTCCGCGCCAACATCCTTTACCTCAACAGGTTCTTCGAGCGCCGTATGATCGATTTCGAGAACGAGCTGGCGATCATCAGGAAGCGCGAGGTGGCCGGGCTGGTGGTGCTCGACGATGGCGGCGGCAACGGTGGCTCCGAATCGGGCAATGTACTCTCGAGCCTCGACGTGCTCACCCTGGAACAGAGGGTCCACGGGTCTCCGCGCACAGTCCAGGACCGCCAGCAAGTGTATCTTCAGTACTTCCGGGGCTGCAAGGAAGTGCTGGCGATCGGTTGCGGCCGAGGAGAGCTGCTCCAGCTCCTCGCCCAGGAGGGAATACGGGCAAGGGGCACCGAGGCAAACCCGACCCTGGTCGGTTACTGCAGGGACAACGAGCTTGATGTCAGCAGGGTGGACCCGCTGGAGTACCTGGAGTCCTGCGAGGACGCCTCGCTCGACGGCATCGTGCTCTCGCGGTTCGCCGGGCACCAGCCCCCGGCGCTCCTGATAAAGATGTTCAACCTCTGCCATGAGAAGCTGGCTGACGACTCTGTCCTGGTGATCGAGACTCCCAACCCGTTCTCACTATATGCGGCGGCGAGCTACGCGCTGGAGAACTCCGATAACGCGCATCCCCTTCACCCGGAGACGCTCAGGCTGCTGTGCGTGACTTACGGGTTCCTCGAGCCCACCGTCATGTTCTTAAGCCCGCTCCCGCCGGAGGAGCACCTGGAGGAGCTGGAGCTCACTTCGAGCGGGGCGGTGCTCGATGCGCGCCAGCAGGAGCTGTTTCAGCAGGCGAACAAGAACTTCGCCAAGATAAACCGCATCCTGTTCAGCCACAGCGATTACGCGGTGGTGACCAGAAGAGGCCCCAGGGACAACTACTGATGCGCAAGGACTACGATTCGGGGATAGAGTGGTCCGACGCGAACGACGCGCACGTCAAACAGATAGAGATGGTGGGCCGTGGCAAGAGGGTGGTCGACTTCGGCTGCTGGAACGGGTTGGTGGCGGGCGCCCTGAAGGAGCGCGGCTGCCACGTGACCGGGATCGAAATGGACCCCGAGGCGGCCGAGGCCGCCAGGGAGGCCTGCGACCGCGTCATAGTGGCGGACCTCGATGAGATAGACCTTGATTCCGCGCTCGAGGGTGAGGAATACGACGTCGGCCTCTTCGGAGACGTCATCGAGCACCTGAAGCACCCCGGCAGGCTGCTGAGGCGGTTTCGCGGACTGCTCGCGCCCGGCGGGTACATCGTCTTGTCAGTGCCCAACATCGCCCATGCGAGCATCAGGTTGATGCTGCTGGAGGGCCGTTTTGACTACGAGAACACGGGCATACTGGACGACACCCACCTCAAGTACTACACGCGGCAGAGCGTTGGCGACCTGCTCGAGTCATGCGGCTTTATGGTCGAGGTTATCGACTGGGTTGAAAAGAGGCTTCCCGCCCGGGTTGTCCACGAGGTGCTCGACCCGCTCGGCCTGGGCAACTTGGAAGAGGTCATCAAGTCGCTTTCCACCTGGGAGGCAGTAGCGTATCAGTATGTCATCAAGGCTTTCCCCGCAACAGAGGAGGCGCAGGTGCGGAGGCTCTCCGAGGAGAAAGTGCAGGCCGAGCGCAGGCTGAGAGAACTCGAGGAAAAGCTCACGGGCCAGGAGGACAAGCTTGCGGGCAAGGATAAGACCGAAGACGATATCAGGAAGAAGGACCTCGAGCTCGAGAAGGCGGGAGAGTACGCGAAGTCGCTCGAGGGGATAATCAACGAGAAGGATGCTTACATCAAGTCGCTCGAGGCGGCATCCGCAGAGCTGAGGCGCGAGCTGGACGAGCGGGGCGACAAGGGACGCGGGCGCAAACGCGGATAACGCCCGAAATATTGTCAACGCGCCCGGCGGAAGCCGGAACGCGCTTCACCGTCACCCGGTGCTGCGCCTGACATACGATACTATCCTCTTGACCGTCGAGACAGGCCCCTCGTCTAAAAGGTAGAACTTGAGCTTGGCACCGGCGCTCGACTCCGGCGTTATGGGCGGGGCCGGAGGCGCCGCCGGAAGGACGCGCTCCTTTCTTTCCTCCCAGTCCGGAGCGCGGCCTGGCTCGTTTACCCATTCGCGCACGGCACGGGTTGTTGCCCTGCTGCTGAATCGCTCCAGTACGTATTCCTTGAGGCGCCTGCCCGTTTCTTGCAGGCTGTCCCCGGCGGTGGCCAGCTCGAGCAGTTTCTTGCCGAGCGCTTCGGGGTTGCCAGGTGGGAAGGTATAGAGCAGGCCCCTGGCGGCGAGTTCCTCGGTCAGCTCGCACAGGTCCGTCGAAACGGCGGGAAGCCCCGCAACCGCCCAGTCTATGAGCCTGGTCCTGCTGCCGAGCATCACTTCGTAAGTCTCGGCGTCGATGTTGATGCCCACGTCGCAGGCGAGATAGTAGGAGCGGGCCGTCTGTCTGTCAATCCATCCCTCGAGCAGGAACCTGTCACGGTGGGGCGACCTCTCAACCATCTTCACCAGCGAGGGGTAGGTCAGCTCGTCGTGTCCCTCGATGCTGCCACCGGTGGAGACGAACTTTATCCTCGGGTCGCGGTCCATGGCGTACGATAACCCCTCGAACAGCGTCCTGGTGTCGGTCCAGGTGTTGTATCCCCCGCTCCACAATACTAAGAAGTCGCCGGGCGTTCTCTCCCGCAGGCGACCTGCGCCCTCTTCCTCGAAGTCGGTGTCACCGTAGGAGGCGGGCATCTCCGCCACGAAGTCGTACCCGGCCGTCGCAGAGCTAAGCCGGCCCAGGAACGCCAGCTCACCGACCAACTCGTACTTCTGGCGCAGCGCTACGGTCGAGAAACGGTCCGCACGCGTAACCACGGCATGGTTCATCCGGTGGAAGTGCTCCAGGTAGGCGTCGTCATCGTAGACCGCGGCTTTCAACTGGGCTTCGGCCAACTGGGAGCCGAAGATGTCCGCCCAGAATGGAATGTCGAGCCCCGAGACCGTAGCGATGTACGAGGGGTATGCGCAAACGCCCAGCATGCAGTCCGGCCTGAAATCGCCTGCCACCTCCCTCAGGAAAGCCCCGGACTCGGCGATTTGGGGCGTGACCGACAAGATGGTGCATCCCCGCTCTTCCCGCTTCTGGACGTCAGGTTCATCCTCCGGATATACAAACGGTATCCGGGAGCCCACCACCATGACATCATGGCCGTCCTCGACCAGTGGAGCGGAGAGCTGCCAGGTCCTCGAACCCGGCGCGTAAGACTTCTTGAGGTTCTCGAACGGCAGGGGAACATGCCCCACTACCAGGACCCTGGCCAATACTCCTCCTTTGCGGCGCCGGGTCGGGAGGTCGTGCCCTCGGCAGCCAATGTGGCGGACGGTGATGACGCGTGATGCAAGACCGGCTCTAAGCTGATCAGCTTTTCTACGATCGTGTTTATACCCTATAATAATATGGCAACGATGCGGGTGTGAAGTCCTGCAAAGCCAGTGGAACGGTGTCCGGCTTCGGCGGGCCGAACCGTATACCGTACCGTGTAGACAGCGTTACGGCACCTGTGCGGGGGTTTCGAGAAGACAAGCAGTCAAGTCGGTCATTGGACGTCAGTGGAGATAGAAGTTTGAAGATCGCGTACTTCAGCCCTTTGAACCCGATAAAGTCGGGGGTTTCGGATTACTCCGAGGAGCTCCTTGAATACCTGGCAGGCTTCGGGCGCATAGAGCTGTTCATAGACGATTACAGGCCCTCGAGCTCCTGGCTCTACGATTACTTCAAGATCCATAACTACCGCAGGATATTCGAGAATCACGGCAAGAACGACCACGATATCAATATCTACCATATGGGCAATAACGACCACCATTCATACGTCTATTCGGTTTGCCTCGAGCACCCCGGGGTGGTGGTGCTCCACGAGCCGATACTGCACCACTTCGTCTTCTCCCAGACGGTGGGCAACAACCGGCTGCGCGAATACCTGCGGGAGCTCGACTACTGCTACAAGGCGGAGCGCTCGAATATAGTGAAGACCACCCTCGAGGTCCGGGACGAGGACTCCTGGTACGACTATCCCCTTGTGGACCGTATCGTGGACAGCAGCATGGGCATTATCGTGCACAGTGAGTTTGCGCGGCAGAAGATAATGGAGGTCAACCCGCTGGCGTGGGTCAGGAAGATCCCCCATCACTATGCGCCTCCGCCCACCGATCACATTCGGTCGCCCAAGCTGGTTCGCGAGATCCTGGGGTTCAGCCGCGACGATTTCCTGGTCGGTTCGCTCGGCTATATGACCGCCAACAAGCGCATAGACACCTTGCTTCGGGCAGTCGCCTGGATAAAGGAGCAGGGCTACAACATCAAGCTTCTGCTCGTCGGCAAGCTGATGCCAGGGTGCGAGGCGACCCGGTGGATAGAGGAGCTCGAGCTCGAGCAGGACGTCCTGGTCACGGAGTTCGTCGACACCAGGACCTTCCGTGAGTACCTGAATGTGCCTGACATCTTCGTTGTCCTGCGGCACCCGAGCGCGGGAGAGACGAGCGGAAGCGTCATCAAGATGATGGGCACGGGCAAGCCTGTCGTGGTTTCCGACCATTACGCCTTCAGCGAGTTCCCGGATGACTGTTGCATCAAGGTGAGCACGGGCGCCGACGAGGAGGAAGAGCTGAAGCAGAAGCTTCTCTTTTACCTGGAGAACCCCGATGAGCGCGGAGAGCTGGGTGCCCGGAGCAGGCAGTATATCCTTACTCACCACGACATACAGAGTTCCGCCAGGAAGTACGCGGAGTTCGCCTCGGAGGTGCTCGCCGGAAACTGACGACGAGCGCATGAACTGCTTATAAGAACCATAATAATAGTTAATGTCGTTCGGTCAAAAAAAGAGGTGCTCGTTGAAGGACTACGAACGTTGTAACGCTAACAAATGCTTAGACGTCTAAGAAGGTAGACCGCGGAGGACCGGGATCGGACCCCCGGATATGGACAAACGGAAAGGTGTGAGTGTTTTTATGGCAATTGGCAGGAAGAACAAAACCTGGAAAACGGCCGCCGGCGTCGCAGTCGGCCTGGCCGTATTGCTTGCCGCATCTCTTTTCTCGCCCGGCTCGTACATCGGGGGGAAGAGAGGTGTTCCGGGCGTGGGGCTGCAGGGCGCGCTGGCAGGCGATTTCAGCGGCGGCGGCCTGGGCGACAACTACGTGCTCGGGCTCTTCAGCAGGAGCATAGGCGGCATCCTCAAGGTCAAGATACCCTCATCCGAACGGGTAAACGTGCGCAACGTCCGACTCTTTGTGGATTGGAGCGCGGTCGAGGGAAAAAGTAAGGGCAGCTACTCGTGGTATGCTCTCGACACCGAGATCAACAACACCTTGAGCCTGGGGGTTAACAGCATCCTTCTTACCATAAGCGGTCGTGTTCCTAACTGGGCGAGGAACCCGGCCAACCGGAAATACTCCCTGGCTCCCCCCAGGAACATGAAGGACTGGGGTGACTTCTGCCGGGCGGTAGCGGCGCGTTACAGGAATTACGTGGATTACTACCAGATATGGCAGGAGCCGGGCTGGGATCTCGATGCTCCGCCGGCCGCGGGTGGCACGGTTTACTACGCGGATTACTGCGACTACTCCTACATGGGCATGATGCGCTCCGGATACCAGGGAATAAAATCCGCCGACCCAACGTCCTACGTCTTCACCGGCTCTTTGATCAACGGGCTCACGCGCACGCAGGGCGACTTGAAGAACTACGAGATACTGCTCGCCGGCGGAAACCAGGACGTCTCCATGAAGATCACATCCGGGAGCGACATCGTCGCCGAGCGGCCGATGTACTTCAACTACGGCGGGAAGTGGACGGGCGGTAACGTGGAGCTTGGCGTCAAGCAGCCAGGGAAGACCTGGTACCTGGCCGAGGGTGCGACCCACCCCGGGTTCGAGGAGTGGATCTGCATACAGAACCCACAGTCGTCGAACGCCGGGGTGACCATTACCTACATGTTCCCCGGGGGCGCGACGCAAGACCAGCAGGTAACTGTCAAAGCCAAGTCACGCTACACTGTAAACGTCAATGCCGCGGTAGGGCCCGACAAGAACGTGTCTGCCAGGGTCAAGTCCACGATGCCGGTGGTCGTGGAACGTCCGATGTACTTTAACTACTACGGTAAGTGGGCCGGCGGCTCCATCGGCGCGGGCGTGCCCGCGCTCTCCAAGAAGTGGTACCTGGCCGAGGGGGCGACCCAGCCGGGCTTCGAGGAGTGGATATCGCTTATGAACCCCAACGCGGTCGGCTCTGAAGTCAAGATAACGTACATGTTCCCCGGCGGCGCCACCCAGGTGCAGCACGTGGCCATGCCGCCTACCTCCCGCGAGACGGTTAAGGTCAACGACATCGTTGGGCCGAACAAGGACGTATCGGCGATGGTCGAGTCCACCCAGCCGATCATCGCCGAGCGCCCCATGTATTTCCTCTACGGCAACGCCTGGCCCGGCGGGCACACGCAGTTCGGGGCAGTGGCGCCTGCGACCTCCTGGTTCCTCGCAGAAGGGACCACCAGGAACAACGCCAGCGACGGCTCTTACGAGGAGTGGATCTCGGTCATGAACCCCGGGGGTACAACCGCGAAGGTCGACCTGACCTATATGTTCCCCGGCGGAGCGACCCAGGTGGCTCACAAGAACGTAGCGCCTCATTCGCGCGAGACCATTAACGTCAACAGCGCGGTGGGGCCTGACAAGGATGTCTCCGTGCGGCTCAACTCCAGTAAGCCCATCGTGGTTGAGCGCCCCATGTATTATAACTACGCGAACAGGATACCCGGTGGGGACGTGGAGCTTGGATGTACCCAGGCTGGCAGGACCTGGTATTTCGCCGAGGGCACCACCCGGGAGGGCTTTGAAGAGTGGCTGACGCTCCAGAACCCGTTAAGCGCACCCACCACCGCGACGATCGAGTACATGTTCGCCGATGGGACGACCCAGAAGCAGGACGTGGGCCTGCCCGCCAACAGCAGGACCACTGTTGGCATTAACCGTTCTTTAAGCATCGCGACAATATGCGACGCGCTCGCGGTGCACCCTTACGACTACCCCGAGAACTGGACCTGGTATTACCAGTCAGTGAAGAACGTCATCGCCAAGAACGGCTATGCGGGAAAGGAGCTGGCGGTCACCGAGATAGGTTGGCCGCACTACAGTGACGAGCATCCCGTTGAATACTCCCCCGAGAAACAGCGCCGCGCGATCGGCGAAGTGGGGGTTGGAGGCCTCTGGGGCGCCGGATGTCGGAAGATCTGGATTTTCGAGGACGTGGATCCGCCTCCGAAGACTTCATGGGACAACGTCTATGACGGGCTCTATGACAATAACGGCAATCCTATGCCCGCCTGGAACGAGTACAAGAAATGGCAGTCGCAGCTGCCAAACTACGGCAACAAACCGAGCCACATGCCTTGATTTCCGGCACCTATCGCACGGCTCCAGCCGGTCGCTGGCATCTGACATGTTGAAAGCGGCCGGCTGGCGGCGGTTTTATCGGCCCCGCTTCAGTTCGAAAACGAAATCATCGCCGAAGCGCTCCACCGGCTTGACGTCCCGCTGCTGTTTTAGCCAGTCGAGCATGCCGGTCAACGAGGCCTGGTTGATCTCGCCGCCGTGCAGTATCAAGTACCTGATCCCGAGGCTCTTGAAGTAGTCGATGGCTTCCCGGGACGGGAAGCTGCGATAGAGCTCTGATGCTCTGGAGAAGCTTCCCGGCATGAAGCCGCTGTAGCCGTTCAATATCTTTTTCCAGTGCAGGGTCGAGTAGTAGGTCCTAATGGACTCCTGCCGCAGGAGTGGTTTTACGCCTTCCGGCAAAGGCAGGATCGGCAGCTCCACGGTTGGCGCAGCGCCCTTTCTGTCCGCCAGCCAGCGATAGACAGCGGGAGACCCGGCCCTGCCCGGTATCTTTTCCAGGGGGATGCTCGTGCTCATCACGTCAAGAAGCAGCAGCGCCATAACGAGAGAAACCGCGATTATGGCTATCTTTCTGCCCTCCCTGGCGGACAGCCAGGCAAACAGGGCTTTGATACCGAAAGCGGAAAGGACCGAGAGCGACAGCGCTATCATTATCGCGAACCGGGTCGGCACCCTCATCCCCTTGAAGCCGGGGTAGACATAAAACAGAAGCCGGTATGGTGTCGGCATGTTCAACTTTTTATCGAACACATAGAGCGAGCCACCGAAGCACAGGACGCAGGACACCACGGCGAGAATGACGTAGAACCAGGCACTGAACCGTTCCTCTCCCTTCCCCTTCCTGAAGAGGTGAATCGCCCCGCCGATCCCTAGCAGCAGGGCTACCAGGCCCGGGAACAGCGACCTCTCCGCCTCGCCCGCCCGCTTTGAAGGGATCTCGGCGTTCCGGCGAAGCGGGGCCGATATTTTGCCCCAGAACAGGTTAGTACTCGGTGCGATAAGGAAGTCTTTTAAGTCAGCCTGGTATTGCTCGACCGTCTGGAGGCTCCGCTTGAAATCGGTCTCTTTCTGGAGCCTGAAGTACGGCCTCGCGAACGGGTATATGACCACCAGCGCGCACAGGAACGCAAGGGCAAGGATGCCCAGCCACTTCACGGTGAACTCGCGGCGGGCGTAAACGAGCCTTACCGCGAGGAAGATGAGGATGGCGATCGACAGCATGATCCCGTAATGCCAGGTGGAGAGCGTCTGGATCGTGAAGAAAAGCGCCGCGAGAAACGCGTCCGTGGCCCTGCGCTTCTCACAGTAGCGGTGAAGGAAGAGGAGCGTCAGCGGTAAAAACGCCGCGGTGAGCAGGTTGAGGTGCATCACGTGCGCCAGCTTGTACGGCGCGTACGCGTACGCGATTCCAGCGACCAGCCCGCCTGTCCGGCTGCCGGTGAGATGAACAGCGAGCAGGTAGGCTCCAAGGGAGCACAGGAAGAAGCTGAATATCAGCAGGAGGTTATGTGCCTGGATGGGGTTGTGGGTGGCCCACAGTATCGGCATCGCGAGGACGCCATTCGTTATCTGGTGGTCGGAATACGCGAGCGTATCCTTATTGGGGTAGAAGATGTTGGCGTTGAAGAGGTCGAGGGGGTCGTGCAGCACCGCTCGAGCGTCCCAGGCGAGCGTCCATGCCTGGAACGGGGGGTCGGATATGTCCTTGACCGTCCTGGTGCCGGTGTGAAAGGCGAGCGGCCTCGTGAACAGCACGGCAAGGGCGACGAACAAGAAAAGCCCGACCAGGGCCATCCACAGCTTAAACCGCCGGTCTGGCCCATCCTTCTCAAAACCCATACAAGCCCTTCCTTCTCCCGGTGCATTGCCTCAGGCGTCGCAGAGTGACGACGTCTATTATATTGGTCACCGCTCCGGAATCCACGAGGTCAACGAAAGCCGGGAGTCACCGCGGCTGCGCGAGCCGTCTTTCAGTCTCTTGCCTCGTCCGTTTTATGATAATGTACTGGCACGGACTGAGAGAAACCGTCAAGGCCGCTACGTGAAAGGCCTCAGAGAAGTGTGTTTGAGGAGCATTCTGTGGGTAGAGCGTGGATATAGCGGTTAAGAACGGGGAGGGTCGGGTCCGGCCCCTGGTGTCTATAAGAATCGTCCCCCATGACTCCGCGAAGCATATAGTGCCGTGCCTCGAGTCGGTTGCCTCTCTGGAGTACCGTCCGCTCGAGGTCTTAATGGTAGGCAACAAATCGCGGGACGGCTCCGTCCGCGCGGCGCGGCAGGCGGCTGGCAGGCTCGACTTGCGGTCCCTCATTCTCGAGAGAGCGCCGCGAGACAGGGAGTGGGAGGCCCGCGAGCGTGACGCTATCGAGCGCAGGGGTCCGGCCGGGTATTGGGGCCTTTGCAAGGACGCGACCACCAAGGTGCCGCGGGGAGAGTGATAATGCGAGCGCTGGGCATAATAATCACAGTACCCCTGGTTTTTTTCATACCCGGCTATGCGGTCTTCCGCAGCAGGTTGTTCTCCGAATACCGGATGGACTGGCTCGTCAGGGTACTGCTGGTTATCTGCCTGAGCGTCAGCGCGACCTCACTGGTGGCCCTTTTTCTGGCGGAGGCCGGCCACCTGAGCCTGTGGTTGCTGGATATCATACTGGCGTGCCTCGCGGCCGGGGTGCGGCTCGCTTTCGGTGACACGAAGCGCCGTCTGTTTGCCGCCAGGCCACGCGCCGGGGAGGCGGCGGTTGTCATCGTACTCTGCCTGCTTGCCGTCCTCTTTTTTTTCAGGCCCTTCGAGTATGTCGCCGGTGACGGAGACCCGGGTTACTATTTCAACAACGGGTACAATGTTGCCAGCACCGGGTCGGTCAATGTCATCGACGAGTCCGTCGGCGAGATGAGCGACGCCGAGCTGAAAACGTTTTTCTCCAAGGGCATCAGCCAGTTCATCCCGTTCCACCTGCGTGCCAGGCAGACAGGGAAGATACAGCCCCTGCTGTATCACCTCCTCCCGGTCTGGATAGGCATCTTCATCATGCTCTTCGGTACCTGGGGAGGGCTCTTCGTCGCGCCCCTTTTCGCCTTGCTGTCGGTCGTTGCAGTCTTCGCGCTGGCCAGGCGCTTCACGGGGCTGTTCGGCGCCACGGCAGGCGCGGCCCTGCTCTGCGTATTCTTTCCACAGTTCTATTTCGCGAGAGAACCCGCTTCAGAGATCTTCTGTCAGTTCTTCGTCGTCGTAGCGGCGCTGTTCTTACTGGAGTTCCTGCGGACCCGGGGGATCGCCAGCGCGCTTGCGGGCGCCGGCGCGGCCACTGCCGCCGCGGCCGTCAGGCCCGAGGCGCTGATACTGCCAGTGCTGATGCTCGCCGTGATGTTCGGCAGGATGTTCCTGGACCGGTACCGCGCCGGCGACTTCGTCTTTGTGAACGCCCTTCTGCTTGGACTGCTCTACCTGTGGTTCTACATGCTGGTGGGGGAGTACTCATACCTGGCCTCAAACATGAGCAGGGTGATAAGCCTGTTCGGCTCGCACGGGGGCATGCGCGCGTTCCTCACCTTCTTCCTGGTGGCAATAGGCGTATGCTTCGTCATCTTCAACCTGTGGCCCCTTCAGCGCCGCATGGCCTCCCTCGGCGGCAGGGCTCTGGGCGCCCTCGAGAGAAGGGCCTCATGGGCCGGCAGGGCCGCGAAGGGCGCCATGGCGGCGACCGTCCTGCTCGCCTTCATTTTCTTCTACTTCGTCTCGCCTCACCGGGCCGGCCTGACCGCGAGCAGCCCACAGAAGTTCTTCTTCTACACCGCCGCGTTCTTCGGCGGTGTTGCCGTGTTTATCTTCGTAGCGGGGCTGTGCCTGCTCATCTTAGAGTCGGACCGGCCTGGTTTCTCGTTCCTTCTCGCCGCGGGGGTGGTCGCCTACACCCTGGCGTTCACGGAGTCGTCGGTCACCGCCGGGTACCAACCCTGGCTCTTGAGGCGATACATCCCGCTGGTCGTTCCAGCGCTGTTCATCGGCTTCTCGTACCTCGCAGGCAGGTTATGGGAGACCCGGAAACCGGCACCGCGGACGGCGGCCGCGCTGGTGGTGGCCGGGTTTCTTGCGCTCTTCTTATGCTTCGCCGCGCCGGTCTTCAACCACGTCGAGTACCGGGGGATCAACCGGCAGCTGGAGGAGCTCGCCTCGAAGCTCGACGAGGACGTTGTCATATTCACCCGGCCGTTCACCGGCGAGGCTTTCGGCATCCCCTTGCGATACCAGCACGGAGTCGATGCCCGCAGGGCTTATACGTTTGAACAGTACGAAGCTTTCGAGGAGATAATCACCAGGTACTCGGGACTCGGACGCGGGGTGCTGATCGAGGCCGGGGGGTTGAACTCGCTGCGGATGGACCCGAGGATACTCGACAGCTTCGCCTTCAGGAAAGCTTTCGAGTACACGATTTCGTTCCCGCGCCTCAGCAAGTCGTACGTGGTCAGGCCGGTGAGGGCGGGCACGGAGAAACACGACCTCACGTTTTTCTACGTGACACCGAGGAACCCGGGGGCCTCCGGAGGCTGAAGGGGCCGCCCATTTCCCGCTTTTCTTCCTGGTGAACACCTGCGCCTGTTCGTCAAGTGGAAGCTGGTCGGGGTGGAACGGAATGGGCAGGTTCGACCGGGGCTCGCTCGATGGCAAGATCAACAACGCCATCAGCCATCGATGCCCCGCCTGCCGCAAGTGGCGAAGTCTACTACGCAGATTACTTGAGGAAGTAGCATGCTTCTCTTCTCGTGATAATCGCCCTTTATCCATGGGAGTGACGCTGGCAGCGGCCTGCCGGGGGCGCCGGCCTACTCTTTCCGCCACGAAGCCATATCCACCAGGAGCTTCCTGGCTTCGTCGTAGGGGATTAGCACCGCGTTCCCTTCAGCATCCCTGCCGGCCGCGAGTAAAGGCATCTGTGAGGCGAGAAGGTTCTTCACTTCTACGATCTGGAGGCTCGTCTCATCGTACGCCGGTGAACCCGGCTGCTGGGCCTGGAGTTCTGTCGTGAGGCCCTCCAGGCGGTCAAGGAGGGGTAGGATGGAGGATGCCAGCGCTGCCCCCCCCCCGTGCGCCTGTAGAAAGGCCACCGACATGTCCTCGGTGCCCCGCTTCTCCGCTTTCCACATGAAAGCTGAGAAGCCAGCCAGCAGCAACACGACGGCCACCGCCGCCGCTACCGGAAGAGCCTTTCTCATTGCGCGCACCTCTCGCTCGCCTGCGGGACTATCGTCATATAATAGTGTATTCGAGAAAAACGGGCAGAGGCGCGGGAAAACTGAGCGCCCGGTCCGGGTATCATCTGGAGGGGAGCTTGAGGACAGCCGACGCTGGGTGGGAGAACGGCGCGAGACCTCTCGTGTCGATAATCATCGTCCTCTATAACTCGGCGGAGCACATAGGGCCCTGCCTGAAGTCGCTCTCGTCGCTCGAATACGCGCCGCTCGAGTTGGTGATGGTGGACAACGGCTCGGACGACGACTCGGTGCGCCTGGCGCGAGAGGGGGCGAGCGAAGCGGGCTTGCGGTCCGTGGTCAGCGTGCTTCGGCGAAACCGCGGCTTCGCCGCCGCCATCAACCACGGGTTTTCTCTTTCCCGGGGAGAGGCCATCCTGCTCTTGAACCCTGACACCGAGGTCTATCCCGACGCGGTGAGCGCCCTCGTCGAGGCGATGCGCGACCCGACCGTCGGGGTGGCGGGATGCAAGATTTATGATCCGGACGGGAAGACCGTGCAGCACGCGGGCGGCTACGTGAGGGACAACGGCCTGACCATGCACTACGGGGTCGGCCAGCCCGACTCGGGACAGTTCGACGAGATGAAAGACGTCGCCTACGTGACGGGCGCGGCGCTCGCGGTGAGACGAGACGTGTTCCTGCGGGCGGGGAAACTCGACCCCGGGTATTACCCGGCTTACTTCGAGGAGACGGACCTGTGCCTGCGCGTCCGGAGGATGGGGTATCGCGTGGCTTACGTGCCGGGCGCGAAGGTCGTGCACCACGAGTCGGTGACCACCGGCAGGTTCACCGAGCGCTATTACTACCTTTATCACAGAAACCGCATTCGTTTCCTGCTCAAGAACTACTCCTGGCGGTTCCTGCTGGAGCGCGCGCTTCCCATGGAGGAGCGCTGGCTCGAGATGATCGAGCCCTGGGAGCAGGCCGTTCCCCTTAACAAAGCATACGTGCTCAATATTGTCAGGCTGCCCCTCACGCTTGCTGCCAGGAGCCGAATGGAGCGAGCGATTCGGGCCCCCAGGCTCGAGGACACGGTGGCTGAGCTATGAGGTCTTCAGTTGAGGTCAGGTGGGAGCACAGGGTCGTCGAGTCAGCTACTTCGATGGCAAAGCGGCTATTCCCGGAAAGGCTCCTGCCGCTGGCCCTGGACCTGTACGGAACGGTAAACGCGATCATATACGCAGGCGATAACGTGACTTGTCCGTGCTGCAGTGGCAGCTTTCGCAAGTTCAAGGCGTATGGGGCCGTGAAGAGACTGGGAGTGATGTGCCCGCGCTGCCGCTCTTTCGCGAGACACCGCCTCGTCTGGTTGTACCTCGAGCAGAGGACGGCTTTCTTCACTGACGAGCTCGTTGTACTGCATTTTGCCCCGGAGTTCTGGCTCCGCCGGGTCTTCGATGCCCTGCCCAATCTGCGGTACGTCAGCGCTGACCTGCGCTCTCCGCTTTCGGACCTGAGGACCGACATCACGGACATCGCCTGCGCGGACGGGCTGTTCGACGTAGTCATCTGCGTTCATGTACTCGAGCACGTCTCGAAGGACCGCCGGGCTGTATCGGAGATCTTGAGGGTCCTGAAGCCTGGCGGGTGGGCGATTATCGTGGTCCCCCTGGACGCCGGCAGGGAGGAAACGCTCGAGGTGCCCGGCGCAGATTCGCCGGCGGAGCGTATGCGGCTCTACGGCAAGCGTGACCACGTCAGAATCTACGGCAGCGACTTCGGTGAAAGACTGGCTGGCGCCGGGTTCGAGGTCACCCGGGAGCGGTTCGGCGGCCAGCTCGGCCCGGAGGTCATGAAGACCTTCGGACTGAGCGAGTCGACTGACATATACTTATGCGTGAGACCGGCAGGGTCAGGCCCCCTTTCAGGAGAGGCGCCCGCGTAGATGAAAGATGAGAGATCGGTCGGCATCGTCGGCCTTGGAAAGATGGGGATCGCGCACCTGGCTATCCTGAACGCGCTGGATGGGGTTGCCGTCCGGGCGGTCGCGGAAAAGCAGGCGCTGATGAGGAAAGGCCTGGCCACGGCCCTTGGAGCGATCCCGGTCTACAACGATTACCGCAAGATGCTCGAGCGCGAGAAACTGGACGCCGTCTACATAACTTCGCCCACCGCGCTCCACGTGTCCATCGCCCGGGATTGCGCGGAACGGGGCCTGGGGTTCTTCGTCGAGAAGCCCCTGGGTCTCACCGCGGATGAGTGCGAGCCTCTGGTGAGGCGGGTAGCCGAGCTCGGCACCGTGAGCATGGTCGGATACTGCAAGCATTTCCTGGAGACGTTCCGCAAGGCAAAAGAGCTGCTCGCGGGCGACGCGCTGGGCGAGCCGGTCTATGTCACATCTCACATGTACGTCTCCCAGCTCTTTGCACGCGGGTCCGGCTGGCGCTACAAGAAAGAGTCCAGCGGGGGAGGGGTGCTAAATATCCTGGCGACCCACCTGGTGGACGTGCTCATCTGGTTTTTCGGCGATGTTGACACCGTGTCATGTTCCCTCAAGTCCTATTACTCTGACGAGGTGGAGGATTTCGTCCACGCTTACCTTACTTTCACCAACGGCCTGGCGGGCCCGCTCGACGCCTCCTGGAGTATGAGGGGCTACAGGCTGCCCGAGATAGAGGTGACCGTCCAGTGCGAGCGGGGGATGCTCACGGTCACCGAGGACTACGTCAAGTACTTCACCGACTCAGACGAGCGCTACACGGTTCTATACAAGCAGGACCTCTTCGAGGGCGTTCCGATATGCGTCGGCGGGCCGGAGTACACACGTGAGGACGTCCTGTTCATCGACTGCCTCGCGTCCGGCCGCCCCCCCGAGATCGATGTGGGATACGGATACGGCGTGCAGCTGGTGACCGACGCCATGTACGAGTCCGCCCGCACGGGCCGGACCCTCACCGTTGCCCGGCGGGGTGCTTAAGATGGACCTCGACCCGATCATCCTCGGTCACAACCAGTTCATAGGGGTGAGCCACCTCAGCCAGGAGACGGCGCGTGCCCGCGTCGAGCGGTTCGGCGACATGGAGAAGGTCGGCGAGCTTCTCAGGTTCTGCGCGTCGGAGGGCGTGCGGGGCATGATGCTTTCCAGCCATCCCAGGGCGCGGGACATCCTCGATTACTTGAGGGCGGAGGGGCTGGCGGGCGGCATGAGCCTCTACCCGCTTATCCCTTACGCGCAGGGGTACGTGCGGAGGATGAACGCGGTCGGGCTCACCGGGATGCTGAAGGAAATAGTCCTTTCGGCGCCCTGGCGGACCAGGGCCGGCATCGCCGCGCAGGGGGGCATCGGGCTTGCCAGGAGGGACCTCACCAGGCTCCTGGGCGCCTTCGTCGACATAGAGATGCTGACGTTCAAGGGATTCGACCTTAAAGCCGTTTTCCTGCACGACGCCTTCGTGGACCTGGCTTTGGCCCTCCAGGCGCGCGAACAGCTGGAGTTCTTCGCCGGGCACATCCGCGCAAGGTACGGTGTTCGCCCCGGTTTTGTCACCATGAACTTCCCGCTTCTAGTCGACTCGTTCAAGCGCTGGGGGTTCGAGAAGCCGCTGGTCATGACCACATTCAACAAGGCCGGGTTCCAGATGAATCCCTCAAAGGAGGCGTGCGAACGCGCGCTGGCGGACGGTTACGCCAACGTTGTTGCCATGAGCACGCTTGCGGCCGGTTACCTGGATCCCGTGACAGCATATAAGTACATACGCGCGTTGCCCGGGTTGTCGTCCGTGGTGGTGGGGGTGTCCACGATAGAGCACGCGCGAGAAACGTTCGCGCTGATCGCCGGGCGCGAGGCCGATCGAGGGAAGGAAGCGGTGAGGTGAAGAGTCTCGCAAGGGCAGGCTCTCCGTTGGAGAGGGGACGGTCATGGGTAGGGTGGAGATCGACTGCACCGGGGATGTGACCATAGGAAGACACTGCATCCTGAGCGACGGCGCGAAGTTGCTTACCCATAGCCACGTCTTCCTGGAAGGCCACGTCCCGAATATCGTGGAGGAGAAACAGATAACCATCACCAGCATTGCCGTGGGCGACAACGTCTACATCGGTGAAGGCGCGATCATCCTTCCTCAGGTGGATATGATAGGCGAAAGCGCCATAATAGGTGCCGGTGCGGTGCTTACAAAGGATGCCGGCCCCGGGGAGATATGGGCGGGAAATCCCGCGCGGATGGTCGGGCGCAGGGGCGGCGAGCGGCCCGGGGAAGACGGGCCGCAGCCCGGGGCGTGACGGCATGGAGGAAACCACCCGTTGCCCGGTATGCAGTGGAACGACGCTCAAGACGATGACGAAGCGGACGTACCGGCGTTCGGCCGCCTCGAGCGACAGTTACGCCGCCAGGAGGCTGGGCTTCCTGTTCGACAGGCTCGTACCGGACTCGGACACCGTATCGTTCACGGTGGTGCTGTGCCGTGGATGCGGGCTCCTTTTCAGCAATCCCAGACTGAACCCGGAGGAGATGGCCGCCAAGTACGGCTATCTGGCCGACCTTCTCGATGACTCTGAGCGGGCCGCGGAACCGACCCTGCGGGCCGAGGAGCGCTCGATCAGGATATACCGCGGCGTTTCCAGGTCTATGGGCGGGCCACCGGTTGGTCTCAGGGTACTCGACTACGGGGGGGCGCAGGGTACAACCTGTTGTCCTTCCAGCGTGACAACAGGTGCTTCCTGGCGGATTACGTGGAGCATGAGCCGGCTCCTGGAGTCGAGTACCTGGGCAAGGACCTCCATGACCTGGACCCAGGGGCGCCGTTCGACATAGTACTGCTCTGTCACGTTCTCGAGCACGCCACACGGCCAGTGGAAATGCTCAGCGGTCTGGCACCGTTCATTACGGGGGAAGGAATCCTGTTCCTGGAGGTCCCGCTCGGAGCGTTCAGGGACTGGCGGGCGTTCAAAGAACCACTGACGCATGTCAACTTCTTCTCCGAGCAGTCACTCGGCAGATGCCTGGCGGAGGCCGGCCTGTCCGCAAGGTTGGTTTCGACGGATTTCCAGTGGGTCACGAGGTACCGCGCCTGGTGCATCAACGCCGTTGGTTGTCCCAGCCGCAGTGTCGTTCCCGCTGTCAGGTTACACAGCACCCGCCGGCAGATGTGCGACCCCGTGTACTACACCAGGTGGGGAATAGATAGAACGGTAGAGAAGGTGCGCGCCCGCTTTCAGGATTGAGGGCTCCCGATCACTCCTGAAAGCACCTCTGCCATCTGACCCGCGTTCCGGTCCCACCCGAACCGTTTTATCTCCTCTTGTTGCCCCCTGAAGGCCAGACCACCTGTCTTCCGGAACTCTTCAAACCAGGCTCTAAGAACCGATTTTAGCTCTGCTGCGTTTGAGACGGACACGCCCGCTCCGGTGTTGTCCAGTAGTTCCACCAGCACGCCGCCGGTGGGGTTCCAGGCGAGTATTGGCCTGCGCGAGCCAAGGTACTCGAAGACCTTTCCTCCATAGCCGACCGCCGTGTACGGGTGGTCCCAGGCCAGTATCAGCAGTGCAGCGGATTCGCGCTCGCGCTCTATTACCTCACGCCGACTCACTGCGTCGTTGATCTCAAGGACCTCCGGGTACTTGAGAGCGGCCCTGGCTTCGTGAACCACCGGGTCGTACGGCCCGTAAAGCCGCACCACCAGCTCGTCCGCGTCGATCGCGCCTTCGTCGATCAGCTCCTCGACAGCCTTCATGAACTTGCCGGGGTCCCGCTTGCTCCCGTAGAACATCCCGGCGTACGTGATAACGAACTTGCCCGTCAAGGGCTTGACTTCGCCTTTGTAGTCTTCGGGGTCGTAAGCGTTCGTGACAGAAGTCACTCCCCCCCACGCGGTTCCCGTGGAGCTCCCTGAGCATATCGGCGAGCGGCTCCGAGACGGTTACTATCGCCCGTGCTCCGGAAAGCACCCGTTTCTCGAGGATTCTGGTCACCCTGAACTCGAATGGCGTGAACTCAAGGAGGGGGTTCTGCGTCCATGGGTCGCGATAATCCGCCACCCAGGGCACGCCCGTGAACTTGTGAAAAGCGGCCGCCAGGAAGTGGTCCATCACAGGAGAGGTGCTGAATATGACATCGTAGTCGGCCGAGCGAAGCTCCTTCAGGCCGAGTACGAACGCAAAGGGGAACCAGAGCACGTAGCGGTCGGGGAAAGAAGCCCAGCGTTTTGCCCAGCGCAGCGCTCTCCCGAACAGAGCGACTGGGGCTCGTCTAACACTCGAACTGGCGGCCTTGAGGCGGGTTTCCGCGCCGGGACCGGCCGCCTTCAAGACCCCGAGCTTAAGGAGCAACGACTTCAGATTCGTTAGTATGTCAGGGAATGGCGCCCTGATAACCTTCACGCCGGGCAGGTTGCCCTCTGACTCGTCGCCGACCCCCCATCTAGTCTTCTCCCTGCCAACCGTGAGGATGGTTGCCCGCCAGCCGTACCCGGGCAGGTGCCTGGCGAGATTGAGCGGCCTTATGCTGCCGTATGCGCCGGTCGGTGGATAGCTGTAGGAGATTATCAGTAATCGCCGCTGGCGGCCCGAACATTCTTCTCGATCTTCTCCAGAGGTCACTTGTCATCCATCCTTTCGCCGGGTGCCGCGCGCTCGTCTCACGACTGTGCCCAGGACGGGAGCACGCTCCAGCACGTCCAGCGCATAGACGAGCTCGCTCATGGAGTAGCCACCGATTATAAGAAGCACCAGGAAGTAGATGAACGTACCGCCCACGGTCATTGCGGCAAGACCAGAGAAACCGTGCAGACCCATCTCCATCATCCCATAGAGCGCCGCGGTCATTATCCCTGTGGCTATGCAGATCTTAATCGTGTTCAGCCACGGGAAATCCCATCGCATGAGTTTGAGGGACATTGCGATAAGGATTACCATGTAACCGAGGTAAGAGAAGAAAGTCGCCCAGGCCGCTCCGGTGAAGCCGTACCTCGGTATCAGCAATACGTTGAGGATTATGTTCGCCGCGGTGGCTACAATCATTGGTATGATGGTCAACTTGGTCCTCTTTTTGAGCATGAACGCGCTCGCAGGAAGCCAGGAGATGTAGAAGAACACTATACCCGCCGCGATGGGCAGAAAGGCGGACTCCGCGGGTATATACTTGCTCGAGGTGGCCACCCGTGTGATTGGGTCACGGAGAACCACTATACCGACCATCGCGGGGAGCAGGAGCATCAGGTAGTACCTCGTGATCTTCCCGATGAGCGTGACCGTCCTTTCCTCTCCCTCGCGCTCGTACACCTTCATGATGACCGGCGCGGCGGCGAGCCCTATAAAACTCGAGATAATCCCAAGGCTGTTAGTTACCAGCGTATAGACCATCGAGTAAAGCCCCACCTGGTAGGCGCCCTTAAACGCCAGGAGCATGTACCGGTCGGCGGCCGAGAGCACTTCGGATAGAAACGTTACTAACACCAGCACGAAGCCGAAACTGAAGAAGGCCCGCTGCAGGGCGCGCGAGCTTTTCTTTCGATGATAGAACCTTCCCGCCTTGAGGACGATCAGCTCGATCGGAACGGCAATGATGAGCGCGCCCAGCCAGCCCCAGAACGGGCCTTTGACCCCCTGGCCAAGCCAGACAGCGATGCCTGCACCCACTATATAGCGGCAGAACGCGACGAACACCGTGAGCGCCGCGAATTCCCAGGCCATCTGCCGCGCTCGCATCAGCGCCGACGCTATGTTGAATAACAGCACCATTGCAAAGACAGCTATCCCGAGGCAAACAAGCAGCCTGTATTTCCCGAGGGGGAGAGCGAATGCCGCCACCGGCAATATGATGCCGAGAAAGAATACCAGGTAATATGGGGTCAGGTTGAGAACGGTCGAGTAGAAGACGTCCAGCTCATCTCGTGCCTCGTGCTCGGGGTAGAACCTGATGATGCTGCTGGCGAGCCAGGCGTAGAGGATCGGAGACCCGAGCGCGATTGCGGTGTTGACGAGCGAGAAGATACCGTACTGCCTCGGTGGAAATATACGGGTGAGGATAGGGATGGCGACGAAACCGATTACGGCGACGGCCGCGTTGGAGGAAAGGTACCAGGCGGAGTCTTTGCCTATTTCGATGAGCCGTTCCTTCAAGCGGTTCTCCCGTGCGTCACTCGATCACGCCGTGGCTTCGGAGCCTGTTGCATAAACCTTAGACAATTATAGACCCCGGGCAGTAGTCCCGCTTGTATTGCTGGAACAACTATAGGGGCAATACGAGCCAGGGGAGATGGCATGGCCAGCAACTTCTTCGAACCGAACCGCGCTGAGGCCGTAGCCGCGCGAATGGTGGGGCGAAGGTCCGGTTCTGAGAGAGCAGGGGTCGGTCTCGGGGATTCAATCCGCAGGGCTCTCAAACTTCGCAACCAGTTCCACTATCTTCTCGCTGGCGCGACCGTCGCCGAACAGGGGCGGCCAAGCCGGATCGCCGACGAAAGAGGCCAGTGCCCGAGCTATGAGACGCGAGTCCGCGCCGGTCACCGCGCACCAGCCCGCTTCAACTATCTCCGGCCAGGCGCTCACCCGGTCGATACAAATGCACGGTACGCCGCAGAAGAACGACTCCTTGTTGACTCCCCCGGAGTCGGTAACCACGATACGCGCGTTTCTCGTAAGCGTGACCATCTCGAGGTAATGGACCGGCTTGACCAGCATCACCCGGGGGTCGCGCTCGAGGTCTTCGAGCATTCCGAACCTGTCGAGGTTGGCGCGGGTTCTGGGATGCACAGGGAACAAGACCGTTTCGCCAGTTGTCCGTACGCCATCGATTACCTCCTTCAGCGATACTTCATCATCGGAATTATGGGGGCGGTGCAGCGTCATGAGCACGTACCTGCCTTGCTCCAGGCCGTGACGCTCGAGAACGTCCCGGGCGCCTCGCGCCTCCGCCTCCGTTTTCAGGAAGATGTCGTACATCACGTCACCGGTTACGTGGACACCATCTACAATGCCTTAGCGTTCGAGGTTGTCGGCTGAGTGCTTAGTCGGCGCAAAGAGGAGGCGGGACAGGCGATCTGTGATCACCCTGTTGATTTCCTCGGGAATCCTCATGTCAAACTGCCTTGGCCCGGCTTCAACGTGGGCAACGGGCAGCCGCAGCTTCGCCGCGGTAAGGGCTCCGGCGAGTGTCGAGTTCGTGTCGCCGTACAACAGCACCAGTGCCGGGTTTACCTCCTGCAGCACGTCTTCGAGGCCGACCATCATCGCCGCAGTCTGTCTCGCGTGGGAGCCCGAGCCCACAGCGAGGTTATAGTCGGGCTTCGGTATGTTGAGCGCGTCGAACTGTTCCGCGCAAAGCTCATGGTCGTAATGTTGCCCCGTGTTGACCAGGATCTCCTCGTGGCAAGAGCGGAGGACGGGCGAAAGCGCTGCTTCCTTGACGAACTGCGGCCTCGTGCCGACGATGCTTACCACTTTCAAGCTCTTTCCCCTTTTCTGCTACGGGTATGATGGCGAAGAAGAGATATCGTCCAGGATTGAAGCGAAATCCCCCGAGCGCAAGTCCCAGACATATCTCTTTATTGCGTCCTCGTTTCCGCGGTAGGCCAGGGTCTCCGTAGAGTGCCACTGCTCCCGCTCGCGCCGGTGGGAGGGTAGTTGTAGCTCATCATCAGGGCTCGCCTGACGCCCCAGGGCGTCTCGGGCCCGGTATCGCGCCGCTCACTCATCATGGGGCTCCTCCACGTGATCGATGCCGCGCCCGATTAGGGGGGCTTGTTGTGCGATATCTTGCGAGAAGATGCCGTATTGCCTCGGGGGTAAGATGCGTGTGAGGATCGGGATTGCAACAAACCCTGTGACTGTGACCGCGATGCTCGACACCAGATACCATGCCGAGTCCCTGCCTATCTCGATGAGCCGTTCCTTCAAGCGGATCCCCTGTCCGTTACCCGCACGCCGAAGCTTCGTTCAACACAGTACAAACGCGGTCTATTTCCTTATCCGTCATCCCGGGGAACATCGGGAGTGAGAGCACTTCCCGTGAAACCTTCTCGCATTCCGGCATGGTTCCCTCCCCGTAGCCCAGCTCGGCGAAGCAAGGTTGCAGATGGAGCGGAAGCCCGTAATAGATCGCGCAGGCTACCCCCTCTCTCGAGAGCCTCTCGGCGAGCGCGTCGCGGTCAGGCGCTCGAATGGTGTACTGGTGATACACGTGTGTTCGTCCGGGAGCGACCGAAGGAGTTGATATCCCCTCGAGGCGCCGGCCGTAGGAATCGGCGATCCTTATGCGCTCTTCGTTCCATCGGTTCAGGCGGGGCAGCTTCACCCTGAGAACCGCGGCCTGCACCTCGTCGAGCCTGCTGTTGATCCCCAGGACTTCGTGCACGTACCTGGTCCGCGAACCGTGCGCTCGCAGCATGCGGACGCTCGCCGCGAGTTGTTCGTCGTTTGTCGTGACCATCCCGCCGTCCCCCGCGCAGGACAGGTTTTTCGTGGGAAAAAAACTGAACGCGCCCGCAGTTCCCAGTGAGCCTACCTTGCGCCTGCCACAGGCTGCCCCGGTCGCCTGGGCGCAGTCCTCCAGTACGCCGATTCCCCGATCGCCGGCCAGTCGCAGAAGGGGCTCCATGTCCGCTGGTTGACCGAACAGGTGCACCGCTATTATCGCTTTGGTGCGAGGCGTGAGCGCTCTTGAGATCAAGGACACGTCTATATTGAAAGTATCAGGATTGATATCCGTGAACACGGGGACAGCCCCGCAATTCGAGATCACTTCCGCGGTCGCGATAAATGTGAAAGGCGTGGTGATGACCTCGTCACCGGGACCGATTCCCATGGCTTTCAAGATCAGGTAGAGGGCATCGGTACCAGATGCGACACCTATCGCATGGTCGACCCCGGTATAATCCGCGAACTCGCGCTCGAATTGCTGTTCCTGGGGACCGAGGATGTATTGCCCGCCCTCAAGCGTTGCGCAGACTGCCCGCTCTATCTCTTCCTTCAGCTCGGCGTGCTGTCGGATCAAGTCGACCATGGGTATCTTGATTCCGCCGACATCGCTCATGTCTCCTCCACCTTCCTGAGTGGCCGGGCCGGAACGCCGACGAATACTTCCGCGGGAGTTACATCACCTGTTACTACCGCGCCCTCGCCTACGGTTACCCCGGCAATGACCGTGGCGTTGCTACCTATCGCGCATTTCTTCTTAATTTCTTCTTAAGCACGGGACCGCGATACTTCTTTTCACTACCGAATATCTTCCGATCGTTCGTAAAACACGCGCCCGGTCCTACGAATACGTCATCCTCGATTATCATATCCCCGGTAATATACGCCGCCGTCTGGATGCGCGCCCTGCGCCCGATGTAGGTATTGCACTCCACGGAGACACACCTTCCCACAATGGATTCGCTCCCTATGGTGCATCCCTCTCGAATTGTCGCAAGATCGGCGACCATGACATTTTCCCCGAAGGTGCTACCGGCATAGAGAACCGCGCAGGCACCTACCGACGACCCGTCACCGATTTCGACCGGGCCTGCGTCTTCGACCTTCCTGCGGCTCGACGCGCCGCTCGCCGGTTTCTTTCCGATCACGGCGTTTGGAGCGATTCTGACACGGCTTCCGATAACCGAACCACTGCAGATAACCGTACCGTGCCCGATGGTGGTTCCCTCGCCGACTATCACATCGCTTTCGATAACGACGTTTGCCCCCAGCGTACAGCTGTCAGGTACGACGGCGGACTCATCTATGAACTGGCACATTCGGTCCTCCTAGAGTGATATCGGTGCTCCGCCGGCCTCGAGCGACCTCTGCCCGGCATCCAGGACTCTCAATACATCGAGACCCTCGGGGCCGCCGCTCAGTGGTTCGCTCCCGCTGCGAATACAGTCGATGAAGTGAAGGCATTCCTGTAGAAGGGGCTCTCGCATACCTATCGCGGGTGAGACCACGTCGCCCGACCGCAGGGTCAGCGAGTCGGCGAAAGACAGATACTCCTCGCTAACGTCTATACCTTTATCACCGATTTTCGCACTTGCAATAAGCGCACACGATTCTGACTGAACCCGCCACCTGATACCCGAAATTCCCAGTCTGAAGCCTTTTCCTGCATGTGAAGCTATAGTAGATGTCATATGCTATGTCGGTGATGTAACTCTTA
>JBBQKJ010000038.1:0-30321 GCA_038326775.1 Candidatus Geothermincolia bacterium
CCCACCGCGAGGCTAACCTGGAACTGTTCTGAAAGAGGCGTGGCCGGCCGGCTCGCCATCTATTTCCAGCTGCCAACGGTATCCCGCGTCAGGTTTAATGGGTAGATTGATGAATCCGAATACCGCGGTAAACTCCATCTCTGTTCCCTGTGGAATACCCGGCGGCCTTCCGACCTCGAATTCCCCCGTTTTCTCTACCGGCTGCGGCGGTTCCCCAAGCTCTACGTGGTTGCCCTCGGCGTCCTGGAGAAACAAGGCCAATTGATGCTTGGCGTTCGTTTCCGACCATTGAACATTCACGCGTATAGCCACCGTCATGAAGCGAGGGCCCGGCGGGCAGTTAGTCCATCCCCCTCCCATGATATATAGTTTCCCGTTAACGACCTCGGCGTAGTCACAAAGAAGCAATATCGCATCCATCTACTTCCCCTCCCCTTCACAAAATCTCGCTGAAAAACCCCCTGACGTCACGTTCCCAGGCCTCCCTCGAGAATCGCTCCGAGATGAATGCCGCGGCCATGCGCCCCCGCTCCGCCAGGATCTCCGGATCCCTCCGATAGAGTTCGAGCACCTTCTCGACCGCGCGAACGTACGCGACTATTTCTCCATGCTCCACCGGGTACGAGAAAGCGGTATCGAAATACTCCCTGCCTCCCATCCCGTGGTAACCGATAGCTACGCATCCGCACGACATCGCCTCGGCGGGTGGTAGCCCACAACCCTCGGGATACCCGAATGAAAGGAATATGAGAGTGTCGCGCAGAATCGCCCCGACTTCAGTCAGGCTTTTCCCCTCGATAGGAACCACGTCAAAAGACTCCAGCGAGCCCCTGGCGCGAAGCATGTTCACAACCTGTATCGCGTCCTCGCGGTTCTTTCTCGGCATAAACGATATCCATCGCTTCTTGTCCGGTTGGTAGGAAAAGAGCGACTGGTCGATCTCATAATGCAGCCGGTGTATCTTCAATCCCGGAAACGCGTATTCCAGGTAACGCTTGCTATCTTCCGAGACGACCGTCACCCCAACGACGTCAGGGTGCCTGTACGGGTCGGGCGCCGCTCCGCCGGCTAAAGGGAAACCGTGAAATGTAAGGTAACAGTTCTGGTTGAAGACGACCTTCCTGCACCCTGGAGCGAAATCGCCGATCCTCCACATGTATATCTCGGGGATCACCCATAGATCCGTAGCGTCAGGGATGATACTCGCGTTCGTGACGACAGGGGTCCTGTTATCGAACCACGTGCAGCGGAAGCCCTCGGAATCGTGGACCATGGAAGCTCTGAGACCCATCCGGTTCAGCGTATCTACGAGCTTGTACAGGACGTTCACCCCGCCTGTCGGGATGTCAGAGTCCTGGCAGTAGACGTAAACGTTCATCCGGCATCACCTTTGCCTCCTGCAACGCGGTCATCTTATCACCATCCGAGCCCCCAAAGGCGAGTGCGGAACGGTAGAATAAGGCTAGCGCCGACCCGACATGAAGGAGGCAGGCGACCATGGGCAAGAGATTCCTGATGGCGTTTGACGTCGGTGGCGGCTCAGGGCGCTGCCTCCTGCTCGACCCCGATACCGGGGCCACCCACGAAGCCAGGAGAAGCTGGACACACCCTGAAGCTCCCGACACGGCAGGCCTGGGCTACGACCTCGACCTGGACGACATCTGGGCAAAGCTCGGCGAGGCGTCCCGCGAGGTGCTCGCAAGGGCAGGCGCGGCGCCCTCCGACGTCAGCGGCATCGCGGCAACCAGCATGAGAAACACGACGGTGCTCCTCGACGCCGACAACAACGTGCTCCTCGCGACCCCCAACCAGGACGCCCGGGCACTCGGGGAGTCGTTCGGCTGGGCTGCCGAAGCGGGAAAGCAGGTGCACGAAATCACCGGCCATTGGCCGAGCCCGCTCTTCACGGGCAGCCGCCTGCTGTGGTTGCGCGCTAACGCCCCGGACCGGTTCGAGAACGCCGCCTCCGCGCTGAGCCTCTCCGACTGGGCAGGCTTTCGCCTTTCGGGCACCGCGCTCGCCGAGCGCTCTCAGGCGGGCGAGACCCTGCTCTTCGACCAGGCACGCCGTGAATGGGCATACGGCCTGATCGATTCGCTCGATCTCCCCCGCGAGATATTTCCCGAGACCACAGACGCCGGAAGCCTTATCGGCAAGCTCACAACCGAGGCCGCCGAGCACCTGGGCCTCGCGCCCGGAATCCCGGTAGCCGCGGGCGGGGCCGACACCCAGTGCGCCCTGCTCGGGGCGGGGGCCGTACGGCCCGGTGACATCTGCGTTGTGGCCGGCACCACCATGCCGGTACAGCTGGTGACCGATGCGTACCTCACCGACCGCGAAGGCCGCCTCTGGAGCGGTCAACACGTGGTGCCCGGCCTCTACGTGCTCGAGAGCAACGGCCTTGCCTCAGGCTCGGTGCTCGACTGGCTCGCCCGCATCATCTACGCCGACTACAAAGACCCGGTGCGGGTCCTCTACGCGGAGGCCGAGGGCTCAGAGCCTGGGGCCGCGGGGGCCTACTCGACATACGGGGCCAACATCTTCGATGCCCGCACGCTCAGCATCCCCGTGGGTAACCTGACGATGTCACACATGGTGACCCCCGGAGCGGCGCAGGGCCGCAGGCATACCGCCCGGGCACTCATCGAGGGAATCGCCTTCTCGGCAAGGGCAAACATCGACCAGCTCATAGAAGCCACCGGTTCAGAACCGAGGCGGCTGATGGTGGTGGGGGGCATGTCGCGCAGTTCTCTCTGGGCGCAGATAATCAGCGACCTTATGGCCAAACCGATAGATGTCCCCCTTACGTGCGAGGTGAGCGCGGTGGGCGCGGCGGTCTGCGCGGGGGTGGGCGCTGGAATCTTCGCGAACCTGGCCGAAGGCGCGGCCCGGGCTGCCTGCACACCGCGAGAGTACCGGCCCGGCGTTGACTCGGAAGCCTACCGGGGGCTTTTCACCGGTTGGAAAGAAGCGTTCGCTATGCGCGCCCCGGCCGACGGCCAGGTTTCGACCCTGTTGACCATGTCTCTCCTCCAGCGCGCGGCAGCCCCGGACAAAGGCGCCGGCTCCTCCTTCCGGCCCGGGATCATGGTCACCGCCGAGTCAGATGCGGCCGGTCTGGGCGAGCTGCGCCAGCTGGGCGACGTGGATTACGCCGGATGGCGCGAGTCCGGCAGGATACTGGCAGGGGGACAGCAACTTGCCGACGCCCTCGCCGGTTACCAGGTCTTCGTGACCGAGATGGATGCGGTCGATTTCGCCGCCCTCGAGCGCCTGCCCGACCTCAAGGCGATAATCGTCTGCCGCGGCAACCCCGTCAACATCGACATCGAGAGCGCGACCGCCTTCGGCGTCCCGGTGATGAACACGCCGGGGCGCAACGCCGACGCCGTCGCCGACCTCGCGGTCGCGTTCATGGTCATGCTCGCGCGCGGGATGCCGGACGCCGCGCTGTTCCTGAAAGATAAGGGCGGCGAGGCGGGCGACCTCGCGCGCATGGGTGAGGCCTACTCCACCTTCCAGGGCAGCGAGCTCTGGCGCAAAACGGTTGGCATCATCGGCCTTGGGGCGGTGGGTGAGGCGGTGGCGCGCCGGGCCCGGGCCTTCGGGGCCGAGGTGCTGTTCTGTGACCCGTACTGCTCCGCCGGGAAAGGGAGCCTCTGCGGCGCCGAAAAGGCCGACGACCTGGTCGAGCTGCTCGCCCGCTGCGACTTTGTGACCGTGCACGCCCCGGCCACGGAGGAGACTGAGAACCTCATGGGCATAGCCGAGTTCGCCGCCATGAAGGAGGGCGCATTCTTCATCAACACCGCTCGCGCTTCTCTGGTCGATGACGACGCCCTGGCCGGGGCCCTCGATTCGGGGCGCCTGGCCGGCGCCGCGCTCGACGTCTTCTCTGTCGAGCCACCAGGTTCAGACGACCGCCTGGCCTCCCGCGTCAACGTCATCGCCACCCCGCACATCGGGGGGAACACCTTCGAGATAGGCGCCCACCAGGGGGTTATCGCCGCCGGACAGCTCCGCCAGCTGCTCGCGGGCATCGCCCCCGACCACATCTTGAACCCCGACGTCCTGGACGGTTTCTCATGGGCGGGCCCGCGCCCCGAGCCCTCCCCCGCCGAGCGAGAGAAGCTCGCCGCGAAACCGAAGCCGAGCATCACATCCTAAGCGATTCATGTTGGGGTCATTCATGTTGGGGTCAGACACCCTGACATGAATTTTCGGCTCTCGTATCCGCCGGCGGTCGAAGTAAATATAATGGTTCCAGGACGTATCGTGCGGCTCCGGGTAGACCTCTCCTGGCATTTTGCTAGGATCCGGTTGCCGGTGCGGTCGGGTTCGATGAGCAAGGAGCGGTGAGAAGATGCCAGGCTTGATAGCGGTCATAACCGACGGCCTGGGCAGCACCCGGCTCGATATCTACGATTCTGCGACTATGCGCATGCTGCCGAGGCGCCAGGGCTGGAGCCGGGCCGGCGAGGTGATAGCCTCCAGCGATGGCAGGCTGTGGTTCGACTGGCCCGACATCGTCGACCAGTTTCTCACAGAGATGCGCGCCTTCGAGCGGGCGGGCGAAATCGAGCTGCTGGTGCCGATAGCCAGGGGCGCGGTCGTCGGGCTGTTCGACAGGTCGGGCAGGCTGGCGCCCGCTGCGGTCGAGGATTATTCGGGGGCGGCAAGGCGCGGCGGGGTGGTCTCCTACTTCAGCCTGACAGACCCGGAGACCGACGAGATAGTCAACCGGATGGCTTCCCCCGAGGAGCGGTACGAGCTTTACGGCGTGCCCCCGAACTTCGTCGGCTACGCGGTCCCGGGCTGGGCCATAGCCGACCTTGCACTCAGGTATCCCGAGTCGGTAGCGGAGGCGGGCGGGGTGGCGTTCGGCCCGGAGCTGCTCGCACGTCTCGTCTGCGGCGAAGCGGCCCCGGCCGGCCGGAGCGGCCTCGAGCTCACCTACCTCATGTGCCATACCGGCCTGTACGGCGACATGGCATTCTCGCCGCTCGCCGCGGATATCGACCGGTTCATCAGTGAGAAAACGGGCAGAAAGCTTATCGGCGACCTGATGCCCCGCGAGCCCGGCAGGAGCGTCGAGACCTTCGACTTCGCCGAGCCGGGCCAGGGCCCTGACGGCGCCCAGATCCGTTTCGCGGTCCTCAAGGGCGGCCACGACTCGACGTTCGGAGACGTTCCGGTCGTGGCGGCGGGCCGCAGGGCTTTCGGGGGCAAAGACTTCGTGCACTTCCAGGCGGGAAGCTGGGGGATGGCGAGGCTCATCAGCGGTGCCGGCCGCGTGGAGCTGCCCGATGATGGCTTCGGCAGGCACGTCATGTACCAGGCGGACCTCGACGGGCGGCTGGTGCTCACCTCCATGGCTCCGACCGGGATAGAGTTCCAGAACTACGGGGGCGTCGGGCCTGCCGGAAAAGGGCTGTTCCTGCGGGAGTTGGGGCTCGATTCGCTGCCGGCGCGCTACGACCCGGAGGCGCTCCGGGGGGTCATCGCCTCGAGAAAGATATTCGTGACGCCGGGGGTCGCCCGGGGGACGGGGCCGTTCCCGGAGTCGGCCTCGGACGTCATGGGCATGGACAAGGTGATGGCAGACCGCGGCGGCGAACTTGCCCGCATCGCGTTGAACCTCATGACCTCGGTGATGTCGGTGACCTCCATCGGCCTGGTCGCCCCCGGCCCGAGCGTCCCGGTAATACTCTCGGCCGGCGGAGCGGCGGACCCGCTCTTCAGGCTGCTGATGGCGACCCTCATGCCCGAGCGGGAGGTCTATTACATAGAAGACGACTCTAAAGAGACGGTGACGGAGACGACCAGCGTCGGCGGTTTCCTGCTGGGCCTCGAGAGCCTGACCGGCGCGCCGGCCTGTTCCATCGACGTGTCCGCCATCGGTTACAGGCTTGTCAGGACACGGCCGGACGAAGGCCTTGTCGAAAGCCTGCGTGAGTACCGCGCCGAGTTCGAGAGGCTTGCAAACGGTCGCTGACTTCACTACCGGTTAACCGTTGAATTCTGCCAGCAACCGCCCGATTCGGATGGTTGACCGAAGCTTAGCCGATACATAGAATTGAAACCCGGCAACGATAATCGGCGGGGTTTGCGGGGACTAACGGGATGCCTTGCGGGTACCACCAGGACTACGCTGTAGAAGCGGGCCGTCAGAGACATCGGAAGGGGAAAATGATGAAGGCTGGAGTCGTTGGGAAGGCTGCGTTGCTAATGCTCGTGGCCGTCCTCTTGCTTTTAACCGTCCTCGCGGTTGCGGGCTGTGGAACGCCCACCATCACCGTCGTCACGACGAAGAGCACGGTGGACTCGGGTCTGCTGGCTTCCCTGATACCCACGTTCGAGAAGGGATACGGTATCAAAATCAACGTCGTATCCGCGCCGACCTGTGACGAGGCCTTGAAGAAAGCAAAGGCGGGAAACGCCGACGTAGCGCTCACGCACTCCGAGATGGCAGAGGCCGAGTTCATGAAGAAAGGCTACGGGGTTGGCAAAGCCGACATCATGTATAGCGATTACGTCCTGCTAGGCCCCCCAACCGATCCCGCCGGGGTGAAGACGTTCGACTGCCCGGCCAGGTCCTCGAAGAAGATAGCCACCATGGGCATCACCTACGTGAGCCGGAGCGACGGGTCGGACCTCTACAAGAAAGAGCTGGGGTACTGGACTAAGAACGGGTACGGAGACCCTACGGGTAAGCCCTGGTACATCAAGACCGGAAAAGGGATGGCAGAAACGCTCGAGATAGCAAACGAGAAGCAGGGATACGTGCTTTCCGATATGGCCACTTACCTGAAGATGAAGGGCCAGCTCTCGATAGTGCCCATCGTCCAGGGCTGCACGATGCTCTTCAGCCGGTACGCGGCGATCGTCGTGAACCCCCGGCAGCAGTCCGACAAGGACAAGAGCAGTGAAAACGCGGAGCAGTTCGTGGCGTTCATGACCAGCAGGTCCGGCCAGGCGGCAATCGGTTCTTACAAGAAGTACGATACGGTGCTCTTCCATCCGAGCGCCGACGCGAGCAGTGAAAATACTACTATATAGCCAAAGATTACATGTGCGAAGTTAAAGGAGTGAACGGTTTGAAGCTCCAGAGAGTATTCGTGGCGCTTGTCCTGTTGGGTATGCTCGTTGTCGGCGCGCTCTCGGCCGGCTGCGGCGGCGGCGGAGGCGCGACCGGCGGCCCGGCGGTCAAAACCCAGGCCGACCCGGGCGCTCCCGAGGTGAAGGTTGAATCGATTTCCAGGTCTCCCATGGACTACGACAACCAGACGGTGACGACCGAGGGTAACTATGCCGTGGGCTACTGCGCGGCCTGCTTCCTGCTCAAGGACGGGGTGTCGGCCGTTCGCGTGGAAGTCTCGGACACGGCTCCCCTGCCGCCCGAATCCAAGCTGAACTCGAGGATGCGGGTGACCGGGAAGATATACGTGGCCAACGGGTCCCCGAACCTCGTTGCCACCGGCATAGATTACCTGTAGAAGGGGCGGCACGCGGTTCGCCTGCTCCCGACATAAAGGATCTGGATGAAGCTCGTCTCCCTGGCCTGGAGGAACCTCAAGCGGCACAGGATCCGGTCCGTGCTGACGGTAATCGGCATCGCCGTGTCCGCGATGACGCTTTTTACCATACTCGCGTTCAACAGCGGGTATGACCGGGCGCTCGAGGAGGAGATGAAATCCTCCGGCGTACACATGTACCTTTCCATGGAGGGGTGCCCGATGCAGGCCGCGTCGCTGATACTGCACGGCGGGGAGATCCCAACCTACCTCGAGCAGCAGATGCTCGAGTACGTGCAGGCCAGGCAGGAGGTCCGGGCCGCCGGCGGCATGCTCATCTCGACCGTGATCTCGGGCGGGAGGGCCGACCTTTTCTACGGCGTCACCGACGAGGTCAAGGACCTGAAGCCGAACTGGAAGCTGGACGGCTCCTGGTTCAAGGGCCCCGACTCGGTGATCCTCGGCTACGACGTGGCCAGAGACCAGAAGAAAAAGCCGGGTGACAGGATATTCATCAAGAGCCTCGACAGGGAGTTCAAGGTCAGCGGTACGCTGCGGAAGAGCAGCAACGAGGACGACGGCTTCTACTTCCTGCCGCTGGAGACGGCGCAGGAGATATTCTCGAAACAGAGGCAGCTGACCGCTATCGGGGTCCAGCTCAGGGACCCGACACAGCTGCAGAAGGTCAAGACCGACCTCGAGCGCATAGGGGCGTACGTCGTCCCCGCTTCGGACATCACCGAACTCATCACCGACCTCGTGAGCGGAACCAAGTCGATACTGCTTCTCATCGTTGCCGTCGTGCTGCTGGTCACGGGGCTCGGGGTCTTCAACACCGTCATGATGGCGACATTTGAGCGTAAGGAGGAGTTCGGCTACCTGCGCTGCGTGGGCGCGAAGAAAACGCATATCTTCGAGCTCATATTCCTGGAGACGATGCTGCTTTGCGTCGCTGGCCTCGCCTTCGGGCTGCTGGGCGGCTTCGGCCTGACCTTCGTTATCGACGGCTGGATAAGGGGGTTCCTGGCGTACGCGCCGGCGGGCAAGCTCCTGCGACCCGATATCCTCGGGGCTGTCCTGACGTTGGGCGTGGTCCTCGCAATGGGTGCGGTGGCGGGGATCTACCCCGGCTACCGGGCCTCGAGAGTGTCCCCTATAGGGGCGGTGCGCGATGAATGATATCGTGGAGATCACGGACGCGGTCAGGACGTTTCAGCGGGGGGTCGAAGAGGTCCGGGCGCTGGACGGCGTGAGCCTGAATATAGCGCAGGGGGATTTCCTGGCCGTGGTGGGCCCTTCCGGCTCCGGAAAGACGACTCTCCTCAACCTCATCGGCTGCGTCGACAAGCCCACCAGCGGAACGGTGAGCGTGCACGGCATGGAGACCGAGGACCTCAACGACAGGACGCTCGCGACCATCCGTTCCACGACCATGGGCTTCGTCTTTCAGCACTTCCTGCTGATGCCGACCCTCACGGCGGTCGAGAACGTTATGGTGCCTGGCCGTTTCTACGCGAAGCGCGACCGGGACCGCGACCTCGAGGGCAGGGCGAAGAAGTTGCTGGACGTCGTGGGGCTCGCGGCCCGCGCCGACCACCTGCCCCGCGAGCTCTCCGGCGGGGAGATGCAGAGGGTGGCCCTCGCCAGGGCGCTCATAAACGATCCCGAGATACTCCTCGCGGACGAGCCCACCGGCAACCTCGACACGGTAAACGCCGGCGAGATCACGCGCATATTCGAGGAACTGAACGAGGGCGGCCTTACGATAGTGGTCGTCACCCACAACCAGGAGCTGGCCGGCAACGCCAGGCGCGGCATACACTTGAGGGACGGCAGGATAACCGGGGAGGAGCAGCTCAGGCCGGTGCCGGTCCGGCCTTCCGAGCCTGAGCCCGAGGTCGAGATCGAGCCCGAGCCGGTCTCAGTTCCCGACTACATGCCCTCATCGACGATAAAGAGAAAATGGGGTTCGCCGGCTGTCGCGGGCTTGATAGCGCTGCTGGGCGCCGCGATGTGCGCCGCCGCGTTTATGCCGTTCCTGGGAGAGCAGACCGGCTTCGGCCTGCTGAACCGGGGCGCGTTCACCGCCACATTCTACCGGGGGAACGACCTGACCAGGATATACTTCGGCAGCCCCGCCACCGTCTTCACCGGTGTCTGGCCGTTCGTGCTCGGCCTGCTGTTGATCGCGGCCGCAGCTCTCTACTTGTTCAGGTGCAGGCGTTTGAGCGGGTGGGCGGCGATCGCTATCGGGTCGCTCGGGTCGGGAGTCGCCACCATAGACCTGATGATGATATTCGCCCGGCTGGGCGCGGACGCCTCGAGGGGTTACGCGGGGATGAGCCCCGGATACGGCCTCTGGGCTCTGCTGGGCATCTCCGTGGCCGCAGTCGTGGTCGGGGTCCTCATCGTCAGCAGGTACGGACCCCGCTCTCCGGGTCCGGATGAGCAGAGCTGAGCAAGGCACGCTATTATTGATCCTGCCATGAGTTCCATCTGCACGCGGAAGATGAACGCGTTGCGAGCGGAGGTGCGCGGATGAGCGGGAAACGGATCACCTGCGACTGGAAGTCGATACTCGCCCTTTCGCTGGCGCTGCTGGCCGCCTCGGCACTCCTCGCGGCGGGCTGCGGCTCCTCCGAGGAGAAGCTGACGATCAACGAGGTGAGGCTCGAGAAGTCGGACCTTCCCGGCTGGTCTTTGAAGGAGGAAGTGGTCGCGACCCCGAAGAACGCCGACCCGAAGAGCATCGTCAAGCAGCTGTACGACGCAGGGGCCGTCACCATCCTCAACCAGGTCTTCGAGAAAGACGGCATCAAGCTTCAGGTCAACTACGTTGAGATGGACGACACGATGGCCGGCAGGCAGGCCGAGGCGATGCTCGAGGCGGCGGTGGGCGGCACGAACTACATCGGCCACAAGCGAAATATCGCCATCGAGATAATCGGCCTGACACCCGCCATCAGCATGGCCGCAAAGGAGCTCGGTCTCTCCCTCTAGGCCTATCTACTTGAGCCGGGGCTGGAGAGCCCCGGCTCAAGTTCCTCTTGAAGGCTTTACGGTCTGGTGACCGTCAGCGTTGGAGTCGTGTACGCCGAGTCAGCGTTCACGAACGGGAAGTTCGGGAAGTTGAACTGGTCGCTGCCGACCATGTTCCTCGCTTTCACGCGGTAGTACCTGGTCCCCGTCCAGCCGCTGTTGTCGTTGTATGTGATGGTCGTGCCTTTACCGGTCCCCGGGTCCACCAGTATCTCGGTCCACGGCCCTGCTACCGGGTCGGGGGCCCACTCGAGCACGAAGTTGGTCTCGTTGATCGAGTTGTCTGTCCAGTTCAGGACCAGGTTCGGCGAACCGCCGCCGTCCGCGAGGTTGCTCGGCGCGGGCGGCTTGACCACTATCGGCATCGCGTGCATCATGTCCATCTCTTCGTGCGACAGGATATGGCAATGCACCACGTACTCCCAGCCGAAGTTGACGACCTCGTTCGTGAGTATGCCCGGCCCGGCCGGTCCCGTCGTTAAGGCACCGTCGGGGTCGAACCACTGGCGCACGGGCGGCGGCGCCTGGAGCGGGTCGCCCACAGGCCTGGTCGGGTCTATCGGCCTGACGCTGTTGGGGACGTCGAATGGAAGCACCGGTATCACCGGCCGCATCGCGAAGTAAGTGTCCTCGAGCGGGTCCACCCTGACGGTCTCCTTCCAGCCAAGCTCGTTGGGGTCCGGGGGGTAAACGGCGTTGTCCCAGGCGACGCGGTTGATCAGCTGAACGTCGTACTTGTGGAAGTGAACGGGATGCGTGTCAACCCCGTTGTGGGTGATCTTCCATATCTGGGTGCCGTCGCCCGCGGCCGGCTCGACGCCTGGCGTCACCGATTCCATCAGTATGTCCGTTGGCGGGGATGCCAGCGGATACTGCATGAAGTTCTGGGTTCCCGAGCCGGCGGGCACGACCTCCAGCCCGAGGAAGCCGCTCATGCGCCCGTACTCGACGTCGTACGCCTCGCCCATCTCGTCCTGGATGGCCTTTGGCTCGAACGGGATTGTCAGTGGCGTGCCGCTGTCCACCGTGTTGAACGTCGCCTCGGTGTCGTAGATCCTCAGGTACGGGTCCACCGGGAAAGACTTGTTGTAGGCCGAGTTGTAAGAGGCACTGGGATAGATAATCGGGTCCTGCGACGCCGCGAAAACGCCCTGCCTGGTTGCCGTGGACGCGAACGCGGTGTTCAGCCTCGTCAGGTTGAATGCGGGCGCCGGCGTGGTTTTGGCCACCTTTATCCGCATTATGGTCCTGGTGTTTGGCCCGTAGCCCGGCTGCGTGGACGGCGCGCCGCCCGTCGCTGTCAGGTCGGGGTTGCCCGTGTAGTAGTCGTACCGGGGGTCGATCGCCGGGAACGGCGCGGGTGAGTCGTTGTAGAGTATCAGGGTCTTGCCGGCGTATTGGGAGAAGTCGACTATGACGTCTCCCCGCTCGGCGGGCGCCAGGCAGAGCGTCTTGCTGGTGACGTTGCCGAAGCTGAACGTCGTGGGGTCCATGTTCCAGTTTACCGGCTGGTTGGGCAGCACCGCCGGCGCCGGCAGGAACCCACCTTCCGTGCCAATCTGTATCATGCTCGGTCCGGAGGTCGCCGGGTCGGGCACTCCCCCGTCCCGTCCGTCGGTCGGCCAGGTCTCCGGAAAGCCGGGGGTCAGGACGGCGGGGACCATTCTGACCTCGCCCGCGTTGGCGTTGTTCAGGGTCCCGTCCGGCTTCCACATCTCGGCCTGCGACTTGGCTATGTACAGCTGCAGGTTGAACGACCGGTCATCGGCCGCGTTCAGAACGCGGAACCTGTACGGCTTGGGCTGCACATCGAGGACCGGGTATGCCGTGCCGTTGACCACCGGCGTGTCCACGAACGATTCCATGACAGAGGACGGGCTGGGGGTCGCCGGTATGGTGTCGTTCTCCCACGGCCTGCTCGGGCTCGCGTATATGTTCGGGATCGGCGGGAAAGTTATGTTGTCCGTCGGCGGCCAGAACCAGGGGCCGTAATGCCACCGGGCGAAGGCGTTCATTCCCCCGGGGTCCGCCGGGTTCTGGTTCGGCATGTAAACGTGGGGCAGCCAGAGGTTGCCTTTTCCTCCCCACCTGGTCTTGTCCCAGGTCGGGTCCTGTACGGCCAGCTGGGCGTCGTCGGGCACGAAAGTCTTGTCCTGTATGACAAGGGGGATCTCGGCGGATGGAATGATTCCGTTCTTGATCAGGTCCTTCTCCACCTGGTCCCGGACCAGGTACGGGGCCGCCTCGCCGGCGTAGACGTTGAGGCGGGTGATGCCGTAGGCGTGGTCATGGTAGAACAGAAGCCTGGCGCTCTGCTGGTTGGAGTAGAAGAAGGTCATCTTGCCGTCGCCTGGGTCGTTCGACGCCCCGGGCGTCCCTGCAGGTACCGGGTTGCCGGACGCGTCGTACCACATGTCGGGGACGTTCTGGACGCTCACTCCCTTCGGATATACGGTCGTCTCCCCCGCGGGAGTTATCCACTGGTGGGGCGTACCGTCGCTGATCCATGGGGTGTTGCCGCCGTGGAGGTGCACCGAGGCGCGGTTTTCAGTGTAATCCTCACCTGGTATCGGGCCCATCCCCGCGCCCATCATCGTCGTGTCGGTGGGCAGGAACAAATCGCCGCCGGTACCCGTCGCCAGCGAGTTGGTGAACTTGACGCGCACCGGACGGCCCTTCTGGGCTACGATCGTGGGCCCGAGGTAGTGGAACCTGTTCACCGCCGGGTCGGGTGCGTTGGTCTGCCTGTAGCCCCGCAGCCTGGTCGCGGGCAGGTCCGAGTGCATCTTCTCCGTGTATTCCCCAAGCTCTATCTCGTAGTAGTCGGCCCCCGGATAAGAGGTCTTGTCCGGGACGCCAACGGGGATGTACTGCTTCAGGTCGTTGGCGTTCGCGGCCCCGAGGCCCGGCAGTTTGTTCACGAACTTCCGGATGCCGGTGCCGGCGACCACGCTCGTTTTCCGGCCGACTACCGTTGACCCGAGCGCGATGTGCCCGCCCGTCCAGAGCGGCTGAGACGACCCGTTGGGCGTGTAGAAGAAGTACATGGGCCGCTCGACGACGATGTCCTGGCCGTTTGTGCACTCGACCGAGGCGCTGAAGTCGTGGGCGGCGTCGTTGCCGGTGCCCAGGACGTCGCGCGGCGCTACGGTGTTCCTCGACCGGGCGAGCACGGTCACGTTCTGGGTGGCGGTAGTCCCGTTTCCCTTCATGTACGTCACGGTCACGTCGGCGTTGGAAGTACTCGGGTTCTGTATGGTCAGGTACGGATCGAAGTCAGGGCGGCAGGTCCCCTCGGCGAAGTAGTACTTCGGAGCAGGCGTGACCTCCCCCATCGCCACGTGCCCGTCAGTCCAGGTCCCGTTGTAGTTGAAGTACATCGGACGCTCGACGATTATCAACTGGTCGTTGAGGCTCTTAACCTCGGTGCTGAAGTCGTGGGCGATGTCGGTCGAGCCGAGAACGTCCGAGGGACGGACGGTGCCGCGCGCGTTCCTGGCTACCTGGACGTTCTGGGTCTTCCTGGTGCCGTCATCCTTCATGTAGGTCAACTGCACCCTGGCCGTGGAGCCGCCGGGGTTCTGGATCGTGAAATACGGCTCGAAATTCGGGCGGTTTGTGCCCTCGGCAAAGTAGTACGTCAAGCTCGGGGTCGTTGTCCCCATCACGTTGCTCCCGCCGTCCCAGGCCCCCCCGTAGTTGAAGTACATCGGTCGCTCGGCGACTATCTTCTTGCCGTTGGTGCACTCCACCCTGGTGCTGAAGTCGTATTCCGTGCCGTCGCCGGTACCGATGACGTCCGCGGGACGCACGGTGGCGCGGGTCCTGGGCGGTATCTTCAGGCTCCGCGTCCTGGTGGTGCCGTCGCCTCTCATGTACGTCAGCCTTACGTTGGCGGTGGCGTTGGCGGCGTTGAGTATGGTGTAGTAGGTCTCGAAGTCGGGGCGCGTCGTGCCTTCCGCGAAATAGAACACCGAACCCAGGGCCGTCGCCCCGACCACGTTGTGCCCTCCTGACCACTTACCGCCGTAGTTGAAGTACATGGGCCGTTCGGCGAGGATAGACTGCCCGTTGATGCACTCGATCTTCGTGCTGAAGTCGTGGGCGGCGTCGTGGGCGGTCCCAAGCTTGTTCCTGGGCAAGATCGTTGCCCGCGAGGTCTTGGGAACGGTAAGGGAGTCCGCCACGTTCCTGCCGTCACCCGTCATGTACGTGATGGCGACGGCGGCGTCTATGTTACCCGGGTTCTGGATGGTGAAGTAGGTGTCGAAGTTCGGCCGGCACGTGCCCTCGGCGAAGTAGAACAGCGGGGCGGCAGAGGTGGTGACGGTCTTCGGAAGCGGGCTGTTGGCGTAGTTCGGCATGCCGAAATAGTCCGGCTGGTCGCCGGGGCCGATGCCGAGCGGGTTGCCCGCCCCGGGCTCGAGACCCCCGGCCAGGGTGTTCGCCGCCGCGGCGGTCCTGTCGGCCTGCGTCACCCGCTGCTTCCCAGCGTTTGGACCGGGCGCGGCTGCCGGGGCCTGCGCCTGCGCGAGCGTTACCCCCGGCGGGACAAGCGCCTCACCACCCCCACCACCCTGGGCCCACATGGGGCTGACGCCCAATATAAGAGCGACTACCAGCAGCACGCCTATCAAGCCTTTCGCGTTCATACTCTTCACGATGCGCCTCCTTGCCACTCTTTTGCGACGATATCATCCGATTACCGCTTCATTCGAGCCGCCCCGGTGCTTTCCTACATGAAATGAACAAATATTCTACCATTTGATAGTATATCAAGCCCGCGGCTCCTCAGATTGTTTCAGCGTACCCCCCCCCATCCCCCACCGCATTGACAATACGCAACATTGGGGTCAGGTCACTTTCTTGCGTTCCAGTGTTTTCCGCATCAGAGCGTAACAGTGCAGGAAATGAAACCCGTAAGTGGAAAGAGGCTGAGGACCACCTGAGTGCAATCAAAGTACGAAAAAACGGCCGGCGGTTCGTGATTATCTGGATGTGAGGACACATGGCGGTCGACCCCAGAAGAGTGACGGCTCTCAACTCTGCGCCAGCGGGCTCCGGGCCGGTGGTCTACTGGATGAGCAGGGACCAGCGGGTGAGAGACAACTGGGCCCTGCTGTTCGCGCAAGAGCTGGCGGCGGACCGCCGGGCCGGGCTCGTCGTGGTCTTCTGCCTGGCGGGCGGTTTCCTCGGTGCCACCGGGCGCCAGTACGCGTTCATGCTGGACGGGCTCCAGCAGGTCGAGATCGATCTCGAGTCTATCGGCATCCCCTTCCACCTGGTGGAAGGTGACCCGGCCAGGGCGCTCCCCGCGTTCGTTCGTCTCTGGAAGGCGGGCGCGGTGGTCTGCGACTTCGATCCTCTGCGGGTGAAGAGGCGCTGGAAAGCGGGCGTCGCGAAGGCCATCAGTACCCCACTACTTGAGGTTGACGCGCACAACATCGTCCCCTGCAGGGCGGCCTCGCAGAAGCAGGAGTACGCGGCTTACACGATAAGGCCGAAGCTGGGGCGAGCGCTGGGCGGTTTCCTTCTGGAGTACCCGGCGCTCGAGGACCTCGCGTCGGCGAGGAAGAACGCCGGCGGCACCGAACGGACAGACTGGGTGGAGGTAAGAAAGCGCTTCGCGGGCGTCGCGGGCCGCTATGAGTTCAAGCCCGGCGAGCGCGCGGCGCGTAAGTCCCTGGGCGACTTCCTCGATTCGCGGCTCGAGAAGTACGCGGAGCTGTCCAACGACCCCAACGCCGGCACGGACTCAGGTCTCTCACCTTACCTGCACTTCGGCCAGCTCTCCGCCCAGCGGGCCGCGCTGGAGGTGATGACGGCCGACGCCCCACCCGCCTCGAAGGAGGCGTTCCTCGAGCAGTTGATCGTGAGACGGGAGCTCTCCGACAACTTCTGTTTCTACAACCGTCGCTACGACAGCACGGGCGGCTTCCCCGACTGGGCCAGAAAGACGCTCGACGCCCACCGGGGCGACCCGCGGGAGTACATCTACAGCTTCAGGCAGCTCGAGGGAGCACGTACTCACGACGAGCTGTGGAACGCGGTGCAAACCGAGATGGTGGTGAGGGGAAGGATGCACGGGTACCTGAGGATGTACTGGGCCAAGAAGATACTCGAGTGGACGAGGTCGCCCGAGGACGCGATAAGGACCGCGCTGAAGCTGAACGACAGGCACGAGCCGGACGGCCGGGACCCCAACGGATACGTCGGCGTCGCCTGGTCGATCGGAGGGGTCCACGACCGCGCCTTCAAGGAACGCGGCGTCTTCGGGACCATCAGGTACATGAGCCTGGCCGGCTGCCGCCGGAAGTTCGACGTCGACGGTTACGTGCGCCGCGTCAACGAGCTGGCCTCACGGGCCGCCGCCGGTCGTTCAGGTTGAAGGCGAGGCCGCGCCCGCCCCCGGGGCGTTGTTACTGACGGAAGGATCGACCGCCGCGCCCGTCGCTTTCTCGCCCGCTCCACGAGCGGGCTTGTCACTGCTGCCTCAGGGGCTCCAGCATCCCGCCACAAGGAGCAGGGCGGCGATGACCGCCGCAAGGCACGCCAGCACCAGTATTTTCTTCATGCTATGAACCTTTCAATATCGAACGGCTTCTCGCTGATTCGACCATGAAAGGCACGGTCGTGTAATGATAAAGAGCAACCCCGGGCAGCGGGGTGAAGCGCCCGTGCGGGTGCTCACTGGCCGAGCTTTCTCTGCTTCTTGAGCTCGGCAGCCTGCCGGGCGAGCTTCACGGTCTCCTCGTGCAGCTCGTTATGCCTCTTCCTGTAACTGTCAGCCTCGGAAGCGAACCATTCCGCATCCAGGCCCGTCTTCGACATACGATCGGACGTCCGGATGAGAAAGCCGTCGAACTCGTTGGCGAGCGCCGTCGCACTCGTTATCTCCAGCAGTTTCAACCTGGCGTAGTCTGCGTATCCCCCGGGACTGTTCATGTCGATGATACGCTGGTACTCCTTGCCGGCATCCCTGTACCCGGTGTCGATATCGCTCAACCGGGCCCGGTCCGCCTCGACCTCTTCCTCGAAGCCGCCCTGGTCGATGCCGCTTCCCGAGCTCAACGCGCCGGAAAGCCACGAGATGAGCTCGTCCGTACTGATGCTCACCACTCCGACCGCCTTCCAGTTCTTCATCATCTGCAGGTCGGCTGAAGCCATGAGGTCACTTGCCCGAGACGCGCCTGCGCCGCATCCGGCAATCGACGCCAGCACTGCCGCGGCCAGCACTGCCCCAACCGCCGCCGACGCGAACCGCTTCACCATCCCGCGCTCCTCTCACCTTCAGTCAAGATGGGGTCTGACCCCGACATGCGCCTTCGATTAGAGTACCCGTCTTTGTCCACTGCACGCAACAGAGCATGGTTCCTCGGAGCATCGAGCGCCCGCACAGGCGTTCGCTGCCGCGGAGCAGCGGTCAGAGCCACCTGAGCACAGTCTTCAGGGTCACCCGGATGTTGAAGCCCCACAGGCCCCTGCTCAGCCTGTGCGTCCAGTCCATCGCCTTTGTCTCCGGCCCGACAGCCACGACGCCCGTGTTCCTTTCGACCGCGCGGACGATGGCCGCGGCAACCCTCGAGGGGTGATAGTTCCTGAGCGTGTAGAACCGGTCGATACTTGCCAGGAGTTCGTCCGGGCTGGAGCGCCGCGTGCTCGAGCGCATGGGCGTAGTCCTGGTTATGTTGGTCGCGACGAATCCGGGGCATATCGCCGTCACTCCGACACCGTTGAGCGCAGCCTCCGCGCGCAGGGTCTCGGAAAACCCGAGCACCGCGTACTTGGTCGAGCAGTAGGCGGTCATCGTCGGCAGGGGTGCCATGGCGGCGCCCGATGATATGTTCACGATATGCCCGTCGCCCCGGGCGGCCATCCTCGGGTAGAAGAAGTGACAGCCGTAGATGACGCCCCAGAAGTTGACGCCGACTATCCACTCCCAGTCGGCCAGGCTGATGTCCTCGAGCATGCCCGCGACCCCCACACCGGCGTTGTTGCAAAGGACGTCGACGCGTCCGCAGGCGCCGTACACCCAGTCACAGAACTCCTCCATCTGCGCGGAGTCGGAAACGTCGACGACCCGCGAGATGACCTGGCAGCCCGCACCTGTCAGCTCGCGCTCGACCTGCCCGAGGCCCTCGGCGTCGATGTCGCATACGACGAGCCGCGCGCCGCGCCGCGCGAACGCCAGCGCCGTCTCCCGGCCGATGCCGCTCGCCGCCCCCGTCACCACCACCACGCGCCTGCTCAGGTCTTTCATCGTTCCCCCTCCCTTACGGCGTCGCCCTGCCTCCCAAGTATACCGGTTGGCAACAACGGGCCGCACAGCCGGCGGGATTGTTCCGCCGCGTAGCCCTGTGACATCATTGTTCCTGATCGCTATAAGTGCCCGGACCGAAATCCCACTCGAGACGGGGGGTTGCAGCATGGCAGATGAGAACATGACCGGGGAGATGCCAGCCGGGGAGGCCGCGGTCGGGCAGGAGAAACAGCGCCACCCGTGGCGCAGCTTCATGGCCTGGCTGCTCATCGTGCTCGGGTGCCTCAGCGCCATGAGTGGGACTGCCGCCCTGTGGATGAAGATGACCGCGCTCGACACGGACACGTTCGTGAGCACCGTGGGCCCGCTCGTAAAGGACGAAGCAGTGGCGAAGGCCGTCAGCAAGGAGGCGGTGAAAGCCCTTTTCGAGCAGCTGGACCTGCGGGGGCAGGTGGGGGAAAAACTCCCCTCCGAGCTCGAGTTCCTGGCGGAGCCCGTGACGGGCGGCCTCGAGGCTGTCGCACAGAAGCTCGCCCAGGGTATCCTCCAGAGCGGGGCGTTCCAGTCGGTTTGGGATGAGACCCTGCGGCTCGCGCACCGTTCGGCCATGAGCGTGCTGACCGGTGCGGACGGCGTCGGGGTCACGCCCCGGGGAGAGGTCGTGCTCGACCTCGGAGCGCTCGTCAACGACCTCAAGGACAAGCTCGTCGCCGAAGGGGTCGTTTCGCTCAAGGACGTCAAGGTCAACGAGGACGCCGCAAAGGTCGTGCTGTTCACCTCGGACGACCTGGGGGCGGTAAAGAGCGCGGTCGACCTGCTCGACCTGCTGGCCTGGGTCCTCCCGTTCCTGGCGCTCGCCTTCTTCGCGGGTGCGATACTCATCGCGGCGGACCGGCACAAGGCGCTGCTGGGCGCCGGAGCGGGCCTGGCCGTCGCCATGGCCGTCTCGCTCATAATGCTGGTTGTCGCCCGGTCTCAGCTCCTCGGGCAGGTGAAGGACATCGACGTGCGTTCGGCCGCCACCGTCGTCTGGAACGGCCTTTTCGCGGGGCTGGTCAAGCTCGACATCGGCCTGCTGGTGATCGGGGTGGTTGCCGGCGCCGCGGCGCTCATCGCCGGCCCTTACAGGTGGGCTATCTCGCTGAGGTCGTGGGTTGCCGGCCTGTTCAAACGCGGGCAGAGGGCCTGACGGCGATATCATGAACTCGATAGAGCGGGTCAAGGCGGCCATTCATTTCGAGAAGCCCGACCGCGTGCCGGTTTGCAAGGCCGGGCTCGCCGACGTGCTGTTCATGCCGATGCTGCCCTCGAAGCGATGGCGGCCGGGCTGGGAACCCCACGAGCGCGGCTTCTTCCCGTTCCATTACGACGACATGTGGGTGAAGCTCGGGCTCTGGCGCTGGAAGAAGCCGGAGTGGGCGAAGTCCCCCCAGTACAAAGACTGGCTGAGGCTCCCCCGGCAGGAGATCGACGAGTTCGGTATCATCTGGCAGCGCGAGGGCGAGAACCGCTCGATGGGCCACCCGGGGCGGCCTTCGCTTCCCGACTGGGACGGCTTCGACGAGTACTTCGCGCGGTACTCCCCCGACGCCGCCGACCGTACCAGGTATTCCGACTTCCTGCGCATCGCGAAGCTGGTCGGAAGGAAGCGTTACCGCCTCGCCCTCCTCGGGTTTCAGGGCCCGTTCACCAACGCGCACGCCATCAGGGGCTTCACCAGTTTCCTGGTCGACCACCGGCGCAGCCCCGAGCTGGTGAGCCGTCTGCTTGCGCGGATGACCGAGTTCTATGTCACTTCCGCGCGAAGCTGGGTGAAGTACGGGGGGAAGCCTCACGGGTTCCTGCTGGTGGACGACCTCGGCGACCAGGGCCGCCCGTTCATGAGCCCGGACATGTTCGCCGACTTCTACGAGCCGGTGTACAGGCCCATCATCGACACCGCGCACGAGCTCGGCTGCGAGATCCACCTCCACTCCTGCGGGAAGATAGACCTCCTGATGCCGCTGCTCATCGAATGGGGGTTCGACGCGCTCGAGTTCGACAGCCCCCACACGATCGGTTTCGACGACCTGGAGCCTTTCAGGGGAGAGGTGATGATGTGGGGGGGCGTCGACATCCAGCGTGTGTACGCAACCGGCACGCCCGCGGAGTGCGAGCGCGAGGTATGGCGCATGATGAGGAACATGGGCACTCCCGACGGAGGATACGGCGCTTACTTCTACCCTCAGCCCTACCACATCGGGGCTCCGAAGGAGAACATACGGGCGTTCGGCCGCGGCTTGAAGAAGTACGGCGACTACTCGAAGATACCGCCGGGCTGGTGGGAAGCCCCCGCCGACGAGGCGTTTCAGCCCTCGCGCCCGTAAACCGTCGCGCCTCCGACGATTGTCCGCTCGACCTTGACCCTGCGCAGGTGGTCCGCCGCCACGCGGACCGGGTTGTCGCTCAGCACCACCAGGTCGGCGCGCTTGCCGTCGGTGATGACCATGGAGGCCGGCGGCCCGAGTATGACATGGGTCCTCCGCTCCGCGGCCTCGATCATCGACCGCACATTGCCGGCGACCTCGGGGTCGACGAATCGCCTCTCGAGGATGTGGCCGGTCCCGATCATCTCGGTGTTCTCAGTGAGGATCACTCCACCTGACTCGCCCCCGCCGGGCAGCCCCACGGAGGTGCCACCCGCTATGTCGCGCAGAGCCACGGCAACGTTGTCGGCCTCGTTGATCAGCAGTATGGGCCTCTCCAGCCCGTCCGGTCCTCCCGGCGATATGCCTGGCCAGGTCGCGCGCGAGCTACTGACCGGCGAAGTACTGCATGGTGCCGTCGGGCACGACACCCACCGCCGCGCCCTCCGGATGCTCGCTTTCGAGAAGGGCCAGCGTCTCGTCCCAGTCGCCGGCGAAGGTCACGCACTGGTTTGGCGCGAACAGGTCGCACATCGTCGCGTCCGGATGCTCCGAGCAGACGATGACCTTGATGGTCTCCGGCAGCGGGCCCCTCTTGAGGTAGCCTTCGCCCCCATATTCCTTACCGAAGCTCCTCATGAGATAGTGGCAGGCCTGCCCCTCGGGCGCGTCGACGATTAGCACGATCGTGCCCTTCGCGAAGTTCACGCTGGACAACCCCATCATCATGCATATCGCCATCTCGTTGTACTTCCCGTAGCTGTTGACCACCACGATGTCCTTGTTGGGGCTCATCGCCGACCCGTAGTGGACCTTTGCCTCCTGCACCCCGGAGCGGTGCTCGGCCACGGGGTCGCCGACGTAAAGGTCGGTGACCTCCCCCCGGGCGTTGATGAGCGCGTCGACCTTGACCCGCAGCCCGGACATCCGTGTCACATCCTCGATCTCGGCGATCATCACGTTTCCGTCGTATCTGCCGAGGCCGCCGCTGGAGGGGTCGCGCTCGTACACCTCCCCGTGGAAAGCCTTGATGGTCTCGGCGCCCGAGATGCCAGGCAGGATCATCTTGCCGCCGCCGCCGAATCCGGCGTGTATGTGCGCGGTGATGCAGCCGATGCCGATCTTCAGGTCGCAGGACATGAACTCGCGGTTGATGAGCACCGGGATGCCGCTGGGGCTCCTGCCGAGGTCCTCGCAGTTCTCGTAGGGGTTGTGGTTGTAGATCGGATACCGGCGCACCACGTCGTCGCCAAGCTTCTTGCGGAAGTCGATGTTGTGCATGGCGCCGTGCATGCCCAGCGCCGGGATGAAACGGATGTTCGAATCGGGTATTCTGGCCTCTTCGAGAGGGCCCAGGACCCAGGGCAGGACTTCCTTTATCGGCGTGGGCCTTGTGATGTCGTCGAAGAGCACCACGACCTCCCTGGCGCCGACCGCGAGCTCGGCGATGGTGGGCGAGCCGATGGGGTTGTCGAAGGCACGCTCGATGCCGTCCGGGCCCAGAGCGGGCTTGCCGAACCCGGGCGCCTCAAAGATCTCCACGTCCCATTCGTCGGGAAAGAATATCTCGCGCGGCTCGTTTCCGTGCCACAGGAGATTGGGAATCGTCACGGTCTTCATACTGACCCTCCATCAATCCTCGTCCACGGTCAACAGCTTAAGCATATTCCGGTGCCGGTTGCCGGGCAACATTCCCGCGTTGTTTCCGGGGCACGATCGTATCGTTTATGATGGGTGGGGCCGGCCGGGGAGAAAGGAGGATGAGCGGTGGGCTTGAACGCCAGGCAGTTCAAGATGATATTCTTCGCGAGCATCGGCATGGACCTGATGGCGATCTTCATCATCATCGCGTTCTCAGGTCCCCTCGCAGGGCTCCTCGTCGCCGCCATGCTGGCGCTCGGAGAGTATCTCATCTACTGGTTGATCTTCAAACCTCTCATGACAAGGGAGAGCGCACTCGAAGCCGACGATGGTGAGAATGCGCCGCCTCGGGGTCCTGCTTGACCGTCTTGTCCTCTTTGCGCAACAGGACCGATAACGCCTGGCCGGATCCTGTGAACGCGGGCGGTCAGAGGTCGAACTCGACAGTGCCCTCGCACCTGCCCGTCTCGCGCATCAGGCAGCCTTCGACCGGCGGCTCGACCGCGTACCGGACACCGGCCTCGTCGAGCCAGCACGTGACCCTGTAAAGCACGCCGCACTCGTACGAGTCACCGGCGCCTATCCTCTTCATCCCTTCGAACGCGAAGCACTTGTTCATCCGCCAGCGCATGACGTTCTTCTCGGGGAAGCTGTATTCGAAGCCCATGAAATCCCCGGCGATGACCGCGAACATCCCGTCGATCGAAGCCTTGAGCTCGTCGAAGCCGGTGATGCCCTCCATGTCGATGCCCAGAGCCCTGGTCACCCTGCGGAACTCGATAGGCGCGAGCAGCGTTATCGCCGACTTGTTCAGCCGGTTGGCCGCTTCGATTCCGAACTCCTCAACGCAGCTGTAGAACCACGTGCCGTCGTGCGTCATCCAGCACTTGACCAGGAGCTCCCTGAGCTCCCAGGCACTGGCTCAACAGGATACCCGCGTTCGTGGTGGTGGGCGGCGGAAGCCTGTTGCTCTGGCTCGCCTGGGACATCCCCGTCATAGCGGCCATCAACCTCGTCGTCGGCCTGCTGATATCGCAGACCCAGCACCAGGTACAACCGACTGCCGCTATGAAGTTCACAGAAGATCGGCGATGAGCGAGGCGTTTCAGCCCTCGCGCTCGTAAACCGTCCTGCCTCCGACGATCGTCCGCTCGACCTTGACGCACCGCAGGTGGCCCGGCGCCACGCGGACCGGGTTGTCGCTCAGCACCACCAAATCGGCGCGCTTGCCGGGGGTGATGCTGCCTTTGACGCCATCCTCGAACTGCGCGTAGGCGGCATCGATTGTGAACATGCGCACCGCCTGCGCGGCGGTTATCGCCTGCTGCGGCTCGAACCCCTCGCGCGTCACGCAGCAGTCGATGGCGCGCATCACGTCGGTGGACTCAATCGGCGCGTCCGAGGCGCCCGCCACCCTCACCCCCGCCTCCATGAGCGAGCGGAACGGGTAAGTCCAGCGCGCGCGCTCCGGGCCGAGCCGCCTGTGAAGCCACTCGCGCTCGGAGTGGATGTACATCGGCTGGGTCGACACCACGATGCCGAGGCGCGCTATGTCTTCCACGAGAGCGGCGCTGAGCTGTGACGCGTGCTCGATACGGTGGCGGTGGTCCGAGCGCGGGTGCTCGGTCAGGAGCCTCGCGTAAAGGTCGACGCATGCGCGGTTGGCCGCGTCACCGATAGCGTGCACGGCGATCTGGAGGCCGGCCGTATGGGCCATGACCATGCGCCTGTACAGCTCATCGACCGCAAGCGTCATGTAACCGCGGGTCTCCGGGTGGTCGCTGAAAGGCTCCTCCATGAACGCGGTACAGGAGCCGAACGTCCCGTCGGAGAACATCTTCACCCCGCCTATCCTGCGGCCGGCCGCCTCGTCGTTGAGCCCGGTCTCGTACGCGGCGTTGAACTTCTCGATGTCCCTGGCCTGCAGTATGCAGTAAAGGCCTTGCGGGATGTGCTCGAGCACCATCTGCATTATCGGTATCTCGAAGGCCCCGTCCGCCCCGGCCGGGCCCTCCTCGTCGGTCTGCATCACCGCGCCGAGGGAGGTTATGCCACAGGCCGCGAGCTTACCGAACGACGACCTCGCCCCATCGATGAACGACTGCGCCTCCGGTATCGGTATCAGACTCTTGAGCAGCGACGACGCCTCCTCGCGGAACGGTCCGGCGGGGTAGCCGTCCGGCTCGCGGTCGATGGTGCCGTTCTCGGGGTCGGGGGTGGACGCGTCGATGCCCGCGGCCTCGATCGCGTGCGTGTTAGCTATCGCCATGTGGCCGTCGTGTTTGATTATAACCACCGGCAGGTCGCCGCACGCCTCGTCCAGCTCGCGGCGGGTGGGAAGCCTTCCCTCGGCCAGCTCCTGCTCCTCGAACTGCAGCCCCACCACCCAGCCGCCCTCTCCGGTCCCGGCTGCGGCCGCGCTTATCCGCTCCTTCAGCTCGCCGATGGAGGCAGTCCCGCGCAGGTCCAGGTTCATGTCGTAGTAGACCATCACGAGGGGGTGGATGTGCGTGTCGATGAACCCCGGGAGCAGCGCCCGGCCGCGCAGATCCACGGCTTCGTGATCGCCGCCGAGCGCGGACTCGCACTCGGCCAGGGAACCGGCCGCGGCTATCCGGCCTCCAAGCACTGCGACCGCCTGGGCCGCCGGCGCCGCCTCGTCGACGGTGTTTATGTCGCCGCCGAAATAGAGCTGTCCTCTGTCACGCATTCCTATACTCTAGCGGTAATTCACCCCGTAGGTACAGAATAGAGGCAAGCGGCTGATTCCAGTGCGGGGGCCGCGCCGCCTCCGCCGGCGTCCCGGAGCGTGATAGATCGGAGCGATAGTTGAACAGGATCCAGAAGACAGCCCTGATATCTACGTTGAGTTACGCGCTGTTCACCGTCTACCTCGTGCCTCGGTTGCGATCATCATCGGGGTCGCCCTCGAGATCGCCGGGGTCAAGAACATGGACTCGATCGCGGCGCTTGTGGTTGTGGCGTTCCTCGCGTTTTCCGGCGTGGAGGTAATGGTTGGCGGCATAAAGGTGCTGCTCGACGCCTCTATTGAGGAGGAGGTCCTCGAGAAGGCCCGGGGCATCGCCTGGGACCACCCGCTCGTAAAAGACGTTGTCAGCGTTGAAGGCAGGAACTCCGGGAGCTACCGCTTCCTCGAGCTCTCACTGGTGCCCAGGGATTACGACCTTCGTGACGCCGAGAAGATATCCGCGGACCTGAAGGCGTCTATATGCGAAGAGATCGACAACGTCGAAGAAGTGCTCTTCGACTTCTCGGTGGAGAGGGGCGAGAGCGTCCCGTGCGCCACGGCGACCGACCGTGAAGGTAAGCTGTTCACCGGCCGGTTCGCCGAAGCGCCCTGTTTCGAGCTCGTCGAGATCGACACGTCCACAGGCCAGGTCGTCTCCCGCGAGCACGTCGACAACCCGGTCCCGGAGGATGCGGTCGGCCGTGGGGCGCGCGTGGCGGTATTCCTGGCGCGCCGCGGCGTCGAGGCCTTCGTTTCCGTCGAGCCGAAGCTCGAAGCCGGGGCGAGGGGGGGTTCTTCATAGACATGGCCGGACGAAAGAGTGGGCGCGTCTCCATATTCATTCTCTGCGTCCTGGGGCTTGCCATCCTGGTCCCGGGCTGCGGGCGGGAAAAGAGCTCCGCGAAGCCGGTCCGCCTGTGGAGCAGCCGGCCTTTCGCGGGAATAGAGCAGCCCCGGGCTCCGGCCTGGCGCGCGGTCGACAGGAACAAGCTCGCCGCAAGCCTTGGATGGTGGGACGTGACCAGGGGCGGCGCGAGCGGCAAACGCATAGCCCTGACTTTCGACGCGGGCTCGGGCGGCGAGACCGCTCCCGCGATACTCGACACGTTGAAGGCGCACGGGCTCAAGTGCACTATTTTCATAGCCGGCCAGTTTGCCGAGGCTTACCCCGCGATCGTCAAGCGGATGGCGCTCGAGGGCCACGAGCTGGGCAACCACTCGTGGTCGCACCCCAACTTCAGCGGACTTACGGCCGAAGAAGCGGCCTCCCAGGTATCGAGGACCGAGGTGGAGGTCAAGAAGCTTACCGGGCTTTCCACTAAGCCTTACTTCCGTTTTCCATACGGGTGGAAGAGCGACGCCCTCATCAGGGAGGTCAACGACATGGGGTACATGAGCGTGTCCTGGACGTTCGACAGCTGGGACTCCCTCGAGGGCACGAGCGCTGAAACGATACGCGCCCGGGTATCAAAACTCGCGTGCCCCGGCGCCATCGTCCTGATGCACTGCGGCTCGGCGCAGGAGGCGCAGGCCCTTCCTGGAGTCATAGCGGACCTCAAAGGCGCAGGTTACCAGCTAGTCACCCTGACCGAGGTCCTCTCCCCCTGACCCCAATGTTGCATACTCAGTCGGAGTAACCACCGATCGTATCAGTGCCGGCGCCGCGGCCGTTCCAGTACATCGCGCGCTCGACCATGATCTTCTTGCCGGCGGTCTTGCACACGACCTGGACGGCGCCGCGGGAGTTCGTCAGTTTGTCTGCCATGCTGTAAGTCTTCCTCGAATTGCCAGGGACGGTATCGGTGAAGACCTTGTTGCCGGTGCCCGACGGGGTCATGTACGTGATTTCTACTGTGACCGCGCTGCCGTTCGGGTTCTGCACCAGCGTCCACGTCTCACGCCCCTCGGAGCTCTGCCCGTCGGGGAGGTAGAACGTCTTGTGCGCGGCGGAAAGACCTATGGAGTCGTGGCACGCCTCGCCGGTGCCGTTGTTCCAGTACATCGCGCGCTCGGCGATGATGGGAGCTGAGCCGTGCACCCGGGTAGAGAAATCGGTGTTGGGCAGGTAGTCGTTGACCCTCACGGTCTTGCGGGAGTTGGCATCCATGGGGAACGGGGTTTGGGGCTTTGCCCCGTCTGCCGTCATGTAGGTGATGGTAACGTCACAGGCGCTCGAGTTCGGGTTCTGTATCAGCACGTACGTTGTAAACCCCCAGGCGCTTGTGCCTTCCGCCAGGTAGTAGTCCAGCGCGGGCGTGGTAGTCCCGATGGAGTCGTGGCCTTCCCTGCGGTTGTTGCGGTACATTGAGCGCTCGGGGATCACTGGAACGCCGGACGTTACCCTGATGCTCGCGTCCTTATTGCCTATGTCGGATGCCATGTTGAAGCTCTGGCGGGAGTTCGCCGCCACCGTCTTGACGAATGTCTGCGGGGCCTCGCCCTCTGTCATGTAAGTGACCTGGCAGTTTGCCTGGGTCACGTTGGGGTTCTGGATGAGCAGCCACGTCTCGAACCCCCAGTTGGACGACCCCTCCGGCAGGTACCACTCCCATGCCGGCGCGGTCACGCCGACCGACGAGTGTGCTTCAGGAGAGGCGGCCCCCGGGCCGGTCCAGTACATTGTCCGGTCCACGGCGAACATTGAGCTGCCGGAGGACGTAACCTTTGTCGAGAAGTCGCTGGTGCCCACCCTGTCCCTGGGGTTGACGGTCGTCTGGCTCTTCGCGGGCAGGTTCAGGGTGCCGCCGTCCACCTGCCCGCCCGGCGTCATGTATGTCACGGTGACGCTCTTGGCGCTCGCGTTAGGGTTCTGGACCGTCACGTAGGTCTCGAAGCCCCACGCGGTAGTGCCTTCTGCCAGGTACCAGCTGTTACCCGCCGGCTCGCTGGCCCAGACCTCGCAGCCGCCCGCCCCGTTATCCGTTCCCGCGTAGAGGCGGCTACCGTCTGTGGTCAACGACATGATCGTCCCATTATCCACGTTGCCCATTCCGTCGGTATTGGCCTTGGTCCAAGTGGTCCCATCGTACGACCAGACCTGCCCGCCGGTAACGCTGTTTCCAGCTCCGACGTACAGCTTCCCGGCAAAGACCGCCATCTGCGTAGGCCAGTCGGTGTCGCTGTCGCCGAACCCGTTGGAGTTTACCTGCGTCCAGGACGTCCCGCTGTTGTAGCGCCAGACCTCGGCGCCTGTCATCTGGCGGTTGAAACATGTCGCATACAGCTTGCCGTTATAGCCGGCAATGCTGTCTATCTCGGCGTTCGTCGGCTTCCCGAACCCGAGCGCGCTTACCTGCGTCCACGAGGCGCCGCTGTTGTAACGCCATACGGATGCCGGGTCATTCGAGCTGAAGGTGCCGGCGTACAGCTTTGAGTTGAAGACCTTGAGCGACTGGACGCCGACGTTCTTCACTGAGTTGAAGCCGGCTATGTTGACCAGGACCCAGTTGGACGGGTTGGGCCCGTCGTAACGCCAGACTTTCCCGTGGGTGTTATAGCTGCTGGTGCCGGCGTACAGCTTCGAGTTGAAGACAACCAGGGACATGACCTCGGACGACGTGGCGTCGCCGAAGCCGTTGTTGTTTATCCGCGCCCAGGTGCTGCCGTCGTAACGCCAGACCTCTCCCCCGGCAGCCCCGTTGTTCAGCCCGACGTACAGATAAGTGCCGGTCGCGACCATCGAGCCGACGGCGTAGTTGTTGCGGTCTCCCAGGCCGTCAGAGCCGACCTGAGTCCAGGCGTTGCCGTCGAAGCGGCGGACCTGGCAGCCCCGGTCGCTCTCCGTTCCCGCGTAAAGCGACCCCTTGAACATCGCCAGGGCGCTCGCGCCCTCGTTGTCGTTGGCTGTAAAACCGGGAGTACTGCTGAGCCCCCAGGTATAAGGGACGGTCGCTCCGCCGGCCGTTGAGTAGACCACGGCTCCCTGGTTCCCGTCCGCGCCCACGTAGAGCTTCGAATTGAAGACCGCCATCGACGCCACCCAGCCGACCGACGTGTCGCCGAAGCCGTTGCTGTTGACCTGGGTCCAGCTCGCCGGGTTCGGCCCGTTGTACCGCATGACCTTGCATCCGCCCGGGCATCTTTCAGTGGCCACATAAAGCTTCGAGGGAGAGCCGAAGACCGCGGAGCAGGTGGCGTTGTTGTTGCTGGCGTTGCCGAAGCCGTCCGTGTTCAACTGGACCCACGTCGTCCCGCCGGTATTGCGCCAGACCTCGCACCCGCTGCTCGAGTTAAAAGTCCCCGCGTGCAGCTGGTTGTTGTAGAAACAGAGCGTCTTTGTTGAGTCGTTATTCGCGTCATTGTTGAAGCCGCTCGTGTTCCACTTGCTCCAGTCGATGCCATCGTACTTCCAGACCTCGCAACCGTTGTTGTTGTGGGTGCCCGCGTACACGTTGCCCGTCGCGGATGAGGTCATGGAAGCAACCTCGGTGTTTGCCGTGATTCCGAACCCCAGCCCCACGCACAGCTTCCAGGCCGAGCCGTTGTAACGCCAGACCTCGCAGCCGGCGATGTTGAAAGTACCCACGTAAAGCCCGCCCGAAACGGCAGCCATGGAGCTCGCGGCATCGTTTGCGCTCTTGCCGATATTGCTCGAAGAGCTGACCTTCCCCCACGCTGCGCCGTCGTACCGCCAGACCTCGCAGCCGTCCCCGTTATAGGTCCCCGCGTACAGCTTTCCTCCGAAGACCCCCAGTGAGGTGATGCCGGTGTTGC
>JBBQKJ010000039.1:0-28901 GCA_038326775.1 Candidatus Geothermincolia bacterium
GACATGAATTCATGTCAGGGTGCCTGACCCCAACATGAATCATAGCTTCAGCGTCATGCGGTACATGCCGGGGCAGCCGAAGGCGCGCGCGAAGCCGGGGTCGCGCTTCTCTTCGGTAATCTCGAAGCCGGCCTTCCCGTAGGCGTTGATGGCCGGCTTGTTGCCTATGTAGACGCCTATCTGCATGTGGCTGTAGCCGCGCTCGCGCCCTTTTTCGACGGCGCGCTCCAGCAGCGCGTTGACGAGGCCCCGCCGGCGGTACTCCTCGTAGCAGCCGACGTTCTCGACGACCCAGGCGTCCAACGGCACGTCAGGCTCTGCGCGGACGAACGGCTCGAGCCTCTCCCCCATCGCCACCAGGTCGTCGTCGGTCCAGCCTATCTCCTTGAAAGCGGCCAGAAGCGGCCGGGTGCGACCCTCTTCCTTGTTGAAGGCGCAAAGCGACGCGGCGGTCCGCCCGCCGACATCGGCCACGATATAGTAAGCGTGGTGGAACCACGACCTCGTCTCCGCGGTGAGCATCTTCTCCATGACCGCCAACCGGTCTGGAGTCGGCCCGTACGGCCCCGGGATCATGAGGTCGTAAACGGAGGTCTCGACGTGGCCCTGGCCGGCCAGGTAACAGAGGTAAGAAATGCGGTCCGCGTCAGCGGGGGCCGCCGGTCTCAACTGGAAGTCCATGTTCCTCCGTTCCTTGACTCTGACTGCCGGAACCCGTGCCCTCGACTCGTGCCAGGATGCGCTCCAGCGCGCCGCCGGCGAACTCCTCCAGTTCGCCCGCGGTCGGGCCGATGATTATCGCCGCGACGCTCAGGTCGATCGAGCCGGCCTCCGATCGCTCCCAGTGCTCCGTCACCGTGGCCTGGACGCCGTGGCCGGTGCCCGAGACGCGGCAATAGCCCTCGCCGGATTCCAGGAGCACCTTTATGTGCCCCACGAGGTACCCTTTCCCGCGAGCCCAGCACTGGAGTTCCTCGACCCAGGCCACCATGGCATCTGTCACGGCCGGCGCGGTTGCCCGCGAGGCGAACTTCAGGCTGCGGGACACGCTGTGCACTGCCGGTTCAATACCTTCGAAAGGCACGCGGCTTTCGCCTTGCCGACCGCTCACCAGCCCGCCACCTTCTCCCAGACCTCCGCGGCGATGCCTTCGCTCGCCGACACGGTGAGGACGGCCGCCGCGGGGCCGATGCCACGCACGCTCCGGACGACCTCGTCGAGCGCGGCCGGGTCGACCAGGTCGGCCTTGTTGACGAGAACGATGTCCGCGCCCGAAACCTGCCTGGTCACCAGTGGCTCGACCACAACCAGGAGCTCGGGCCAGCGCACGGTGTCGACCACCGCGAGAGTCAGGATGCAGTCGATGCCCCTGCCGTACTTGTTGATGGTCTTGACTATTGCCTGCGGGGTCCCCAGCCCGGTCGCCTCGACCAGGACCCAGCCGGGTGCGACGTCGGCGGCTATCTCGTTCAGGCAGGACGTAAGGTCGGCGGTGAGCTGGCAGCAGCAGGCTCGTCTTGCCCGAGCCCAGGAACCCGACGAAAATGACCACGTTCATCCTGTGTCCATCCCGAAAGCAATGCCTTTATCGCTCAATAACCGACCGATTCGATCATGCCTCGAGGTCGAGGTTCGCGATGAAACGCTTCTGGAACTCGGGCCGGGTGGCGAGCTCCAGGTGCTCCGTCCCGTAAGCTATCTCGCGCGCCCGCATCAATGCGGGGGCGCCCTCGATAAGGCATAAACAGGCTCCCTTGAGCGCGGCGTCCCCTATCGGCTCGAACCTCCCGGCGGGCAGGTCGGGGAGCAGGCCGATGTACCTGGCGTTCTCGACGTCAAGGTAGTTGCCGAACGCCCCGGCGATAAAGAGCCTCGACAACAGACCGCGCTCGATGCCGAACCGCTCCAGGAGGAACATCATCCCGGTTGCGATGGACGCCTTGACCAGCTGTATCTCTCTTATGTCTTTCCTCGTTATCGTGATGTCGCGGCCGTTCCCGCTGCTTGCCGCTTCAACCAGTACATACTCTTCGCAGTCTCTCATCCTGCCGCTGGTCTCCACCACACCTATTCTGCGCAGCGCGGCGACCGCGTCCACGATGCCGGAGCCGCATATGCCGACTGGCGGCTTGCCCCCTACCGTTCCGAAGACCAGCTCCCCGCCCTCGATGCGAACGCTGTTGATCGCGCCGGGCGTGGCCCTCATCCCGTGCCTGATGTGCGCTCCCTCGAACGCCGGGCCGGCGGCCGCGGAGCAGGCGACCCGGTCGTCGCCCCGGCCGAGGACCATCTCGGTGTTGGTGCCCATGTCCACCATGAGGGTGAAGCCCCGAACCCTCTTCTCCTCGATGGCGAGCAGGCAGGCGACGGTGTCGGCTCCAACGAACGAGCGGATGTTCGGCAGCACCTCGAGGGTGGCCCGGGCGGACAGCTCTAGGCCGATATCGACGGCGGGCCTCGGCTCGGCCTCCTTGAACTCCGCCTCGTAAGGAGCCATTCCGAGGTGTGCGGGCGTCACTCCCAGCAGGAAATGCTGCATGGCGGTGTTCCCCGCGCATACCACCGACTCGATGCGATCCCTGTCCTGGCCGGCCCTTTCACAGAGAAGGCCGACAAGGCGGTTGACGCAGCCGACCACCGCTTCGCGCAGGACAGTGGTGCCCTCGCGCCCGTTGCTCCTGGCAGTTGAGAAAGCGATGCGGGAAACCACGTCGGCCCCGTAGGCACGCTGGGGGTTCGTCTCGCTCTCCACCGCTAGCGGCGCCTTCCGGTCGAGGTCCGCCAGGAGCGCGACCACGGTAGTCGTGCCTATGTCGAGAGCCACCCCCAGTCTACCCACAGCGCCCCTAGCGGCCGGTATCACTCCTATCGAGCCGGCGACCAGAGCGTCGAGCAGGCTCCTGTCCTCTCCCGTCTCGCTCACCCTGATTACGCAGTCTCCGTCGGGTATACTTCGGCACGCCAGGTACTCGTCTCCGTGCTCCGGCGCGGCGGGGTCTCCCTTTCGGTCGAGCAGCCGGCCTTCGACGAGCTCGACCAGGCACCTGCCGCAGGTGCCCTCCCCGCCGCACTCGCTTTCCACGGTTATCCCGGCCCCGGAGAGCAGCTCGAGCAGGTCGCGGCTTTCCCCCGCGGCGAGCTCGATCTCCGTCTTCAGCGGCAACACGCGCAATACCGGCATTGGCGACCTTTCCATTTCGCGCCGGCGCCCGACCGGCGCCCGCTGGCAACAGTATATAGGCGCGAACCATCTCCGTCATGGCCCGTCTGATAATGCAAATCGGAACGAACGCCGATACATTGACACGAAGGTCGAGCTGGACGATGATTCCTGCTGGGAAATGCCTTTCAATAGAGGAATCGAGGCACGCTTGAGACGTAGCAGAGCCGGGCTCGCCCTGGTTGTCGCCGGATGTATCCTCCTGCTGCTGGCGCCGGCCTGGCGCCTGGGCATCGCGCCGCTGTTCATCAGGTTGCCGGACGACCTCGAGGTCATCGGTGCATACACCGGAAAGATGACGCTCTTCGCCGAGCGCCAGACCTCGAAGCTCTACCCGCCCGGTCAGAAGGTCACCACCCCGATTCGCATCGACAGCAGGGACACGAGCGTTCCGTCGTTGAGCAATCGACGGGTCCTGGTCATGAAGGAGCGCGTTCTGGTGAGCGATGCTGCCACCGGGGAGGCGCTCGAAGGCTTGAGGCCAGAAACCATGTACGTGCTCGACCGCAGGACCTGCCGGAACATCCCCGGGGTCATCGAGGGAATAGAGCGCAGGGGCTACACCGTCAAGCTGCCCATGGGAGCGCAGAAGAAGGTGTACGCGATGTGGGACAACGACCTCGAAGCGAGCATTCCCTGCAGGTTCGTCAAAGAGGCCCGGCTGGACGGCGACCGCGTAAAGGGCCTGAAGGTCTACGTCTACAAAGTCGGCGGCAGCATCGAGAAGATGGCCAGGCCCCCGAGCGGCCTGCCGGAGTCGATCACCGGGAAGGCCGCGAAGGCCGCCACCGGCAACCCGGGCCTTCCGATCGCGGACGACCTGGAGATAAAGCTCGAGTACTTCAAAAGGACCGACGCGACGTTGTACGTGGAGCCGACGGTGGGGACAACCCTGTACGTCCCCCGATACCGGTATCAGTACTTCATGAAGAACCCTCCCGGGCGCTCCCCCACCTACCAGAAGCTCGCCGAGGTCGAGTACGCCAAGGACCGCGCGTCCGCTATCGAGGATATCGATTCGAGCACGAAGTATATCCGGCTGATAAACCTCGACAAGCGGGGCGTGCCTTTCTTTTTTCTCCTCATGGGCCTGGCACTGCTTGGAACGGGCCTCCTCCTCGGTGCCAGGGCCGCGAAACTCAACCGGCGGCAGCCGCCTTCAGACACTTGAAGTTTGACTCGGGCGCTCGCTCGCCATACAATCCCTCCGAAAACTGAATAACATGCCGTACAGGTGGCATTCGGCCTTAAAGGGGAAGCCGGTGAGAGTCCGGCGCGGACGCGCCACTGTGATGGGGAGCGACCCGCATATACCACTGGCGAGAGCCGGGAAGGGCGGGAAGCGTTGAACCAAGCCAGGAGACCTGCCTGAGCGGATTGCCAAGACGTCCTCGCGAGCGGGAAGGTTCTGGGCCTGGAGTGAAATTTCGGCCGCCCTTCGAGACGAGGGGCGGTTTTTTCGCGCCCGGCCGAAAGGAGATGCTTTGTAGCCGTGCTCTTGCTGGCCTGCCAGGTGTGAGAAAGACAAGTGTGTGGAGGTTGAAGATGTGTTCAAAGAAGTCAATGTATTTACTGGTCGCTGTCGCGTTTGCGGCGATGCTGACGGCCGGAGCGGCCGGGTGCGGGTCAACCGGCGGGGGCGGCCCCGGGAAGATATCGCTGGTGGACGACGCGGGCGGGACGCTGGTGCTGGACAAGCCCGTCGAGCGCGTGGTCTCGCTCGCCCCGTCGAACACTGAGATAATCTACGCCATCGGGGGCGAGAAAAAGCTGGTGGGGGTCACCACCTACTGCGACTATCCAGCGGCGGCGAAGAAGAAGCCCGATGTGGGTGATTTCGCGACCCCCAACGTCGAGAGGATAGCCTCGCGAAACCCACAGGTGGTCTTCGCGACCAGCGGCCTCCAGGACAGCGTGGTCGAAAGCCTGGACAAACTTGACATCAAGGTCTTCGTGGTCGAGCCGAAGAGCTTCGGCCGCCTGTACGAGGACATAAAAGCGGTGGGCAAGGTGATGGGCCTCGAGGGCAAGGCCGGCGAAGAGGTCGACAAGCTGAAAAAGCAGGTTGGCGATATTGAAAGCAAGGCGCGGGGGCTTTCGAAACCCAGGGTCTTTTTCGAGATATACAACCAGCCGTTGATGACCGCCGGCAAGGACACTCTCATCGACATGATGATCGGCATGGCCGGGGGGCTCAACACCGGGGCGGCGGCCGGGCCCGAATTCCCGCAGTTCAGCGAGGAGCGGCTCCTCCAGGACGACCCGGATATCTACGTCGCGCCGAAAGGGACCATGACCGACCCGGCGGATATCTCGAAACGCCCGGGCTACCAGACGATAACAGCCGTGAAAGAAGGCAGGGTCTTCGTCGTCGAGGACAACCTCTTCTTCAGGGCGGGGCCGAGGCTCGTCGACGGCCTGCGGCAGTTGGCCGAGATCATCCACCCGGAGGTCTTCAAGAAATGAAGTGGAGGACTATCCGGCAGGTCGTTGACGAGATAAGGCCGCTCGACGGGCCGGCGATGGAGCTGGCTCGAAAGCGACAGGCTGACCTGACCAAGCCGCCGGGCAGCCTGGGGCAGCTCGAGGAGATATCGATACGGTTGTGCGGGATAACCGGGAAGTTCCCGCCCCCCCATGGCGCGAAGGTGGTCATCCTGTGCGCGGCGGACCACGGCGTGACCGAGGAAGGGGTAAGCGCGTACCCGCGCGAGGTCACCGGCCAGATGCTGTTGAACTTCACGCGAGGCGGGGCGGCGATCAACGTCATCGCCGGCCACGTAGGCGCGCGCGTGGCCCTTCTCGACGCGGGCACGTGCTCCAGCGTGGAGCATCCCCATATTATCGACAAGCGGATACGTAACGGCACCGCAAACATGGCGCGGGGCCCGGCGATGTCCGCCGGTGAAGCGGAAGCGGCCGTACTGGCCGGTGCGGACGTGGCCTCAGTGGAGATAGACGAGGGCGCGGGCCTGGTGGCCACCGGAGACATGGGAATCGGCAACACAACGGCATCGAGCGCGCTCATAGCGGCGTTCACCGGCCTGCCGGTCCGCTCGCTGGTCGGCAGGGGGACAGGGGTCGATGACGATGCGCTGGAGAACAAGGTAGCCGTCATCGAGCGCGCACTGGAGCTCAACCGGCCCTCGCCCGACGACCCCCTGGACGTCCTGGCGAAGGTGGGGGGCCTGGAGATAGGGGCGCTGTCGGGTGTGATGCTGTGCTGCGCGGCTCGGCGGGTGCCGGTCGTGGTGGACGGCTTGATCTCCGGCGCCGCGGCGCTGCTGGCGGCGCGGATCTGCCCGGTGGCCGGGGAGTACATGTTCGCCTCGCACCTGTCCGAGGAGCCGGGCCACCGCGCGGCCCTGGACGAGCTGGGCCTCAAGCCGTTCCTCAACCTCCGCATGAGGCTGGGCGAGGGCACGGGAGCGGCGCTTGCCTTGCCCGTGATGGAGGCGGCGGCGAAGGTGCTCCGCGAGATGGCGACGTTCGAGGAAGCGGGGGTCTCGAGGGAAAGTGAGAAGTAAGAAGCTTGCAAGGAATGGCACAATTGCGGTTATGGCGGTCATGCTCTTCTTCGTCGCGGCCTTTTTCCTGTCGCTCGCGCTCGGCCCGGCCGACATGTCGCTCGGCCAGGTGGTGAAGTACCTGTTCCAGGGGCGAGTCTCGGGCGAGGTGAACAGCACCATCTTCTGGCAGATAAGGATGCCCCGGGTGTTGCTCGCGCTCATTGTCGGAGCCGCCCTCGCGCTTGCGGGCGCCGTGCTGCAGGGGCTTTTCCTCAACCCTCTCACCGACCCCTACGTGACAGGCGTATCCTCGGGAGCGGCACTGGGCGCCACCCTCAGCTTCTTCTTCAAACTGCCCGCTATACCGTGGCTGTCGCTTCTGGCTGTCGCGGGAGGTTTCGGCACCCTCATCTTCGTCTATTCGATCGCGAAGAGACGGGGGGTTCTGAACATCTACCAATTGCTGCTGGGCGGCGTGACGATGTCGTACCTGTTCTTCGCGCTCGTCTCGGTGCTGATGATAAAGTCCGGGCGGGACCTGCACGCGGTGGTCTACTGGCTGCTGGGAAGCTTCTCCGGGCGTGGATGGACCGAGGTCAAGATAGCCCTGGTGATAATACCCCTGCTGTTCGTGCCGTTCTTCTTCACCGACGAGCTCAACATACTTCTCCAGGGAGAGGAGCGCGCGCTCGAGCTGGGGGTCGAGGTCGAGCGGGTGAAGAACGTGCTGTTCTTCGTCGCGGCGGCCGTGACGGCCATAGCGGTTTCGGTTTCCGGGATCATCGGGTTCGTGGGCCTGGTGGTTCCGCACCTGTGCCGCCTTCTCATCGGGCCTGACCACCGCAAGCTGCTGTTCCTGTCCATATTCATGGGAGCCGCGCTGATGGCGCTTTCCGACCTGCTCGCCCGGGTGGCGTTCGCGCCCTCCGAGATACCGGTCGGGATAGTGACGATCTTCTTCGGCGCCCCGTTCTTCATCTACCTGCTTCGAAGGAGGACGGCATAGATGGCGGTCGTGGAGCTGAAAGAGGTCACTTTCTCCTACAACGATGAGCCCGCCCTGAAGAACCTTTCCTTCAAGGTCGAGCAGGGCGACTTCCTGGGCGTCGTCGGGCCCAACGGCAGCGGCAAGAGCACACTGCTCAAGATAATCGAAGGTATCCTTACACCGGACGAGGGCCAGTCCCTGGTGCGGGGGAAAGCGGTAAAAGAGTACGCCCGCAGGCTCCTCGCCAGGGAGCTCGCACTGGTACCCCAGAGCTTCAGCCTCGATTTCGATTTCACCGCCCGGGAGGTCGTGGAGATGGGCAGGTACGCGCGAAAGGGGCTGGAGGGGTCGCGATTCGGCATCGACGAACTGCTGGACAAGCTCGAGATAAGCGCGCTGGCGGACAGGCCGTTCCCGCAGCTCTCCGGCGGCGAGAAGCAGATGGTGGTCCTGGCGCAGGCACTGGCGCAGGAGCCCGGGGTCCTGCTGCTCGATGAACCGGCGGCCCATCTCGACGTCTCTTACCAGCTCAGGCTGTTCGACTGGCTGAAGAGGCTCAACGACGAGGGGCTTACAATCGTGTGCGTTCTGCACGACCTCAACCTGGCGCTCCTCTACTTCGACAGGATGCTGATGCTGTCTGACGGCAGGCTGTTCGCGTCGGGGCCGACCGAGGAAGTCCTGAGCCCGGTGATAATCGAGGCGGTGTACGGGGTGCGCGCCTACACGCACCGCCACGCCGGCCGGACCTTCCTCACCTTCTCTCCGCGGACGAGGCCGACCCGCAAGGAGAAGGTGCACCTGGTCTGCGGCGGCGGCACGGGTTCCTACCTGATGAGAGAGCTGGTCGACCTCGGCTACTCGGTCTCCGCGGGGGTTATCAACGCGATGGACACCGACGAGGTGACCGGCCGCGAGCTCGGGTTGGCGATCGCCGCAGAGGCGCCTTTCACACCGATAACCGACGAAGCGCACGAGGAGAACCTGGCGCTCATCAGGGGCGCGGACCTGGTCATCCTGACCGAGGTTCCGCTGGGCTCGGGAAATATCCGTAACGTGTCCGCGTTTGCCGAGGCCGCGCGCCTGGGGAAAAAAGTCCGGGCGCTCGAGAGAGTCGAGGAGCTCGATTTCACTGGTGAGGCGGCCGGGCTGCTCGCCGGTATCGAGGGCCTGAGATATCTGAGGGACGCAGGGCACGTGCTTACCGAACTGGAGGAAACGGGCGAATGGGAAAGCTGATACTGGTGACAGGCGGGGTCAGGAGCGGCAAGAGCTGCCACGCGCTGGCGCTCGCGGTCGAAGCCGGAAAGCCGGTGCTGTTCGTGGCTACAGCCCTGGCTTCGGACAGCGAGATGGTCGAGCGCATCGCCAGGCACCGCTCGGAGCGGCCGGACTCGTGGCGCACCGAGGAGGCGACGTCCGGCAAACTCGAGGAGTACGTTTCGGGTGGCGAGGAGGTAGCGGTGCTCGACTGCATGACCCTCTACGTGGGGCGCAGGCTGACCGAAGGCGTACACGAGCGGCAGGTCGCCCGAGAGGTCGAGGCGGCCGTTGGCGCTATGCGCGGTTCTCACCGGCTTTCGGTGGTTGTGAGCAACGAGGTCGGCTGTGGGGTCATACCTGACAACAGCCTCGCGCGCGAGTTCTCAGAGGCCCTGGGAAGGGCGAACCAGGCCGTCGCTGCGGCGGCGGACGAAGTGCGGTTCATGATCTCGGGCATACCCGTGAAGGTGAAATAATGGCGAACAGCATCATGGTCCAGGGGACCGCGTCCCACGTGGGCAAGAGTATCGTCGCGGCAGGGCTGTGCCGGGTCTTTTCGGACATGGGGTACCGGGTGGCGCCGTTCAAGTCGCAGAACATGAGCCTCAACTCGTTCGTGACCGGCGAGGGGGGAGAGATAGCGCGGGCCCAGGAGCTGCAGGCGCGGGCCGCCCGCGTGGAGCCGTCCGTTTTGATGAACCCGGTCCTGGTCAAACCCAAGGACGACATGAGGTGCGAGCTGATAATCCTTGGCAAGTCGGCCGGCGAATATACAGCCATGCAGTACCTGAAGGAGGAGCGCGGGCGGGCGTTCGAAGTGATAAGGGAGTCGCTCGCGCGGCTCGAGCGGGAGTTCGACCTTCTGGTCATCGAGGGGGCGGGGAGCCCCGCGGAGATAAACCTGCGCAAGTACGATATCTGCAACATGAAAGTGGCGCGACTCGCGCGGGCCGCGGTCCTGCTGGTCGCCGACATCGACACCGGCGGCGCCCTTGCCTCCGTTGTGGGGACCCTCGCCCTGCTGCGCCCGGACGAGCGCGACATGGTCAGGGGAGTGGTCATCAACAAGTTCCGCGGGGACGCCGACCTGTTGAAGCCAGGCCTCACCATTCTCGAGAAGAGATGCGGCAAGAAGGTGCTCGGCGTGCTGCCGTTCATGGACTGCTCGTGCCTGGACGAGGAGGACACGCTGCGCGATCACGGTCCCGCCGGGGCCGAGGTTGCCGTAATGAAGCTGCCGCACACGTCCAACTTCACGGACTTCGCCCCGCTGGGGCGCGCGGTACCTCTCAGGTGGGTGCGGACCGCGGCGGAGCTTGCCGGCGCCCGGGCGGTCATCATCCCCGGCTCGAGGAACACCTTCCGCGACCTCGAGTGGTTGAGGGATGCCGGCCTCGCAACCGCTATCAGGGAGATGGGGGGGCGAGGGGCGGTGGTGATCGGGATCTGCGGTGGTTACCAGATGCTGGGCGAGCGGCTCTGCGACCCCGAGGGCGTAGAGTCGGGCGCCGGGGAGTGCGACGGCCTGGGCCTGCTGCCGCTGACCACCCGCTACGCGAGCCCCAAGCTGACACGCCAGGTGAGAGCAACCGTGACACGTGAAATACCGGCACTGCCCGGCCTCGCGGGAGCCGAGCTGGCCGGCTACGAGATACATACCGGGCGAGTGGAGATGAGCGGGAAGGGCGGGCCTGCGGTCAAGGCCGGCACAGGGGCGGCCTCTCCCCTGCTGTTCAAGTGGGATGGTGGCGAGTCGCCCGACGGCGCCATCGCCTCCGGGGGCAACGTCTTCGGTACCCATCTTCACGGCATCTTCCACAACCCGCGGGTTGTGGACGCGCTGCTGGAGCGGCTGGGGCTGGCGGGGGCCGCCGAAAGCTACCACGAACTCGCCGAGCAGAATATCAACAGCCTTGCTGATACGATCAGGGAAAGCCTGGACCTGGAATATGTCGGCGAGATACTTGCAATCGGCTAGAAGCGAATACGAGGAGCGAATGGGCCAGGTCCTCATGGCCGTGGGGCTCGACAGTGCGCTCGGAGACGCGCGTGACGCCCTCCACCCGGTGAGCTGGCTCGGGCGCGTCATCGCCGGGCTCGAGCGGCTCATCTACCCGCTTGACTCAGGTTACCGGGGCGGGACGCTGCTGGCCTCCTGCGCCCTGGCGGTATCCATGTCGGCGGGCCGCGCCGTGATGCGGTTGTCGGCGCGAGCCGGGTGGGCGGGAAGGCTCACGGGAGGTTCGCTGCTCGTCTATCACGCGGTGTCCTTAAGGTCGCTCGCGAGGGCGGCGAGCGATGTGAAGGCTTTGCTCGAGGAAGGAAAGCTCGAGGAGGCCCGCGGGAGCGTCGCCCGGATGGTCGGCAGGGACACCGGCGGCCTGGACGCGCCGGAGGTCGTGAGAGCCACCGTGGAGTCGATAGCGGAGAACGCTTCGGACGCCGTTGTGGCGCCGCTCTTCTACGCTGTGGTTGGAGGGCCACTGCTATCGGTGTTCTACAGGACCGTCAACACCCTGGACTCCATGGTGGGATACCGGAACGAGAGGTACGCGCGCTTCGGCTGGGCCTCGGCGCGTCTGGACGACCTCCTGAACCTCGTCCCGGCCCGGCTGACGGCGGCGGCACTGCTCGCCGCGGGGACGTTTCGCGGGGGAAACCCGTCCAAGATGGCAGGCATAGTGCGGCGCGACGCCCGCAGGCATGAAAGCCCCAACGCCGGTTGGCCCGAGGCGGCGATGGCGGCGGCGCTCGGAGTGCAGCTCGGTGGCGCGAGCTGCTACGAGGGCAGGCAAGTGGTCTGCGAACACATGGGCGAGGCTATGCGGCCTCTGGACCCGGCGGTCATCGGTGAAGCCGTTCTATGCATGCGGATGGCGGTCGCATTTATCGCCGCTACACTGTTCCTCCTGTCCCTGGCGGCAAGGAAGAGAAATGCAAGAAAGTGACCTGACCCCGATGTTGCGGAGGCAGAATGCAAGAAAGTGACCTGACCCCGATGTTGCGGGTGCATGGGGGGAAGAGGGGTTCGCACGGTGGGGGGGTAATAGATTTCAGCTCGAACGTGTGCGACCTGGGCCCGCCCGCATCGGTGCTCGAGGCCATCCGCAACGCGTCAGGGGATGACCTGTCCTCGTACCCGGACCCGGGCTACCCGGTCCTTCGCGCGGCGATCTCGGGCTACTCGGGCAGGCCGCCGGAGGAGATACTTCCCGTGAACGGCTCGGTGGAGGCGTTCTACCTGGCATGCCAGGCGCTGCGCCCGCGCCGCACCTTCATCATCTCGCCGTCGTTCTGCGAGTACGGGCTCGCCGCGCAAAGCGTTGGCGCGGTGGTGGAAGAGCATGTCCTGCGAGAGGAAGACGGCTTCGCTCTCGACCCGGTTGCGGCTGGTCGGCTTGCCCGCGGGGCGGACCTGGTGTTCCTCTGCAACCCCGCGAGCCCCACCGGCAGGCTCCACCCGCTGGCCGCGGTCCTCGAGTTCGCCGCGCACGTCAAGCCCCCTTCGGTGCTGCTGGTGGACGAGGCGTTCATCGACTTCTGCGCACTTCCGGGCGAGGTCAGCGCCGCGCGCCGGGTCGGCGAGTCGATGTGGGTCTCGCGCTCGCTCACCAAGTTCTTCGCGCTTGCGGGTTTGCGCGTCGGGTACCTGCTCTGCCCGCGGGACGCAGTCGAGAGGCTGGAGTCAATATCGCCCCCCTGGCGCGTGAACTCGCTCGCCGAGAGCGCGGCAGTAACCGCCCTGTCCGACACCGGTTACATCGAGCGTATCCCGGCGGTGCTTGCCCGGGAACGCGAGTCGTTCGCCCGGCGGCTCGAGGAGACTGGACTGCTCAAGGTCTACCCGGCGGTGGCGAACTTCCTGCTCGCACGTATCAAGCGGCCCGGGCTCACGTCAGGCGAGCTCGCAGGCCGCCTGCTCGATCGCGGCTTCCTGGTGCGCGACGCGTCGAGTTTCTCCGGGCTCGACGAGCGCTACATCCGCCTGGCGGTCCGCTCGGAGGCCGACAACGCGGCCCTCGCTAACGCGCTCGAGGAAGTGGGGCGGCAATGAGCGCGATAGCAAGAGAGCTCCGAAGGATAGCGGGAGCGCTGAGCTTCCTCACCTTCCTGCCCGTTCCGGGCAGGAAGGTGCTCGAGGGCTCATCGGCCTACTATCCGCTCTCGGGGTGGCTCATCGGTGGTGTCCTGTATCTGGCGTGGACCGCGAGCAGGGGGCTGCCGGCGCTCGTCCAGGCTTTTATCGCGGTAGCCCTCTGGGAGCTGCTCTCCCGCGGGCTGCACGTTGACGCGCTCGCCGATACCGCCGACGCCTTCATCGCCGGGGGCAGCCGTGAGAGGGTGCTGCGCATAATAAGCGACTCGGCGACCGGCGCCTTTGGCATCACCGCCATCGCACTGCTGCTTATCGGTAAGTTCGCCCTGCTCTCGAGCCTCGAGTTCCATGCGGCCCGGGACGCCCTCGTTTGCGCCGCGGTCATGGGCAGGTACTCGCTCACACTGTTCTGCTGCCTGTTCAGTCCGGCCAGGGACGAGGGCCTTGGCAGCCTTATCATCTCCAGCTCGGGAGCGAGAGAGCTCGTGATTGCCACTCTCATCGGGCTCGCCCCCGTCGCCGTCCTCTTCCGGTGGCACGCCCTTTTCGCCGCGGCCGGACTGGCCGTCTCGCTGCTGCTCGCGCTCTACTCCCGCTGGAAGATCGGCGGTCTCACCGGCGACGTGGTCGGCGCCGGCCTGGAGCTTACCGAGCTCGCCTCTCTCTTCTCATTCCTGTAAGACCTGGCATCATCGGCGGCCTTTGCCAAAATCGGCCCGGGCAGGCAGAATGGTCAGAACGGACCTCTTGCCAGTAACGTGTAACCAGTAAGGATATTAGCCCCTCGAGCGTCTATAGCTTATGGAACCAGATGACGAAGCCAGGTTAATCGAAGAGGCGAAGAGCAGCCCGGACGCGTTCGCTGAGCTGTACGACCACTTCATGCCGGTCGTTTACGGCTACGTGATGCGCAGGGTGTCGAACAGGGAGGCCGCCGAGGACATAACCTCCCAGACGTTCGAGAAGGCGCTGAAGTCTATAAAGGGCCTTCGCAAGGGGACTTCGTTTAAAGGCTGGCTGTTCCGGATAGCGGGGAACAGCGTGATCGACTACTACCGGTCGAGGGGCAGGCAGCAATCTTCCAGCCTCGAGGAAGCTGGTGAGGTAGCAAACGGCAAGAGCAAGAAGGCGTTCAACGGGGTGGACAACCGGGTGGCGGTCATGGAGTTGCTCGAGAGCCTCCCGGATTCGCACCGCACAGCCCTCGTGCTGCACTACCTCGAAGGTTTGACGGTGGAGCAGATGGCGGAGGCGCTCGGCACCTCGGCCAACGCCTGCTATATGAAGGTGTACCGTGCGACGAAGGCTTTTGCGGAACTGCTAGAGCAGAAAGGCATAACGAGGATCGACGACTATGTTGTGTAACTTGCGGAGGGCCAGAGAGCTTGTAGATTTGGCCGGCCGCGACCCGCTTCAGCGGGGCGAGGTCTCCGCCGGCAACGCGCGCCTGCTCGGCGCGGTCGAGGTGCTCGTGGCGGCGGCGCCGGCGATCGCCGTCCCCGACGCGCTGTTCTCGTCGAACCTGAAGGCTGGCCTGCTATCCCGCTACGACGAGCTTGTCACCGCCGGGGAGAAACCCGCGCGGCCTCGGTCCACCGCGCGCCGCCTGGCCTGGATCGCCCTGCCCGCGGTGGCGGTGGCGGTCGTGCTCGCGCTGGCGTTCTTCATCTTCAAACCCGCCGGGCCGGCGGCCGTGGCGGGGCTGAGCGTACAGAACGGCTACGCCCGGGTGACCGACACCGGGGGCAAGACGAGCACGTTGAAGGGAAAGGCGGACATCCACACTGGCGACATAGTAATGATGCCGGGAGGCTCACGCGCCACCATCACGTACAAGAACAAGAACATCACCAGGCTGGAGGCGGGCTCCGAGCTCGAGGTCGTAGACTACGGCGATAAGCTCGTGGAGGTTGCTCTCGCCAGGGGCAAGGCGTACAACCGGGTCATGCCGGGCACGTCTTACTCGGTCAACTGCCGCGGGTTGACTCTGAGCGCGGCCGGCACCGCGTTCGACGTTGATGCGGTGGGCCCGGAGATACTCGCGCCCGTCTTCGAGAGCAAGGCGAAGGTAAGCTGGACAGGGGCGCCGGTTGTGGTAGTAGGCCAGGGCTTTGAGGCGAAAGTCACCGGCGGGCCGGGTTCGTACTCAGTACAGGTCGTGCCGCTTAACCTGGCGGAGCTCGACTTCTCGTGGCTCGCCTTCAACCGCGACCTGGACAGAAAGCTCGGGTTCCCCCTTGGAGTGCTCGAGGGGCTTTCGCCCACGCCGCCGCAGGGCAACCTGCCCCCGGACGCTCCGGCCTCCTCCGCGCCGGGAGCCGAGCATGTATCACAGCCTACCCAGCCGGGCTCACAGCCCACCCAACCTGGCTCACAGCCTACGCAGCCCGGCGCGCAGCCCTCCTCCACGCTTTCCCTTTCGGATAGCGGCCCTCCGGTATACGTCACCTGGACCGCGGTAAACGTTGGAGCAGCCGATACGGTTGCCGTTCTGCGCGCGAACGGCGCCACCACCCCTTCGTACCCCGCCAACGTGCTCGATGCAAGCCAGGGAGCCGGCGCCACGAGTTATCACGACGAGCGGGTTGTGGAGGGCCGGACCTACACCTACCGGGTTGCGTACCTCGCCAGCGGCAACGTGCTGGCCTACAGCAACCCCACTACCGCCACTGTACCCGCGCCCGCGCCTCCTCCTCCCAGGCTGTTCCTGGGAAGCGAGCTCATGGAAAAGGGTATGTACCTCAAGTGGTACATGGAGGGCGAGGCCGGGGTAGACTCGTGGGCCATTCTGGCTTCTCAGTCGGATCCGGACCCGACATACCCGGGCTCGACGGTGGACAGGTTGCCATACAGCGGCCCCAGCGGCTCTTACGTCTTCGGCGGTGCAAGCTCCACCGCGTCTTACTACTTCCGCGTGGCCGTGCTCAGAGGCGGCAGCGCTATTTTCTACAGCAACGTTATCCGCAGCGGCCCCTGAGGCAGATCCGCGTCAAGCCCCAGTCTCCTCTGCGAAGAGTCCCCTGTAGCGCTCGCGGAGCTCTCGCTTGAGTATCTTCATGGTCGGGGTGCGAGGCATCTCCTCCTCGGTGATGAGGATCACGCGGCGCGGGCTCTTGTAGCGGGCGATGTTATCCCGGCACCAGGCGTGGATCTCCTCCTCCGTAGCGCTCGCGCCCGACTCGAGGATGCAGACAGCCACCGGGACCTCCTTCTTGGTCGGGTGAGGGATACCGACGACCGCCACGTCCATCACCGCCGGGTGCTCGAGTATCTCCTGCTCCACCTCCACCGAGAACACTGAGTAGCCGCCGCTCTTTACCACGTCCTTCTTGCGGTCCGCGAAAAACACCCGCCCCCAGCGGTCTTTCCTTGCCATATCCCCGGTGCGGAACCAGCCGTTGCTCATAAGTTCGGCGGTCTCCTTCGGCTTGTTCCAGTACCCCTTCATGACACACGGGCCCTTCATGGCAAGCTCGCCAACCTCGCCCGTCTTCACCTTGTTTCCGGCCTCGTCCAGTATCCTCGCGCGTATCGGAGGCATCGGGAACCCGACGCACTTCGGGGGGAACTTTATCCCGGGGAGGGGGAGTTTCAGGCAGGCCAGGGAGGACAGCTCCACCATTCCGTAGGCGTCCATGAAAAGCGAGTCGAGGTCGAGCGGCCCCAGCTTTAGCCGTCCCCTCTTGCGGAACTCGACCGCTATCTCGTCGGGCATCGCGTCCGCGGAGCTTCCCCATATGCGCACCCCGGAGATATCGTAGTCGTCGAGCCCGGCCTCGAGCATCATCGCGTACATCGCCGGGACCCCCACGAAGATGGTGGCCTTGCTGTCCTCGATGCCCTTGAGTATCCGTTTGGGGTCGAACGAGCGGATAAACATCCCGGTCAGCCCGCCGGAAAGTGATATCAGGGTCAGCCCGAACCCGAACAGGTGCGCGAGCGGCAGGGCCATGACGCCGATGTCCTTCGAGGTGGTGGGCACCAGCGCCGCGGTGAGCCGCTGCGCGGTGAGCAGGCTCCGCGAGGTCATCATGGCCCCCTTGGGAAAGCCAGTGGTGCCGGATGTGTAGAAAATACCTACGACGTCATCGGGGTCCGTTGGCTGGGCGGGGTAAGCCGACGGGGCGGCCTCGATGAGCGGCTTCAGCTCGATGAAATCGCCGGCCAGGCCTTCGGCGGAGTCCAGCAGCACCCACCTCTCGATACCCGGAAAGGCGCCCTGGTCCTTCATCTGGTACTCGAACACCGGTCGGTCCGTCACGGCGAGCTTCGCCCCCGAGTCGCCCGCCATATAGGCGATCTCCTTCTGGGTGAGCATGAAGTTGATGGGCACGACGATAGCGCCGATCTTCATCAAGGCGAAGCAGATGAAAGGTATCTCCATGCGGTTGGAGAGATCAACCAGAACCCGCTCGCCCTTTTCGACCCCAAGGTCCGCGAACACTTTCGCCGCGCGGTCGGTGAACTCGCGCCACTGGTTGAAGCTCTGCTTCATGCCTGACATGAACGAGTACTCCATCGGGCGGTCAAGGATGAAGCACGTCTTGTCCCCGTAGACCGCGGCCAGCTTGTCCATGAAGTTGCCGAAAGTTATCGAGCGGTCCGCGGCCACCTTGATGTTGTCGAGCAAATGCATGGCGCTCCTCTCCTGAGCCGGCGTCGTCGTCAGTATCGCGCTAGATTGTAACCGTTCTGGCCACTCGGATGTCAATCGGCGGCGTTCAGCGGCCGTCAGCCTGGAAGGTGGTCGTAGGCCCCGTGGCAGCGCCCGGCCCTTATCGCGGCCACCAACTCCTCGTCGGTGTGGATGTCGTCCTCGAAAACGGTATAGCAGCGCCCGACCTGGAACTCGTGGTGGGCGTCGCTGCCCCCGATGCCGGGCAGGCCGTAGCGAAGGGCCAGCTCGTTGGCGGCCTCGTTACCGCCGGGAGTGCAGCCTCCATTGTGGGTCTCAACGGCGTCAACGTTTTTCAAAAGCCAGTCGGCTCGCTCCGGCCCGTGCACTCGCTCCAGCTCACCGGTCACCCGGCAGGAGTGTGCCGGGGCGATGAGGGCGCCAGCCTGGCGGCACATCTCGAGGAGCTCGGCGAAAGGCGTCTTCCAGCCCGGCGCGTCGCGGTAGAGGCCGAAGACCAGCATATCGCCTAACTCCGTATATATCTCGATCCCCCTGAAGACCGGGAAGCCTGCTTTGCGGCCTAGCTCGCCGGTCAGCTCGGCGCCGGCTATCTCGTCGTGCTCGGTAACACATATGCCGTCGAGGCCGACCGCCCTGGCCACTTCGATCGTCCGCTCCGGTGCGATCAGGCTGCACGGCGAGGACACGTTTGTGTGCACGTGGAGGTCTATCTTCATGGCCTCGGGCCCTCTTTCCGACAACCGGTGACAAGCGCGAAGTGATGCACCAGCTGGGCGGTCCTCTCGGCGGCCCTGCACATGAGGAAGTTGCGCAGTGTCACCATCAGGACGGCCAGGGTAATAGCTGGCTTCATCGCGGAGAATATGGCCGGACTTCGCTTTCTGCTCATGAGGGTAATCGTACAGGTTGGCGGCACCCGGGCTCAACCGCCGCGGTACCTCTTACGCAGCTGCTTCCGGCATGAGTTGTCATATTCCGCGAGCTTAAGCTGAAGTTCCCCCCGCGAAAACAGCCGAATTCCCGATAAACAAGGGAAATAACGCTACATGGAAATGCAGGGTGTCTGGCTACATGGAAAGAGGGACATCGAGAAGCTCGAAAGCTTTCCTCTGGATGGGAGTGGGGGTGGTGAGAAGGTCGAACTCCACCTCGTTGCGCTGCCCGGGCAACGGGTGCTGCCTGACGGTGTTCTTCGCGAGGGTCTTGAGGTCCTCGAGAAGGGTTTGGAAACTGTGCACCGGCATGCCGTCGGCGTTGCGCTTGCTGCTCGCCTTCCTGCAAGCTCCCGGCGACCGCCTGGCGGGGGCGACAACCGATTCTCTCAAGGCGTCGGCGTACTCTTTGTCCTCGTCATCAAATAGGATCGGTGAGAGGCGCTGCCTCATGTGCCACTCCACGTAGTAGGCGAGCATGCAGATGAAGACATGGGAGCGTACCCGCTCGGGCTTCCTGTGGTTGATGGGCCGGACCAACAGGTCAACGGTCTTGAAGCACCTGAACGCCCGCTCCACCGCGGAGAGGCTCTTGTAGGCCTTAACCGTGCCGCCGGCGTCAAACTCCTCTTCGGTGACCGACGTCCTTATCACGTAGATGCCGTCCAGGGCGGCCTCGCTTTCTATCTTCCCGGTGTCACGCTCGTAGGAGAAGCTCTCCTCCGTGATGGCGAGTTTGAAGTGTTTCCCCACCTTGTGGCTGTTTATCACCTTGCCTGCCCTGACCCCTATCATGTCCTTTCCCTCAAGGGCGCGCTTCTCCCGCTTCGTGGCTGCCGTTATCTTGTCCAGGTCCCACTCGGTGGCCTGAAGGAGTTCCTCGCGGGTCCTGGCCCTGTCCTCGGCCAGGAGCGGGTTGCGGCAGGCTACGAGGCGCTCGTCCGGGTAATCGGGCGAGGTTATCTCCACCAGGTCCTGCTCGTCGAAGAGGGAGGGCTGTATGACCTCCTCCTGCGCGAGCTTCTTTATCTGGGGAGCCGTGAGAGCGGTTATCCAGTCCAGGCCGTCCACCGGCTTGAGCTCCGAAGTGATGCGGGCCTCGGTGATCATCCCGCGGTCTCCCACAAGGACCACTCTCTTGAGCCCGAAGCGCTCTCTTATCTTCCAGATCTGCGAGCTCAGGGTCGCGGAATCCGAGGTGTTCCCTTCGAACACCTCCACTGCGACAGGGCATCCTTCCCCGTTGCACAGAAGCCCGTAGACTATCTGGGGAAAGCCTTTCTTCTTGTCCCTGCTGTACCCGTACTGTGCAAGCGGGCATGATGAGCCCGTGTAGTAGGAGGAGGAGACATCGTAGAGCACCAGGCTGCCGTCCTCGAGATGCTTTCTCGCGAGTTTCCCCTCTATCCTTGTCTGGCGCTCTTGAAGCCAGTCCATAGCCTCGTAGAGCTCGTCCTCGTCGGCGGAGGCTACCCCGAGCGTATCCCCCAGGGTGGAAAAAGCGGTCTCGGAGCTCAACCCGCGAGCGGTCGCGAGCTTTGAGCGGGGATCTATCACCCTTGCCGTCACCATGGCCATGACGAGGTCCCGCTGCCTGGAGGGCCTGGATGCTATCATCTCCTGGAGCCCTATCTTCTTCGACGTCCCCAGTACCGCCGCGACGTTACCGTGGGGAAGGCTTCTCACGATATCGAAACTCTCTCCTACGGGAAGGAACGCTACGCCTCTGAGGGATGCGCGCACGAGCTCGATCGTGTGCGGGGGCAGGTGGGAGATGTTGCCCAGTGTCTCGTGCTTTACCTTGCCGTCCTCCCGGTAGGAGCGCCTCAGGAGGTGGCTCTCGTACACCTTCTTCCCGCCCTTAACCTTAATTGTGGCTACGTGAACTGCGCCTGACCTCTTTGGCATGCTTTTATTAATAACACATATGAGATGTTCTGTCAAGGGGTAAATGCAATTACCTTTGGCTACTTTGCGCATGACCAAAAAGGCTCATAAAGCTGATAACCAAGGGATAAATCGGCTGTTTTGGGGTCTTATTCCGGGGGGAACCTCAGGTTAGAGACAGAAAGGTGGCACTGGAGAGCCTTTGAGCCGCGAGGCGGGTAAGCCTCCTTCGAGAATGCCGTGGCCGCGAAGCGCTACTGCCGCGGGAAGTTGTATTCTCGCAGAGGAAGAGACTTTTTCATATCCAGAAAGTGCTTGTCGTGGTGGAACAATTCGAGATCATAATGGATTGCCACTGTACTCGGGCTTGAAGTATGTGATCCAGGCGTTGGTGTCGATGAGCGCGAGCAGCTCCTTGAGATGGCGTCTCCTGACGACTTCCTCCAGGGCCCAGTTGACAGCACCTTCGCGGCAATTCGCGTAGTTGTCAGGCATGACATCAACGCCGACATGGCCGAGGTGCCGCTGAAAGACTTGAAGTCGGAGCTGCCGTGGCTCCAGAAGCAGGCGGCACTCGAAAAGCAGCTTGACTCCTGAAGTACAGGATGGCCGACATTCGGCTTCCTGTTGCAGGGTGCTGTCCATATTGATCCGGTACTATTGCGTGTGCCCCTTCGAAGCTGTCAGGTTTTTCCCAGCTTCTTCCTGAGCTTGTCTACCTTTGGCGCGATCACGACCTGGCAGTATCCATGCTCGGGGTTCTTCACGTAGTAGTCCTGGTGGTACTCCTCGGCGGGATAAAAGACGTCGAGCGGCTTTACCTCCGTGACTACGGGCCTTTCGTAGTCAGGCCGTATACCGGCGATGAAAGCCTCGACGCGCTCCCCCTGCCCCTCGGAGTCGTAAAATATTATCGAGCGGTACTGGGAGCCGACGTCGTTGCCCTGCCTGTCCGGCGTCGTCGGGTCGTGCGTCGAGAAGAACACATCGAGCAGTGTCTCGAGCGAGACGTTCCCCGGGTCGTACTCGACCCGGGCGACCTCGGCGTGCCCCGTGCTGCCGCTGTAGACCTCCGGGTATTCAGGGTCGGCCGTGGTCCCTCCTGAGTAACCCGGGGTGATCGCGACCACGCCGTCAACGTTCTGAAACACCGCCTCCGTGCACCAGAAGCACCCACCGCCAAGCACTATCTTCTCGGTCTTACCGGCCATCTTCGTCCCCCTTGAACTTCAGGGAGATGGAGTTCACGCAGTGCCGGGCGTCTTTCGGCGTGAAACCCTCGCCCATGAAAACGTGACCGAGGTGGGCGTCACACGCCGCGCACGTTATCTCGGTCCTCATGCCGTCGGCGTCGGTGGACCTCGCGACCGCGCCTTCTATCTCGTCGTCGAAGCTGGGCCAGCCACAGCCCGAGCGGAACTTGTCGACAGAGCGATAGAGCGGGGCTTCGCACCTCTTGCAGACGTAAACGCCAGGCTCGAAACACCCGTCGTGTTCCCCGCTGTGGGGCATCTCCGTGCCTTTGTGGACTATCACCCGCTCTTCTTCGGGAGTTAGTTCGTTGAGCTTCATTTCTCGCCGTCCCCCGCCGGTCATCTTCTGCTTGAGAGAGGCTCCTCGCAATCGCTACTGCTCGAAGAGCTTCTCGAACACCTGCCCCTTGTAGGTGGAGCGTTCCAGCTCCCCGGCCTCGACCCAGGTTATCTCCGGGGTGAACTTTGCCCTGGTGTGGAACGCTTCTTTCATCTCCGCCTCCAGCTCGGGGAGCTTCTCTTCGGGGAACTCCTCGGCGCGCTCGATCTTCAGCTTGAGAGGGGGGATGACCCTGGGCGGCTTTTCGGTGAGCACGATGCGGTACTCGCCCGTGACCCTGGGCGCGAAGGATGAGACAACACCCTCGACCATGGTCGGGTAGACGATAGCCCCCTTGACCTTGAGCATGTCGTCGGTCCTTCCCACTACCTTGTAGCGGAACCCGGTTTTTCCGCAGGCGCATGGGGAGATGAAGACCTGCTGGATGTCCCCGAGGCTGGTGCGAAGCCACGCCATGCCGTCCCCCTCTAGCACGGTGAAGAGCGCCTCTCCCTCCGCGCCGTCCTCGAGCGGGATCGGCTCCTTGGTCTCCGGGTCCACAAGCTCGTAATAGGCGAGGTCGTCGGCCGTCCAGTGCATCCCCTGGTACTCCTCGTGGTCGCAGGAGAACCCGAACCCGGCGCCGGCGTCGAACAGGCGCGCCCCGTAGGCGGACTCCAACCTCTGCCGCACCTCCGGGATGCCCGCCCCGGGCTCGCCACCGCACATGAGGATTCTCAAGCCCAGGTCCTTCGGGTCTCTACCCTGGGCTTGCAGTTTCTCGATGAGGTACTCCGCCATCGACGGCGTGCCCGAATAGACGGTCCCCTTGAAGAGGGCCTGCATGAGCAGGACGCGGTCCGTGCCCGCCTCCGCGCCCACGGGTATGGCCATGGCGCCCAGCTTGTGCATTCCCATCAGCGTGGGTATGCCGGCGATCACCATCGAGAGGGCGAAGCAGAAAAGCACGCGGTCGGTGGACCGCATTCCCGCCCGCCAGGCGCCGCGCACCATGGCCTCACCCCATACGTCGACCATGTCGTGCCAGGTCATCGGGTAGGGGGTAGGGATGCCGGTGGTGCCGGTGGTGGTGGCCATGATGTTAAGGTCATCGACCGAGACGGGCATTATCTGGTCGAGGACCGCGAGGATGTCGCCGCCGGACTCCACGGCCATCGCGCGGATTGCCTCCTTGTCCAGGATCGGCACGCTCCTGCTGAACTCCTCGAAGTTGTTGACCTTGTCCGGCTTCAGCCCCGCCTGCTCGAACTGCTTCCTGTAGAACGGGGCATTGTCATTGAGACGCGCGAGTTGTTTCTTGAGCTTGGCGAACTGGATCTCGCGCATCCCGGGGGTGTTGAGCTTTGTCTCGATCTCCATGTTCCAGTAAGGTCGATTGTCAACCATCTCTATTGCCTCCTCCATTGAAGCTCGATGTCTCCTCGATCCGAGCCCGCTCAGTAGAAGAGCTTTGCCAGCTCGAACAGCTCGAGGTCGATTGTCTTGGTGCCCCTTAGCGCCTGGTCGTACGGCACCGCCTCCAAGCTGTTCGAAGCGATGCAGGACATGTGGTCGAATACCCCGTCCTTGACCATCTCCACCGCGTGAGCCCCCAACCGGGTTGCGAGCACCCGGTCGAAGACAGTGGGGACTCCTCCCCTCTGCAGGTGGCCGAGGTGGGTCACCCTGGTCTCGTGTCCGGTGCGCTCCTCGATCTCCGCGGCCAGCCACCCGCCCACGCCGCCGAGCCGCACGTGACCGAACGGGTCCTTCTTCTGGTTCTCGATAAACTGCTCTTCCCTTCCCGCGGGCTTCGCGCCCTCGGCGACCACGATGATGCTGAACTTCTTGTTCATGCCGCGCCGCTTCTCGATGCGTTCGATGACCTCGTCGGTGGAGAACGGGATCTCCGGCACCAGTATGTTGTCGGCGCCCCCCGCCAGTCCGGAGATAAGGGCTATCCATCCCGCGTCGCGGCCCATCACCTCCAGTATCATGATCCGGTGGTGTGAGGACGCGGTTGTGTGGAGCTTGTCCAGCGCATCGCAGGCGACCTGGGCGGCGGTGTCGAAGCCGATAGAGTAGTCTGTGCCCGGCAGGTCGTTGTCAATCGTCTGGGGGACCCCGACGCATTTGACCCCGTATTCGGCGAGCCGGTGGGCGACCCAGTTGGTGTCCTCGCCACCGATCGCGATAACGGCGTCGATGCCGTGCTTCTTCAGATTCACCATCACGTTCTCGAGCCCGTTTTCCAGGTTGAAGGGGTTGGTGCGGGAGGTGCCCAGGATGGTGCCCCCCCTCTGCACGATGCCCGACACCGATCCCATGAAGAGCGGCTCGACCTCGTCCAGGACCAGCCCGCGCCAGCCTTGCTTTATCCCGACGACCCCGAACCCCTCGGCGTAGGCCTTCCGCACCACTGCGCGGATGGCGGCGTTTATCGCCGAGGAGTCGCCCCCGCCGGTCAGCAGCCCTATCCTCATGTTCTCTCCCCGTGTTCCGTTGAGCAGAGGCCCCGGAAAGGGACCGGCCCCCCTTGAGCTATTCCGTATTGAACCTTCGTAGCTACGGGCGGGTTTCCTTCCCGCCGGCCTGGGATTATAGGGCGGCCCGGATCGTTCAGCGGCGTTGAAAAGGGGTAAACTCAAGCAGGGCTCGGAGTGAATAGCCCTGATGAGGCCACGGAGAGGTTCGAGGATGAAAAGGAATGTCACTTACTTACTGGTCTTACTGCTGGCAGCGTGCGCCATTCTGGTAACGGCTTCCTGCGCCGACCTGTCCGCGAAGCGGAGCGTGAGGATCGGAGTCCTCCTGCCGCTGAAGGGCGAGCGGCCGCTGGCCTGGGAGAAGGTGCTCGACTGGGTCCGCGACGGGATAAACTCCGAGCTGGAGGGGCAGGGGTTCACAATCGAACTCGCCTACCGCAACACATTCGGGGAAGATATCCAGGAACTGGCCAAGGAACTCGTGCGGGACAGCTCCATCCAGGTCGTGATCGGGCCGGAGACCAGCCGCGAAGCGCTGCTCATCGCGCCTCTCTTTGAAAAAGCCGGCAAGCTGCTCGTCAGTCCTTCGGCGACCTCCGACGAGCTGTTCAGGGCGTTCTCGCGGGGCAGGTACTTCGTGCGCACCTGCCAGAGCGACGTGGCCCAGGTGCGAAGCATACTGCACGTGCTCGCGACGCAGGGCGCCCGGCGGGTGTCCCTTGTCTACGAGGACAGCAGCTAGGGCGCAGTTTCTACAACTGGACGGGGTTCTTCGCCACGGAAATGGGGATGCGGCTTACCGATGTGGTGAGATTCTCGAGCGGCCAGGACGACCTGTCCCGCGTGGTATCGACGGCGCTTGCCGGCGGCCCCGACCGTGTCATCGCCGCCGCGTTCCCGGAGGACGCGGAGAAGATAAAGAAGGAGCTCGACCGCTCGGGGGCTGGCGCGAAGCTCTTCCTGACGGACGCGGGAACCCAGCCAGCGCTCATCAATGGCCTGAAGTCTGAGGCCGAAGGCCTGCAGGGTGTGGCGCCGGCGCCCGATCCCGGGTCGGGCTTCCGTGCCGGGTATCGCAAGGCCTTCAAGCGTCCGAGCGAGGCGTTCGCGGCCGAGACGTACGACGCGATGGCCCTCGCCGAAGAGCCATGCGACCATTCTTTCGAGCTTTCCCTCCGCGAGGTCCGCGTCGTGGGCTTCCGCGAGGCAGTGGACATAGAACCTGGAGCCATCGATCTCCAGCGTGACCGTGCCCGGGGTCAGGTTGATTGCCCCGGCCAGCACAGACTTCGCGTTGTCCGATTCCAGGTAAGAGTCGAAACTCACTATCCGGGGGTCGATGGGCAGGCTCGGCGACATGACCCGCTTGAACACGTCAAGGTTCGCGCAGGCTATCTCCCACAGAAGGAGCGTGAAGAAGACAGGCGCCCTTGCTACCATACCGCCGCTCCAGCGACTGTGGTACTGACGCGGCAGAAGGTAGTTCGAGAGTATGGCCAAAAAGATGCTGGCGGCCGCGCCCAGGATCAGTTTCGCCCAGCGGAACCGGGCGGCGAGGAGCAGCCAGAAAGCAAACAGTATCAGCGCCAAAGGGATAGAGCGTCTCAACTCGCGCAAGAAAGACATGGACCGCTTCACCGGACTCCTCGAACGCTCGTCCCCACGCAGACCGGCACCGCCCAGAAGTCTACTTGCACGTTTCGAGACGTGTCAACAACACACGGGCCCGGTTCGCGTCCGCCGCGTTAGCGGGTGTAGAATGCTCGAGACCTCGGTGGGATATGGGGAAAGGAGAGGCAATGAAAAAGCGCGCAGTCCAGGCGTTCGGCGCTCTCCTCCAGGGGATACGCCCCCTACTAGGAGTCAACGAGGCAACGGGGTCAGGCCCGGGTGGCGCTCCGGGCCGCCCGCCGCCTTTGCGGCTGCCAGAGAAAGGACGCGGGGAGTGAGCGAGTCGTTCTGCGAACTGAGACCCCTCGAACGTGTCAAGGCCGGCGACATAGAGATTGCCTATAAGTCGTTCGGCTCGGGCGAGCCGCTGGTCATGATAACGGGCTACATCGCGACAATGGAACTATGGGACCCGTTGTTCGTTCGGACCCTCGCTGAAGACCACATGGTCGTTATCTTCGATAACCGCGGCACGGGGGAGACGACCGGCGGAACGGCGGAATGGACCATCGACCAGTTTGCTGATGATACGGCCGGATTGATAGAGGCCCTCGGCCTGCAAAAGGCGAACGTGCTGGGCTGGTCCATGGGCGGGGACATCGCGCTCGGCCTGGCGGTAAGGCACCCGGACAAGGTTTCAAAGCTCGTTGTTTACGCGGGTGATTGTGGCGGCCCGGAAAAGGTGGACCCCCCGGGGTACCTCGAGATACTCAAGGAATACCGCGACGTCCACGCCCATTTCAAGCGGATATTCGCCACGCTCTTCCCTGGCGAATGGATGGAAGAGCACCCCGACTACTGGAAGTCATTCCAGGTCCCCTGCCAGGTAGACAATCCGCTCGACATTATCAGGCAGAACAACGCGTACAAGAAATGGCCGGGTGTCTACAGGGAACTCTCGGATATCAGGGTGCCCGTGCTGGTCGTTACCGGCGACGAAGACCTGTCGACCCCTCCGGAAAACGCGGATATACTCGCGGAGAGGATTTCCGGCGCTCGCCTTGTCCGGTTCGCGGGGGCCGGCCACGGGCTTCAGTACCAGTATCCGAAAGAGTTCGCGAAAGTGGTCGCCCGGTTCCTGGATGCCCCGTAAGCTCGATAGGATATGGTAGGGGTGAAAGCGCGACCCGGGCGCGCGGAAACTCGAAGGAGGCTGTCGCATGCCGAGCGTTGAGAGCAGGTTCTTCAAAGTGGTTATCCGGGTGGTCGTGAAGCTGTTCATCAACGACTACTACCACGAGAAGTACCTGAGGTTCGTCTACTCGAATGTCCTTCCCCGCCTGTCTCGGGACGTCCCGGGAGTCAGGTGCGAAAATGTCAGCGTCTCGGGCATCCCCGGCGCGTGGCTGATACCCGATGACGCGGACGAGGGCCGGGCGATCCTCTTCCTGCATGGGGGCTCATACGTCATCGGTTCCATCAAGAGCCATCGTGACCTGGCATCCCAGATTGCGGCCGCCGCCCGGTGCCGCGCCCTGATAATCGATTATCGATTGGCGCCGGAGAACAAGTTCCCGGCCGCCGTCGAAGACGCGGCAAAGTCGTATGAATGGCTTCTGTCGCGGGGATACGAGCCGGAAAAGATAATGCTGGCGGGCGACTCCGCGGGCGGGGGCTTGAGCGTGGCCGCCCTGGTATACCTTCGCGATTCGGGGCACCCGATGCCGGCCGGAGCGATGCTGCTTTCGCCGTGGACAGACCTCGGGGTGACAGGCGAGAGCGTGACGACCAGGGCATCCGCAGACCCGATGCTCGTTGCCGGAGCCGTGAGGAAGGACGCCGCAAGGTACCTGGGAGGCGCCGACGCGAGAGACCCCCTCGCCTCCCCGATATACGCGGACCTGGCGGGGCTTCCCCCTCTATATATACAGGTTGGCACGTCCGAGATACTGCTCGATGACGCGCGGCGCCTCGCCGAGCGGGCGAAAGGCGACGGCGTCGAGGTGGACCTGGACGTATGGGTCGGGATGTTCCACGTCTGGCAGTTCTTCTCGCCGTTGATCCCCGAAAGCAGGATGGCGATCGAAGAGCTGGGCGAGTTTTTCAGAAGAACCGTGAACGCTCCCGGTTGAGTAGCGCGCGAGAACAACCGGCGCCCGGCCCGGCCGCCGGCGGCATCGGAGGAAAGATGGAGCTCAAGTATGACCACATGGGAATACCGACTGGCGAAGCGCGCGGGAACGAGAAGTACCTCGAGAAATACAGGATCCATGTCTCCGGCTATGAAGACAGCGACTACGGAATCGAATGGTTGCGCTTCGAGGCTGACAGCCCGTCCGACGGCATAATCGTGGCCTTCATAGAGGAGAACGGCGCGCCGATCGAGTTCATCGAGGTTGCCGGGGGCGCCGCGGGCACTCAGATAATCCCAAGGAGCTCGCTAGCTACGGCGGCCGGGGTGAACTCGGTTCTTCTGAAAAACGGATAGTATACGGGTGAAGAGAGCCGGTCATCACGATTGGGGGATGAGATGAGCGAGAAGTACATCCTGGTGAACGACGTCGGGACCACGGGAACGCGGGCCATCGTCTACGACCGCAAGACCAACGTCATCGCCGAGGCGTATTCCGAGCTGTCGCAGATTTTCCCCAGGCCGGGGTGGACCGAGCAGGACCCCGTCGACATCTACGACAAGTGC
>JBBQKJ010000040.1:0-28280 GCA_038326775.1 Candidatus Geothermincolia bacterium
GACGACCTGGGAGATCTGTCAAGCCAGGTGAAGAGACACGCCCGTCACGTGAGAGGACGTCCTGACCTGCCTCGTTCCTTCCTCAAACACTCGGGTCTTTTCTGATGCCTAAACTCTCAATGTATTATACGAGATTCAATAATGACCCTGCACAATATCCAGAGGAATTTCAACACAAGCCCGACTCAGAAACTTTAGTCGTTGGGGATGGGCAGATTGCTCCTGTTTCAGAGGCAGTTTGGGAGTACGAAGTATCCGGCTTGAAGATACTTAGCTCGTGGCTCTCCAATCGGATGAAGGTCCCGACTGGAAAGAAAAGCTCACCCCTCGACAACATTGGACCTGAAAAATGGACTGCCGAGATGACAGAAGAACTCCTGACTCTCACGTGGATTCTCGAACACACCATCGACATCAACGAACAGCAGACAGGAGTCCTTGAATCCGTTGTAGCAGGACCGCTGTTCACCTCCAACGAGCTTCCGAAGCCAAGGCCTGAAGACCGCGAGCCTCCCGGCGAGCACGAGGTACCGAAGAAAGGTAAGCCATCACTCAAGGAAGCCTTGCACCCAGAGGCCATGTTCGAAGACGGTTTGCTTAGCGCTGAAAATACCGAAGAGTATTCACCCCCCGACGGTCACAGTGGTGTTTGATAAAAATGATTCAGGGGGCATTCGGGCTATAGGGAGAGACAGAGCTGCCTTTGGGGGATAGGGAAAGCACTATAGGGCCATGCCATATATTCCAACACCTGAGCAACAGGCAATTCTCGATTACCGCCCCGGGTGCCATGCAAGGGTTCTTGCGGGACCGGGTACTGGTAAGAGCGCAACGCTTGTTGCCTTGATGAACGAGTTGCTGCTGGAGATACCCCGTCCAAGAATTAGACTGCTGACTTTCACCCGAGCAGCGACTGCGGATTTAGCGCGGAAGGTCTCCGCGCATCCTACAGCGGCTGCAGAGCGGCCGAGCACTATACACTCCTTCGCAATATCTGTCCTATTGGCTAATCCCGGGGCCGGTGACTTTCCCGAACCCCTTCGTATAGCCGATGACTGGGAGGACGACAACATTGTCGCGCGCACCTTGGCGCGGAGAGCTAATGTCCAGGTTCGACCGTTAAAGAGGCTGATCCAAGAACTTTCGGCGAACTGGGAGTCTCTGCGAGAGGAAGAGGATGAGAGAATCGACCCAGCCGAACGCGTCAGGTTCATGGGCGTGTGGAATGAGCACCGGGAGATCTTCGGGTACACTCTGCTGGCAGAATTACCATACAGGTTATTGAGGGCGCTCACCGTGTACGCAGGCCTCGATGGTGTAGCGTATGACCTCCTGGTCGTTGACGAGTACCAGGATCTCAATGCGTGTGACCTTCAAGTCCTCCGTCTTATAGCTGAACGGGGCTGTTCGGTTATTGGCGCAGGCGATGATGACCAATCCATATACTCGTTTCGTAAAGCAGCCCCTGAGGGCATAAGAAGATTCCTGGAGGATTATGAAGGCGCAGTTGACTACCCACTTTCGATTACACAGCGATGCGGAAGCGACGTTGTAGACTGGGCTAACTACGTAATAGAAGGTGACCCGGATCGACCCGTTGATAGGTTGCCCTTGCAGCCCTGCCCAGGGTCACCAGCAGGCGAGGCAGCTCTTCTCAGTTTCCCTGATCAAACGGCTGAGGCGGAGGGAATCGCGAGACTAGTTGAAGTGCTCATCAACGTCGAGGGAGTCCCGGGCGAGGAGATGCTTGTGCTACTCCGGGGTGACTATCAGGGCAACTTTAGCAGACCAATCAAAGATGAACTTGATTTGCTAGAGATCCCTTACTCAGATGCTGATTCGGTCAAACGCTCGCTCGCTCAACCTGATAACAGAAAGATTATTGAAACCTTCAGACTTCTGGATAACCAGGAGGACTCTCTAGCATGGGCTGCCCTCCTTAGGATGGAGAGTGGAATTGGAGACGGCTTCTTTGACAGCGTGTACAGGCGCGCACAGCATGATCGAACGAAGTTCAGTGTTGCTCTTCTCACCACCTATGCAGAAGGCTTTCCCGACTCACCACCCGCGCCTGCCCATAAGGCTGGTGCGTTAATTGAAACGACCCTTTCGTGGATTGAGGACAATAAAGCTTTGCGCGACATTCCCGATGCAGCTTGGGGGCGCACAATTTTAGAGGCGGTTGCTGACGGCCTGCCTGAACCGTCCAACGAATTCGCCGACCTGCTCAAGAATCTCGATGAGATTGTTGAGTCAGAGCAGGGTTTGGGGAGATTCCTCAACCAAATTGCGCCGCTGGGACGAGACATCGCCTTGGCTGAAAGTAGCGGCGTGAGGATTATGACAATGGGCGGTGCCAAAGGTCTGACCGTAAAAGCAGTGATTATCGGCGCTTTGGAAACAGGCATAATGCCAAGACCCAACTCGGACCTCGCCGAAGAGCGAAGATTGTTGTACGTCGCTATGACTCGCGCGCGACTTTACGTTTACGGCACATGGGCGCAGACAAGGATTGGGCCTACAGCACGGTCAGGAGAACCAATGGTTGGCACACGCAGGCACGAGTCTAACTTCCTGGACAGCGGACCAGTCGGATCTCAGGACGGGCAGCAGTACATTGCGGCGAGGTGGCCATAATTGTGCAACCTGGCGCGGATAGGTCAGCTACTAGGAGGGCATGATGGTCGGCCAAGAGGTTCTTGATCTATTGCATCCGAGGGTTTGCAACATGTCCCTCGATGAATTCAATCGAGGCAGTTGGCTTGGCGCAATTCGATGCGCATGTGTTGAAGTCGAGAACGCGATAAGGGAATTGGCTGGTGAGTTGGACGCACGTGGGTTTGTCGCAGTACGAAAGTTGATCAGTCAGATGTTTAGTCTCGAAGAAGGCGCAGTCAAGGGGCCGCGAACCATTGGGCTGGTACCTCATGGCAGTGAACGTGATGCATCGAAGGCGCGCGAAGATCTCGGGAATATCATTAATGGAGTCATCGGGTATTACAGAAATCCACCGATGCATCACAACATTAAGATGGACTCGACTCAGAGCATGAGAATAATGATTATTTGCAGCGAGATCCTCTACGAGATTGATGCATGTGCGATTAGTTTCGACAGAGTGGGAATCAGCGGACTTGTGAAGATGTTGAAGGTCGACGGTGAACAGGAACTTGCAGTTGCGATCAGGAACTGCGATTTCGAGGATTTCCTCGACGACCTCATCATATTCGAAGACTGCCTTGTTGAATCAGGCTTGAATCTCTGGCATGTTTCTGTACTTAAGCAGTGCGGACTCGTCGAGTGTGAGAGCCATGACTGTTTTGATGATCATGGGGAGTGTGTCGACGAGATATTTCGCTACAGTATTACTCCTCTCGGTATAAGTGTTCTCGATAGCATTGAGGGTGGAGAGACCAGAGGAAAGTCCTCCGGAAATGAAACCACGTGAGGTGATTCTGCGCATGTATTCATTGTCCAAGATGGCATCATGAAGAAATGGTCACGTTAGGGGACGGGAGGGGCAGATGGCTCGAACACCGAAGCTAAACGCAAAACAGGCATTTGATGACAATATTGCGGATGCGCATGCGCTCGTAGCCCTTGCCCGGTCTTTACAAAATAAGCGCTCAAGAGCAATGCGCCGAGAACTCCGCGAAAGCATTGGAAAGGCCCGCCGATTTCCTGCAAAAGAATGGGACAAGCTCGATTGTGCCGAGAGCGAGGAGCTGTTGGTGATCTTCCGTCCAGGTGCGAATATCACTCGCAAGGATCTCACGGAATCTTCACTGAGGCCACTACTGCGTCAAGCACTCGTTGTTGGGTGTACTTCAGTCGAAACCTATGTTGCAGACCGGGTCTTGGAACTCTTGGGTCCAGCTCTGCGAATGGAACCTTGTCCACCTAGGCTTCTTGACGTGCAGATGACCGTTGGTGACTGGCTGGAGATCAATAAGGCGTACAAACGGAAGGGTTGGGGTTTGAGACAAGTCATACAAGAACACATCCGCGACGCAGCGAGCCCGGCTCCATCGTCTATCGGAAGGTTGTTCAGCATGGTGGGCCAGCAAGGCATATGGCAGCGCGTTGATAAACACAGGAAGTTGCCCAAGGCAAGCTCAGAGAGGAATCTCGAAGAGATTTACGCAAGGCGGAACAAGATTGCTCATACAGGAGATCGGATTGGGCAGGGAAGGGCGATTATAGACGCTGAAGAGGTAGAGAATGTCCTTGCTGAAATCGAAGATATCGTGGGCGCCCTGGATGTAATCCTGGCAAGATAGACAGGTTTTGAAGCAGATGCAGTGTTCAACAATTGCCTCTGGAGCGACGCGGAAAAACTGCTGGACTGCTGGCTGAGTCTGAGTGCGAGTCCCGATATAGGTCCGTAACTAATTCCAATTCTTGATGAGAATGTTCGGATTATCGAATCAGCCGACCCGATTCATGACTGTGAACGTGCGTTCTTACTGCGAATTTCAACTAAGTCAAAGTAGTGTGAAAATCAGCAGACCAACTTGACAGGCCAGTGTGTTAAACGAGGCTAGACTACCGCTTCGTGGTCCTTCTTAAGCGCCATTATCGCGCCACATGTACTTCAACTACAATGGGGCATGGACAGGTGGGCACGATGTTGTGGGTTCGTGCCTGGGCAGAGAAAGCGATTGAGTATTTGCGGTAGGTCCATGCAGATAAGTTCTAAGTGGACTTCTGAGAAGTGTCTGCGCAGTGTCTGCATGCGTGTCTGCATCGATGCAGACACCACGTGCGCTCCTTTCCCCACTCTGAAGCGATTCGTACAGGTCGCCCGCGCTCAAGTAACCCTCCCTCGACCTTGGTGTAATGGAGTAAGCCAAGGTTTCTCTCGGTAGGGTTACTTGAGCGCGGGCGGTAGCTTTCAGGAGTGGGGGGAAATAGCGCAAGTGGTATGAATAAGAATAGCCTCGGACCGACAACTCGACAAAAGACGTTGGGGGTTTGGTGTTGGTCGAGTCGACGGGCGTGGTGAGGCGTTTTGAAGGTTCATGTGTTGTCGTGCGTCCGGGTTCTTCTGAACATGTCTTTTGTCTTGTTAAGTACGAGATCATTCTGTAACTGTTGTTTCCGGCAACCTCCGGGTGACTTCGCGCCTGTCGGCTCCAATAAAGCTTGCCCCTGAGTCTTGGTGGAATGGTGCCAGCCCCACATTGTTGCTAGAATTGCTGTCCGCGTGGTGATGTATTATCTCGGCATGGGGTTACATAGCTAGCAAACGCGGCAACGATGGCAAACCCCGTACTTTACCAGCGTTAAAGGGGCGGACATGAGCGATAAGCGAAGGCCAACAGGGTTCATCCGCACGAAGAAGACGAAGACAAAAGGCACCCGTTACTACGCCTTTGTCGTGGCCGAAGGACGCGAGGCAAGTCTTGGCGCTTTCGGCTCTCGTGACAATGCCATCTGGAAACTGCGCGAGGCCGAGCGACAGATTGAACGCGGGACGTTTGGGCGAGGTGAACCGACGCTCAACGAGTTCTACGAGGAATGGATTAAAGCGAAAGCGCACACCTTGAAACCCGCCACTGTTGACGACTACCGGGCAACCTTCCGACTGTATGTTTTGCCGGAGCTCGGAGACGTGAAGTTGACCAAGATCTCCCCCGCTCAGGTCCAAAGCTGGATTGACGACCTTTCCGCAAAAGGTCTTGGAGCGGCGAGCGTCAACAAAGCCTTTCGATACTTCAGAAACATCACGAATAACGCTCTGGCAAAAGACATCATCGACCGCTCGCCTTGCCGCGGTGTTATCGTGCCTCGACCTTCGCGGGAGGTCGAGCTCGACATTCTAACAGTCGCTGAAGTCCGGCAAGTGCTCGATGTTGCGCAGGAGCCGGAAAGAACCCTGGTAGCAGTCCTGGCTTTTGCGGGACTGCGAATCGGAGAGGCGCTTGGCCTCAAGTGGAAGGACATTGATTTGGACCAGCGTTGTATCCGGATCGAGCGGACATGGACCCGACACGGCACATGGAGCACTCCGAAGTCGAGGACAAGTCGTCGTGCCGTCTCTATAGCAGGGAATCTCTCGGCGCTGTTGAGCGACTATTTCGAAGCGTCCGGCCGTCCAGGTCCCGACGTTGTGGTATTCAGTCACGACGGAGTCCGACCGCTCGACCATAACAACGTTCGGCGGGACTTTAATACTGCGCTTGAGGCGTCGGGGATAAGACATGTCCGGATTCACGACCTGAGACACACTTATGCAACTAACCTTCTGGCTTACGGTGCCTCAATCAAGTGGTTGCAAAGTCAGCTCGGTCACTCCACCGCATCACAGACACTAGACGTTTATGGTCACTTTATTCCCGAAAGCGGCGCGGCCGCTCTCGCCGGTTTCGACGCGGTGATTGACGGCAGTGTGACTCGACTTCCCGCATTGGGAAAGGCGGATAAGAAGCGGAAATAGGACCCCGTTTTTTGGCCGTCCACGGAAACAGAACGGAAATAGCGAATTACTTGCTTTGTTGTTCGCTTTGCCTCTGATTCGCTTATGTGGCTTAACCACGCGGATTACTGCTGGAGGCCACGGTCGGATTCGAACCGACGACCTACTGCTTAGGAGGCAGTCGCTCTATCCTGCTGAGCTACGTGGCCGTTCATCTACAGCATACTGAATTTCGCCCCCGCCGCCAACCGTCCTGGCTCAAATACCTTCTCGGCCCCTTCAAACCCGGGTATCCCCTTTGCGATATCATCTTCCAGTGGGACGATCGAGGAAGAGTTCCATGAAGTCAGCCAGGTCAGTATTCATCTTCTGCGCACTGTTCCTGCTGGTTGTTTGCGCTGCATCCTGCGGCGGCGCGAATGGCGGCGGCGCCGGCGTACGACATCTTTTCACCTGGAAAACCACTTTTGTACTACCCCCCATGAGACGTGTACACGTCGACCCGCCGGGCACCTGGGCTTTCCTCTCCACCACGAAGAACGGCCACGTCGGACGACAGGTCTACAGGGTGAACATCCAGAGTGGTGAGTTGAAGCAGGTCACGAAGAAGAGCGGGTTTCACTCGGTGGCACTCTCCGGAGACAACAGGTACCTGGTTGACCAGTTCTCGAGCGTCGACACCCCTCCCGTCAGCGCGGTCGCGAAAGCGGACGGAAGCGACATCGAGCTCGAGTCAGTGACCACGCTCGATGGCCCCCAGGTTTTCCACTCGTTCGGCTGTTGTCGCGCGCCGCGAGGCCTCCGTCCCTGCTTCGTACACGAAGAGGAGCTCGGGGAAACGCGAGCCCGGCGCGAACGGCTCCCGCAGGGCAATCGCGCGGCGACGGTAGCGCCTTATGCCGGCCAGAACCTCCGGCTCGAGCTGTACGTCTCGTTTGAGCCTCAAAGCACTCCTGTTCGAGTCCCGTCGTAAGTTGATATTGTACAGGGCAGAGCACGCAAGTTGCATGCCCGACACCTCGGTTCATGGCAATCGCAGGCGGCCGGGTGAAAATCCAGGGGGTCAAAAGGAAAGGAGAGCGGCCATGACAGACGAGCCTCTGCTGATGTCGTTCGAAGGAGACGTCGCCCGCATCACCCTGAACCGCCCGGAGGTGCACAACGCCTTGAGCATCGAGCTTTCCGACAGGCTTGTCGAGGCGATCCAGGCCGTCAAGAGGTCGACCGACATCAAGTTCGTCGTCATCAAGGGGGCGGGCGACACGTTCTGTGCCGGAGACGACATAACCGAGATGTTCCGCTGGGGCAACGACGAGCGCGGCGAAAGCACCCAGGGCGCCAACGGGGTCATGCGCCGGGTGCGCATCTACCAGGACATGGCCAACTCGCTCGAGGAGCTCGACAAGCTGACCATCTCCGCCGTGGACGGTGTCGCGGTGGGCGGCGGCCTGGAGATAACCATGGCCTGCGATTTCGTAATCGCCACCGAGCGCGCGGTCTGGGGCATGCCCGAGGTCGACAGCGGCATCACACCGGGATGGGGCGGGACGACCCGCATGGCCCGCTACATCGGCAAGCGGCGGACAAAGGAGATAAATATCATCGGCGCCCTCATGCCGGCCGCCCGCGCGGTCGACTGGGGGCTCTGGAACCGGACCGTGCCCGCGGACAGGCTCGACGCGGAGGTGGAAGCGCTGCTGGAGGTGCTCCGCGCCAAGAACCAGCAGGCGTGCCGCCAGCTCAAGTGCATCATCAACCGTGGATGCGAGACCGACCTCTACACCGCGCAGGGCTTCGAGATGCTTTCCGCCGGGTTGAGCGGCGCGGTCAACGGCTTCTGGGAGGTCGCCGACGCGGACGGCGGCAGGGGCGTCATAGACTTCGCCGAAAAGGGCTCTCTCTGGAAGAGGCGAAGGGACCTGTCAAGGAATTTCTGGGCTGACTGAAAGGCCGGGACTCCCGCTCCGAGGTGTATGATGAAGTGCAGAGAAGGTGGGGTCTGGCATCTCGGCCGAGGGGGCCATCGACTACGAGCCGCCCGCGGTCAACGGCAAGGAGACCGACATCGAACAGTTCGGTCGCGACCTGAAAGCGGTTGCCGAAGCCATCAGCATGGCCTCAGAGGAGCGCGACCGCGCCAGGGAAGAAAGAGACAGTACCGACAGGTAAGGGCGCGCGAATACCTGTCTGCTTGCTCTATATGTGCTTTGAGATAACGAACGATTTTCGGAGGTGGAACTGATGAGCTTCTTCCAGGGAAAGACGGCGATAGTCACCGGGGCTGGTTCGGGCATCGGTAGGGCCCTTGCAAACGAGCTCGCAGACGCGGGCTGCGCGAAGGTGGTCGTGACCGACATCGTCCAGGAGCGCATAGACGAGGTGGTCGCCGAGCTCAAGCGCAAGGGAGTGGAGGTGGCGGGCTACCGGGTCGACCATTCCAAGCTCGAGGACGTCAAGGCCTTCGCGGACAGCTTCTTCACGAAGTGGGATCACGTGGACATCCTCTGCCAGAACGCGGGGGTCGGGCTGGGAGGCCGGTTCCTGGAGACTTCACTCGATGAGTTCGAGTGGCTGATAAACATCAACCTCTGGGGGGCCATCTACATGATGAACCTCTTCGTCCCCAGGATGGCCGAGCGCCGCCAGGGTTCCGTTCTTATCACCGCGAGCGATGCCGGCCTTGCACCGCTTCCATTCTCGTCGGCCTACAACGTGACGAAGTTCGGCGTCGTCGGGCTCGGAGAGACCATGCGCACGGAGTTGAGCGAGGTGAACGTCAAGCTGACGCTGCTGTGCCCGGGCGACATCAACACCAACATAATCCGTGACAACCCGCTGCACATATTCGACAGCACAGGCAGGAGCGCGAAGCCGGAGATCGAGGAGTATTACAAGACCAAGGGGGCCGACCCCGCTATCGTTGCCGCCGCCGCGCTGCGTGGTCTGGAGCGCAACAGGCCGATAGTGATCGTCCCCTGGAGCCACCACGGATACCTCTGGGACGTACACCGCCTGTCGCCTCGGCTATATCACTGGGCCATGAGTCTCGGCCTCCGCCTGGGAGTATTCCACAAGATGATGGGCATCAGGCGCTAGACGGCTGCGAGTGGGTGCTCGACATCAACCTCCGGGGCGTTATCTGTATGATGCACTTCTTCGGGCCGGAGACGATGAAACGCAAGCATGGCTCCGGGCGCCCTGGAAAACAAGATGTTCGGCATAGAGCCTTAGGCAACGGCGGTAGCAATGTACACGATAGACGTCGGAACCCATATCAATGCCCCCATCGAGCGGGTCTGGGAACTCCTGAGCGACCAGGAGGCGTACACATTCTCCAGCGTGGTCAGCGAAGCGAAGCTGCTTCAGAGAGGGCACGGTGAGAAGGATGGTGTCGGTGCCGTTGTGAGGATCCGGGCGATGGGGACGCCGGTAACGTGGGAGATCTTGGCGTTCGAACCACCGACCCGTCTTGATTACAGGATCACCAAGGTCCTCCTTCCAATGCGGCACGAGATAGGGGCGGTGGAGTTCACGACCCGCGGGGACGGCACGGACGTACGCTGGACCAGCAGTTTCGAGGTGCCCGTTCCCGTTGTCGGGCGGGTCGTTGGGCCATTGATATGCCGGATCTCCTGCGAACCCTTGCCCTCGGCGCGATCGTCCTGATACCGCTGCTGCGTAGTGAGCCCGAAACTGAAGAGGACGCTCCCCCGCAGGCCCGTCGGTCTAAAATCCATCGGCACGAGCTTGACATCCGTTCACATTTAGTGCAATATCTGATATATCAGTAATTACTGATTGTGCTGAACGGAGAGTGATACCGATGGCGAAGAAGCAGGCGGTATGCTGCGAGCCCTCCACGGGCGCAAGCACCTGCAGGGTCGAGTCGGTCCTGAGCGTGGACGAGCGCGGGCAGATGGTCCTGCCCAAGGACCTCAGAAAGCGCGCCGGCATCGGCCCCGGCGACAAGGTCGCCGTGGTGAGCCACGAGAAGGACGGAGAGGTCTGCTGCATCACCCTTATGAAAGTCGAGTCGCTGACAGAGATGGTAAAGGGCGTGCTTGGGCCTGTCATGAAGGACATTGTAATCGAGTGAGGAGACGACCATGCCAGAGATGGAAGAGATAACCGAGGCAGAGCAGGCCGGATGCGCCTGTGCGATAGACGCCGCTGCCCGGCCGGACGCGAAGCCGTGCTGAGGCCCTGACGACACTCCGGGTCCGGAGGCACTGACAGAGGTGGGCGAGACGACTTCGACCCTGAACGTTCACGACCGCGTCACGCACCTGCTGGCCAGGCTGGGAATAAACAGGAACGGGTGGCGGGTGAGGCCCGGGCTCTACAGACTCGGGAACCCCGGGCCGGACGCTCCCGTACTCGTCAGCGCGAACTACAAGCTGTCGTTTGACATCCTGCGAAGCCGCCTCGACGGGCTCGACGCTTACATACTTGTGCTCGACACAAAGGGCATAAACGTCTGGTGCGCGGCTGGAAAGGGCAGCTTCGGCACCGCGGAGCTGATCTCGAGGATAGAAGAGACCCGGCTCGCCGACGAGGTGGAGACGCGGACGCTCATCGTCCCCCAGCTCGGGGCGACAGGCGTCTGCGCGAGAGAGGTGCTCAGGCGCTCCGGGTTCAAGGTACGGTTCGGGCCGGTCAGGGCGGAGGACATCCCGAAGTTCCTCCACGACGGTAAGGCCGCCCAGGAGATGAGGCGGGTCCGCTTCGACCTGCGCGACAGGGCGGTGCTCATCCCGGTCGAGACGAAGAACGCCCTGCCGTTCGTCGCCGGCGCATCCCTGGCAGCTTACATCGGTGACGGCGCCATCGGCTCGGCGGGGATAGCGGCCGCTTCGGCCGCGGGGCTCGCGGGCTTCCCGGTCTTGATGCCTCATATCCCCGGCGCTGACTTCAGCACGAAGGGGTTCGTCCTGGGAGGAGCCGTGGCCCTGGGAGCGGCGGCTGCGGCCCTGCTGGCGGACGACGGCACCAGCCTCGCCTCGCGCTCGGTGCGTGCCGCGTCGTACCTGCTCGCCCTGCCTGCCATCACGTCGTTCCTTGCGCTCAACTTCACCGGCTGCACCACCTTCGCGTCTCCTTCGGGCGTGCGCAGGGAGATGAACAAGCACATCCGGGTCATGGCGGCGATGGCAGCAGCCGGAGTGATCCTCAATATCGCGCGGCGGACAGCCCGCCCGCTGAAAGGTTAAGAGATGGCTGAAACAAAGCTCAACACGCTCGAATACGACCCGGAGCTCTGCAACCGCTGCGGCATGTGCTCGACAGTCTGCCCGCACCGCGTCTTCGCCGAGGGCGACCGGGCGGCGCGGCTCGTCGACCCCGACGCCTGCATGGAATGCGGGGCGTGCGCCCTCAACTGCGAGCCTGGCGCGATCAAGGTGGACAGCGACGTCGGGTGCGCCAGCGCGATGATAATGGCGGCGCTGACGCGCAGGAAAGAAGCGTCCTGCTGCTGATAGGCGCGAGCGGTCATCGCCCGCCTGGAAGCAGGCCGCCCTGCCGCTAGTGGCCGGTTTTCATCATGTCACTGCAGTACCGGCCGAGCTTCCGCACCGCATCCCTGCTCTCGGGCACCAACGGGCAGAAGAAATGCCATACGTGGTACATGTCGTCCCAGACGTCCAGCTCGACCGTCACTCCGTCCCGCCGGGCACGATCGGCGAGCCGCCTCGAGTCATCAAGCAGTATCTCGCTGGTGCCGACCTGTATGAGCATCGGAGGCAGGCCGGTAAGGTCCGCGTATATCGGCGACGCGAGCGGGCCCCTGCAGTCGGTATCGCCGAGGTACAGGCCGGCCCAGCCCTTCAGGCCTTCCACGGTGACCAACGGGTCCTTCCTGGCCATGGCCTTTGCGCTCTCCCCTGTGACCTCCAGATCGGCCCACGGCGACAGCATCGCGGCTGCGGCGGGCATGGGGTCTCCCGCATCGCGAAGAGCGACCAGGGTCGCCGCGGTCAGCCCTCCACCAGCGGAATCTCCTGCGATCACTATTCTGCCAGGGGCATATCCCTGGCCGAGGAGCCACCTGTAAGCGCTGACCGCATCGTCGACGGCCGCCGGAAACCTGTTTTCGGGAGCGAGCCTGTATTCGACCATCAGCGCCCGGCAGCCCGCGGCGGTCGCGATCCGTCCCACCAACTTGCGATGGCTCTGGAGTGAGCCGATGACGTATCCGCCGCCGTGCAGATAGAGGATTACCCGGTCGCTATCCGCGCCCTCGGGAACGATCCATGCGGCCCGGAGGCCTCCGGCTGTCAGCGGCTCGAACCCGACGCCCCTGGGCGACACCATGAGATTGGGACTTATCCGGGACATCGCGAAGCGCTGGTATTTCACCGGGAACCGGGGACGATAGAACAGCGCCCTGTTGAGCCTGACGACGACACCGATCAAACGAGAATTGATGCTCGGCATAATAGAACCCCTCCCCGATCGACTTACACATGCCGCTTCAACCGCGGAAACAACTCTATACTATTCGTCCCATCGTGTTCGAGTTCGCTGGCGGCAGGCGGGCAATCTGGATAGAATCCAGTTAACCTGCACTACGGGAGTCCATACCAGATGGCCCGGGGTCATCACAGGCAACACACACCATACCAAAGGAGAAGAGATGTCCGGCAACGGGGATGCTGAAGGGATTAATTTCGAGCTTACATCCGAGCAGAAGATGGTCCAGGCCGCCGCCGCGGAATTCGTCCTGAAGGAGATACTCCCGAACATCTCCCGGCTCGACCGGGAGCACATCCTGAGCCGCGACATCATCCGCGGCATGGCCGGCCTCGGGATGCTCGGCGCTCCGATCCCGGAGCAGTACGGCGGCGGCGGCCTGGACTTCATCGCCACCGCGCTCATATGCGAGGAGATAGAACGCGGGGACGGGGCGTTCAGGACCCTGCTCTCGGTACACGTGGGCCTCAACTCCCTGACCCTGCTGGAGTTCGGGTCCGAAGAGCAGAAACAGAAGTACCTGGTTCCGCAGGCGCGCGGTGAGAAGATCGCGTGCTTCGGCCTGACCGAGCCGGGCGCGGGCTCCGACGTGGCGGCGATGGACTCGACCGCCCGCCTGGACGGCGACCGCTATGTCCTCAACGGTCAGAAGACCTGGATCTCCTACGCGAACGCGGCCGACCACTTCCTGGTCTTCGCCAAAACGGACCGGGCGGCGGGCAACCGGGGGATCACGGCGTTCCTGCTCGACAGGTCGATGCCCGGAATAGAAACGAGGGACATAGAGCACAAGCTGGGGGTGTGGGCCGGTTCCACCGGCGAGATATTCATGTCCGACGTGGAGGTCCCCGTGGGCAACCGCCTTGGAAAGGAGGGCGAGGGGTTCAAGATAGCGATGTACGCCCTGGACATGGGCCGTTTTACCGTCGCCGCCGGAGCCCTGGGAACCATTCGCGCCGCGCTCGACGCCTCGGTCGGGTACGCCAATGAGAGGGCCGTCTTCGGGCAGCCGATCGGCCGCTACCAATTCATACAGGAGAAGATCGCCGAGATGGTGAGGGGGCTCGAGACTTCCCGCCTCCTGGTATACAAGGCGGCATGGCTCAAGAACAAGGGCGCCAGGAACACGCTCGAGACCTCGCTTGCCAAGTGGCACGCGACCGAATGCGCGTTTGACGCCGCCAACGCGGCGGTGCAGATACACGGGGCTTACGGGTACTCGGCCGAATACCCCGTGGAAAGGCTGTTCCGCAACGCGAGGGCCCCGCTCCTCTACGAGGGGACCACCGAGATCCACAAGATGATCCAGGCGGAGCACGCCCTGGGATACAGGAAGGCCAACGGTTAGACGGAGGTCGTCGATGGACGAGGAGGCCGGGCTCCGGGGTGCTTCTGCTATCAGCAGTCTTGAAACCGGAAGAGCGCGACAGCACCAGAGAATCTCGAGACAGGGGAGGCGCCCTGTGAAGACCACGAGACGCACGTTTGTGATCCTCATTACACTGCTCCTGCTGGCACTGCCGTGGCTCCCGGCGGGCTGCGGGGCCGGTCCGGCTCAGCAGACGGCTAAACCGGCGGACGGCAAGATCACCCTCTACGAGAAAGGGTACCGGTTCGACTGCAACGGCTGGACGTACGTCCATATCGAGGGCAAGCCGTACGAGCGTGGGTTCCAGCACGGGCGGCTGGTGGCGCCGGAGCTGGCAGAGATAGAAAAGACCCTGCGACACACGATGCCCATCGACACCGGGCAGGACTTCGACTATTTCGTGGCCGCGGCCGAGAGGCTCTTCACACAGAACAAGGAGGACGAGTTCCTGGAGGAGATAAAGGGCATCGCGGACGGCGCGAAGAGCGCGGGCACCGACATGACCTGGCAGGAGGTGCTCGAGTGGAACGGCAACATGGAGCTGACCGGTTACTGGTACCCTGACGAGCTTGCCGGGAAGTTCGACAACGGGGCCGATAAAGCACACTGCAGCGCTTTCGTCGCCAACGGCTCCTACACCGAGGGCGGCAGTGCGGTGATGGCGCACAACGACTGGGACCACTTCGTTAACGGGCAGTTCGCCAACGTGGTGCTCGACATCAAGCCCGCCAAAGGCCACCGGATGATGATGCAGAGCTTCCCCGGCTACATCTCGAGCATGACCGACTTCTTCGTGACTGACGCGGGCATAATGGGCACCGAGACCACCATCGGCGCCTACGAGAGCTTTGACCCGGCTAAGATGGCCGAGTTCTACCGGATGCGCAAGGCCACTCAGTACGCGGACAACCTCGACGAGTGGGTCGCATACATGCTCGAGAACAACAACGGCGCCTACGCCAACAGCTGGCTGCTCGCCGACGCCGGCACCGACGAGATAGTGCGCTTCGAGCTGGCGCTCGAGCACCACAGTGTCGAGCGCACCAAAGACGGCTTCTACGTCGGCTTCAACTCCGCCGTCGACCCGAAGATACGAAACCTCGAGTGCGGCGGAGACCCCACGTACTTCGACACCAGGACCCCGATGGGCGCCAGACGCGTGAGGCTCACCCAGCTCATGAACAAGCACCGCGGAGCGATTGATGTCGAGGTGGCGAAGGCGGTACTTTCGGACCACTACGGCGTCTACCTCAACGAGGCCGACAACCCGTGCTCGCGCACGATAGAGGGTCACTACGAGCTGGACCCGTTCTACTACTGGCAGGCCAGAAAGCCTTACTCGCCCCAGGGCGCGGTCGACGGCAAGGTGATGGACAGCACCATGGCAAAGGACCTGGCCTTCGTGGCCCGGTGGGGCAGCTCGAGCGGGATGCCGTTCGACGCGAGCGAGTTCCTCGAGAAGCGCCCGCAGTGGGACTACCTCGAGGGCTACCTCGAGGACAGGCCCACCGAGCCGTGGACGGAGTTCAAGTCAGGAGCGCAGTGACCTGTCACCCGCGGATAGCCCGAGCCGTGTCTCTCAGAGTCGGCTCTCCGGTAAATAATCTGAGAGAATAACAGTATGAAAGATCAAAAACCTGAAGCACGATTTGGATGGGGCAGTAACTTTCCGGATTTCAGTGACGCGGCGCCCGCCGAGATTGTCGGGAAACTCGAGCGGTTCCTGAGAGACGTAAGTGAATCGCAGGCGCGCGCCTGGAAAGACTACGTGCCCAGGCTGCAGCGTGAAGTCGATGAAGTAATACAGGTGGATGAGGACGCTTCACGATACTGGGCCATTCTCGAGTATGAGCTTCCGATGGAATCAAGGCGTCCCGACTGCATCCTTCTTGCCAGGGGAGCCGTTCTCGTTCTCGAACTCAAAGGGAAGGCGACTCCGTCTCAGGCTGACATCGACCAGGCCGGGGCTTACGCTCGCGATCTTCGCTGCTATCACGAATCGTGTTCGGATCGGCTTGTCATGCCGATTGTCGTACCTTCACGGGCGAAAGGCTACCTCGGCGAATACAACGGAGTTCACATAGCCGGGCCCGATGCTGTTGATGCGATGATCGCCGAGCTGGAAAAAAACCCTGATGTCCCTCCCCTCTCTCCCGGAGAATTCCTCGCCGAATCATCATATCGACCTCTACCGACTCTCATTCAGGCTGCCAGGGAGCTGTTTGAAAACCGGACTATAAGGCGGATACACCGAGCATGGGCGGAGACTGAACCTGCCGTTAGTGAGATCTCCCGAATCATCCACGAAGCGGCATCGACAAATGGCAGAAGATTAATACTGCTGACCGGTGTCCCGGGTTCGGGCAAGACACTTGTCGGCCTTACCGTCGCCCATTCACGCTTTCTTGACGACCTGGCTCTGCCCCGGGCGAATGGGAAGCCTTCAGCTCCCGCGGTATTTCTCTCCGGCAACGGCCCTCTCGTCGAAGTCCTGCAGTACGAGCTGCGGGAGTCCGGTGGTGGAGGAAAGGCTTTCGTGCGCAACGTGAGGGACTATGTAAAGCGATACACCGGCTCCGCAACGCTCGTCCCCCCGGAACACGTGCTGGTTTTCGACGAAGCCCAGCGGGCTTTCGACGCCGAGCAGCTTCAACAGACACACAGGAAAACCGCCAATTTCGAATCGGGCAAGTCGGAGCCGGAGCAGTTCGTCGAATTCGCGGAGCGAATACCCGGCTGGTGCGTAGTCATCGGGCTCATAGGAGAAGGCCAGGAAATACATATCGGCGAAGAGGCGGGGCTCATCCAATGGCGGCATGCGGTCGAAGGCTCTTCGAGTCCCGGCTCGTGGCAGGTGCACTGCGGCGCGGCGGTATCCCTCCTGTTTGAAGACAGCCCCGTTGAAACGTATGCGTCTGAGCACCTCAATCTCGATACCGAGTTGCGCTTTCATCGCGTTTCTGACCTCCACGTCTTTGTCGAATCAGTTCTGCAAAACGAAGATGCGCTCGAGATCAGGAAGCTTGCAGTCAGTATGGAAAAAGAGGGTTATAACCTGCGGATTACGCGTGATCTAAACGAGGCTAAGCAGTACCTCCGGGACAGGTATTCGGAGGATGAGGTATCACGGTTCGGCCTGCTTGCGTCTGCCAGAGACAAAGACCTGCAGAGGTTCGGGGTCCCGAACGACTATCAATCGACGAAGCGAATCAGATTCGGCCCGTGGTACAGCGATGCCGAGGACGATCCTGAATGCAGGTCATGCCGGTTGCTCACCCAGGCGGTGACCGAATTCGGAGCCCAGGGACTGGAGCTCGATGCCGTGCTCCTGGCCTGGGGGACCGACCTGATGATCGAGGATGGAATATGGACCAACAGGAAGGCAAAGCACTATCAGAGGCAGTGGCAGATCAGAGACCCATATCAGCTGCGGCTGAATGCGTATAGAGTGTTGATGACGCGCGCGCGGGATGCACTGGTCATATTCGTGCCCCCGCTCAAGGAACTCGATGACACTTATCGCTATCTAGCGGACTGCGGCTTCAAATCCCCTGACCTTGGCGAAAATGCCATCATTCCATCGGGCATCTTCAGCAAGCTCCCTGATGACAGTGACAGGCTGCCTGGAGAGGTTGTCTAACCGCCCTCGAGCTCCCAGGAGAGAAGTGACACGACTATTTCAGCTCGACGTTCGCCACGTCGCTCAGGCTTCCCAGCGTGTTGACCTTGATCCTGGCCTCGGAGACCGTGTAGAGGTTGTCGCCGATGTAGAGCGCCCTGCGGACCGCATCGGGCGCGTCGTAGTATCCGTACCCGTAGTCCTCCCCGGCGGGCGCGTCGGCGTGCGTGACGCGCCCCTTGAGGTGGAAGCCGCCCGCGAGCGAGACGTCATAGACGTAAGCCCCCTGGAACGTGTAGGTACCGTAGTTGTTGGCCTGCCTGTCGGGTGAGGCCTTCTGCTCCGGGGTCAGCTCCGCGAGCAGGACCGGCAGGACCAGCAGGTTTTTCTCCCTGTCGAAGAGGAACGCCTTGTGGTCGTTGAGGGCGACCGAATCGGTGCCGCGGTCGCCTATCTCGACCTTGTGCATCTCTGTGGGGTTGGCCACGTCTGTGACGTCGAATATCGCTATCTTCATCCCCTGGTACCACGCGAAGTTCCCGCCCTCCCCGGGCGCGGCCTCCACGGTGTTCTTCCCGACGCCGATGACGTGGGTCTCGTCGTACGGGTGCAGGTAGTCGGAGTACCCCGGTATCTTAAGTTCGCCGAGGACCCGGGGGTTGGCGGGGTCGGCCAGGTCGAGCACGAACAGCGGGTCGACCTTTTTGAAGGTGACCATGTAGGCCCTGTCTCCCATGAATCGAACCGAGTATATCTTCTCGCCGCGCGCGAGCCCCTCCAGCCTGCCCGCCATCTTCATCTTCGGGTCGAGGATGTAGACGTTGTTGGTGGATTCGGAGCCCTCGCGGCTCACGTGCCCGCGGGTGGTTGCGATCCTGAAGTGGCCGTTCGACTCGTCCATCGAGAACTGGTTGAGGATGGTGCCCGGGACTTGCGCCGAGGTCACGTACTTCGCGCGCGGCCCGTCGAAGACGAACTTGTGGACGGTGGTCTTCGCCTCCTCGCCCATCTCCGGCGCGCCCCAGCCGCCGTAGAACGGGAACTCGCCGCTCGCGACGTACAGGTTGTCGAGCGAGGCGTAGGCGGTGTCCGAGTTTCCGGCGATGACCTTCTTGTTGAGGCTGGCGTCCCCTCCATCGAGCGAGAAGGAAACCACCGACAGGAACGAGGTGAACCGCTCCGGGTCGACCACCTCGACCTCTCGGAAGCCGCAGGCGGGGGCGAAGCCGTCCGTCCTGGTCCCGGTCCGCACGTCGCGGAACCCCGGGATTATGTCGGCGGGCTGGATGTCTTTCTGCTCGTAGAGGTAGTAGGGGTTAGTGGCGAGCACCACGTGGACGTTGTCCTTTATCATGCGCGCCGTGGAGTATGTGCCCTCGTACTCGATAGCCCTGACGTGCGCGGGCTTCTCCCGGTTGGAGATGTCGTAGACCTCGATGAAGGTGGCGCTGCCGCGCGGGCGCGGTGCTGCTTCCGCGCGGGGCTCGGGCGAGTAACCGGCCGCGCCGATGACGACCAGCGTGTCGCCTTTCACGAACATCTCGTTGAGGCTCGCCCCCTCGTCGAAATCGATCTTCGAAACGACCCTCGCCGTCTGCGCCGGATACGCCGCGACGATGAACACCGCGTTGCCGCTGATAGCGTAGATGTAGTTCCCGTCGTTCTTGACCACGTCCGCCTCGTCGACCCCTTCGACCTGGACGTTGGTGTTGGAGTGCTCCGGCGCCCCCGTCTCGCCGGCGCCCGCGGCGGAGGGCGTGGCGCTCTTCATCACCCCGTCCTTGGCTGAGAAGTTGCGCGCCTGGCCTTTCTTGAACGCCTTGACGAAGTCGTCGGCGGAGTCGAACCGCTGCAGGGATGTGGGCCTGGCCTTCAAGCTGGTTCGGGTCGCGAAATACGCTATGACGCCGGCGGTCGCTCCCACCAGCAGGACTAGAATCACAATGAGGACCACTGACTTCTTCATTCTCTTGACACCTCCCGGGTTCCGCTTCTGCAGGCTTAGACGCGGTATGGCAGGTGGTGGGTTTCAAGGGAGGTCTCCGCGAGAACGAAAATGTCGATTGTCGAGCACAAATTGCGCATAGAGGCTTCTATAATACTTAAGGGTCCCTGTCCGTCTGGTATCGAGCACACCCCGTGAAGGAAGGAACAGAGATGAAACGCATTAACCCGACCATCTTCATCCTCCTGACACTCACTGCGCTGCTTGCTCCGGCAGGCTGCGGTCAGGAGCGGGTGACTCTCAGGGACGGAAAGCTGCTCATGGTGGGCAACGAGAACATAGCTTTCCTGCAGGTCGCCGATGGGAACCCCACCGGCTTCTCCGCCGAACTTGCCACGGAGACAGCGGAACGCCTCGGCCTGAAACTTGAAGTGATCACTCGTGGAGACCATTACGGCATAGCGGTCAAGAAGGGAAACTCTAAACTCCTCGCCAGGATCAACGAGGCGTTGGAGAAGATCAAGAAGGATGGGACCTACGACCGGCTGTACAAGAAGTACTTCGGCAAGAAAATCTGACAATCGCTTGCCGTCCCGGTCACCAGATCGCCGGGTTACCTTCACCGAAGCCTCGGCAACGGGCTTAACTTCTTTGCTCCTCCCGGCGGGCCTTTGCCGAAAAGAACGAGCGCGTCCCGTTTTGGATACTTTTATCTTGAGTCAACTCGGGCTATCGAGGCGGTTGTGCGTCGTTCGACAGGGGAAGGTCGCGGGTTGCGATGACGTCAACCCCGGTGTCGGCCACGTTGCTCAAGACAAGCTGTCCGTTCTCCACCGGCGCGGCCACCACGACACCGGCTATCTGGTTGACGGCATCCCAGATCAGCCGCTTGGGGATCGCATTCTCGGTCCTCACCGGCAGCAGAGGGAGCACGCCGCCCCTGACGCCCACGGTCGTTGTCACGACGCGCCTCGGGTCGGTGAACTCCTCCTCGGCGTAGCGAGCCCCGACCTTGCAGTCGTTGCCCGTCACCTCGAGGACACTGCCGTCCTCCTCCTTGAGCTCGAGTGAGCAGCTCAGAGGACAGTTGATGCAGGTGTAGTTATGAGTCGCCATCAGACGGGACCACTTCCACTGTCAATTCCTCGACCGCTCTACCGAGGTCCGCCGCCGAGGCGGCCTGCTTTATCATCTCGGGCGGCCGGACCATCTTGTGCTTCTTCGCGCTGAGCGGCTTTCCGTCGGCGAGCACCCTCGCCGCGATGGCACGCTCCGGGTGCTCCACCCTGAAATAGAAGTCGATTTCGCGGTTAAAGTCGCTGACGAACTGCGGCACGACGTACTTGACGTTCCTGCCCGGCTTCACGCGCAGGCGCGGACCTCTCTTCAGGCCCTCGAGGACCATCTCCGCGGCGCCCTGCCCCGCCACTTCGGCGCTGCGAGTGACGTAGTCGACGAGGTCGAAGACGTTGACCACGTTGCCGCAGGCGAAGATGCCGTCTACGGATGTCTGCATCCGCTCATCCACGAGCGGTCCCCCGGTCACGTCGTCGAGCTCCACGCCGGCGTGCTTCGATATCTCGTTCTCGGGGATCAGCCCAACCGAGAGGCAGAGCGTATCGCACGGGATGTACCGCTCGGTCTCCTTCTTCACTTTCATGTTCTCGTCCACCTCGGCGACCGACACGGCCTCGACCCGCTTCCTGCCGTGTATGAAGGACACAGTGTGGGACAGGTGCAGGGGGATGTCGAAGTCGTTCAGGCACTGGACCACGTTCCTGGTCAGTCCGCCCGGGTGGTCCATCAGCTCGTACACGCCTTCGACCTTCGCGCCCTCCAGCGTGAAGCGCCGGGCCATGATGAGCCCGATGTCGCCGGAGCCCAGGATGACTATGTTCCGCCCGGGCATCAGGCCTTCGATATTTATCTCGCGCTGCGCTGCGCCCGCCGTGATGACACCGGCCGGCCTGTAGCCGGGGATGAGCACCTGGTGCCGCGTCCGCTCGCGGCAGCCCATTGCGAGCACGACTGACATGGGCTCTATCTCGAGCACGCCGTCGGTCTCGTTGACCGCCGTTATCTTTCTGCTCGAGTCCATGTCGAGCACCATCGTGTTCAGCTTGACGTCGATGTTCGAGCGCTCGACCTCGTCTATATACCTCTGGGCGTACTGCGGGCCGGTGAGCACTTCCTTGAAGACTATGGACCCGAAGCCGTCGTGGATGCACTGCGGCAGGATGCCTCCCAGCTCGATGTCGCGGTCGAGCAGCAGCACGTCCTTGAGCCCGGCCTTCGATGCGGCCAGCGCCGCTCCCAGCCCGGCAGGACCGGCGCCTATGACCGCGCAATCAGGTCTTCTCCTCGCGTCCGCCATCATCCCGACTCCGCCTTTATGAGCCCCTTGGTCTCCCCGACGAATATCTCCGAGCCTCTGCCGTTCTTGGTGATCTCGGTGACGGGCACGCCCAGCTCGCGGGCAAGGATCTCAGCGACCCTGTACCCGCAGAACCCGCCCTGGCACCTGCCCATGCCCACCCTGGTCCTCCGCTTGACCGCATCCATCGTCGTGGCTCCAATGACGCCGTGTATCGCCCTCACAACCTCCGCCTCCGTGACCGTCTCGCACCTGCAGACGACCCGCCCGTACCGCGGGTCCTCTTTGATGAGCCGGTCGCGCTCCTCGTTATCGAGCACGGCGAAGCGGGGCGGGGCCGGCCTGACCTCTTCATACTCCGGCCTTTTCCCGGTGGGCACGCCGAGCTCGTGCAGTATTCCCAGCACCATCTCGGCGATGGCTGGAGCGCTGGCGAGCCCCGGCGACTGGATGCCGGCCACGTTCACGAAGCCGTGGGCCGTCTCAGAGGCGCCGATGTGGAAGTCCTCGTCGTCGGCCGCGGCGCGGATGCCGCTGAAGGCCGATATCAGGGCTTTTCTGGGGAAGTCGGGAAGCAGGTAGTAGAAGCGGTCGAAAATCTCCTCGATCTCCTCCGCGGATATCGAGGTGTCGTACCTGTCCTCGACGTCGATGGCCGTCGGTCCCAGCTGCAGGTTCCCTTCCAGGGTCGGCATCGCGCCGCCGCCCTTGCTCTTTGTTGCGCGGCGCATCCTGAACTCCGAGACGCTGCTGCGCACGTAGTCCCGGGTTATGTCCCTGTCGAAAAGCAGGCTCGCGCCCTTTCGCGCATGTATCTTGAAGCCGCCCGAGCCGGCCAAGTCCGCCACCTGGTCCGAAAAGACCCCGGCCGCGTTCACGACGATGGGCGCCTCGATGGCGCCGCGGTTGGTGACGACGCCGGTAACCCTCCCGCCTTCGACATTCACGCCCGTGACATCGGTGTCCAGCAGCACTCTCGCGCCGTTGATGACCGCGAGTTCGGCCAGCGCGATGGTCAGCTTGTAAGGCGCTACCATCCCGTAAGTCTGGTCGAAGACACCGGCGATTGCGTGCTTCGTGACGTGCGGCTCCATGCGGAATATCTCGTCACGGCTCACCACGCGAAGGCCGGGAATGCCCTTTCGCGTGCCCGTCCTCATGATGACGCGCGGAAGGATCTTCTCGTGGGTGAAGTGCGCTACCGGTCCCGGAAGCCATCGGGAGACGTTCTCGGGAAGGCTTCGCGGCGTCACGACGATCAACAACCCCTGCCGTTGAAAATCGACCCCGAGCCCGTCCACGAACTCGTCGTACATGGCGTTGCCGCGTACGTTCAGTTTCTGCTTGAGCGTGCCGGTCTTCTCGCCGATGCCGCTGTGGACCTCGGCGTTGTTGGCCTTGGTGGTCTCGCCCGAGACATCGGTTTCCTTGTCGATTATGACCACGTCGGGCGTGTACTTCGTGAGCTCCCTGGCTATCGAGCAGCCGGTGACGCCCGCACCGATTATTATCACCCCGGCACGAGCGGGGATTTCCCGTGGTCCTGTCTGCATTGGCAAGCCTTTAGTCGGTTAGCGATAACATATCACACTGGATTGCGTCGGCAGGCCATGCGGGAGGGTCTATTCCTCGAAATACTGCCCCAGGCAGGCGCTTCGCGGGATATGCCGCCATAGTGCCCCCTGACTGTTCTCTCCTGCTCACCCCTCAAGGTGACGTACGACTGTCAACCTCAAGGTGTTGCCGGAGCGTTTTTTCAACGGCACCACGAAACCGTGACGCGGCCCCGCTTGATCTCTTTGTTTATGACAGACCAGCGCCAGGATCGTGATCATCAACGCGAGGAAGCTGCGTCTGTAAAAGCGGATGCGCTCTACCGCATTTGCGCCAATGACCACTCGGGGCACCTCCTGGAAAGCCGCAGTGTCGCCCGACAGGCCGAGTCGGTTGCCGCCCGACCCTCACCGGGCCCCTCATTTCTTGCAGTATCTCCCTCTTGAGGCGTTTAAGCTAATCCCCGTCGAGTCCGGCTTTCTTAAGTAACTCGTCCTTGTCCGGTATTCCCTTGTAATGGTATTGACTGCTCATCCAGGTGGTGATGCAGTCCTCGGGGCAGCAATTGACACACCGCCAGCACGCGGCACATTCCTTACCAAAAACGGGGTACGGTTCAAGCCGGATGGCGCCCTCGGGACAGTTCTCCTCGCAGGTCCCGCACCGGGTGCAATCCGATTCAATGACTGTCTTCTTCCCCATTACCAGGTTCGGGCGACCTTTGGGAAGCCTCTCAAATCTAGACAGCATGAACAGCGGGGTGGGGTGTACCTGGAAAAGAGGCAGCTCGACCGGGTCTCCGGCCAGGAACGCCACCTGCATCTCCAGCATCTTCTCGATGAAACCGGCAAGCTCGCGAACCGATTCCACGGTGGGTCTTTCCCGGTCCATCTTGTGAGACATGCGCCTTGAAACGGGCCAGGAGTCGGGGCACTGCAGGTCATAATGACCGGTCACAGCGACCCCTTTTCTGCTCAGCCACCTCGTCATCAAAGCGGCCGTCTGGCTTGGCTGTCCCCCCGAGCTGGAAAGGAGAAATGCCCCTTTCCCCTCGAGGGACGGCATTGCCTTGATGAAGCGCTCCACGTTCTTGGTCGGCTGCCATGCCTGCAATGGCGTGGCAAAGCAGTATGCGTCGTAATCATCGAGGGCTATCCCGCCGGCCTGTGCAAATGTGCTCATTGTTACCACATGGGCGCTTCTCTCCGCCACGATTCTCGCCACCGTGCAGGCAAACTCGGTATTTCCGGTTCCCGAGTAGTAGAGGATCAGCAACTTCATCGGCTTGACCATCAAAGACCTCCTGCTAACTGATAATCCGGCTTCTACTGCAAACTGACATCCATAGTTTTACGGCACAACCAGCCACGTGGCAACCGTCTACAATAGCCGGGCCCTGTTGGGTGAGCTGTACCTGTCCGAGAGGTCATAATCCTTCATGCTCCCGGCACTGACCTTCTTCGAAGGACACATGTGCAGGCACTTCCCGCAGAAGTCACCGCAGATGAGGCCGAAGCAGTTGTCCAGCATCGCGCGGTCATATAGATGGATCTTGTCGCCGGAATAGTCTGCGTAGAAGGCGAGGAACTGTCCGGGCCCTTCGGGGATCTCGATCTCGGAACGCCCGCCTGCTCCCTTTATCATTCCGCACACCCCATAAGTGCATCGCATATCGTCGTGCGCGGCGTACGTCTTCTTCATGCCGCCTATGGTGCACGACTGGCTCTCGCTTTCATCGAACGCCCCGGCGGGGCACAATCTGACGCATTTCGTGCCGCACTTGTCTTTGTCGCACAGCCCTGGTCCGTCCCACATCGGGGTAGGCTCGAGCTCCGCCGAGGTCAACAGCGAGTTGAACCGCTGCATCGAGCCAAACTCCGGAGTGAGCGCCAGGCCGTTCAGGCCGAAGTCCGCGATGCCGGCCGCTACCGCGGCGTGCCGGTGCGAGAACTCCGCGGCGAACTCGTTGGTCTGCAGGGTCTCGTCGAAATACCTGGCCTCGCTTGTTATCCACGTGGGCAGGAACGCCAGGCTCTCATGCCCCGCGTACTCCAGCTGCTTGGCCATCCGGTTGACCATGCGCGAGCTCTCGAGGTTGGTCAGGCCGTAGCCGTAGAAGAGATACGGCGTGTTGGTCTTGTCCGGCTGGTCGTAGTCACCCCAGACGTCGGCCATCCCCTGGAAAAGATGGAGACCAATAGAGATCACCGACCTGCACCCGGGCATGAAGTCCGTCGGCCTGTGACCCTCCGGCGCGTTAGCGAAGCGATCCACCGGCGCCACCCCGACCAAATCGGCCCCCCATTCCAGGAAAGTGTCCACGATCTTCAGGGTAAGTGTGTCCATCTGATTTCTCCCCCGTGAGATGACTTGTCCAACGCTGACTCTACCACGATTCCAGCTTTTCCGGCACGGTTGTTGAAATACCGCGTGGTGCTCCCCGATATGGTAATGTAAGAAAGGCCCAGTATTGCCTGGGCAACTTTTTATTCAGGAGAGATTATGGAAAACGAGCCGGTAGTTACGTCCGAAGGCATGCAGGCGCTTAGAGAAAAACTGCAATATCTCGAAACCACCAGGCGGCGCGAGGTTTCCGAGCAGATGAAAACCGCTATCGACCACGGGGACCTGTCTGAGAACGCTGAATATGACGAGGCCAGAAACACTTATCTCAAATTGGAGAAGGAGATCAACGAGGTTGCCGGGCTTATAGCCAGGGCCAGGGTTATCGGGGAAAACGACATAAGTACGGAAAGTGTGGGCGTGGGGTCCCTGGTGCAGATAGAGGATGTTGAAGACGGAAGTAGTAAAACACAGGAATTCAGGCTTGTCGGCCCGACCGAATCGGACCCCGGGAACGGCAAGATTTCTCACCTCTGCCCCATAGGGAAGTCTCTGATGGATTCAAAGATCGGCGATGTCGTATCTGTCAATACACCCGGAGGGGTCAAGAAGTACAGGGTCATCGCGATAAGCAAGTAAGCTGGGGCAGACAGGGGCACGCGACTAACATCGATTACCGTTGACACAAGAATTGGTCTGACTCGCGACTCTAACAGATCAAAGTTCGGCGAAGGGAAGTGCCGTTACTCCCTTGCCAAGGGGCAGCCGGACGTCGCCCGGGTGTACCACGTAGCCGGGCATCGCTTTCTCCGAAAGGTCCCCCCGAAACCTTTTTATCGACGCTGCCATCGCCGGGCTGGGGGTCAATGCCCTGGTGGGTAAGCGTCTTCACGACCTCCGAGACCACCGCTGTTTCCATTATGGCTCCGCCCATAGGGCCGGAGGCAGCATGTTCGGGGTCCTTCAAACCGGTAAGATAGCAAAGCGTGCCGGTATCGGTGAAGTACACCTTCGGCATCTTGACCAGCCTCTTTCCGACGTTCGTGAAGTACGGCCTCAGGATGATGAACTGGTAGGTCGCCCGTTCGAGGTAAGTCCCCACGTAGATCGCATGCCACAGGTTTCTGTCGCGGCCGGGGTTGGCTACAAGCTCGGGATAACTGCCCTGTAGAAAGCAGCGCCACATGTCCCGGTTGGAGAACTTATCTTCCTTGGGGCTGCGCCTGGTCTTTTCCCAGAACAGTTTGTCCTGGGGGCTACCCTCTGCCTCCCGTCGCGACAGGGGAAGCAGTCTCAGCACCGCGGCCCTCCCGGCAAGGGACTCGGTCACCTTCTCGGCAAACAGCAGGTTCTGCGAGCCAGTGAGAAGGTACTGCCCGGCGAGGTCGCGGTGCGAGTCGATCACTTCCTTCACGTAGGGCAGGATGCCCGGGGCGTATTGGACCTCATCGAAGATCACCGGCGGTGGGTACGCATCGAGAAAGCCCCTGGGGTCCTCCGCAGCCACCGCACGCACGTCGAGCGGCAGCGCCTTTTGTCGAGCGCTAAGCGGAAAGCTCGTAGAGCCTGTCGGCAAAATCAACAACCAGATCGTGGAAAGAGAGCCTCGAGCGCCAGGCCTCGGGGATGGACCCCTCTCCGTAATAAGCCCCGGCGAGCTGACCGTAAACCGCGGCCGTGGTGTCCGCATCGTCACCGAGGTTCACCGCCAGCAGGCAACCTTCCTCGAAAGACCCACTCCGGTGAAATGCCCAGAGGGCAGCTTCGAGGCTCTTGACAACATACCCGGAGCCGACGATCTCCGGGGGCTCCTTCGACTTGAAGGAACCCGCTGCCACCTCGTCTATCTCGGCGACCAGCCGGTCCTTCTCCCAGTACCCGGGTAAGGGGCAGTAGCGCTCCGAGAGCAGCTCTTCTTTGTTTGCGCCCCCGAGTGCGCCAACTATCAGGCCTGCCAGGTACCGGCAGGCATCAACGGCAGCCTTGGCACCGTGGGTCGTCTTTGAGCTCGACGCCGACATCTCGATCGCTTTTCCCGGGTCTTTCGCGAAGAACATGGGAACCGGCGCCAGGCGCATGATGGACCCGTTGCCGGCGGTCATGGGGCCCTCCGGGCCGCTGTAAGGTTCGCGGGTCTCCTCGAACTTCCGGAGCGACCCGCTGACCGTGTATCCGATATCGAACGCA
>JBBQKJ010000041.1:0-27441 GCA_038326775.1 Candidatus Geothermincolia bacterium
CCCGGAACGAAGCCTCTTCGCCTTCTCGATTATAAAAGATCGCGGCGACAGGTGAGGCGCCTTCAGATGCCGATCAGTTTGGCGAAAGCCTTGCCTGCGACGATCTCCTTTTCTTCCCGGGTGAATGAGATTTCGGGAAAGCCGGAAAGGTCCGGTTCCATCACTGCCTTCACCCAGTTCTCGAGCGGGCATATGAGGTTGAGGTATGGACCGTCGGTACCGAAGAAGACCCGCCAGGGACCGACGTCGTCGAGCAACCGTCGGAACATGGTGTAGAAATCGCCTGGGTGGTTCGTAAAGGCCATCTGCCAGCCGGAGATATCGAAGTAGATATTACGTTTGACCCCTGCGACCAGGAGGGCTTCCTCCCAGAGAGCGTGACCGGCGTGGGCCATGATGATGGGCATGTCGGGGAAATCGGCGGCGACATCATCGACGCAGATCGGCTGGCTGAAGCGGAACTTCAGCGGGGACGGCTGGCTGCCCGTATGGAAGATGACAGGCAGACTGTACTCCATGCACTTCTCATACAGGGGGTAGCATGACTCATCGTAGGGGTAGAATCCGCTCGTCGGGTGGAGCTTCAAGCCCTTCATGCCCCAGTCCTCGACCGCGCGGGAGAACATGTCGGGGGCGCCCTCCCGCCTCGGGTCAACGGTGAAGAAAGGTATCAGGCGATCGGGATGTCTTTTGGCGGCGTCGGCTATCATCCGGTTCTGGTCCTCTATGGACACACCCGGCTCTCCCGTTGCCAGCCCGTAGTCCACCGCGAAGATGCAGGACATGTCGACACCAGCCTGGTCCATGCCGGCTATCAGCTTTTCGCCGGACGCGTCGTACAAAACGGGCATCAGGTTGTCGACCAGGGCTTGCGCGTCCGGGTAGTCACCCGTCGCCTTTCCCATGGGGGCAGTGGCGAGCTTGGCCATCCCCAGCAGAAAATCGCTGTGAACCCATCCCTCATCGACCAGGTGAACGTGGTTGTCGATAATCATATGGACCCCTCCTTGGAGCATCGACCGACGGGCGACATCATATTTCGAATCTCATGGCAATAGCAGGTACTAGAATAAAATAACAATTCAATATTTACAACACTAGCGAAGTCATATTATTATTTCATGGTAAATAGCGAAGGTTAGCTCTTAAGAGGGAGACTCATGGACAAGAAGTCCAAAAGCAGTCAGAAGGCATCCAAGATCATCGAGGCCGCGCTCAAGGTGTTCGGGGAGAAGGGTTATTACAACGCCACCATCTCGGATATCGCCCGGAAAGCAGGTGTGGCGGAGGGCACCATATACGAGTATTTCGGCAGCAAGGAGGACTTGCTTTTTGCCATACCGGGCGAGATAACCGACACGGCGGTGGACCTCTACGAGTCGATCTATCCGTACATCACGAGTGCCGAGGACAAGATCCGCGGGATCATCCGGGCTTATTACACTCTCTACAAGGGGAACCCGGAATACTCCTCGCTGGTCCTCCTCGACATAAAGCACAACCGCAAGTTCAAAGAATCCGAGAGCTACAAGGCCGTCAGGAGGGCGACCGATCTGATGCTGCGCGCCATCAGGGAAGGGATCGACTCCGGCGAGTTCCTCAAAGACCTCGATCCGTACATGGTGCGCTCGATGATACTCGGGACCATCGAGCACATCTTCTTCAGGTGGCACCTGGGCGGCAGGACGCCGGGCCTCGACGATTTCTCCGACGAGATGACCGAGCTGATGATGCGCGGAATAAAGAGGAAAGAAGACAGCGCTGTCTACCACTTCAACATCAGTGTAGACGCCGCGAGCCTTTCGGCCGGCACGGCCGGGCACGAAGCCGGCAAGGACGAGTAATAGCACCGGGAGCACTGCGGGGCGGCTGGCGGAAACCGAAGTCGCTCAGACCGGGGCGAGGGAGGGTGCGAGATGGACTTCGAGGACATCCGGACGGTAGCTGTTATCGGGGCGGGAATAATGGGACATGCGATAGCCCAGGTCTTCGCCCGCGGTGGATACAAGGTGAACCTCCTGGACGTCGACCAGGAGAGGCTCGACAAGGCACTGGTCGCGATCAGGCTAAACCTGGAACTGTTGGCCCGAGTGGGGATAGGGACCAAGGACGAGTCTGACAGGATCGTTTCGAACATCACAACCACACTGGACCTCGAGCAGGCCTGCGCGGGCGCGGACTTCGTCGAAGAGGCGGTCACTGAGAACATGGAGCTGAAGAAGGAGATATTCCGCAACCTCGAAGCGGCCTGCCCGGACCATGCGGTGTTCGCCAGCAACACCAGCACGCAGAGGATCTCCGAGATAGCCTCGGCCGTCTCCAGGCCGGAGAAGGTGATCGGCATGCACTGGATGCTTACCCCCTATATCCGGCCCCTGGTAGAGATAACACCCGGGGAGAAGACCGCGCCGGAGACCGTGCGACTCGTCAAGCGGCTTGCGGAGAGCCTTGGAAAAGTACCCGTCGTTGCGCCGGACAAACCGGGCTTCATCGTCAACCGACTCCAGGCGGGCGTCTTCAAAGAGGCGCTGGCGCTCCTCGAGGAGGGAGTCTCCATCGAGGACATAGATAGTGTCTGGACCAGGCACCTCGGCCTGCGATACTGCATGATGGGACCGTTCGCCGGCATGGACCAGATGGGTCTTGACACGCTCTACCTTGCCAGTCTCTACCTCGCCGCTGTCTTCGAGGACGAGAGCTGGAAGCCGACCCCCGCGCTGGGGAAGCTGTTCGAAGACGGTGAGTACGGATTGAAGACGGGAAAGGGGTTCTACGACTACGCGGGGCAGGATGTCGACGTGCTCTTGAGGCAGCGCGACCAGGAGCTCATCGAGCTGATGCGGCACAAAGGGATGCAGGTCGGCTGAGACACAAGTGAAGCGGGGCTGGTTGCCGCCGGACGCGGAGACGCTGTGACGGTGGCAAGGAGACAAGGGGGCGTAAAATGTCGATGCTGGTGATAGGTGGAACGGGTTTTGTCGGCTCGCGAGTATGCAGGCAGCTCGTGGATCTGGGGGAGGCGGTTGTCGCCTGTGACATCAACCCGTCCACCGAGATGCTTGGAGAGTACGCGGACAGGGTGCCGGTCACGAGGTGTGATAAGACCTCGATCGAGGATCTCGTGAGGACGATCAAGGAAAACGACGTCGAGCTGATCATCGACCTGTCGTACGTGCTGGAGATCGAGTCTATGACGAATCCCAGGCTGGCGCTGCAGGTGAACATCATGGGGACGAGCAACGTGTTCGAGGCGGCAAAGCTGATGGGAGTACGAAGGGTTTTGTTCGCGAGCTCCATCACGGCGTACGGGCATCACGACAACTTCGGGGAGAAGGCGCTCAACGAGGACGACCCCATCTACCCGATGACGATGTATGGATCGTGCAAAGGGTTCTGCGAGTTCCTGGCAAAGCTCTACCGCGACGTCTACGGGTTGGAGATGGTTGTGCTGCGGGTGGGAAGCGCCTTCGGGCCGGGCAGGACGGCGGGCGCCACCGCTTTCGTGAGTAACATAACCACGCTTCCCGCGCTGGGCGAGCCGCTGTTCATCCCGCTCAAGCCCACCACCAACTTCGTCTACTCGTCGGTTGATGACGTGGCCAGGGCGTTCGTGACCGCGGCGCGGGCGGACTCCGGCCTGCTGAAGCACGGGCTCTATAACATAGGGGGCTTCACACACAGGGGGGACGAGGTGGAGGCCCGCATAAAGGAGCTGGTTCCCGACGCCGAGGTGCAGTTCGGTGATCTTGAAGTCTACTACGTCTACAGGCTCGACAACAGCAGGATAAAGGATGACCTCGGCTTCGAGCTGGCATACACCATGGAGGAGGGCATCAAGGCCAACATGAACGAGACGCGCGCCATGAACGGCCTGCCGCCGGTAGGGTGAAGCAGTTGCCTCCCGAGCGCTAGACAGCCGACGCGTACCGGGGCATCGGGCGGATGCCCCGGCGACGATACCAGGAGGGACGGCTATGCCCGTAAAGCAATTCGTCTACGACTTCATCGAGAAGCATGCGGTTTTCAAGAGCGACGTGGACGATCCGACCTTGAAGACGGCCGGGGAGATCACGGATATCCAGAACGCCAACCTGCGCGACCAGGTGCAACTGCTCGGGCGGCAATCACCCTACTATAAGAGGATGTTCAAGGAGAACGGGATAAACCCGGACGACATAAGGACCACCGACGACCTCCAGCGGGTCCCCCTGACCTACAAGAAGGACTACATGGAGAACCACGAGGAGTTCCGCCTGGTGGCGGAGACGCCCGGTCTCTGGGAGGCGCTTTTCGACTTGACCTATACCACCGGCACCACCACCGGGCGCCCCACCCCTTTCTACAACACGGTCTGGGACCAATACACGAACCTCCAGCAGGGCGTCAGGAGTTCCAAGATCGTTATGGCAACCCCCGATGACGTCGTCGCGAACATCTTTCCGCTCGGTCCCATCCCGCATATAGGGTTCTTTAAGTCAATGTGGTTCCCGCTGGTCATCGGTTCTCCCGTCGTCGCCTCCTGCGGCGGCATAAAGTTCGGCGAATTCCCGTTCACGAGGTCGATGGACTACGCGATCGAGATGATCGAGAAGTACAGGTGTACCGTCACCATGGGGATACCGAGCTTCACTCGACGGCTGCTCATGGAGGCGGAGAAGCAGGGGAGGGACTACTCCTCGCTCCGCATGATAATCGCGGTCGGGGAGCCGGTGCCGAGGATGCTGCGTGACGACATGAGGGGGCGGGCGACGAACCTGGGCGCCGGAGAGGTGTTCGTGGTGACGAGCCTGGGTTTCACCGAGTGCCAGGGCAACTACCCGGAGTGCGCCGAGATGAGCGGCTCGCACAACCCCTCTCCCGACCTGTACTTCACCGAGATAGTCGACCCGGAGACCGGGGAGAGGCTGCCGGACGGGGAACTGGGTCTCTTCGTTATCACGCACCTCAACCGCAAGGGCACCGCCCTGCTCAGGTACGTGCTCGGCGACCTCGCCGCCATAACCCACGAGCCGTGCGAGGTCTGCGGGCGCGAGACCGACAGGGTCGTCGTCAAAGTCGGCAGCACCTATGTCACCCGCACAAAGGACCTGATGAAGCTCAAGGGGACGCTGATCAACCCGGAGCTCATCAAGGACGAGATAGCGAAGATAAAGGAAGTCATCGAGTACCAGGTGGTTTTCAGCAAGGTCGATATGGGCGACCCATACTCCGAGGACAGGCTGGTCGTCAGGATAGCGACCGGCAGAGACGAGCGCGACTCTATAGCCGAGCAGGTCAAGGAGAGGGTGAGGCTGGCGGCGGAGATGAGCCCCACCGTGGAGTTCTTCGAGCCTTCCGAGCTGTTCGACCCGACCGTTCAACTGAAAGCAATGCGGGTGCTGGACGAGCGGCCCCCGATCGAATAGAGACGAACAGGAGCCAGGAGGTTTCGAATGGGATTGATGACGGCCGAGCAGTACAAGAAGAGCATCCAGGACGACAGGGTCGTCTACCTCTGCGGGAAGCGGGTCGAGGACGTCATGGCGGACCCGATGCTCAGGACCTGCATCAACACCTCCGCCATAGACTACGAAATGGCGGAGATGCCGGAGTACCGTGACCTCGCGGTTGTGACCCGCGGGGACGGAGAGGCCATCAGCAGGTATTACCACACGCCCGAGAGCGCCGACGACCTGCTCAAGAGGCACGAGCTGATGGTGGAGGCGACAAGGCTCGGCGGAGGGGCGATACCTTTCACTCACGACATAGCGTCCGACGCGATAAACGCGGCCAACATCGCGGCGGCGATGCTCGGCAACGAGGACTACATACGGAGGGTCGAGGGCTACCAGAGGTTCCTCCAGGACAACGACCTCTCGGTGGCGGTCGCCATGACCGACGTAAAGGGGAACCGCGCCCTCCGCCCGTCGCACCCGGAGCAGGAGCACCCCGACTACTACCTTCGGGTCGTCGACAGGAACGCCGAGGGTATAGTAGTGCGGGGGGCGAAAGCCCACATAAGCGCGGCGGCGTACTTCAACGAGATATTCGTCATCCCCTGCAGGAACATGAGCGAGCAGGACGCAGACTACGCCCTGGCGTTCGCCATACCGGTAAACACGAAGGGGATAATCCAGGTCGCGCACCCGATAAAACCAGACCTCGGGCCTCTCGACTTCCCTGTCGAAGGCATCCCGGTTCACTGGCATACGGACTCGCTGGTCATCTTCGACGATGTCTTTGTGCCGTGGGACAGGGTGTTCCTGTGCGGGGAGTGGCAAATGGCGATGCCGCTCGTCTACAATTTCGCCTACTACCACAGGCATACCGCGGCCAGCTACCGCATCCCGCTCTCCGAGATGATGGTGGGAATGGCCCAGGCTATGGCGGAGTACAACGGCGTTGACAAGGCAAGCCACATCATCGAGAAGATAACCGAGCTGGTCATCTACGTCAGCATGTTGAAGTCGCTCTCCCGGGCGGCGTGCGTAGACTACGTCGTTCATGGCGGCATTCCCACTCCGCACCCGGTCATCACCAACATGGCCAAGTACTACTTCGCGAGCAACTTCCACCGCTGCGTGGAGATCGTCCAGGACGTCGCCGGCGGCCTGCTGTCGACCGCCCCGAGCTTCCAGGACTTCGCCAACCCGGAAATCGGCGCCCTCATCGAGAAGTACCTCGGCGGAAAGAAGGGTGCGTCGGCCGAGACGCGTCTTCGGATGCTGCAGCTGATACGCCGGCTCCTGGTCCAGGAGATAGAGGTGCTGGCGGTCCAGGGGGAGGGCTCTTTCCAGGCGCAGCTGATGACGATCTACCTGGAATCACAATCGGAGATACAGGGCTACAAGGCCATCGCGGAGCGCGAGGCGGGCATACTGCCTCCGCTCGAAGTGGGCGGGATGTTCACGTCGGCTGCGAGGACCGCCGGTCAAGCGCCGTGAAACCACGGACCGGCCCCAGGGACAGGCGTAAGGAACGGAGGTCGCAATGAAGATACTGTGGCAGAACATCTCAACCCGCGAGATACCGGGGGTACCGGATGCCGGCGACATGTGGAGCGCCCTCGAGTCCCACGTGAACGACCTTAAATCCGCGGAGACAGTCGTGAGGTTCGAGTTCCTTACTTCGGCCTCGTACTTCGTGGCCTCCAGGTACATGGAGATGCTGAACAACGTCCGGATACTGGACGGGCTTATCAAAAACGAGGGCGGGCACCAGGCGGCGATCATCGGCTGCTTCAACGACCCGGGACTATGGGAGGCGCGGGAATCCCTTTCCATCCCGGTGGTCGGAGTGGGTGAGGCCGCGATGCTGGCCGCCTGCATGCTCGGACGAAACTTCGGGGTCGTCACCGTTCGAAGGAAACTCATCCCCATAATTGAGGACAACGTCCGCCGTTACGGGCTCGAATCGCGCCTCGCCGGCCGCGAGCCCATTCGCTCCTGCGAGATCGACGAGAAACTTTACCCGGCAATGCTCGCGGACCCGGCGTCGATAGCGGTTCCCGCTTTCGAGCAGCAGGCAAAGGCCCTGGCGTCCGACGGAGCCGAAGTCGTGGTGGTGGGTTGCGCTTCACTGGGTCCCGCCCTCTCGATGGCCGGGTACAACCTCGTATCCGGGACACGGGTGCCGGTGGTGAACGGCACGGCAGTCGCGGTCAAGGTCGCCGAGGCTCTCGCGTCTCTGAACGAAATCCTGGGGCTCACCACGAGCAAGGCTCTGAAGTACCAGCGGCTGCCGGATGCCATATTCGACGGTATGAGGAAGAGCCTCGGATTCGACTGATCCGGTGCCTGGCCCGCAAGGTGGCTGGCGCCGAGGCGAGAAAGGGGAATCGGGATGGACAAGAAAACCCTGGAAGGCAAGGTCGCTATAGTAACCGGCAGCAGCAGGGGCCTGGGCCGTGGAATGGCGATCGGCCTGGCGGAACACGGGGCGGACCTGGTGCTGACCAGCAGGAAGCTCGAGCTCAACGAACAGCTCGCCGCCGAGGTCCGGAAGCTGGGCAGGCGCGTGCTGCCGCTGAAGTGCGACCTGCAGAACGTCAACGAGATCGAGGACGTGGTACAGGCGGCAGTCGAGGAGTTCGGCCGGGTCGACATCCTCTTGAACAACGCCGGGACCAGCCCGGTCTTCACGAGCGCCGTCCAGGTCGAGGAGTGGGCCTGGGACAAGATACTGGACACCAACCTGAAGGGCCTGTTCTTTTTCGCGACGGCCGTCGCGAGGCGCATGATCGAGCGCGGGAAGGGCAAGATAATAAACGTGACCAGCGCGGCGGGGAACGCCGGCTCACAGATGCTTGCTCCTTACGGCGCATCGAAGGCCGCGGTGATTCAGCTCACGCGGACTCTCGCGATCGAACTAGCCCCCCACAACATAAACGTGAACGCTATCGGACCGTCGTTCTTTGAGGTGGGCGTCAGCGAGCCGATACTAGCGAGCCCCGAGATGACGGAGACGATCGTCTCCAGGACCCCACTGGGAAGGATAGGAAAGATAGAAGATCTCGTGGGGCCGGTCGTCTTCCTTTCGTCGGAAGACTCGGACTTCATCACGGGGCAGACACTGTTCGTGGACGGCGGTTGGGTAGCCTAGGCCTGCCGCCGGCGCAAAGGAGGTTGCCGTGAGTCTCATTGACGCGGAAAGCTACATGCATGCCCTCAACGAGGATCCGGAGTTTCTGATTGCCGCCCGGTTCTGGAACGCGAAGCTCAAGTTCGGGATGGGTGAGACCAGGTACATGGTGACCTTAGCGGACGGCACGGTCACCGGCATCGACCCGAGCCCTGGGCTGATGGAGGACTGGGACTTCGACTTCGTCGTCACGGGCCCTCTGGAAGAGTGGGAGAAGCTGCTCGAGCCCGTTCCCAGGCCTTTCTACCAGGCGCTCCTGCCCGCTGTCCTGCTCGGCGGGCTCGATTTCGGGGGCGACTTCGAGACGTTCTGCGCGTACTATCGGGCGTTCTCAAGGATGGTCGAGGTAATGCGGTCCCACAGAGTAACAGCGAGCTAAGGGGGCATACATGGCGCGTTTTGACGACATCACGGGCAGGTACATATACCTGGACGTGGACGGGCTCGAGTACCGGGTGTATTTCGAGGAGAACGGGTCTGGCGTTCCGCTGCTCCTCCAGCATACGGCGGGCTCCGACTGCAGGCTGTGGAGGCACCTGCTCGTTGACCCGGAGGTCGCAGGGCGTTTTCAAATGATAGCTTACGACATCCCCTACCACGGCAAGTCGCTGCCACCCGCCGGGCACAAATGGTGGGCGGAGGAGTACAAGCTCACCCAGGATTTCCTGATGAAGTTCGTGGTGACCCTGAGTCGCGAGCTGGGGTTCGAGCGGCCTGCTTACATGGGCTGCTCCATAGGCGGGCAGCTTGCCCCGGACCTCGCGCTTTACTACCCGGATGAGTTCAGGGCGGTCGTGGGCATCGAGTCGGCCCACTTCACCCCCGGACTGAACCAGAGGTGGCTCTACCATCCGAGGATAAACAGCGAGTTCAACAGCAATATCGCATACGACATGATGGGGCCGGCATCACCTGAGGAGCGCAAGCGGGAGACGTGCTGGTGCTACAGCCAGGCGGCCCCCCAGGTCGTCAAGGGAGCCCTCAACTATCACTGTGTCGAGCACAACCTCGTGGGCAAGGCGGACCGGATAGACACCTCGAAGGTCGCCGTTTACCTGCTGACCGGCGAATACGACTTCTCGTGCCCGCCGATGCTGACCGAGCTTCTCGCCAACGACATCAAGGGTTCCAGGTTCACGGTCATAGAGGGCATGGGCCACTTCCCGATGAGCGAGGACCCGGTGCGGTTCAAGAAATATATAATGCCGGTCCTCGAGGAGATACTCGAGCTCTGAGCGACAACCACCCGGAGGCGAGTCGCCTGCGCTCGACCAACCTCCTTACTGGTCCTTGCCATACATCGTGACAACTACGCAGCCTCCGAGACCGATATTATGCTGAAGGCCTATCCTCGCGCCCTCGACCTGGCGGACTCCGGCTTCCCCGCGCAGCTGCCAGTTGAGTTCCGCGCACTGGGCCAGGCCCGTTGCCCCCAGGGGATGCCCTTTTGACAGCAGGCCGCCGGAGGGATTGACCACGTACTTGCCCCCGTAAGTGTTATCACCGTCCGCGATGAACTTCTCCGCCGTTCCCTCGGGGGTCAGGCCAAGCCCCTCATACGTGATAAGCTCGTTGGCTGTAAAGCAATCGTGCAGTTCTACCACATCCACATCCTCGGGGCCGATTCCGGCTTTCTCATATACCTCTTTGGCCGCGGCCGCGGTCATGTCATAGCCCACTATCCGCATCGGGCTCTGGCCTTCGAAGCTGCTGGAAAAGTCCGTCAGCATGGATTGGGCGGCAATGTATACAGGCTTACTGATGTCGTGCTTACTGGCGAAATCATCCGAGCACACGACCGCCGCGGCCGCGCCGCACGTCGGCGGGCAGCACTGCAGGCGGGTCAGAGGCGGGGCCTGCGCCGGGGAGGCGAGCACTTCCTCCACCGTCACCTGGTCCCTGAAGATCGCCCGCTCGTTGTGCTGGGCGTGCTTTCGTGCTTTCACGGAGATCTTCGCGAACGTCTCGTCCTTCGTGCCGTATTTCTGCTGGTGCTCCAAACCCGCGCCGGCGAACAGCTGGCCGGCGGGCGCGGCGCCGGGTACAGGTGGAGCGAACTCGTACAGCTTCTCAAAGAACGTGTACATCGGGATTGGGCGGTCGGTGAAGACGACGCTTAGAGCGCCCGGCGTCATCTGCTCGAAACCCAAAGCGAGCGCGCATTCGACCACGCCGTACTCGACCGCCTGCCGGGCAAGGTAGAGGGCGTTCGACCCCGTCGAGCAGTTGTTGTTCACGTTGAACACGGGGATGCCCGTCATTCCCATTTCGTAGAGGAGCTTCTGCCCGGCGCAGCTGTCGGCAAAGACCCACCCCACGTACGCCTGCTCGATCTCGGTGTAGTCGACGCCGGCGTCTTTCAACGCATCCCGGGCGGCCTCCTGTCCCATCTCCGTGTACGGCCGCAGTTCCTTCGGCGAGCTGAACCTGGTCATGCCCACGCCGATGACATTGGCTCTTCCCATTTATCCTCCCCTTTTTTGACCTCGTACCTGGGCAACGACTTATGCGTATGCGGAAAAACCTTTGCCGAGGAGCTCACGGCCCACCACCAGTTTCTGAATCTCGCTGGTTCCGTCGGGAATGGTAAGCATCCTGGCATCGCGAAAATATCTCTCCAGGGGGTATTCGTCCGAGAGGCCCATGCCGCCGTGAAGCTGTACGGCATCGGAGGTCACCTTAACCGCGGCGTCGCAGGCGTAACCCTTGGCAAGGGACGACGCCATGCGGGCTTTGGGATTTCCGCTCAAGGCCATCTGAAACGCCCGGTACCCGAGGAGGCGTGACGAAACCGTCAGAGCCTCCATATTGTACAGCATCTCCTGTATGAGCTGGAACCTGCCGATCGGCTTGCCGAATTGTTTCCGCTCCCTGGCGTATTTTATGGAAGCGTCGAGGGCGGCCTGGGAAATGCCCGCCGCCGCCAGGGCCATTCCGCTCCTCAAGAAGGCGAAGATTATGTTTTCAGGAGCCATCTTCCCCAGGGTATTCATAAACCCGGAGCTCCCCGGCTTTGAGGGATTGAAGCGGTCGCCCAGCAGCTCCTTCATCCTGGGCCCGGACAGCGTGCTGGTCACCATCTCCATCACGTTATTCGCCCTCGGAACGCGGCAGTTGTCAAAGTAGATCTCCCCGGTGGGGGCCGCTCTCCATCCGAGCTTGTGCAGGTCTCCGGTCTCGAAAGGCGATATTTCCTTTTCAACCAGCAGAAAGATCCTCTGCCCGTTTTCGTCGTTTGCGACCAGCATGCAAAGGTCGGCTACCGGGGCATTGGTTATCCAGGTCTTTGTCCCGTTGACCACGTAGTCGTCCCCATCCAGCACGGCGTTTGTTCGCATGGCCCGGTTGTCTGAGCCCGCCTCGGGCTCGGTTATGGCGTAGCACCCGATAAGCTCGTTCTCCATCAGCTTTGCAAGCAGGCGTTCCCGCATATCCTCTGAAGCGATGTTGACCAGGGCCGCGGGAAACGTCAGGCCCACCAGGCCGGCCGCGCTGGGCCAGACCCGGAACATCTCCTCCACCATGATTCCAATGGCCAGTGGGTCGCCTGCCATGTCCTTCAGGCTCTCCAGGTCGAATCCGGTGCCCATTTTCTTGAACCTTCTCATGATGCCCGTGGCCTCTTCCTTGGTCATAGGGCCTTTTTTCTCCTGGGCATCGACCAGGGGAGCTATCTCCTTGTCCAGGAACTCCCGCAAACTTTCCCGGAACAACTTCTGGCTTTCCGTAAACTCAAAATCCATGATTACCGCCTCTTGATCACGAATGTAGTGCTCCACCGTGCCAGCCACCCGAACATGACCGGCGATGGGATATTCATACTATACAACTGACTGGTCAGTCAATGTGAAAACCAGTAGCCCCTCTAGTGTGGCTACAGCTAAACGGAGGGCGAAAAGAGCTATTCTTCGTCCTCCCCGGCGAAGAACTTCCACGCCTGCCAGGCAACGCCCCCGGCGAACGCGGCCATCAGCAGGTAGAACGCGGCTGGATAGCGCTTCTTCAACTGGTACAGGTTGACGGTCCAGCCGACGCCGGAAGTACGGGGAGTCACGATGCGCTCGTCTTCCGGGTTCCACATCCGCTCTTTCATGCGCCTGTACGTCGCCCGGCGGAAGTCGTACGGTATGCCGAGTATCTTTCCCTGCTTTTCCATGTTCGCGTCCTCCTCAACCTTCAGCACGGCCGCGCGCACGACCGTGTCTTTCTATCCGCGATTACTTCTGAGTGCCGCGCGGGACGACGGGGAGCACCAGCTTCGAGGGGTACTCCGGGCCGTAATGGACTTCGATCGTCGCCTTTCGCATTTCCGCGCTGACGGTTTCCAATTCTCCCGTCTGCAGGTTCCTGGAATACGTGGGGAACCAGGAGCCCATCATATATACGCGCAGCCGATGGCCTTTCTTGAACGTGTTACCGGTGAGCAGGTTGTCGAACGACAGCCTGACGACCTCGCCCGGCTGGAGCAGCTTGCGCTCCGGGATCTTGTCGCGGTAGCTGGCCCGTATGACTTCATGTCCCGCGCTCTCCAGGTTGAAGGCCGTCCCATCCGGGGCGACGTCAATGAGCTTCAGGTAGAGGTCAAAGTCGGGGGTATCGCTGGAGACATAGACCTCGGCTCCGACGTGTCCCACGACCTTCTTATCTTCGTTGAAAGGTGCCGTCTCGAATGTGAGCACGTCGGGCCTGCCGGCGAGTTTCCTCAGGTCGAAAGCCCCGAAGTTAGTGTAGAACTCGTCCTTGACCGGGTTGACGGGGTCGGATACGAAGGAACTGACGCCGCTCTGCCGCACTGCCTCCGGTGCTATAGAGCCGTTCGCGCCGGGGGCGGCACCGGGCCCGAGGTATACCGGCTCCTCGACGGTCTCCTTCAGCGGCCAGGCGCTAGCCGCCTTCCATGTGTTGTCTCCCATCACGAATACTTTGACGTCTGGCCAGCTCGAAACATCGTTGTCGATTCCCCTTACGTAGTGGTCCAGCCAGTCGAGGACCACGTCGTCATAATCTATCTTTGCCGAAGCGCCGAACTTCCTGTCACCCGAAACTGTGGAGCCCGTCGCGTCCACACCGTGGATCCAGGGGCCGATGAGGAGCTTCGTGCGCGGGTCTTTTTCACCCGCCCGGGACTTGAGGAGCCCCAGGTAGTTCGTGATGGCGCCCTCGGTGCCGTACGGCTCGTCGTACCATCCGGAAAGGTTGAGGACTGCCGCCCCGGCCCGGGGGTACTTGTCCCGCAGGTTGCCCCACTCCCACCAAGGGTCGTAGGGCTGATGCTCGAGCCACGTGTAGTGGTAGAGCTCGGTGTCTTTCAGGTAAGGCATCTGCAGGCTCGGGAGCCAGCCTTCAACGTCGTCATCGCCGCCGAGACGCTTCCATTCTTCCTTAGCCTCATCTATAGTCTTCGGTCCGGGCAGGTCCTTCTTCACACGGGCGTCCGGAGACATGTCCACGTACGACCAGTTGGCCCAGGCAGACTCGAACACGCCGCCGAAGTAGATGAACTGCGGCCCTATCGTCGAGAAGCACATGGCCGGAACCATCGCTTTGAGGTGCGGGGGGTTCTCGATTGCCGCGAGCCACTGCACCGCACCGGGATAGGAGAGCCCGAAGGTGCCGACCCTGCCGTCGGACCACGGCTGCTTCGCCGCCCACTCTATCGTGTCGTAGCCGTCCCCGCCCTCGTTCTGATACGCGACGAACTCCCCGCCGGAGGCGTAGCGCCCGCGCACATCCTGGATGACCATGGCGTAGCCGCGCTTGACCGCGTCGTCAAAAGAGCGCTCGTTATCGGGGTCTCCCTCGTTCTTGTCGTACGGAGTGCGGAATATCAGCACGGGGTACCTGCCGGTGGCCGCGGGCCGGCGGACGTCGGCGCGCAGGATAACGCCGTCACGCATGGGGACAGGCACGTTTTTTTCTACGAAGTGGTTGGAGGTCTTTCCGGCTCCTCCGCAACCCGTCAGGGCGACTCCCAGCGCCGCGCTCGCGAGCACGCAAAGTGCTACTGCAACAGTCAGGCGATGGTTTAACAGTTCTCCCCGCAGGCCGAGGCCGCCACCGTGACCCCTGATCAAGGATCCGCTTGTTCTCATCAAACGCTCCAATCAATCAGGCTGAACTCTTCGCGGTGCACGGTAGTATCGAACAACCTGACTGATTGACTGGCTTGTCAGGAGCTTCCCTCCCGGGTCTTCGCCTCCTCGTACAACTCGATCACCCTCAGGACCGCTCGCGTTTGCTTGCGTGAATTCCTCGCCCTCTTGATACCCCACAATATCAGACATGCCGCGACGACGACCGGCGCCGCCTTTTTCGCTTTCCCGACCATCTCGGCTATCTGCGGCTTTCGCTCATCAGCCTCTTTCATGGCCACTTTCTGGAGCTCCTCGACCTCGGCCTTTATCTCTTCGCCAATCTGTTTTATCCCGGTCGTCGCGTCCCCCGTCGTCTTTGACAACTCCTTCGCGGCGGGCTTGATCATGAAGATCCCCGCGGCGACGATCGCGGCGCCGATTATGAGAAAGCCCCCGACAACGATAAGAGCGGAAAGCCACAACTCCAGCGCGAGGTTCACCAGCAGGATGATGACCGCCAGGATGTACACCGAAGCCACGGCCGCGACGGCAACGCCGAGAAAGGAAACCCCCGCACCGATACCTATGCGGGTGCCCTCTTTCTTGACCTTCTTCTTCAGCTCTCCGTCGGGACCGCCCAAACCGGTGAGCTGCTCGCGCATCTTCTTGCCGAGTTGAGCCAGCCGATCCAGCCGCTGCTTGATCTCCGCCATGTTGTTCACTCTCGGTCCTCCTTTCGCGCACGGGTCAACGCGCTGACCAGTCAATCTGAGATCTCCACTGCCACCCTCACGATAACGGTATCTTAACAGTAATCGAACAGGTTTCGTCACCTTCGACGATAATCCCGGCCGCAACCAGGTCGAAAGGACGCCGGCCAGGCAGGGCTCCGATATCGTTCTTTCGACTCACTGCTCCCGAGGTTGAACGTCCTCGTCGCCATGAAGCTCGTCCAGCCAGCGCTTGAAGAGGGCATTGACGTCGGCGAGCCCGCCGGCACGGGAACGGAATGCCGCCTGCATGTCCTCGCGTGTCGCGTTGAGAAAAAGGTGGTCCCGGTAGTAGTCACGCAGGCCCGCCTCTATACGCTTATCGCCGATCAGCCCCCACAACTCGTCGAAGAGAAGCGCCCCCTTGATGTAGACTGCCAGCGAGTACTCATCCTCCGCGAAACCGGCGACGGGGAGGTCGACGGCCGAGTCACCGACATCATCCTTCCTCATTTCCTCGTAGCCGCCGACCAGCTCGTCTTCGAGCAGCTTCTCCGCTTCGGCCGGGGAATGCTGCCAGCCGGTGTACAAGACCTCGCAGAAGCTGGTGAGCGACTCGTCCTGCCAGGGGTGGCCGATCGAGTCCGAGCCCACTCCAAGAGCCCACCACTGGTGGCATACCTCGTGCGCGACCGTGAGCTCGAGGTCTTCCGCGTTATCGGAGGGGTCCTCGTAGAGCCAGTCCGCTATCTGGACCTGCCCCGTGAACTCCATGCCGTAGTCTTCCATCGGCACTTCGCAGATGTTGAGCCGCGTGTACGGGTACGGCCCGAAGTGCCGGTTGAATTGCGCGAGCGCGTCGCACCCGTAGTCGAGCGCTTTGGCCCCACCCCGCGAATCGCCCCTGTAGAAGTATGAGGTCACCGTGGTGGGACCGACCTGCCTGCTCGCCGAGGCGTACTTCCTGCTCGCCTGGACCTCGAAATCGCGAACGCTTCCCGCAGCGAAAAGGTATGTGTTCCCGCTCAGGGAGACCTCCTCGCCTGTCGCCGCCACCACGTAGCCAACGGGAGCCTCGAACGAAACGAAGTAGTCCGAGCAGTCGTAGAAACATACGTCGCCATCCGTGGGCGTCTCGCGCGTATCCCAATTTCCCCCCGGGCAGAGGGCCACGGTGGGCAGGAAATTACCGAGGGCGTAAGTGCCGCCGCTATAGCCGAAAACCCCCCCGCTTATCTCTGATGGCGGGACGGGCTCGTCGAAATCGAACGAAAAAGAAGTGGACTTGCCGGGCTCTAGACCGCCGGGGATGCTCACCTTGAGGAAGGAGCCCTCCAGGCTGTACCCTGTTGGCCGCCCGCCTACCCTCGCGTCGCTGATGGACACGGACTTGCCGCCGACCGCTACGCCGGGGTCGTTCGCGTAGATCCTCAAGACGACTTCCGTCAGCGGCACGCCCGACCTGTTGGTATAGACCAGCAGCTCATAGCCACTAACCGAATTCCTTCTTGTGTCGAGGCGCGCGTCCACCGAGTACATTGTAGCCCCGCTGGTCCTGCCGTCCTCGAGCCACTTCCCCTGCCGGGTCAGGTACTCGTCCGCAAGGCCCGACGCGCGCTCGAGCTCGGAAGCCGTCGCCGGAAGCTGTGCCTTGTCCCGGCCGCACCCGGCGCCGGAAATGATCGAGACAGCCAACGCGAGCAGCAGGAGCAACGTGACAACGAGAAAGCGGACGCGGCATCTCCCCCGCGAGGGCCGTTGAACGCTTTCCGCTGCCGCCCATGAGGACCGGACTTTTAATAGCAGAAGCCTCCCTCGCTTTCAAGACCGATGCCTTTCATGCCCCTTTCTTTTCAGGATTGTACCATCACCGGGCTGAAGAGGCTCAGAGGGTGCCGGCGCCACCCGCTGTCTGTCCCGAGAGCTCCTTTGAGCCGTTTTGCTCCGCACCTGCCGCCGCTTCCGCCTGGGCGAGCGCCAGGTCCTGGTAGGCGTGGAAGAACCGGGCGCAGAAATCATCCCACCGCTCGCACATCTCCAGGGTGATTTCATTCATCTCGAGAAGATGCGGGATTGCCATGAACTCCCGGACCTCCACGGAATATTCCCTGATCGTCGCCGGGTCCGCGCCCTCGAGGATGTTCGACACGAACTCCGAGGGCGGGTACCATTCGGCGACCCGCTGAAAATCCCGGTGCATCTGGGTGAGCAGAACGTTTCGCGGCCCCTCCCACAGCTCGTTCACAAGCCCGTCGCGTAGCATGCGGGGGAAGCTCGAGAAATCCTCCATGACGCCGTGGCCGCCGAAGATGCTTATACCCAGGCGTGCCATATCGTTGGCGTCGCTGGCAACTGTGATCTTCTGGAGCATGACCAACTGCCGTATGTCGAAGCGATATCGCTTGAGCTCAAGGGGCTCGTCAGTGGTCAGGCCGGGGGCAAGGCCCCCTGGAAGACCGATGAAATCCCTGTAAAGCTTGAAGCTTCCCGCCATGCTGCGCCTTGCGAAATGCTCCATTCTGGCGATCTGCGCTGCCGCCATGGGGAAATCCTTGAGGGCGAGCCCGAAGGCGGTGCGGAACTCGGCGTATTTCGCTCCCTCGCGCAGGCCACGGGCCATGCCGACGCTCATGCCCATGCCGATCGCCAGGCGGGAAAAGGTGAGCACTATACCCACTACGTTGGCCACGCCCCTGTCCAGCGGCCCTACAGGATAAGCCAGCGTGCCGTTGAAGGTGAGCTCGGCGGTGGGAAGCTCGACCGTGCCCAGCTTCCACTTGAGACGGTCGATGGTGTAGCTGTTCCGCACTTCCTTTTCTTTTTCGCCCGGAAGCCACATGGGGATGACAAAGAGACCCGCTCTCTCCGACCCCCGGGGTTTGGCCGTGACCACCGCGTAATCGGCGTGGGCCGCCGAGCAGAAGAACTTGGTTCCGTAGAGGCGCCAGCCGCCGTCCTCCTGCACGGCTTCGAGGAGGTTCGCCGGAACGTCGGAGCCGCCCTGGATCTCGGAGACGAACTGGGCCCCGATGGCGAACTCGCCGTCGATTCCCTCCTTTACATGGGCAAGGATCTTTTTTGTCTCGGGCGTGTCCGCGAATTCCTCCAGGAGCGCCACCATGCCCCACGTGCAGGTCAGTGGGCAAACGACGCCGGCCTCGGAGTTCTGGCTGAGAAGAGAGATCTTGATAAACCGGGTCCATGGAGAGGTCTCATCGGAAAAGATACCCTCGGAGAAGACCTCTTTTTCCATCACCTCGATCTCGTAAGGCCGGACTATGCGGTCGATGCGGTTCTTGTGGCCGTCATAATGCATCATGAAGGGGCGGTTCTCGGGCCGGGCGATCCTTTCCGCAAAATCGCGCCAGCGGAAAGACGCCTTCTTGGAGAACTCCCTGGCCGCCCGGTCCGCTTCCCGGGCCTCAGGGCCCGCGAAAACGGCCAGCATCCTCTGAAGAAACGGGTCGTCGGCGTAGTAGTCGACGTTCTTTCTCCACTCCAGGTACGGGTTGAAGTCATACGGGTTGTTCCTGTCTGGAAGGGACATGGCACTACCTCCTTTTGACAGCTGTCAGCTTTCGCCAAGCCGGTCGATAATGATCCTCGCGCCGGAGATCTCGTCTCTCATCTCCCTGGACTTGCCGTCCTTTCCAGCCTCGAGTATCTCCAGGAAGCTCCTGGCGAACTCGAGCATCTCCTCGCGTATCTCCTGCAGTTCCTCGATCTTTTCGTCTATCTCCTGGATGTGACGGATGCCATACTCGAGGGTGCGCCTGATCTGCTTTCCCTGGGTAGGGTCGATCTCGTACAGCTTCAGGATGTCTCCGAGCTCCGCGAGCGAATAGCCGAAACGCTTGCCCCGCAGTATGAGCTTGAGCCGCGCGCGGTCGCGCTCGTCGTAAACCCTCTGGCTGGTCGGCGTTTTTCTGCGAGGGGAAAGGAAGCCGCACTCCTCGTAGTAGCGTATCGCCCGAGGAGTAATTCCGAACTCGTCGGCCAGCTCCGAGATGGTAAACGTCAGGGATGGTTTTTCATTCGCGTCAGGTAACGGCACGAACGGGCTCCTTTCATAAAACTGACGTTAACGTAAACGTAAGTTTCATGCAGGAAGCCCCGTTTGTCAAGCGGGTTTCCGGACAGAGTGTAGGGGGAACTCCATTGAATAGAACCGCGTGATTGGTCGAGGTCTGCCCTCAGCCTACGCCGTAGGCGGTGCGCTCGATTATCTCGTCTTTGACCGCCGGCTGGAGGTCGTTGAAGTAGGCGCAGTAGCCGGCGACCCGGACCACCAGGTCGGGATAGAGCGTGGGGTCGTCGCGCGCGGCGCGCAGTTGGTCCGCGTCGAGCACGTTGACCTGCACCTGCATGCCCCCCATCTCGAAGTAAGCGTTGAACAGCCCGGTAAGGATGTCCCGCCCTTTCTCTCCCTGCACTACCGGCTTGTCGAACTTCAGGTTCAGCGCGCAGCAGTTGCCCCACTTTTGGCTGTCGAGCGACGCGGCCGAGCTCAGCACCGCCGTGGGCCCCGCAAGCTCTGTCCCGTCGACGGGAGCCAGCCCGTTCGACAGGCGCTCGCCCGCGAGGCGGCCGTCCGGCAGAGCGCCGGTTATCCTGCCGAACCCGATGTGGCAAGTCATGGAGTAGAAGCCGGGGATGTAGCGCCCGCCGCGGGTGTTGCGTCGAGCGGTCACGGCGTCTGCGAAGGCGTCGGCGGCGACCTGGGTCATCGCGTCGGCTTCCGCGTCGCCGTTGCCGTACTTGGGAAACTTCCGGTTCACCTCCGAGCGCAGTGACTCGTGCCCGCGCCAGTCGTCCTTGAGCACGCGCACCAGCTCGTCGAGGCTCATGCGCCCCTCGTCGAACACCAGCTTCTTTATGGCGTACAGCGAGTTCCCGGCGCTCGCGAGCCCCGCCGCCTGGATGGAGGTGAAGTCGTACATCCCGCCTCCCCAGGTCACGTCCCTGCCCTCCTCGAGGCACCCCTGTGTCAGCATCGAGTTGATGGGGGTCGGGCGGTGGATGCGGTACACCGCCTCGAGCCAGCCGATGACTTTCGCCATCTCGCCCACCCCGTCGCGTACCTGGGCGCGGAACGCCTCGACCACCTCGTCGAAACTCTTCATCGTATCGACGGGCGCGGTCTTCTCGCCCATCCGCAGGCGCCGCTCGCCGCGGCCCGGCTTGGCGAAGCGGCGGCCCTCGTTGAGAGCGAGCTCCAGGCAGATGGGCAGGTTGAACAGGGCGGCGTCGGACGAGTTATAGGTGCGGCCCTGGCTCGCCATCTCCACGCAGCCGATGACCGCGTAGTCGCGAGCGTGCTCCAGGCTGATGCCCGCTGTCTGAAGGGCCTCGACAACGGCGGTGTCGCCGAACAGGGAAGGCCTGCTGGTGCCAAGCTGCAGCACCTCGACCGCCTTCTCCATCAGCCACGGCGGGGAGCCCGGGTGAATGCGCACGTGCAGGGCGGGCTCGCGGGTCAGTATCTGCGCGTACGAGTCGAGGATGAGCCCGGAGAGCTCGTTGGTCACGTCGTTGCCGTCCTCGTCGGTCCCACCGACCGTTATCGCCTGCGCTACGCCGTTCCCGCTGAAGAACTGGTCGACGCGTTCCGAGTAGATGGGCATGGTCTCGCACGTCTTGAGCCCGAAGCTCGCCAGTAGCTCGGCCGCGAGCGCGCGCGTGAGCCGGCCGGCCTCGAGGTCGGCGAGATACAGGGGGTATAGTATCTGGTCGAGCCGCCCGAAAGACATGCCCTGCTCGAAGTCCTCGAGGTTAAAGGCGACGTGCACCAGCCATATCGACTGGAGCGCCTCGCGAAAGGTGCGGGCGGGCTCGTAAGGGACGCGCCTGCAGGAGGAGGCCGCCTCGAGCAGCTCGGCCTTCCTCTCCGGGGTAACGCCCGGCTGCCCGGCCTGCCGCTCGGCCTCGTCGGCCAGGTTGGACGCCATCCGCCGGATTCCCTCGACGGTTATCCTGACCGACCGGAAGAACGCTCGCCGGTCTTCATCCAGCGGGGTGCCGTCGGCGAGCCTGCCCGTCTCCAGCCTGAGAGCGGCCGCGTCATCGGCGCCTTTCAGGCCCCGGTGGACCACCGCCCGGTAGTCGGCGCACTGGTGCCCGATGCCGGCCTCTTCGGTTATGAAGTAGCGCCTGGCCATGAAGAAATCGAGGAAGTGCTTGATGCGCCACGGCCGAAGGAGCGCCCGGCCCCCGACGCTTTTGAACAGGTTGCGCAGGCCAAGGCCGACAAGGCTCACCCTCTCAGCCGGAGGCATCTCGATTGCCGTGGCCTTTTTCTCGAGGCGCAAGACGTCCTCGAGTATGTTGACCGACCCGCCTTCGATGTAGTAGTTGGCCGCGACCCTCTTGGAGGTCATGTTGCCGATGATCAGCTCGCCCGGGTAGACGTGTGGGCGGCGGTGGGAGAAAAGGTAGGCGAGCGCCAGGGCTCTGCGCGCGAGCGGGTGTTCTTTGCGCGCGTCTCGCCCCTCAACCGAGCTTCTGAACTCGCCGAGAAGCCGCGGACGATCCAGGCATATCGAATAGGATGTGCCGATGAGCTCCTCGCGGATCGCCGCGACGCGCTCGGACGGGCGGGTTAGGTCTTCAGTGATATCTTGCGTCGAAATAGACATTACGCCCTCCGGGTTCCGCTATCATCTCGATCCGGCGCTTCTCTTCCCACATTGATTAGTTATTATACTGGGCCGAACCGCGCAATGATATTTGACAACAACCCGCTCGTTGGGCCGCTGGGCGTGGAGGCGATGAAAGACCGCTTGATTCCAGGAGGCAAACGCCTGCGAAGCGTCAATCGTAAGAAATAGCGCATTTGTCTTCATCCCGAGGAACGGCAACCCCCGTACTTGCCAGCCGCCTCCAGCATCCACTTCATCCTCTCGACGGACACGTCCTCGTGGCTGTGGGCCGCCGCCAGCAGGAACCCTCCGCCCTTTCCGGCGTCCGCGATGGCCCGGCGGACGGCCTCGAACACCTCTTCCCTGGGCGCGTCCACCAGTATGTGGGAGATATCGATGTTGCCGACCAGGCATATCCTGTCCCCGACGGCCTCTTTGGCCGCGGCCAGCTCCATGCCGGCGGTCGGCTCCAGCGGGTGGACGCCGTCGAACCCGCAGTCGGCCAGCCACCCCAGCAGCGAGGAGGTGTTTCCGCAGCTGTGGATGACGATCTTCATCCCCAGGGAGTGGGCGGTCTGTGTTATGCGGCGATAGCCGTCCCCGAACAGCTCCTCGAGCATCCTCGGGTTCAACATCGGCCCCGACTTGTAAGCCAGGTCGTCGGCGAACAGGTAGCCGGGAAGCCCGGCGTCGGCGAACGCCTCGATGATGGAGCAGTTGAGGTCCACCTGGAACTGTATCATCCGCCGGACGAAACCCTTCTCCTTGCGCAACGCCACGACGAAGCGTTCGAAGCCCATCGGCTCCCAGGTGCTCTCGAACAGCCCCGCGCTGCTCAACCCGAATATGAATAACTGCCTGCCGAACTCCGCCTGGATCGGGGCCATCGCCCGGTTGCACTTTTCGGGAAGCCCAAGGAGCGCGCTCTTGTCCCACGCTTTCCAGTCCTCGGGGCTCTTGATCAGGCCGCCCCTGTAGATAGGGAGGACCAGGAAACCTCTCTTATCAACGGTCACCCGGTAAGACCTGCCGAAGAGGTCGTGCATGGTCTTCGAGTCCTGGAGCCTGAAGACCGGGTAGTAGTTGACCACCGCCGAATCGAACCCGATCTTCACCGCCGCCGCCGCCCCCGCTTGCGCGAACTCCTCGGCCTCGATGTCGCCCGGCCTGTCGACGAATAGCGTTGCCAGTATGGGGACCTTTCTTATCCGCGGCACGACGGAGTCGAGAAAACCGGCCGCGCCGGGGCTGCCGAGCAGCCGGTCGAGCACCCCCGGTCTCCTGCCGAGTATCTCGTAGGAGATGGAGTCCATCATGAGGTCGAAAGTCGGGACCCTGTCCGGCTCCCGGAGCTCGAGCGCCGCCGTCACCCTCTCATGGCTCGATGATACGCTTGACAATCCTTTCAGCCTCCTTCCCGGTTGCCGGCTGTCTCATCTCAAACGGCTTCTATGTTCATGTCCAGGAATATCTTCCGGCACGCGTCGACTTCCTCCCGGGGCATCCAGGAGCTCATCCGGGGTGTCTCGGCGTACGGGCTGCGCTCGCCGATCTTCTCGCATTTCTCGTGCCAGAGAGGGTTGTACGCGAGGAGCTCGACCCTGCCGATGCCGTTTTCCTTCAAGAAAGAGGCGATGGCCGACAGGTTGGGCTCCGTGGCGGTGACCCCGGGGACGAGCGGGACCCGTGCAAGGAACTCCGCTTCCGCGCTCCCGGAAAGCACGGACAGCCTTGCGAGGTTTTCCAGTATGACCTTGTTGGATGCCCCGCAGTGCCGCCTGTGCGCCTCATCGTCCATCAGCTTGATGTCCATATAGATCGTGTCGATGTAAGGCAGCACAAGGTCCTCAAACGCGCGGATGTCGAAGAGGCCGCACGTCTCCAGGAGGACGTGCACACCCCTGTCCTTAAGAGACGCGGCGAGGGCGGAAACGAACTTCATATAAAGGAGCGGTTCTCCTCCGGAGAGCGTGACGCCGCCCCGCGACACGCGGAAAAACGGCTCGTCTTTCATTATCTCCGAAAAGAGCGCCTCGACCGACATCTCTTTGCCCACTCTCTCCAGGGCGCAGGCCGGACAGGAGTCAACGCAATCAAAACAGAGGCTGCACCTCTCGCGGTCGACGAAGAACCTGTTGTCCTGACAAAGCGCGCCGGCCTCGCACGTCTTCAAGCAGGTCCCGCACCCTATGCAGGCTTTCCCGTCGAACGATAGCTCGGGTCTGCGCCGCTTGCTCTCCGGGTTGTGGCACCAGTCGCAGGAAAGGGGACAACCTTTGAAGAAGACCACGGTCCGGATGCCAGGCCCGTCATCAAGCGAGTTGCCCTTGACGTCGAGTATCAGCGCGCGGTCTTCAGTCATCTTTCACCTCAATGCGCTTGCCCGGTCCTGTACCAGGCTCGTATATCGCGAGGATGAATTCGTAGAAAAGCCTCGCGGCGCCTATCACGTCCTTTTCCGATGGATAGCCAAGCTCCTTCAAGAGATGGTTGTTGTAAAGAGAAACCAGGCCGTGCAGCTCGCTCCAGAGGGTTATCCGGACCAGCTCCAGGTCTGCCGGGAGGCCGTACCCCGCCCGTGCGAACTCTTTCATGCACGTCAACATCAGCTCCGCGCTCCGCATGGACGATTCGAGCTCCTCCCGGGCCGCCGCCTCGAGTTTCGTTCCGAGGTAGTCCGAATGCCCGGGCGCGGACGAATCGAACATGATCGAGTAGTAGTTGGGCCTGCTCACCCCGAACTCCAGGTACGCTTTCATCATCAGCCACGCCCTGTCCTTGAGGTCCTTGCCGGACCCGTACGCCTCGAGCAGCTCGTCGTACAGCAGCTCGCCCGCCCGCTTGCGGATCGCGATGTTAAGCTCATCCTTGTTGGAGTAGTAATAATAGAGGGTTGCGGCGGCAATGCCCATCTTGCCGCCGATCTTTCGCATCGACAGGTTCTCAAAGCCGTCCTCCATGACTATCCCGGCCGCGATATCCAGTATCCTGTCCTTGACCTCCCGCAGCTCTTCCACGTTCATCGGGGCTTTGGGCATACCTCACTCCGTGGTAATGGACCTTGCTTGACGAACTGCCGCAAGGTCCCCATCCTCGTTCTTCGAACGGTGTTAGTCTAATACCATCAGAGCGGAAGTCAACAGCCCGGAGAGAGACTGACCATCAAAATGATTGCTCTCGCGATCCCGCTACATTCCCGTGAATCGTGCAGCGAGCAGGTGTTTTCAGGCATTCTCGAGGTAGCCAGCCCCCCGGGGGAACTCACGTGAAATGCGTCCGCGGGCCATGATAGAATTTGCAATACAAGCAAAGTGGCCGCCAGGCTGAACAGTGGAGTGTGGTAACTGCAGTAGTACGGCTCCTACTGCCCCGAGACAATCTAGACCAAAGTCGTGAAGCGCCAGTACTGCGGGGCGGATATGGTCGCCAGTCTGGTGGTTGGGGAGGAACGCGAACAACGTGAGAGAGATAGACGGCAAGGATGAGATAATCAGCATCCCAAATCGTGAGTCTCGGGAACAGTTGGAGGCTGTGTTGGATTAATAAGGCCCTGCAAGATGCGACGCACGATCTGCGGCAGGAACATCGGGGGGAGGGAGTCCTTTTGCGCAAACTGAAAGAAATCATGACTCTGAGGCTTGTATTGATGCTTCTACTTCTGATAGCAGCGACTCTCCTGCTCATCATAAAGGGCATCTGGCTTCAACATCGCCCATTACCAGGCGAAATACTCCAGGCAATAGCCGTCGCACTCATCGTGATTGCCGTGATCGATATCTACTACGAGAGTACGCTCACCGAGAAGTACTTCGAAAAGAGATTCTTCGTAGCGTTGAATGATGCCATTCCGCTCAACGATAACTACCTCTCAAAGATGAATACCGATGACTTGTATAGAGTTGTTGACACGGCGATGGTTGTACTCTCCGGGAAGGAACGGAGCCATCCTGACCACGGTCTTCCTGAACTCGTGCACGAGGAGATCGTACCGATTCTTGGCAAGCCCTATAGGCTGGACTACAAGGTGAGGATAGCCCAGAGATCTGTCGAATTTGGAGACAAGCGGTTCCTGCAACTGAAATCCTACACTAAATACCAGTTGTACAATCCGGGTTCGCAGGAAGCGGAACATGAGGTCAGGTTCTGGGTAGCCTACGAGCGGTTCAAAGAAGTCCCCACCGACAAGCTATATGTGCTTGAGTATGTCAAGATCAGCGGGGCAAAACAGAGTATCAGAATGCGGCACCAGAAACGTCAACATAGGCCAACTCAAGAAGAATTCACCCCCGATCCTTTCCAGGTACGACTCGCCCCAGGGGAGAAGGTCGAGGTAGAAGCTCAACAGATTGGGATACTACTTCCCCAGGATGTGGAGACATTTCATGTCTTTCATCCGATCAAGGGAATTACTGTGGAGGTCATACCCGAGACGGATTGCGAACCGTTTGTCGAGTTCTTCACGTTTGTAGATGTAGGACCGGCTAATAAGACGCCGGGTGGACCATTTGGAACCTATTCCTGGCACTACGACGGCTGGATGCTACGAGAACAAGGCTATTGCATCCAGTTCCCAGCTTACAAAATGGGTCAAGGATGAGAAGGAAATCGACGTAATTCAACGTAGAATAGGGGAGGTGGGCAACTCGGTGGACGGGTGACGGACATCAGTGGGATTTGGAAGATTTCTATTTATGGTATCATTAGTCTCCGAAATGTGAACAAAAGTGCTCTGGGAGAAACGGAGGAGAATCCAATGGGAGGCTCCAGAGGCAACTAAAACAGTTGAATGAAAAAGTCGAAAGCCCGTGGAAATGCGGGCTTTCTTCTGTCCTCCGCCAGTTCGCCTGTGCCACCCCTCTGGTTGGTTACCTCCCCATGCACTCGCGGGCCAGCGGCAGGCTCACGACTTCCCCGGGGGAAGTGGACGTTTGCCGCCCTGGAGGAGATCAGAGAGCGCCTCCCCTTCCCGCTTCCGGGCATCGACTCGGACAACGGGAGCGAGTTCATCAACTTCCACCTGGTCGACTACTGCGATGCCGAGAAGATCATCTTCACGCTGGGGGCGGCCCTACCGCAAGAACTACGGATACTACGTGGAGAAGAAGAACTACACCTCGGGCAGGCGCAAAGGAGAAGCGTGATGATGTACTCGTCACCGCCTCGACCGAGTAGCGCGCGAGCCCCTGGAATTGCGTTCGGCCTCGCCCCATTCCAGGGGCCAGGGAGTTGAAGGGATGCCACTACGAAAAACTGCCTCAAACAGGAGTTTAAGAGTTAACCCCAGGCGATTGTAGGTTTTGCCGATCAGGACGCGGATTCATCGAGGTAGAGGCTGTAAGACCCCACCCTTGTCCACGTAGTGTCCGAAGGCCTTTAGGACTTCGGACTGGGTCTTAGTGG
>JBBQKJ010000042.1:0-26845 GCA_038326775.1 Candidatus Geothermincolia bacterium
ATGGCATTGCTACCGACCCGAGAGGTGTCTAGCTGCTCGATGGTCCCGCAGGTGGCCTTGAGGCCGTCGACCTTTGAGACCAGGCCGACGTCGCCCTGGGTCAGAGAGCTCGTGTTCAGCTGTCCGGCGAGCTGGCTCTCCTGTGGAGAGAGGTCGGTGGACGTCGCTTCCTGCCCCGATTTTACGACCAGGAGGTCGGTTCCCAGGCCCTTTATCTGGTCGGTTATCTGCGCTCTCACTCCCTGGCCCATGGAGATGAGCACTATTACCGCGGCTATTCCGAATATCACCCCCAGGACCGAGAGCGCCGAACGCAGCGGGTTTATCCGCAGAGAGTGGAGCGCGGTCCTGAAAAGCTCGCTTATCGACATCTGGTCTCCTTATTCCTCTCGCCTTCTCATACCGGTCGGCTTCGGGGCTTACCGAGGCGCCGTTCCGGACAAAGGCTCGTCCGTCTTCGCGCCGCAGCTCCTGCAGAACCTGGCGGCGGTTCTGTTCTCGATGTCACAAACGCGGCAGCGCGCCCCTCCCGGCACTCCACCGGGCATCAGGGCCTCTGCTTCCTCGAGGGGGAGGCCGCAGTTTCTGCAGTACCTCACAGCCGGCCGATTGTTCGTACCGCAGCTCGAACAAGGCACCCCCACATCGCGGGGGACCGCGTCCGGCTTGACCGCCGCCGGCGCCACCTGAGAGACAGACTCGGCCCCGGCGAGCCTGGGAGAGCTGACGACCTCTTCGTCCACGACGATACCGTCGGATATCCTGATTATTCGCTGCGCGTGCTCGGCGATGCCCGGGTCATGAGTCACCATTATTATGGTGCGGCCCTGCCTGTTGAACTCCTGCAGGATGTTCATCACGTCAAGGCCCGACTTGACGTCAAGGGCACCGGTGGGCTCGTCGGCGAGGATGACCAGGGGCTGGTTGACAATAGCCCGCGCGATAGCGACCCTCTGCCTCTGGCCGCCAGAAAGCTCGGCAGGCTTGTGGTCGACCCGGTCGCCAAGGCCCACGGTAACGAGCGCCTGAACGGCAAGCTGCCTGCGTTCTTTACGCCCGATGCCGGCGTACTGGAGAGGTATCTCCACGTTGTGGGCGGCCGTTTCGTGGGGCATCAGGTTGAAAGACTGGAAGATGAATCCGAGCTTCTTGTTGCGGACCTTCGCGAGCTCGGGGTCGGGCATGGTTCCCACGTCCTGGCCGTCGATATAGACGTTGCCGTCGGTCGGCCGGTCCAGGCAGCCCATTATCTGCAGCAGGGTGGACTTGCCTGACCCCGAGGTCCCCATTATCGCGACCAGCTCCCCGGGGCGCACCGCGAGCGACATCCCCTTTAGCGCATGGACCTCGGAGTCGCCCATCTTGTATATCTTGCGAACGTCCTGCACCATGAGCACCGGGAAGGCGGTGTTCGGTTGCTGAGACACTACGTGACCACCCGCTTTCTCACTGTGGGCGAACCAGGTTGGCGGCCTTCACGAAGCCCGCCCTGGGAGTTCCCGTGAAATCGGGGTCCACCACTTCGACCTTGTACCAGTCCCTGTTCTCCCTGTCGGTTTCCGGCCCGCCCGCGACCAGGAGAACCAGACCGTCTTTCAGCAGTGGTATGTCCGCGCCATTCACGGACTCGCGCAGGTTGACAAGGTTGCCCGGCTTGCTCTCCATGACCTGGGCCGTCTCGCCCGGGCTGAAGACCGTTTTCGTGCCGGTGTCGACAGGCCGCGAGGATACCGGGTTCCCGTCGCCGGCGGCCGGCTCCTTCTCCGTCCCGGTGAATGCCGCGGCCAGTCCCCAGACGACACCGAACCCGACGGCGACTGCCAGGAGCGCGAGGAGAACGACCGGCAACCATCGTCTTCGGGCTCCCCGCGGCCCCGGGCCGGCGGCCCGGGCATGCCGCCCCCCCGCCGGCAAAGCAGGCATGCTCCAGGCGACGGCGCTGGCGTTGTCATCTGTCTTCCGGGCTATCGCGAGTTCGACAAGACGCTCACACGCGCCCTGTGCGTCCGGAACGCTCCACACGACCCGGGCTATCTCGTCGCGGTCGACCTTGGTGTACAGGCCGTCCGTGCAGAGGACCAGGAAGTCCCCCGGCTGCATGGGAACGTGCAGGATGTCGATCTCGACAGTGGGCTCGGGCCCGATAGCCCGGGTGATGACATTGCGCTGCGCGTGCGTCCGGGCTTCGGCTTCGGTAAGAACCCCATCGGATACCATCCTGCCGACGACGGAGTGGTCATCGGTTACCTGGCTGCAGCCCGCGGGAGTGACGAGATATGCCCTGGTGTCTCCAACGTGGGCGATGTCCGCACCCTCGCTGTCCACCACGGCACATGTAAGCGTGGTGCCCATCCTCCTGCCCTCGCCCGTCTCACCGCCGAGGTTGAAGATGCGGCTGTTTATTTTCGAGAAGGCCTCACAGAGCGTGCCTTCGGCCCTTTCGCGGAAGTCGCGCTCGCTCTCGAAGTTCTTGGGGTCGAGCGCGCTCTGAAGCATGTCGATGGCGAGCTGGCTTGCGACGTCACCCGCGTGGTGCCCTCCCATGCCGTCCGCAACGGCGATGAAGCAAAGGTACCGGCGCGCCCTCCGTGACGTGTAATCCCGCACCGCGCAGGAGTCCTCGTTGTACTTCCTGCCTCCCTCGCTGGAGGCTACGCCATATCTTTTTCTAAGCTCCTGCCGGGGGCCGGGTGTCTCCATACGGGCATATCATCCTTCTGAAGAAAGGGGCCATTCGGTCGCCGACTCGCTGACGCGATTATCATATTTTTTCCCCAACAACAAAGCAACGACCAGCCTGCGGGCTCCCGTCTGCCTTAGAGCGTTCCTCGCCGCGGCCTCGAACCCTCGACGCACGTTTTTCGTCTGAGTGGTTGACGTATCTCTTTGAAGTATTCACGCGGGCTTCTTATAATCTGTTTATAGAGTGGTGAAGCGGTCGACAGGCCGGGTGATGAGAATAACTGCCGAGAACGGTGGCATCGAAACGCAGCAGGCGCCAAGGGCACGCGCGGCGAAGCGAGAGCAGAAGCTCGAGCAGAGACGCAGGCGTCGCAACAACGTGATAGTAACGGTGGGCGTCATCGTGGTGGTGTGCCTGGTCGCCGGCCTCATCGCCCTTCTGACTATGAGCGGGAGCGGCTCGAAGATACCCGACGTTGTCGGGCTCACATACAACGAGGCCGTGAAAAAAGTCGAGGGCGCCGGTTTCACCATCGAGGTCGACCCCGACCAGGACAGCTCCGGGGAGTGCGGCGGGCTCAAGGTCGATAACCAGGACCCCAAGCCGGGCTCAAGCGCCGAAAAGGAGGAAATGGTCACGGTTCGGCTCAAAGGCCTTCAAGACTCACCGGAGCTCACGAGCAACGGCTCTGATGCCCGTCCTGAAGAACCCCAACCCTCTCAGCCGGAGCCGTCGCAGCCCGCGGCCCCTGCTCCCGCCGCCGGCCGGTCCGTATGCGTAGACCCCGGGCACTCCAACCGGACCGGAAGCGAGATAGACCCGGCGACCGGGCTCAACGTGGGTGACAACGGGGGGGCGAGCGGCGAGCTGCAGTCCAACTGGGACCTTGCGCAGAGGGTGAAGGCCCTGCTGGAGCAGGCCGGGTACACCGTGAGGCTCACCAAGCCGAGCGCCGACTCGTACGCTTCCCTTCGAGCCCGGGCCGACGCCGGCAACGCCTGCGCGCTCACCGTGCGCCTGCACTACGACGACACCGGGTTTACCGGGGTGATGCGGGCGCCGGAGAACGGGGCCCGCTGCCCCTCGTCCGACCCCTCCAGGATAACTGTCATCGACACGAACGTGGCGCGTGAGAGCAACAGGCTGGCGGCCGACCTTGCCGCCGCGCTCGGCCTTTCCGTCCGCGACGACACCGGCGGCACCAGCCAGGGCAACACGACGCCGTCCGGGCACCCTACCGCGCTCATAGGCAGCGTACTTTCCAGGGTCCCGGTTGCGTGCATCGAGAACAAGATGGCTCTCGTAAGGGACAACCCGGCTGGCCAGGAGCAGGTCGCCGCCCAGATAGTCCAGGGCATCAGCGCCTATTTCCAGGGCCGCTAGCGCAACATTGGGGTCAGGTCACTTTTCTGCGTTTTGCGCGCGCGCGGGGAGTCTCGAGTGATGGCGACGCAGAAAAGTGACCTGACCCCAATGTTGCATTTGACACTGCAAGGTGATTGACCTAATATTCAACGTACGTTGACGCCCGCGCGGGCGTCATTTTTGCGAGGATTGACATGGGTTATCTCAAGCTCACGAAAAACACGTATTCGGCGAAGCCGAAGGACATACAGCGCAAGTGGTACGTGGTGGACGCCGACAGCCAGGTGCTGGGCCGGCTCGCCACAAGCATAGCGACCATGCTGAGGGGAAAGCACAAGGCCATGTACACCCCCAGCATGGACACTGGTGACCACGTGATAGTCATTAACGCCGCAAAAGTCGCCGTCACGGGCGACAAGGCAAACCAGAAAGTCTATTATCATCACAGTGGCTACCCGGGGGGGCTGACCGAGACCCCTTACGAGGTCATGCTCGAGAGGCGCCCGGAACAGATCGTGATCATGGCGGTCCGGGGGATGCTTCCGAAGAACCGGTTGGGGCGCGCGATGCTTGGCAAGCTCCATGTCTACGCCGGAGACGAGCACCCTCACGCCGCGCAGAAGCCCGAGACGCTGAAGCTAGAGGGGTAGGGGAAGCAGATTGGCAGAAGAATTCTTCAGGGGGACCGGGCGGCGCAAGGAGTCCGTTGCGAGGGTGCGCGTGTACCCCGGTGCCGGTGAGATAAAGGTCAACGGGAGGGCGCTCGAGGATTACTTCCCGAACAAGCGGCATCGCATAGAGGCGCTCGCGCCACTCGTACATCTCGAGCTGAAGGGCAGCTTCGACGTTATCGCCAAGCTCGAGGGTGGGGGCATGACCGGTCAGGCCGGAGCGCTGCGGCTGGGCATCGCCAGGGCCCTGTTGGTGTCCGACGAGAGCCTGCGCCCGGAGCTCAAGAAGGCCGGGTTCCTGAGGAGGGACGCCCGCATCAAGGAGCGCAAGAAGTACGGGCTTAAAGGCGCTCGCAAGAAGCCTCAGTTCTCCAAGCGCTAAGGCCCGGCGGGCTGGTTCCGCATACCGAATGGCAACTAAATCCCATGTGCTTATCTGATGAGAAGAGCCGCTCGTACGGGTTCTGAACACCGGTGTGATATATTGCTGGCAGTCTCGTCGCGATAGAGGTCCTTTGAAGAAATACTTCGGCACCGATGGCATCAGGGGTGAAGCGAACCGCGATCTGACGGCAGAGCTGGCGCTCAGGTTGGGGCGGGCCGCGGTCCGCGCTCTCCCGGGGCACAGCCGGGTGGTGGTCGGACGCGACACCCGCGAGTCCGGGCCGATGCTGGAATCGGCCCTGGTGGCGGGCCTGCTGTCCGAGGGTGCCGAGGTGCTGCTGGCCGGTGTTATCCCGACCCCCGCGGTCGCCTTTCTGACCGAGGACCTCGATGCCGGCGCCGGCGTGGTAATATCCGCGTCTCACAACGCCTACCGTGACAACGGCATCAAGTTCTTCGGGCCCGGCGGGGTGAAGCTGGCCGACGATACCGAGAAGGCTATCGAGGCTGAGTTCGAAGGCCTGGAGAATGCCGAGGAATCGAGGCCGGTCGGCTCGGCTTCGAGCATTGAGGACGCCGAGTCGAGGTACGTCGAGCACCTGCTGGAGTGCGTCAACTGCGACCTCGAAGGCTATAAGGTCGCTCTCGACTGCGCCAACGGGGCCGCCTTTCGCGTATGCCCACGAGTGTTCAAGAGGCTGGGCGCCCGTGTCGAGACTGCCAACGCCGAACCCGACGGCAGGAACATAAACCTCGACTGTGGCTCCACCCACCCCGAGCAGGTATCGGGGCTGGTGAAAAGCTGGAAGGCGGATATGGGCTTCGCCCTCGACGGGGACGCCGACCGATGCGTTTGCGCGGACGAGAACGGCGAGGTGAGGGACGGCGACCACGTGATGGCGATCGTGGGTCGCTACCTGAAGGAGCGGGACCTGCTGCACCCGCCGGTGGTGGTCTCCACCGTGATGAGCAACCTTGGATTCTACAAGGCGCTGGAGGAGGCCGGGGTCGAGTCGGTGCGGACACAGGTGGGCGACCGCTACGTGATGGAGGAGATGCTCTCCAGGGGGGCAGTGCTCGGCGGCGAGCAGTCCGGACACATAATCTTCCTCGAGCACGCCTCCACGGGCGACGGTATACTCACCGCCCTCCAGGTGGCCGGCATCGTGAAGGACACCGGCTCCACGCTCTCCTCTCTGGCAGGTGTGATGAGGAAGTACCCCCAGGTCCTTTTGAACGTTCGCTCCAGGTCGGGCAGGAGGCTGCGGCCAGACATGCCCGCCTGGACCACCATCAAGAGGTACGAGAAGGAACTGGGCGAAAAAGGAAGGGTGCTGGTCCGTTCATCGGGGACCGAACCTGTGGAGCGGGTCATGGTGGAGGCTGTGAGCGAGCGCAAAGCCGAGGAAGTCGCCCGGAATATCGCGGACGCTATCCTCAAGGACCTCGACAGGTAACACGGAACAAGCAGGTGGCGGATGTGCGGCATAGTAGGATATCTGGGTAACAGGGAAGCCAGGTCGATACTCTACGACGGCCTTCGCAGGCTGGAGTACCGAGGCTACGACTCGGCGGGCCTATGCATAGTCTCGCCCGAGAAAACGCTCTCCTGCGTCCGGGTGGTCGGAAACCTGGACGCGCTCGGGGACGCGCTCGCGGGCGCCGACCTGCGGGGCAAGGTGGGCATCGGGCACACCCGCTGGGCGACACACGGCGCGCCCACCGAGGCCAACGCCCACCCGCACCTTGACTGCGGGGAAGACATCGGCGTCGTGCATAACGGAATAATCGAGAACTACTTCCAACTGCGCACCGAGCTGGAAGCCGGAGGCCACGTCTTCCGCTCCCAGACCGACACGGAGACGATTGCCCACCTCATCGAGGAGTATTACCGTGGAGACCTGGCGGAGGCCCTCCGCGTGAGCCTCGGGCGGGTGGAGGGCGCGTTCGCGGTCGTGGCGGTCCATCGCGAGCAGCCGGGTGTGATAGTGGCGGCGCGCCGCGACAGCCCGATGGTGCTGGGCATAGGTGAGGACGAATATTTCATCGCCTCCGCCGTGCCCGCTTTCCTCGCCAGCACCCGGCGGGTGCTGTTCCTCGAGGACAACGAGCTGCTGGAGGTGGACCACGGCGGCTACGACCTGACCGACCTGGAGGGCCGCGAGGTGACCCGGCAGATCGTGGAGGTCGACTGGGACCTGGACGCCGCGGAGAAGGGTGGCTACGAGCACTTCATGCGCAAGGAGATACACGAGCAGCCGAGGGCGGTGGCCGACACCATAGGGGACAAATTCGGCCCCGACGGCGAGGTCGTGTTCGAGGAGTTGAACCTCACCCCCGAGCAGGCCCGGGTGCTCCGACGCATCGTCATCGTGGCCTGCGGGACGGCGTTCCACGCGGGGCTTCTGGCCAAGTACCTTTTCGAGAGGTGGGTCTCACTGCCGGTGGAGATAGAGATAGCCAGCGAGTTCCGCTACCGCAACCTGGTGGTGAACCACGAGGACCTGGTGGTTGCGATAAGCCAGTCCGGGGAGACCATGGACACCCTCGCGGGTGTCAGGGAGGCCAACCGCCGGGGAGCCCGGGTCATAGCGGTGGTCAACACGGTGGGAAGCCAGATGACCCGCGAGGCCGAGGGCGTCATATACACGCATGCCGGCCCCGAGATAGGGGTCGCCGCGACCAAGACGTTCACCTCGCAGATGGCGGCAATGTACATGCTCGCCATGTACCTTGGCCGGCTGCGCGGCGCGGTTTCGGACGAGAGGTTCGGCAGGACTATCGGGGAGCTCAAAGCCATCCCCGCCAGGATGGAGGAGGTGCTCGCCGGAGAGCCGGCCGTGCTCGCCTGCGCGGAAAAGTATTACGAGCGCAGGGACTTCCTCTTTCTCGGGAGGAGCGTCGGCTATCCCATCGCGATGGAAGGGGCTCTGAAACTCAAGGAGATCTCCTACATACACGCAGAGGGATACCCCGCGGGCGAGATGAAGCACGGGCCCATAGCGCTGCTGGACAGCGACGTCCCCGTGGTGGTCATCGCCACGCGCGATTCAGTCTACGAGAAGATGATCAGTAACATCCAGGAGGTCAAGGCGCGCGGGGCGCCCGTGGTGGCGGTGGCGACCGCCGGCGACGCGGAGATAGAGCGCATCTGCGAGGACGTCATCCGGGTCCCGGAGACCCGGGATATGCTCTATCCCCTCCTGACGGTCATCCCGCTCCAGCTGCTGGCCTACCACATCGCCAGGCTGCGAGGATGCAACGTCGACCAGCCGCGCAACCTCGCCAAGACCGTTACCGTGGAGTGACCGACTCGAGGATCGGGTAGCGATATGGCTTATTGCCCCCGGTGCGGCCGCGAGCAGCGGTGCGGCTGCGCCAAGTGCCACGTTTGCGACGTCGAGCTCGTCGAGCGGCCCTCAGCGCCCACCACCGCGGCCGGGCGAGGCGGGTCGAAGGTCGCGGTCGGCGTTGTGGGAGAGGGCCTGGGCCCCGCCCGACCGGCAAGAGCCGGGGCGGACTTCCGGGAGCGGACCAGAACGCCCGCTGCCACGTCGACACCCGGCGCCCTGCCCGGGGTGCTGCTGATACTGGGTTGCGGCATCCTGCTGATAACACTTATCGAGGCTGCCAACAATGCCCTGGGCTTTCACGGCGTTGGAGCCGCCTCGACGGCCGACGGGTTGAAGCGCCTCGGCTACTACCTGGGAAGCATCCTCTACACTGGTTCCGCGCGCGTTCTGATAGGTTTCGCGCTGGTGGCCGCGGGTCTGCTCTGGGAGCCCGACGGGCCATTCGCCGAGGCCGAGCTGTCGAGGAGGATGGTGCGGACGCTCGGTTTTACCATGGGTGTGATAAGCTCGCTGTGTTTTATGGCCACGCTGCTGCTGGTGCTTCCGATAGGGACGAGCGGCCTTCTTCCGGGAAACCTGGTGCCGACTTTGTGGGCCACCGTGTGCGTATTGCTGTTGATGGGCTCGGCGCTGCTGGGGGGCGGCGTCATCCTGGTGAAGCGCGCCTCCGGACTCGGGCGCCGACCGAAGAACCGCGGCGGCGAAGGAACGGGAGACGGCGTGGTGAAATCGTACGGCAGCGAGGGTGCGGGGAGGGATTTGCTTTGAGGGTCGTCACGCCCGGGGAGATGGCGAGGGTCGACAGGGCCGCGATAGAGGGCGAGTCGATCGCCGGCCTGACCCTGATGGAGAACGCCGGCGCATCGGTGGCGCGCGCCGCCCGGGACATGCTTTCGGTGAAAGGCGGCCGCCGGGTCGCCGTGTTCTGCGGCAAGGGCAACAACGCCGGCGACGGCTTCGTGGTGGCCAGGCTTCTCGCCGAGCGCGGGGTCGAGGTCGTGGTCTTCCTCGTTGCCGACCCCGGCGAGCTCAAGGGCGACGCCTCGGAAAACTTCAAGCGGCTGGAAAGCCTTCCTTTAGAGATCGAGCGGCTGCCCGTACCCGGGGAAGTACAGGCAGCCGCCGGTCCTGCGGGATCGTTCGACCTTGCCGTGGACGCGCTGTTCGGCACCGGCTTCTCGGGGACGGCGGAGGGGGTTTTCGAAGCGGCCATCAGGGCGATAAACGGCGCCGGGTGCCCGGTCCTCGCTGTTGACATACCAAGTGGGGTCTGCGGCTTGACCGGGGCGGCGGCCGGGCCCGCGGTGCGGGCAGACAGGACCGTCACCTTCGTGGCTCCCAAGGTCGGCCTGGTGCAGTACCCCGGCGCGTTTCTCGCCGGCGAGATGGAGGTCGCCGACATCGGCATTCCGGGGCGCCTCCTTGAAACCGTACCCGATTCTCAGATATTCACGGTCGGCGAGGAGGAGGCCGAGGCGCTGCTTCCGCGGCGGCCCGCCGACGCGCACAAGAACAGTTGCGGCAGGGTGCTGGTGGTGGGAGGCTCTCCCGGCCTGACAGGCGCGGCGGCACTTTGCGCCCGGGCGGCCCTGCGCTGCGGGGCCGGCCTCGTGACACTGGGCGTGCCCGAGGGTGTCCACGACATACTCGAGGTGAAACTCACCGAGGTCATGACCCGGCCGCTGCCGCAGACCTGCGAGCGCGTGATTTCGCTCAAGGCTGTTGAGGAGGTTACCGAACTGAGCAGGGGGTTCGATGTCCTCGCGCTGGGCCCGGGGCTCTCGACCGTTGGCGAGGCCCCTGAAGCTGTTCGCGAGCTGGTGCGGGCGGTTCGGGTGCCGCTGGTGCTCGACGCCGACGGCCTCAACGCCATGGCGGGACACACGGAAATATTCGAGAAGCGCGGCACCCCGCTGGTGCTGACGCCGCACGCTGGAGAAATGGCACGCCTGAGGGGTGTCGACACCACGTCGGTGCAGTCGGACCGGCTGGGGGTTGCGCGCGACGCGGCGGCGGCCTGGGGCGCGGTCGTGGTCCTCAAAGGGGCCGGAACAGTGGTGGCCGAGCCTGCCGGAAACCTCAGGATCATCTCCTCCGGCAACCCGGGGATGGCCACGGCGGGCATGGGGGACGTGCTCACCGGTTGCATCGCGTCCTTCATGGCGCAGGGGTTGAGCGCCTTCGAAGCGGCGGTGGCGGGAGTGTTCTACCACGGCCACGCCGCTGACCTGGCGGCGAGCATGGACGGCATGATAGGAATGATAGCAGGCGACGTGATACGGCACCTGCCCCTGGCTTTGCGCCGCGGCGTGTCGACGAGTTGAAAGGTTGTTTGAATGCACAGGGTAAAAGTGAGCGAGGCGATGACACCTGAACCCATCACTATCCACCCGGAGATGGAGGTAGTCCAGATCGCCAAAACCATGATCGACAACAACGTCGGCGGGCTGCCGGTGCTGGACCACTCCGGCAAGCTGGTCGGTATCGTAACCGAGAGCGACCTGGTGGTCCAGGACAGCGAAGTGGAGTTTCCGAGGTTCGTGACCTTCCTGTCGGGGTACGTCTTCGTCCCGGGGAGCCTTCACAAGTTCGAGGAGAAGTTCACCAAGGCGGTCGCCGACAAAGCGCGGCAGATCATGACCACGGACGTCATAACGGTCGACGCCGACGACTCCGTCGAGGACGTGGCTACGATGATGACCAAGAAGAAGCTCAAGCGCTTCCCGGTGGTCAGGGACGGGAAACTGGTTGGTGTCATCACCATGGCGGATATCGTAAGGCTCATCAGCCGGGACATCCCGGTGGAAGGGGACGACTGAAGTGGCCGGTGCCGGATGGGAGTCACGGGGGCGTCGGGCGTGACGGGCGAGCGCGGCGGCATCGTGAGGCCGGTGGTTGCCCGGGTCGACCTGTCCGCCGTCAGGGGCAACGTGGCTTACCTCAACAGCCTCACGTCTTCGGGGTGCGGCTTCATGGCGGTGGTCAAGGCCAACGCTTACGGGCATGGAGACCTGGAGGTTGCCGGCGCCGCGCTGGCGGGTGGGGCGGACTGCCTTGGAGTGGCGCTCCTCGAGGAGGCCGAGCGGCTTCGAGAGGCCGGCTTCGAATGCCCGGTCTACCTGCTTTTCGAGCCCCCGCCCTCGGCTGCCCGGCGGGTAGTCGAAGGTGACATCACCTGCTCGCTCTACACCCGGGGGATGGCCGAAGCGCTTTCCGGGGCCGCGGCGGGGGCCCGGAAGAAGGCCCGCGTCCACGTCAAGGTGGACACCGGGATGCGCAGGGTCGGCATCCACCCCGATTCAGTGCGCGATTTCTCGAGGCTTCTGGACGGCCTGCCCGGCGTCGAGGTCGAGGGCGTCTACACGCATTTCGCCGTCGCGACGGAGCCGGACAACCCGTTCACCGGGAGGCAGATGGACCTTTTCGAGGGCGCCGCCGCGGAGGCCGAGGAGGCCCTGGGCCACCCCCTGGTGAAACACGCCGCGAACAGCGCGGGGGTGATGGCGTTCCCCCGCAGCCACTACGACATGGTCAGGGTGGGGATAGCCATGCTGGGCATGCCGCCCTCGGGCCACTTCGCGGGAGTGCGAGAGCTCAAGCCGGCCCTGTCGCTCGCCGGCGAAGTCGCCTTCGTGAAGAAGGTCGACGCGGGCGAGGGCATCAGCTACGGCCTGCTCTACGGCCCGTCCGAGCAGGCCTGGATTGCGACCCTTCCGCTGGGTTACGCCGATGGGATGTCGCGCATCCTGAACGGCAAAGCCGAGGTCCTGATAAAGGGGGCCAGGCGGCCGGTGGTCGGCGTGATATGCATGGACGCCTGCATGGTCGACCTCGGGCCGGAACCGGTGGAGCCCGGCACGCCTTTCGTGGTCATCGGGGCGGACGGCTCCGAGGAGATAACGGCCGCCGAGGTGGCCGACAGGCTCGGGACAATAAACTACGAGGTGACCTGCATGATAAGCCCGCGGGTCCCGCGGGTCTACATAGACGGTGACTGAAGGGAGAACCACGTATGAAAGAGTGCCCTCGATGCGGAGCGGTGTACGACGGCCACCGCTGGATCCCCGAACCGGACGCCGAGCTCAAGCGCGACCTGGCGAAGAAGTCGCATGAAATGCGGCTCTGCCCGGGCGACGTAAGGCTACAGAAGCGGCAGGTGGAGGGCATCGTCACTCTGAAAGGCGCGTTCATGGAGTCCCACCGGGACGAGATAGCCAACCTGGTGAACAGGGTCGCGCGCGAAGGCAGGCGCCGCAACGTGTCGGCCCGTATCTTTGAAGTAGTGGAGGATGACCGCGGCATCGTCATCGAGACATCGGACGAGCATCTCGCCGAGAGAATGGGCAAAGAAGTTCAGAAGGCTTTCAAGGGAAACCTCGAGATAAAATGGCAGGAAAAGGACACCTTCGCGCGCGTGGTCTGGCAGCGCGACTGACGGCGGCCCCGGGCCTCGCTATTTAAACCGCATGCAAAGCCACCGGATAAACCTCGACTCTGGCCTCGAGGCCGACGAGCTCTTCGGGAAGGCCGCCGGCCTGGCGGCCTTCCCGGGGGCTTTCTACGCGCTTGGCGCTTTTATCCTCGAAACGCTGACGGGGCGAGAGCCCGGAGGCATCCTCATCGCGTGCGGGGCCGACACCGCCGCCGCCGCCGGGGAGCTCTCCCGCCGGACCGGGTTGAAGTCGGTGCAGTTGAGTAACCAGCCCGGCGTGTTCAACCTGGTTGGCGACAGGGGCGGCTCTCGAACGATAACCTTGGTCCCGCTGGCGTGCCCGGACATCCGCGGCCACCTCGCGGCTTACTGCGGATTTACGGTGGAGGCGCTCGCGGTGGACCTCGCCTCAGTGCGGCCCCGGGAGTTGATCGACCCGCTGGGCGGTCTTCGAGACCTGGAGGACGGGCGCCTTCGGGCCGCCTCGCCCGTCTCTTTCACGGAGGACCCGGCCAGGCTGCTGTCAGCCGCCGGGCTTGCCGGCCGGTACAGCCTGGACCTCGAGACCGAGACCGTGGCACGGATGCGGGCGTCAGCGGACCTCATCGGGGAGTTGGCCCCGGGGCGCGCATGGCGGCTCATCGCGAGCCTTTTCGGAGGTCGCGGCCTCTCCGCCAGCGCGAGGTTCATGCAGGAGACCGGTGTTCTGGGGGCCTTATTGCCGGAGGTCGAGGCGGTCCTCGGGGTGCCGCAGAATTACTACCACCACCTCGGGGTCTGGGAGCACACCCTGGCGGTGCTCGACATACTCGAGGCGATGCTCGATTCGCCCGCCCTGTATTTTCCCGCAAACGCTGTGCGCATCGCCCTGCATATGCGGCGCCGGGTGGAAGGCGGGGTCGACCGCCGCGCGTTCGCGGGATTCGCGGCGCTCATCCACGACGCGGGCAAACCCGACGCGATGAGCGTCGAGCCCGATGGGCGGATCAGGTTCCGGGGGCACCAGGAGACAGGCGGCAGGCTGGCCGCGGGCGTCGCCGCGAGGCTGGGGCTCGGGCGAAGGGGAAGCGGTCACCTGGCGGGTGTGGTCGCCGACCACATGCGGCTCGGGTTCCTTATGAAGGAAGGGGAATCGGCCGAGAGCCGGTTGAGGGCGGTGGATGACCTGGGGGGCCACTGCGTCGAGGTGGTGATGCTGTCGCTCGCCGACCGCATGGCCACAAGGGGTGAGGCTTCCACTGAAGAGGCTATGCAGCGCTTCAAGCGCCTGGCCTCGCGGGTCATGCACGATTACTTCTGGAACATCGACTACCCGCCGCTGGTCTCAGGGCACGACGTGATGATGTATTCGGGGGTGAACCCCGGGCCCGAAGTGGGGCGCGCGCTGTTCAAAGTCAGGGTCGCCCAGAGGGAAGCCCTCGTTTCCAGCAGGGGGCAGGCGCTCGAGTACCTGGCCCCGGACTTCAAAGGTAGAATGAACGTGCCGGAGCTTTAAGGCTCCAGCCTGCGCTGACTCTCCATCCTGGAAGGACATGGAGAAATGAAAGACGCCGGGAAAAAGCGTGACAGGGACGATGGCGCGGCCCGTTTGAGATGGCTCATCGGCCTCGGGATCGCCGCGCTGGCGCCGCCGCTCGTCGTCAGGTGCGTCGCCGGGCACCTCAGGAGGAAACCGGACGCCGACGCGGGGGAGGCGCTCCGGGAGCCGCTGGGCGAGAAAGGCCGCTATATCGACAGCTTCGACGGGGCACGCATCTACACCGAGGAGCTCGGGGCGGGCCAGGCCATCGTTTTCGAGCCCGCGTTCAGGTTCGCAATCGAGCACCCGGGGCTCTGCGATGGCATCAAGCGCGCCGTGATCGGCACGTCCCTTTTCCTGGTGGCCGTCCGCTACCTTGGCCACGGGAGCGGGGCTTCTCTCACGCAGATGGAGTTCATCGGTGAAGTCGCGGGACAGTCTTCCATCAAGGGCGCCTGCCAGGCGGGCCTGGCACTGTTCGGCAACGAGTCCGGAATCCCGCTCGAGCCGTTGCGCGACTCGGGCATCCCGGTGGTCATCTGGGTCGGGGAGAAGGACAGGCTGACCCGCCCGGATGTCTCCAGGCGCATGGGCGCCGAGCTCCCGGGCTCCGAGCTCCACGTGGTCCCCGACACGGGTCACGCCAGCTTCATGGAGGAGTACCGTGGGTTCAACCGGGTCCTCTCCGAGTTCGCGGAGAGGGCGTTCGCGAGGAAAGCGGGAGGAGACTGAGATGTTAGGAACGATCAAGGTCGGGCACGAGGGCGACCCGGATGCGCTCACGGGCTGCACGGTGTTCCTGCCCCCCGAGGGGACTGTGGGCGCCTGCGAGGTCAGGGGTGGGGCTCCGGGAACGCGGGAGACGGAGCTGCTGAGGCCGGGTTTCTCGGTCAGCGGGCCTGACGCCGTGCTGCTGAGCGGGGGAAGCGCCTTCGGGCTGGGCGCCGCTGACGGGGTGGTCAGGTACCTGGAGGAGAATGGAACCGGTTTCCCCACACCGGCGGGCGTGGTGCCGATAGTAAGCGCGGCGGTCATCTACGACCTCGATATCGGAGAGTCGAGCGTGCGTCCCGACCCCGAGATGGCCTACCGGGCCTGCCTCGAGGCGCGCGCGGAGGAGGAGCGGGAGGGCAGCGTCGGAGTGGGTCTCGGCGCCAGTGTCGGCAACGTGGCCGGCCGGGGGCTCTCCACCCGCGGAGGCTTCGGCATGTACCGCTTCCACGCCGACGGTTTCAAGCTGGAGGTGGCGGCGGTGGTCAACAGCTTCGGTGACGTGGTCGACGAGGCCGGCCGGGTCCTGGCGGGGGTTCGCGGCACCGACGGCCGGTACGCGGGCGCCGAGAAGATGCTTTGCCTGGCCACCGGCCTTGCCGAGGGTTGCGTCGGAGCGAACACAACCCTGGTGGTGGTCGCCACCAACGCGCGGCTTCGCTGCGACGAGGCGTCCAGGGTTGCGCTCCAGGGCCATAACGGCATCGCCAGGGCGGTGAGGCCCTCCCACACCAGGTACGATGGCGACACCGTGTTCGTGCTGGCGACCGGCGAGGTCGAGGCCCCTCTGGACGCCATCGAAGTGCTGGCGGCGATGGGTACCGCGGAGGCTATAAGGGCGGGGGTAATGCGCGCCGACCCCGGCGGGGGCATTCCGTGCGCCCGTGATATACTCGGTGCGTAGAAGTCGATGTGGGCAACACCGGGCCCATGCGCGACGCGTTCGAGAAGTATAAGAAGCACGTTCAACGAGGTGTATCGATGCCGATCTACGAGTATAAGTGCAAGTCATGCGGGAACAAGTTCGAGAAACTGGTCCGCGGCCAGGAGAAGGTGTCCTGCCCGGAGTGCGGCAAGGGAAAGCTGGACAAGCTCTTCAGCGTTTTCGGGGTGAAGTCCGGCGAGAAGTTCACACCGAGCAGCGGAAGCTCCTGCAACAGCTGCACCGCCTCCTCGTGCGCCGGATGCAATTGACTCCGGCCGGCGCGGCACTGTAACAGCGGGGTGAAAGATGTACGAGGCCGACTCACTTGAGGAACTGCGCGAGATACTGGGTGACTGCGAACGCTGCCAGCTCTGCGGAAGCCGCACCAGGCTTGTGTTCGGCGACGGCGACCCCCATGCTCGGTTGATGTTCGTCGGAGAGGCGCCTGGCAAGGCGGAAGACGCCCAGGGCCTTCCCTTCGTCGGCCCGGCCGGCAAGCTCCTGGATGACCTGTTGGAGGGCATCGGCATGAAGAGGGCCGAGGTCTACATAGCTAACGTGATAAAGTGCCGGCCGCCGGGTAACCGCGACCCTCAGCCGGTGGAGACCGAGACTTGCCAACCGTTCCTGCGGGGCCAGATAGAGCTTATCCGCCCGGCCATAGTGTGCCAGCTGGGCAGGATAGCCGCAGGCGTCATGATGAACAGGCCTGTCCAGATGGGCAAGGTGCACGGCCAGAGGTTCATCGGCCCCGGCTACTTCAACGTGCCGGTCTTTCACCCCGCGGCGGCGCTGCGCGCAAGCTCCACCCTCGACCTGCTGCGCCAGGATTTCGAGAACCTCAAGGGATACCTCGAGGAGGACGAGGCGCCGCCCGAACCAGCCCCTGCCGAGCCCGAGCAAATGGGCCTTTTCTAGCCCCCCGCGGGCTTTTCCACCGACATGGACCTTGTAATCAAGAGCGACTCCGAGGAGCGGACCCTGGCGCTCGGACAGACGCTGGGCGCGGCGCTTTCCCCCGGGGACGTGGTATGCCTCGATGGCGAGCTGGGGACCGGGAAGACGGTGGTGGTGCGGGGCATAGCTCGGGGACGCGGGTTTGCAGGGGCGGTGAGGAGCCCGACCTTCATCATCATCAACTCCTACCCGACGGCTCAACTCTGCCACGTCGACGCCTACCGGCTGGATGACGGCGAACAGCTCATCGAGGCGGGCATAGACGACTTTCTCGACGGGAAATGGGTCTGCGCCGTTGAATGGGCGGAGAGGGTGCGCTCGGCGCTGCCGGCCAAGAGGCTTTCGGTAAGCCTGTCGTTCGGGGCCGGGGAAAACGAGCGCCTGATAAAGGTCAGGGAAACGGGTGGGTGGGACGGAAGGCTGGCGGCGGTCATCAGGGAGATGCTGCGCGATGGTACTTAAGAGGCAGCGGGCAGACGCCGGACACGTCATCATCGCATGGGACACTTGCACCGTGCGGGGGGTCCTGGCGGTTGGCGTTGCGGGCCGCCTGCTGTCGGAGACGCGGTTCGAGGCAAGGAAGGGCCACACCACCTGGCTTATGCCGCAGCTGGATTCGATGCTCAAGGACCTCGGATTATCGCCCTCGGACGTGGATTATGTCGCGGTCGGGGTCGGCCCGGGGACGTTTACCGGTGTGAAGGTCGGCGTGGCCTGCGCCAAGGCCGTCGCGATGGCGTTGGACCGGCCGGTGGCCGCTATGTCCACCCTGGAAATAGTCGCCCGGAGCGCCCCGCCGACCGCGGACCTGGTCCTCTCGACCATCGACGCCCGCCGGGGGCAGTATTACGCCGCGGCTTACAGGCGCGAGGAAGGCGTCCTCGAGCGGGCCACGGATTACCTCTGCCTGGAGCCGGCCGGCATTGCGCGCGCGCTTGCCCCGTTTGCCTTCGAGGAACTGGCCGTCCTCGGAGAGGTCTTCGAGGTCCTCCCTGTTGCCCTGGGGCGTAGAGGGCGCGTTGTTCGCAGCGAAAACCACTATCCCGAGGGTGGCGAGTTGATCGCTTTAGCGCATTCGATCATAGCGCTCGGCCAGACCACCGACGCGGTATCGCTTTCGCCTGTGTACCTGAAGAAGCCGACTTGAGGAAGGTTGATTTGGCAGCAGCCGGTGATGTCGTCATAAGGGAGATGCTCGTCGCGGACCTCGACCGGGTAATGGCGCTCGAGCACGACGTGTTCGACACGCCGTGGACGGTTGACCTGTTCATCCACGAGCTCAAGCGCGCGGAGAGGACCATCTACCTGGTCGCGGAGTCCGGGGGCCGTGTCTTCGGGTACATCGGTGCCCAGGTGCTGGGCAGCGAGGTCCACATCACCAACATGGCCGTGGACGCGGCAGTGCGCCGCCGCGGGTTCGGCTCCAACCTGCTCATCGCCTGCCTGCGCCGCGGCACCGAGCGCGGCGCCCGGTGGCTCACGCTCGAGGTCAGGCAGAACAACCGGGAGGCCAGGGCGTTCTACCGGCTTTTCGGTTTCGACGAGATAGGCCTGAGAAGGGGTTACTACGCCGACAGCGGCGAGAACGCCCTCATCATGGTGACCGGTGACATAAGCGCGCCCGAGTACCGCGAGCTCATCAACGGGATCGAGGCGGCTGTGTGCGGCGGGAAGGGTGAGGGCTAGTGCTGGTGCTGGGGATAGAGACCTCCTGCGACGAGAGCTCGGCCGCCCTGGTTCGGGACGGCCACGAGATGCTCTCAAACGTGGTCGCCTCGCAGATCGACCTCCACCGCGAGTACGGCGGCGTGGTCCCGGAGATAGCGGCGAGGGCCCACGTGGAGGCGATTGCGCCGGTGGTGATGGAAGCGCTCTCGGCCAGCGTCGAGCGCCCGGGCCTGGTGGCGGTGACGGCGGGGCCGGGCCTGGTGGGCTCCCTGGTCGTCGGCGTTTCGGCGGCCAAAGGCCTCGCCTGGGCCTGGGGCGTGCCGATGGTAGCGGTCAACCACGTCCAGGCGCACGCCTACGCGCCCGCCCTGGAGGGCAGGTTGCCTGAGTACCCGTTCCTTGCGCTGGTGGTCTCCGGAGGGCACACCCTGCTCGCAGAGGTCCGGGGAGTCGATGACGTGGAGATACTGGGGCAGACCCTGGACGACGCACTGGGCGAGGCTTTCGACAAAATCGCCAAGTTCCTGGGTCTGGGGTATCCGGGCGGTCCGGTCATAGACCGGCTTTCCGAAAAGGGAGACGCCGGGGCGGTGAGCTTCCCGCGGGCCATGATCTCGAGCGGTGATCTGAACTTCTCACTGAGCGGCCTCAAGACCGCGGTGATACGCTACGTCAGGAAGGCGGGCGGGAGCGCGCCGCCCGCCGAGGACGTGGCCGCTTCTTTCCAGGAGGCCGCGCTCGAGGTTGTGGTAAAGAAGACTCTCGCCGCGGCGGATGAACGAGGCCTCAGGGATATCGTGATGGGTGGGGGGGTCGCCTGCAACAGGCGGCTCCGTGCATGGCTGGGTGAGGCCTGCGAAGAGGAGGGGCTCAACCTGGTCTACCCGTCGCCAGTGCTATGCACCGACAACGCGGCCATGGTGGCCGCGCTGGGCTACCGCCTCTACATGGCCGGCCACCGCGCAGGTCTCGACCAGGACGTCTTCACCAACCTCCCGATCGGCCATTCCGAACATACCTGACCCCATTTATTGGATACTATTATGCCAGGGCGGAGACTGATCGGAGTGGAAGCTGTGAAGAGAAAAAAGGGAAGCAGGGAGGCAAACGACAGGGGCATCAACCGCGCGGCGCGGGTGTTCATGAAGGTGTTCACACAACTGCCATACGTGAACAGGTGGCATCCATGGCTGCGCGAGGACAAGACAGACATGCGATGGCTTCCCATCAACGAAGACATAAGCCTGCCCGCGGACACCTCCATGCCCCTGGCCGTCCTCGACCGTCTCATCGATGAGGCGTCACACCGCGTAATAGTCGAGTACTGCGGCTGCCGGCGCGGCTTCAAATGCAGGGACTACCCCGAGGACATCGGCTGCCTGATGATGGGCGACTCGGCTCTCGAGATAGGGTCCTACCCGTTCAGGGAGGTCGGCGTCGAGGAGGCCCGCGCCCACGCGCGAAAGGCTGTCGAGGCCGGGTTGATACCTATCGTGGGAAAGGCCAGGGCCGACAACTACATCTTCAAGGTGAAGGACCGGGGGCGCCTGCTCACAGTCTGTTTCTGCTGCGAGTGCTGCTGCGTGACCCGCTATACCCGGCTGGTGCCGGTCAAGTACATGGAGCAGGGGTTCTCCAGGCTCGCAGAGGTCACGGTCAACGCGGAAGCCTGCAAGGCTTGCAAAAAATGTGTCGAATCCTGCTATGTTGCGGCCATCAAGGTGGAGGATGGCCGTGCGGTGATCGGCGAGTCGTGCAGGGCCTGCGGCAGGTGCGCGGCCGTGTGCGGTGAAGGCGCGATAGAGGTGCGCATAACCGACCCGGACTTCGTGGAGAACACCATCGACCGGATTCGCTCTTACGTGAAGTACGACTGAGGTCCGCGATGTGCCGGCGGGCGCGCACGGGGCGCAGGGTGCCGGCAGCCGCGGGGCGAAGAGGAAAGGAGCAGGCGTCAGTTGGCCAGTTATGTCCTAGCCATAGACCAGGGGACCACGGGGACCACTTCGATGGTTTTCGACAGGCAGGGGGTGGTCCGCTCGAAGGTCAACCTGGAGTTCACCCAGTACTTCCCCCACGGCGGTTGGGTGGAGCACGACCCCGAGGAGATCTGGCTGTGCACCATGAGCACGGTCGAAAAGGCGCTCGCGCAGGCGGGCATCGAGGCGAAAGACCTTGCCTCCCTGGGCGTCGCCAACCAGCGCGAGACATCCGTCTTCTGGAGAAAAGGCACCACCGAGCCCGTTGGAAGGGCCATAGTGTGGCAGTGCCGCCGCTCCGCGGGGGTCTGCGAGAGGCTGAAGGAAGAGGGCCACGAGGCGACGTTCGCGCAGGCCACCGGCCTGGTTCTCGACCCTTACTTCAGCGGCACCAAGATAACCTGGAAGCTCGAGAGCGACCCCGAGTTCGCCAGGGCGGCTCGGGCGGGCGAGATATCTTTCGGCACGATTGACTCGTGGCTGCTGGCGAGGCTGACCGGCGGCAGGCTGCACGCGACCGACTACTCCAACGCCTCGCGTACCCTTATGTTCGATATCAGGGAGCTGAAATGGAGCGACAGGCTCCTCGAGCTGCTGGGCGTCCCCGCCTCGATGCTGCCGGAGGTGCGGCCATCCAGCGGGGTTTTCGCCCACACAGACCCGGGCTCGTTCCTCGGGGTGTCCGTTCCCATAGGCGGCGTCGCCGGCGACCAGCAGGCGGCGCTATTCGGCCAGGCCTGCTACCGGGAGGGAATGACCAAGAACACCTACGGCACGGGGAGCTTCGTCCTCATGAACACCGGGCCCAGGCCGGTTTTTTCCAGAACGGGGATGCTCACTACCATCGCCTGGGGTCTTCAAAACGGTGTGACCTACGCCCTGGAGGGGTCGATATTCATAACCGGCGCTGCGTTACAGTGGCTCCGCGACGGCCTTCGGATAATTGGGGCCGCCTCAGAGGCTGGACCCATCGCCCAGAAGGCCCGGGACACCGGCGGCGTCTACTTCGTGCCCGCGTTCGTCGGCCTCGGAGCTCCCTACTGGGACCCTTACGCGCGGGGCACCATAATCGGAATCACCCGGGGGACCACCAGGGAGCAGTTGGTACGCGCGACCGTGGAGGCCATGGCCTACCAGACTCGCGACGTGATGGACGCGATGCGCTCAGAATGCGGTTTTGAGGTGACGTCGCTGCGGGTGGACGGCGGGGCCGCGGCGATGGACGTCCTGCTCGGGTTCCAGGCCGACCTGCTTGGCTGCGAGGTGCTGAGGCCGGTCGTCGCCGAGACCACCGCCCAGGGCGCCGCGTACCTCGCGGGCCTCGCGGTGGGCTACTGGGAGAGCCTCGAGGAGATAGGGGAGATATGGCAGGCGGATAAGGTGTTCAAACCGGTTCCCGACCGTTCAAAGGCCGACCTGCTCTACAGGGGATGGAAAAAGGCGGTGGAGAGGGCCCGCTCCTGGGAGGAGCCGCCTTGCTGAGGGTACCACCGCCGCACCACCAACCGGGGGGGAAGTTCGCTTGAGGGAGAAATACGACGTCGTTGTCGTGGGAGCGGGCTGCGCGGGCGCGGTCTTCAGCGAGAAGATGGCGTCCAGAGGTTTCAGGGTGCTGCTCCTCGAAAGGAAGAGCCGGGCCCAGCCTGGCCGGGGCTCCTGCGACCTGGTCGAAACAGCGGCCTTCGAGCTCTCTGGTGTCGAGCCGCCGCCGGCCGGTGAGGGGTGCCAGCCCGTCCGCTCGATCCGGGTGGTCAGCCCCGACACGGCCACCCGCATACGGCTTTCCAGCTTACCCGTGACCGTGGTCGACCGCGGGTTGCTCGAACGTGGGCTTTTCGCAAAGGCACTCGAGGCCGGTGTCGAAATGATGATGGAATGCCCGGTTGCCGGAGCCGAGTTCGAAAACGGGCGGGTGGTGGCGGTAAAGACCGAGCGCGGCGCCTTCGGCTGCAGGCTCGCGGTGGACGCGAGCGGTGATGAGAGGGCCCTGTGCCGTGACATTCCGGCGGCGACCGGCATCCCGAGGCAGCTGCGCCCGGGTGATCGTCTCGTTGTCTATCACGAGACCAGGGAGGTGAGCGCCGAGGGGGAGGACGAGCTGGAACCCGGCAATTACGAGTTCCACCTGGGGCGCTACGGAGGTTACAGCTGGGTCTACCTTGACGAAAAAGGCGCGTTGGACGTGGGAACCGCGGTCCAGGATGTCGAGCGCTATCCCGACCCGCGTGAGGTGGTCTCCGGTTACACGAGGTCGAGCCTGGCAGTGGGGGCGCGTGTCCTGGCACGAGGCGGCGGGCGAGTGCCTAACCGCAGGCCGCTCGACAGCATGGTCGCGTTCGGGCAGATGCTCATAGGCGACGCGGCCTGCCAGTCGGTGCCCATCGCCGGGCGCGGGGTGGGCGGCGCCATGATCGCCGCGGCGCTTGCGGCTGAAGCGGCGGGCAGGGCCCTGGAGTCCGGCGACCTAAGCCCCGGTGGGCTCTGGTCATACAACTACAACTACATGATGGAGCGCGGCGCGAGGTTCGCCGCCATCGACTGCCTGCGCTTCCTCATGCAGAGCATGGGCGAGGAGGACATCTCCTGGAGCATGGCAAAGGGCCTCATCGGTGAGCGGGAGATCTACTCCGCGCTGGTCGGGCGGCTGGACGTGCCGCCGGTGCAGTCGAAGCTCAGGAGCCTGCTGAAAGGCCCGCGCGGCTTGCCCCTGCTGGTGCGAAGCGATTCCGTTCTCAGGCACGCCCGCAGGGCGCTCGACCTGTACCTGCAGTACCCGCCCGTGTACGACCCCCCGGAATTCGCCGAATGGTCCAGCGAGGCCGAATTCCTGTTCGATGACCTCGCCCGCCTTTGATATCGCGGGGGCATGCACGGTGCGCGGAAGTCTCCGGCGGGGCGGCGTTGGCGACCCTTGTTGACTCCTGCGGACAAACCCGTATAATAACTCGTTAGCACTCTCTTACTTAGAGTGCTAACAGTTCAACGTTGAGAGTGCTAACAGGCCGGCGTTGAGAGTATTGAAGAGGCGATAGAACACGAGGAGGGATGGACATGGACCTGGAGCCGTTGGGAGACCGGGTAATAGTCGAGCCCGCGGAGGGCGAGGAGAAGACCGCCAGCGGTATCGTGATTCCCGACACAGCCAAGGAGAAGCCGCAAGAGGGAAAGGTAAAGGCGGTAGGGCCGGGGCGGTACGAGGAAGGGAAGCTGATACCACTTGACGTGAAGCCCGGTGACACAGTCATCTATTCGAAGTACGGCGGAACGGAAGTCAAGGTCAAGGGCAAAGATTACCTGATCCTGAGCGAGAGGGACATCCTCGCGAAGCGCAAGCCTTCCGGCAAATCCAAGAAGTAAGGAAGAGGAGGAGAAGAAATGGCAAAGTTGATTGAATACGACGAGGAGGCGCGCAGGGCACTCGAGGCCGGCGTGACCAAGCTCGCGGACGCGGTCAGGGTGACCCTCGGCCCCAAGGGCCGCAACGTCGTTCTCGAGAAGAAGTTCGGCGCGCCGACCATAACCAACGACGGCGTAACCATAGCCCGCGAGATCGAGCTCGAGGACCCGTATGAGAACATGGGCGCCCAGCTGGCCAAGGAGGTCGCGACCAAGACCAACGACGTGGCGGGCGACGGCACCACCACCGCTACCGTACTCGCGCACGCAATGGTCAAGGAAGGCCTGCGCAACGTGGCAGCGGGAGCGAACCCCATGCAGATCCGCAGGGGCATCGACAAGGCGGTCGAGCAGGCCGTGGCCGAGATAAAGAAGCGCTCCAAGGAGATCGAGTCCAAGGACGAGATCGCCCGCGTGGCGGCAATCTCCGCGGACTCCGAAGAGGTCGGCGGCATAATCGCCGACGCCATGGACAAGGTCGGCAAGGACGGAGTCATCACCGTCGAGGAGTCGCAGACCTTCGGCATGGAGTTCGACGTGGTCGAGGGCCTTCAGTTCGACAAGGGTTACCTGTCACCGTACATGGTGACCGACACCGAGAGGATGGAGGCTGTCCTTGACAACCCGTACATCCTCATCGCCAACCAGAAGATCAGCGCGGTGGCCGACATGCTTCCCATCCTCGAGAAGGTCATGCAGGCGGGCAAGCCCCTGCTCATCATCGCCGAGGACGTGGAGGGCGAGGCGCTGGCGACCCTGGTGGTCAACAAGATACGCGGCACCTTCATGAGCGTAGCGGTCAAGGCCCCCGGGTTCGGCGACCGCCGCAAGGCCATGATGGAGGACATCGCGATAGTGACCGGCGGCCAGATGATCAGCGAAGAGCTCGGCATGAAGCTCGAGAACATCACGCTGGACATGCTGGGCAAGGCCCGTCAGATCAAGGTCAGCAAGGAAGACACCATCGTAGTCGAGGGCAAGGGTGACTCCAAGGCCGTCGAGGGGCGCATCCGCCAGATACGCGCCGAGATAGACAAGAGCGACTCCGACTTCGACCGCGAGAAGCTGCAGGAGAGGCTGGCCAAGCTCTCGGGCGGCGTCGCCGTCATAAAGGTCGGTGCCGCGACCGAGGTGGAGCTCAAGGAGAAGAAGCACCGCATCGAGGACGCTCTCTCGGCCACCAAAGCGGCTGTCGAGGAAGGCATCGTCTCGGGTGGAGGCGTAGTGCTCATTAACGTGGGCGCCTCGCTCAAGGCCCCTGGCAAGCTGGGCGACGACGAGAAGACCGGCTACGAGATAGTCAAGAAGGCGCTGGTCGAGCCGCTGAAACAGATAGCGGCGAACGCCGGGCTCGAGGGCGCCGTAGTGGCGGAGAAGGTCAAGAGCCTCGCGGAAGGCAAAGGCCTGAACGCGCTCAACGGAGAGTACGTCGACATGCTCGAGGCGGGCATCATCGACCCCGCGAAGGTCACCCGCTCCGCGCTGCAGAACGCTGCGAGCATAGCTTCGCTGCTGCTCACCACCGAGGCCCTGATCGCCGACAAGCCAGAGGAGATGCCGGCCATGCCGATGGGCGGAGGCATGCCTCCCGGAATGATGTAGACAAACGAATAACGTCGAATCAGAAGCGCCCGCCTGTCCGGCGGGCGTTTCTCTTTTGGGCGCCTTGAGGTTAATATCCTTCAGGGAGCAGGGCTTTTTCAACAGTATGACTACCTTCGTTCGCAGGAGTGGCGGTCACTCTGCTGAATCATAGGATCGTCAACGTCTTAAGGGGATGGCGCAATGAACATGCAAGAGATATCGGAAATACTGGGAAGCGAGTCGGAGGACCTGCTCGGGTTCGACTCGCCGAAGGTGCCCTCCGACAGCCTGCACCTGCCGGGGCCTGACTGGGTCGACCGCGTATTCGCGGACAGTGACCGCCCGGCTCGGGTTCTCGAAAACCTGAAGTCGATGTTCGCACACGGAAGGTTGGGCGGTACGGGATACCTGTCGATACTTCCGGTGGACCAGGGCATCGAGCACTCGGCCGGCGCCTCGTTCGCACCGAATCCCGCCTACTTCGATCCCGAGAACATCGTCAAACTGGCGATCGAGGCCGGCTGCAACGCGGTGGCGAGCACGCTGGGGGTCCTCGGGAGCGTGGCCCGCAAGTACTCGGAGAAGATCCCCTTCATCGTCAAGATCAACCACAACGAGCTGCTGAGTTACCCGAACCAGTACGACCAGACGCTGTTCGCGGGGGTAAAGCAGGCGCTCGACATGGGCGCGGCAGCGGTCGGCGCCACTGTATATTTCGGCTCGCCGGAGTCACGCAGGCAGATCACCGAGATAAGCGAGGCGTTCGCCGCCGCGCACGAGATGGGCATGGCCACGATCCTCTGGTGTTACCTGCGCAACGAGGGGTTTACCGTCGACGGCAAGAACTACGAGGCCGCCGACGACCTCACCGGACAGGCCAACTACCTGGGGGCCACCATCGAGGCCGATATCATCAAGCAGAAGATGCCTGACACAACCGGTGGATACCGCGCGATCAAGGCGAGCGGAGTGAAGTTCGGCAAGTTCGACGAGCGGATGTACACCGAGCTCTCTAGCGAACATCCGATCGACATGACCCGCTATCAGGTGATCAACTGCTTCATGGGCAGGGTCGGCCTCATAAACTCCGGCGGAGGGTCGGGTAAGAACGACTATACCGAGGTCGTGCGCACCGCCGTCATCAACAAGCGCGCCGGG
>JBBQKJ010000043.1:0-25431 GCA_038326775.1 Candidatus Geothermincolia bacterium
GGCTGGTGAGGTTCTGAGCCATGTAGTTGACGTTGTCGGTGAGGTCTTTCCACGTTCCCGCGATGTTGGGGACCTGTGCCTGGCCGCCGAGCTTGCCCTCGGTGCCCACCTCTCTGGCGACTCTCGTGACCTCGCTCGCAAATGTGTTCAGCTGGTCCACCAGCGTGTTCACTGTCTCCGCAACGCGGAGAACCTCGCCTCCTAATGGTGTACCCTCTATCTCAATGGCGATAGTCTGGGAGAGGTCCCCGCTGGCGACAGCTTCCAGAACGCGGGATATCTCACCCATCGGCCTGCTCAGGTCGTCAATGAGGGTATTCACCGAACCGGTGATGGCCCCCCAGGAACCACCTGTTTCCTTGAGGCCGATTCGTTCCTCCGTCTTTCCTCTTTTGCCGACCACGCTGCCGATGCGGTCGACCTCAGAAGTCAGGTTGCCGATCAGTTCGGCCACATCGTTGAAGGTATCGGCGACCTTTCCATCCAGTCCCGTCAGCTCGACGGGCAGCCGCGCGTCAAACCTGCCGGTCTTTAACGCGAGACCGAACTCCAGGAGTGCTTTTCCGTCCAGCGCTCCGTTGCCGTTGCCACCTCCGTCTCCGCTACGCTCTGGCTCGCCTTCCATAAACACATCCTTTCGTCTGCCTGATCCAGACGGAGCTTCACTATCTCCTGGATCCAGCGAAATATTCTCTACTTCCGGCTGTCCTCGGGGCATCTTCTCCTCCGGGGGTAGGTCTTTCTTGCCCTGGCGGTCTTCTGGCATTTCAGCTTCACCTTCCATGTGAAGATCCGAATAAATGATACGTTTCGCTGCCTGCTATAGAATCTCGTCCGGCTGAGCTGGAAGCGGAATCGCGCGGGTAGCCAAGCACGGTCTCCGCGGTGCGCGCGTCGACAATGTAGCTGGCCTTCTCGTCCTCTTCGGTCCGGATGCGCATATGTTCCAGCCTTTACCTCTCGGCGCGCTCAGCTGAGAGCACCCCGGTCCGCACCCCGTCACAGACCTCTTCAATGCTCTCGAACAACTCGTCTGGTCTAAAGGGCTTGCTCAGAAAGCCGCTGCCCCCCGCCGCAAGAACCTCCTCGGAGCACTCCTCGGACGTCTTTGCGGTGATGAATATCACCGGGATGTCCCGCGTTCTTTCATTTGACTTGAGCCTGCGGCAGGTCTCGAGGCCGTCCAGGCCGGGCATCATGATGTCAAGAAGCACTACATCTGGCATCTCTCGATTGACCATCTCAAGCCCTTCCTCGCCACCGTAGGCGGCAATGGCCTCGTACCCTCTCGACTCGAGTATTATCATGTTCACTTTGACGATATCCGGGTCGTCGTCGACTACGGCCACCCTGAGCACCCTTCTCGTGTCATTGTCATTCAGGCCTGCATAGCTCAGGGTCTCATCAGGGGGATGCATTTCGCGCGACGGTGATAGCTCCGCTCTGGCGCGCTCGTGCTCCAACTCCGGGTACACCTCTACCCCCGGGTGCTCGGGGATGAAGAACTCGAAGACAGAGCCGCCTCGCTCGTCAGGCCGATGTCTTATCCACCCTCCATGCTCATCAACAATCGCCTTTGCTATGTACAGCCCGAGGCCGATCCCCGGGGTGGAGTGGTGTTCCACGTCCTCGACCTGGTAGAAGCGCTCGAAGACCATCTCCGCGTGCTCTTCAGAGACACCTGGGCCCCCGTCACATACCGTGAAGAGCAAACCACCGGACACGGTCTCTATGCAGACATCTACGGGTGAACCCTCAGGGGAGAACTTGACCGCGTTCTCGACCAGGTTCCCGAGCGCGCACCGGAGCTTTTCCCGGTCAGCTTTGAACACGGCGCCTGCGCTTGTCTTGTCATTTATTACAACATTACCGCCCATGCCCTGGAACCCCCCGTCCAGCATGGTGCGGGGCTCAAGTTCCTCGAATCTAAGCGACATCTCGCCGCTCTCTATTCTTGAGGCGTCCACAAGCTGGGTAACGGTGCGTGCGAGGCGGTCGCTCGCTCTGTCTATGCTCCTGAGCGCATCCCTTGCGACCTCCGAATCAAGATCTTCGGCGTTCTTAAGCAGGATATGCGAGTAACCCTTTAAGATGGTGGCAGGGTGGCGGAGCTCGTGGGAGGCGATGGTCAGTATATCTCTCAGCTCTTGCGCATTGTGCTCGAGGGCGGCCCTGCTCTCCAGGAGCGCCTCCTCCGCCCGAGTACGCTCGATAGCAAGGGAGATCAGGTTGCTCGCCTGCTGCAGAAACATCGCGTCCGCATCCCGCCAACTTCGCTCGACGAGCTCCGAGGTGAGGCCCATGAACCCGACCAGGATGCCTCTACTGAAGAGCGGTACTCCCAGCAGGGCCTTTATCCCGGCGTCACCCCAGGCGGCTTTCTCGACCTCAGCCTCCGGGGGAAGCTCCTCGAGGCGAGAGAACCTAACCATCTTGCGGCTTTCAAGCTCTGAGACGAGCCAGCGCAGTTGGCTGACATTCATTCCCACCAGACCTTCAGCCGTGAGCTCAAGGCATTCACGACACCACTCGTGAGCATGTTCCACCAGGCCCGTCTCGTAGCTGCTCAGGTGGACAAAGCACCTGTCCGCACCCACCAGCGCTGCGACTTCCTCGAGAACCATGTCGATATCCCCATACAGGCCTCCTGGCTCCTCACACATGAGGCGTAAGGCGATTTCGTTGAGCACTCTTAGCCCCTGCGCCGAGCGCCTGCGCTCGGATACGTCGTGGAACACCCGAAGGCTCAATACCCTGTCACCCACGGACAGCACCGCCGGATAGATAGTTACTTCCTTCAGCTCTCCTCCGGAAGTGATCACCCGGGCGTCATCCTCGACACCACGCCCCAGCCGGAGGGGCTCGCGGGACATCTCGGCGGAGCGGCTGGCTTTTTCGGTGGAGTACAGCTCAGACTGGCGCATGCCGACCAGCTCATCGCGCGAGCGCTCCAGGAGAAGCTCGGCGGCGCGGTTGCAGTCGAGGATGACGCCAGTCTCCGGGTCAAACATCAGCACCGCGTCGGGTGAGCTCATCAGGACGGAGACAGCCTCCTGTTGGGCTCTCTCTACCTTCTTCTCGGCCTCCTTCCGCCCGGTGATATCGCGGCCGGCTCCCAGGAACCCGTAGGGATTTCCCCCTTCATCCCGCAGCACGTGCGTCTCCACCTCTCCCCAGAAAGTGGAGCCGTCCTTCTTGAAGAACTCGAGCTCCATGCTGGCGGAGAGCTCCTTGTCCTTGTCCGCCAGGTTCTCGGGGGTCGGTGCCAGAGCGATGGCTTTCAGCGCGGCACTGGCGGACTCGGGCGTGAAGTTCTTCTTGATGGGCATCGCGTTAAGCTCCTCCAGGGTGAACCCCCGCAGGCGCTCGACCGACGGACTGATCCAGGTGGCCTTCATGTTCATGTCCATGAGCCAGACCATATCGGTGATATTCTCCGCGACAATGCGGTAACGCTCCCGGACGGCTCGCAGCGCCTCCTCGGCTTCCCGCTTCTCGGTGATGTCTCGCGAGACGATGATGACCCCGTGCGGGGTGCCATCGTGGTCACGCAGGAAACCGGCACTTATCTCTACCGGATACGTCGAGCCGTCTTTGCGGTATTGCTCGACTTCGATCATGACAGGCACGGGAGGGGTAACATCAGTTTCGCCCTGTATGGCGAGCTGGTCGGCGAGCACTCCCGCGATAACGTCAAAGGACTCGGACGTGATGAACTCCCTGCTGTCGTGGCCTGTTACCTCTTCTGAGGTGAATCCGGTCTGCCGCTCAACAGAGGGACTCGCGTAGGTCACGATGAGATCGAGGTCCGTTGTCAGGATTACCTCACTGGCATTTCCCACAAGCAGGCGGTAGTGCTCCTCGCTTACGCGCAGAGCCTCCGCGGCGGAGTGGCGGCCCAGAGCGTAGCCTATCGCCCTTTCGAGCGAGTCAGCGGTGATCTTACCTTTGACCAGGTAGTCCTGCGCCCCACTCTCAAGCGCTTTCTGGGCTGTCTCCTCATCCTCGAATCCCGTCAGGACAACCACTGGCAACTTCTGCTCGAACGGGCGAACCTTCTGTAGGGTCTCCAGCCTCTGGCTATCGGGAAAATATAGGTCGAGGAGCAGCACGTCGAATTGCTCTTTTCCGAGACGCTCGAGCCCCGACGCGAGCGTCTCCTCGCACTCCAGCTCCACGGTGCCCATTTTGATTTCTTTGAGCATCTCGCGGATCAGGCGGGCGTCACCGGGGTTGTCTTCGATGCTGAGTATTCTCATGGGCCCGCCTCCGCGTCCCTCATCGTGAGCTCGAAGCAGGCGCCGTCGTCGTTGTAGGCCTGTATCTCACCACCGCAGGCGTTGACTATCTTTTCGACCGTTGCGAGCCCTATGCCGGTTTCACCGGTATTCGTGCCCTTAAAGAATGGAATGAAGACATTCTCGAGGTCCCCCTCCGGTATCCCGGAGCCGTTATCCCTGACCAGGTATCGGTGCTCTGTTTGGACATCCGTGGTAAGGGAGCGAACCTCTATTGCGGGCTCGCTGCCATCGTTGTGCTTGATAGCGTTACCGATGAGGTTTGAGAACACCTGGTAGACCTGCGTATCGCTCGCCAGTATCACGCCCAGAGACGCGTCCACCGCGGTTTTGACACCTTTCTCCTCGATGACACCGGACATCTCTTCCAGCACTTCGGCTACGACACGACCCACATCAACCTCGGATACCTCGCGCGGGCCCAGTCCAGCTTCGGCAAGGGCGAGCAAGTCTTCGATTATATGTCCTGCCCTGGCCAGGCAATTCTTTATGACACCCACTCCCTCGTCTACGTCCTGGAGCGCATCATCGGTGAGGGGCCTCTCCAGGACGGCCTTTATCATCTCAGCGGCGGTGCCCGCCGCGCCCAGCGGCCCCTTGAGGTCGTGGGACACGGTGTGTGCGAATCCATCCAGTTCGGCGTTGGCGGCTCGCAGCGCATTCTCCACTCTGCTGCGCTCAATCGCATACATGGCTGAGCGAGCGAGCAGCTCCGCGTCGATCCGGCCTTTGACAAGGTAATCCTGTGCGCCGGCGCCGAGGAGGCTCAACCCGAGCTCCTCGTCATCGAGGCCGGTGAGGAGCACCACGGGAAGCGCGGTCACGGCGCGTACCTTCTCGAAGGTTGCGGGCCCCTGGCTGTCCGGAAGAGAAAGGTCGAGCAGCGCTACGTCGAAAACGCCTTCTTCGAGTCTCTCCAGCCCCTCTGAAAGCAACGCCGCGTGCGAAAGCTCAAACGCGGCCCCACGGGCGTCAGAGAGCATCTCCCGAACCAGCCTGGCGTCCCCCGGGTCGTCCTCGATTAGCAGGACCTTTATCTTCTCTTTTTTCATCTCTCCCCATTCGGCGGCAGCTTCACCACGGTAAGCCAGAAATCCTCGATCGCCTTGACAACCGAGATGAACTGATGGAGGTCAACCGGTTTCGTTATGTAGCAGTTCGCGTGCAGGTCGTAGCTTCTCAATATGTCCTGCTCGTCCTTCGAGATGGTGAGCACCACTACAGGGATGCGCTTGAGGTCCGGGTCTTCCTTTATCTCCTGGAGCACCTCCCTGCCGTTCTTCTTGGGAAGGTTGAGGTCGAGGAGTAGCATGTCGGGCCTGGCAGCGTCCTTGTGCTTGCCCTCGTTGCGGAGGTAGGCCATCGCCTCAACGCCGTCCCTGACCACGCTCACCCTGTTGAGGATCTTTCCCTCCTTCATGACCTCTCTCGTGAGCCTGATGTCGCCAGGGCTGTCCTCGACGAGCAGTATCTCCAGTGGCTTTATCGCGGTCATGCTGCCCCTCCTCTCACTGGAATGGTGAAATAGAACGTCGAGCCTTCCCCGGGAACGGACTCGGCCCATATCCTGCCGCCGTGCCTCTCTACTATGCTCTTGCTGATGGCGAGCCCGATGCCCGTTCCCCCGTATGCACTCCTGGGGTTCAGCCGCTGGAATAGGATGAAGATGCGCTCCGCTTGCTCGGGCTCGAAACCGATGCCGTTGTCGGTGACCGAGAAGACCCACTCGCCTTCCCCCTGCCGGGCCGATATGTGTACCCGTGGAGACTCCTTACCTCTGAATTTAAACGCGTTTGCGATGAGGTTCTGGAACAGCTGGGCAAGCTGGGCCTTGTCTGCAGATACCGTCGGAAGCGTATCGTTGGTTACGACGCCGTGGCTCTCCCCTAGGAGAATCTCCAGGTTCGCCCGCGCTACGCCAACCGCCGAGGTCGCGTCGGTCGGTATAATCTTCTTTTCGGTGGTTGCTATTCTAGAGAGCTCCAGCAGGTCATTGATGAGCCGCTGCATGCGGTTTACCCCGTCCACCATGTAGCCGATGAACTCGTCCGCGTTCTCGTCCAGCCTGCCCTGGTAGCGCTTCTCCAAGAGTTGCCCGTAACTGGCGACCATCCTGAGCGGCTCCTGGAGGTCGTGCGATGCGACGTATGCGAACTGCTGCAGCTCGGAGTTAGAGCGCTGCACCTCGGCGAGTGCCCTCTTAAGTTCCGCGGTACGTTCCTCCACCATTTCCTCGAGGCGCTCGCGATGCCTGCGCACCTCGTCCTCTGCGCGCCTGCGGCTCAACGCCTCCACGAACGCGACCCCCAGCGCCTCCAGATCCACGATGTCGCGGTTCCTGAACCCTCCCTCCCTGTTAGCAAGAGCGATGACGCCCACCGTCTCGTCCCCGTCCCTCAGGGGGACCCCCAGGAAGCTGTTGATCGGCGGGTGCCCTTCGGGAGTCCCCGTCGAATCTGGATCCGAGAGGGGGTCGTTCACCACTTGCGGCGCGCCCTCCTTGATGACGCGGCCCCAGAAGCTGGTGATCTCCATATCGTCAATCAGCCTGACGGCCGCGGACTCGGGCATCCTGCACTCTTTCCAGCCGGGTTCACTCAGGGACTTGGTATCAAGCCGCCCTCTCTCGTTCACCAGGCCGAGGAAACCGAACCTGCTGCCTGTCAGCCGTTCGGCGACCGAGAGGCAGGCGCTGGCTATTTCGGCCTCGGTTTTGCTGGTCAGGGCCGTCTTGTATATATCACTCAAGCCCTCGAGGAGAGCCTTATTGCCCTGCAGCCTTCCAGTCATGTCGTTGAACGCGTGCGCTAGTTCCGCGACCTCGGTCCTGCCGCTTTCGTCGATCTTGTTGTCGGGGTTTCCGTCCGCGACCCGTTCTGCCCCTTCCCGCAACGCCGTGAGCCGCCGGAGGACCTTAGAGCTTATGACCAGCGTGTCCACCACTGCGAGAAGGGCGAGCGCGGCAATCAGTATCACAGGCATGATGACGCCGAGGCTGACGGCCCTGGACATCTCGAGGCGGCTCTTGCGTGCGAGTTCCGTGCTGAAACCTGCAACCTCCTGGGCCTTTCCGGTCATCTCGCCCACGAGCTGGTCCTCGACCCTCTTCGCGACGGCGGAGTCGATTGCGCCGGACTGCGTGGCCTTCCAGTTCTCCTGGAGCTTCTCGAAGCTCTCGGCTGTCCCGGGCTGGTAGCCCAGCAGCAGCTCCAGCCGGGACTGATTTACCGGCTCGTCGAACTCCTTCTTCGCCGCAAGCAGCAGCCGTGTCACCCGCTCGTGCGGCTTCTTCCATTGCGCGGCCGTTCTCTCGTTATGGAACATCAGCCATTCGGACCTCAACGCGATGCGCTCGAACGTCTCTTCTGTGAGCGTCGTGGCAGTCTCTAGCCGCCGCTCCGCCCGGCTCGCCCGGGAAGCGACGACGGCGCTGACCGTGACCACTGCCGCCGCAACCAGGACAGTGGCGGCTACCGTTATTATCAAGAGCGTCTTTATCTTCAGCACAGCCTCCTAGTGGACTATCTCGACCGCGCCGGGGTGACCTCTGATATAGTCGACCGCTTCGAGCATCGAGCGCATCAGGCGCTCGGACATCCCGGGCTTTTCCTTCAAGACCCTCTCCGTGGATGTCACTGTGAAGTCAAAATGATACACGCCGAGAGCGGACCAGCTAACCGCTTCTTTCCCGAGCGACTCTTTCAGCTGGTAGGCGACGGGATCCCGGATGGCGACTGCGTCAACTGAACCGGACTGAAGGGCCTCGCTCATGTCCTTCGGCGCGAGATTTACCACCTTCACGTCCTGGACCGATAGCCCCTCCCGGTCGAGGCTGCTCCCCATCGCGTATTCCCCCATTGTCCCTGCGGGCACGCCCACGCTATGGCCCTTGAGATCCGCCGTTTTCGAGATCCCACTCTGCCTTTTCGTAATGAAAAACGAGATGCCAAAACGGTCTACCGACCCCAGCAGACGCAGGTCCGCAGTGGTGAAGCCGGTTTTTGAAAAGACGTAATCCGACGCGACGGACAATGCGGACGCTGCCGCGAGCAACACCGTCATCAACGCCTTTACTCTGCTTGGCGAGATATCGCGCATCAGAACCCACTGCTGCCAGGACGTCGCCGCACGTACTTGTTTCCGCATAAGTCATGAGTGTTGATTACTCTTGAAATCAGTGTAACACGACCCTTATTCATTAGAACAGATGTGAAACGGACCCCGCATGATCGTGCGAACAGGAAGGAACGCCAGGAACATTGAATCATACCGGAGAAGTCAGGACTGTAGTAGAATGTCGGCGGCGGCGGCGGTTATGGAGGATATTGGTTCATACGTCTTGTACGGAAGGGAATGGCATCACGGGTATCATCGAGTCAACAAAGCGGTCAGCCACAAGAGCTGTGGTCGCCGGTGGTCTCGCCGCTATCGGGGTGATCCCCGACCGCCTTCTCGTTGCCGGCGGCCAGCGGTGTGTGCGCTATATATCTTATCCAGAGGGGCGTGAGTTCCTTATCGCGATCCTCCTGTTGGCCAAGCGCCACCTCAAGCGCATGTCGCCGGCGGTCCAGAAATCTACCCTCAACTTCATCACCAACGTCCTGGTCAAGGGCGATGCGAAGAGAATCCGCTTCAGGGAAGAGACCGGGTTTGACCCTCCGATCCTCATGGTCATCAGCCCCACCATGCGCTGCAACCTCAACTGCTACGGTTGCTACGCGGGTAAGTACGTTACGAACGGCGACCTTGGGCTGGGCACCCTGGAGCGGCTCCTGTTGGAGTCGCAGGAGATGGGCGTCAACTTCATAACAATCTCCGGTGGCGAGCCGTTCATGCTTGGCGAGGACCTGCTGAGTATCATGGAAAGACACCCCTCTATCCTCTTTCAGGTATACACCAACGGCACCCTCATCGACCGTTCGGTCGCCCGCAGGCTGGCCGAGATGGGGAACGTGTACCCCTGTATCAGTGTAGAGGGCTTCGAGAAAGAGACGGACGCCCGGCGGGGGAAGGGCACGTACAAGAAGATACTACGTGCCATGGATGACCTCCGGGAGGAAGGGGTCATTTTCGGTTTCAGCGCTACCGCTACCCGGGAGAACAACGAGCTCATAATAAGCGAGGAATTCGTCGACTTCTACCGGGACATGGGGTGCCTGATAGGTTGGTACTTCCATTACGTCCCGGTGGGCAAGGAGCCTGGGGTCGAGCTTATGCCCACCGCGGAGCAGCGGATCTTCAGGCTCCAGGAGCTTATCAAGAGACGCGCCCGTCATGACATAATACTCGCTGATTTCTGGAACGACGGCCCTCTGGTGGGCGGGTGCCTTGCCGGGGGCAGGAGATACCTGCACATCAACTCGGACGGGGATGTCGAGCCGTGCGTCTTCGTGCACTTCGCGGTGGACAACATCAAGAACAAGTCGATCAAGGATATCCTTCAGTCCCCGTTCTTCACCCGGATAAGGGAGCACCAGCCGTACGACGAGAACCTGTTCAGGCCGTGCATGATAATAGACGTGCCTGAGGTCCTGAGGGATGTCGTCACCGCCTGCGGCGCACATCCGACCCACGCCGGGGCTGAGGCCGTCATCGAGGACTACGCCACCGAAATCGATGACTACGCCGAGTTGTACAGGGAGTTGGCCGACTCAAAGTGGCGGGATTACATCGCCGGAGAGAAGTAAGCGAGGTACGAAGGCTATGAGGAAAGCGGTAATTCTGGTAACGGCGCTCTCCATCATCGGACTGGGCGTCGCCGGCTGCGGCGGACCCTCTGTTATCAAGATAGGGGTCATAGCTGAGATAACCGGCAGCATCCCGGCGGTCGGGACCTCATGCCGCGACGCGGCCACCCTCGCGGTCGAAGAGATAAACAACTCCGGCGGCATCCTGGTCGGGGGCAAGAAGGTCAAGGTCGAGCTTGTCGTCAAAGACAGCGGCGGCAAGCCCGAGCAGGCCGCCGCGATGGCGCGTGAGCTCATCCAAGAGGACAAGGTGGTCGCCATTGTCGGGCCTAACGCGACCAGCAACGCGGTGCCGGCGGCCGATGAGGCCGAGAAGAACCGCGTAGTGCTTGTCACGCCGTGGTCAACGAGCCCTAAGACCACGCTGGATGCCTCCGGCAAGCCCAAGAAGTACGTCTTCCGTGTATGCGTGACCGCGTCTTACGAGGGCGGGCAGCTGGCGGCGTTCGCGCGCGGCAAGCTGGGGGCGGGCAAGGCCGCCGTCCTCTATGACGAAACCGCCGACGTGCTCAAGATCCAGGCCGAGGACTTCCGCAAGAGCTTCTCCGCGGCAGGGGGCGGCGTGGCCGCTTTCGAGGCATATAGATCAGGCGACAGGGACTTCACGGCGCAGCTCGCCAGGATCAAGGCCGCCGGCCCGGACGTGCTGTTTCTCACAGCCTACTACAACGAGGTGCCGGCCCTTCTCAAGCAGGTAAAGGCAGCGGGCATAACCGCCCAGGTCATCGGCAGCAACGGCTGGAGCAGCCCGGACATCATCGCCCAGTCCGGCGCCGACATCGAGGGTTCCTACGTTTTCAATATGTACTCACCGGAGTCGAAGGACCCGGATACCCGGAAGTTCGTCCAGGCATACCAGGAAAGGTACAAGAGCGCGCCGGACGATGTCGCCGCCCTGTCCTACGATGCCGTCGGCCTGTTGAAGAAGGGGCTCGAGGGCTCTACCGGGATCGACCGGAAGGCGCTCGATGACTCGCTTCTGAAGCTCAAGGGGCTAAAAGGCGTTACCGGGAGCATGCGGTTCAGTGCCGACTCGCGCGACCCGGCCCGGGGGGCGGTCATCCTGAAGGTCGAGAACGGCAGGCTCGTCCTGTTCGAGCAGCTTTACGCCAAGGCCGCGAAAGAAGACGTGGTCGCCATAGTGAAAGAGGCGGTCGATTACGCGAAGGCCAACGGCAAGGAGAAAGCGCTCGCGGAGTTCAGCAACCAGAAGGGGCTTTTCAACAGGGGCGAGCTCTATATCTTTGCCTACGACTTCGATGGGAACGTCATCGCCCACGGCGGCAACAAGGCGTTCATCGGGCAGAACCTCATAAACATGAAGGACCCCAACGGCGTGATGGTCATACAGGAGCTGATAAAGCAGGCAAAGAAAGGCAGCGGCTGGCTGGACTACATGTGGGACAACCCGCAGGCCGGGAAGGTCGAGCCCAAGGTCGGCTATGTCATGAAGGTCGATGATACCTGGTGGCTGGGCTCCGGCATATACGTCCAGTAGGCCGGCGCCGGGTATTGTGGAGGCGGGACCTGCCTCCGGGGACGGATGACCGTTCCGACCTCGGGCTTCAAAGCGGCCTGGAGGGTCCAGAGGCCCCGGTGCGTGCCTGCGGAAAGGAGTTGGCTTGGGGGGCTACACCGGGCGCCTGTTGAGAGTCGACCTCTCGCGGGGGGAGTCATCGGTCGAGAAATATCCCACCGATGTCGCGTTCGGCTTCCTGGGCGGTTTCGGCGCGAACAACCGGCTTTTCGGGGAGTTCTACCGGGCCGGGACGGAACCGCTTTCTGGCGACAACCCCCTCCTGCTCGGCGCCGGCCCGTTCGTGGGCACCGCCGTCCCCGGTTCCTCCAGGGTCATGGCCAACTCCCGGCTCCCACTGACAGGCGCAATAGCGTCGGCGAGCGGCGGCATGGGCGCCGGGGTGCAGATGAAGCGCGCCGGCTTCGACCACATCGCGATCACCGGGAGGTCTCCCCGGCCGGCCGTCCTCGTCATCGATAACGACCTGGTCGAGGTGCTGCCGGCCGACGATATCCTCGGGCTTGACACCCTGCGCGTCACCGAGCGGCTCAAGGCAAGGTTCCCGGGCGCCTCGGTCATCGCCATAGGCCCCGCCGGAGAGAAGCTGGTCCACCTCTCTATCGCGATGGTGGACGCCTGCTCCACCCTGGGAAGGGGCGGGCTCGGCGCCGTGATGGGTTCGAAAAGGCTGAAGTCGGTTGTGATAAGGGGTACGGGTGCCATCCCTGTGGCCGACCCGGCGCGGCTTAAAGAGCTGACCGGCGGGCTACACCGGAGGCTCGAATCGTTCCCCAACAGGGAGGCCGCGCTCGAGCTCGGCATGATTGGCGCATGGCCGCTGTACGTGATGCAGCTCGCGCCGGCGGGCGCGAGCGAAGAGGAAATCTCGCTCCTGGCCGAACGCTTCGGGCCCGCCGGTTACCTGCCCCTTAAGGACAAGCGAATCGCCTGCCCCTCCTGCTTCCTGCCCGACAAGGACCGCCTGATTCTTCACGGCAGCGGTCGCAAGGTTTACTCGACCTCGTTCCTCAACGCGGCTATCCTGGGGTGCGCCTTCCTGATGCAGAGCGCCGAGGAGGCCGCCTCCACCCTGGCCATGCTCGACGGCCTGGGCTTAGACCTCTTCACGCTGTTGAACCAGGCCAACTACCTGCTGGACCTAGCCGATGAAAACATCATCGATTCGAGGGATGTCGAGGGCCTGCCGCTCGAGCGCTCTGGTGAAATGATCCGCCAGCTAGCAGGGAGAGTCGCCGGGCGCACGGGCCGCCTGGGCGAGGCGCTGGCCAACGGTTGGAACGGCGCGCTGGAGCACTTCGGCGCGGATACCGCGCGGTTTACCTGCCTCGTGCGAAACCAGGACTGCATCTACGACCCGAGGGTCACCGGCCTCGGCACAATGGAGTTCGAGCAGGTCGTCTCCCCCAGGGGGCCCACTTCCGCCTCTGGCGGCTCGGCCACCTATCTTCCAGGGCAGCCGCTGGAGAGGCTCGTCCGCCTGACCGAACGGATGGGAGCGGGCCCACAGGCCATAAAGCGGGTCTTCCAGCAGGCCGGGGGGTTGAACGTGGGAAGGCTGACCAGGTACTCGGAAGACTGGTTCGGCCTTTTCAGCTCGCTCGGCATATGCAACCGCCACCAGATAAACCGCTTCTACAACCCGCCGCTCATCCGCGACCTGCTGGCCGCAATCACCGGCGCGGAACTCGAGACGGATGAGATGATGCGCAGGGCGGCGGCAGGCTGGGAGCTCTACCGGGAGATCAACGCCCGCGAGGGCCTCGGGCGAGAGGCCGACACGATACCAGGGGCATGGCTAAGCGAGCGACCGGTCTGGGGCAGGAGCGGGCGATTGAAGGACTACTTCGGCGGGGAGATGGACCGAGGCGGGCTCGAGTCCCTCCTGGAGGACTACTACGACGAAAGGTCAAGAGAGCCGGGTTAGCCATCTCCACGGTCTCGGCGTCTAGCCCTCTTGCCTCTCGGCGAGAAGCCGCTCCAGTTTCTTGAAATGAGCCGAAGCCTTTTCCATCTCGGCCTTCATCGCGGCGTTTTCCTTCTCGAGCGCGCGGGCCCATCCCTCCAGCTCGCTGACCTGGTCGAGAAGGCTCTCTATTCTCCGGTACGCGTAGGCCTCGTCCCGCCGGCCTCTGCAGATGGGCAGCAGGTGCTCCCATTTCCCGCGCAGCTTCTCCGCCGAAGCTCTCTGGTAGGCTTCATCGTCGCCGCCTATCCTCTCGAGATACTCCGGCAAACAGCGAGTGGAGTGGCCCGCCTGCTCGGCAAGATGCTCGATTTCCACCGACGCGACGTAGACCCTGTAACCGGCTTCGATATACTGCAGGGACAGGTCGAGGTCGTAAGCGTGCATGAGGCCGAAGCTCTCGTCGAGGCGAAGGCCCACGTTGCGCATGACCCACCCCAGGCCGTCGATTGCCGCGACCTCTGTGATGCGCCAGGTCGGCCTCATGTAGTCCGCGTACCCGCGCATGTCGACGACGGTGGTCTCGGGCTCGGCAACACCGTCCGCCCCTATGGCATGCCTGCCCGCCAGGCCTACCAGCCCCACATCCGGCCTCCTGTCCATGAAATCAAGGATATGCTCCAGCCACCCCTCTTCGTAGATCAGGAGGTCGCTGTGCAGCACCGCGACGTACTCTCCACCTGACAGGTCGAGCCCCTGGTTGACAGCGCGAATGACCCCGACGTTCTCCTCGTTCTCCACGTAGCGCGCCGGTTTTTGTTCGCGCAGGAACTCAATGTCGTCAAAACCGTTGTTGATTATGAACAGGGAGTAACCTTCGGTGACCTCAGCCAGCTGTCCCAGCATCAGGCGCGTCTCCGCCTCGCGGTGGAACACCGGCAACACCACAGGAATGATCTCACGCGATTGCATCTGCATCACAGCCCGTCCTCGCGCCCGGACAATGAACGACTTCTGCTCAACGTGCTCCCGCTTGTGACGAGTGCCGGACGAGCGGCTCGTCCCCTGCGACTACCCGTTCGCCAGCTCCTTGTAGAGGCTGCGGGCCCAGAAGCTCAGGATTATCAAAAGGATACCGTGCGCGAGGGCGTAGGCCGCCACGATGATGATGATCGTGAAGATGCTCATGTTTGGGAAGACGAGCAGCGCGATGCCCACTATCAGCGACAGCGCGCCCACCAGTCCCAGGGCCCATTTCACCTTCTTGTCCACGGTGGACTCGACGGCGCCGACCACCAGGATGAAGCCGGAGACTATGGCCCAGGCGGCTATGATGACCAGGATCCCGATTGTGGCGAGCCCCGGATAGACGATAGCGAGGATACCAATGCCTATGCTCAAGATGCCCAGAACGAGGGTCCAGAAGTACTTCTCCTTTGCCCTGGCTTCCCCTATCGCCCCGGCGATTATCACCAGCCCGATCAATATGACGAAAATACCGAACAGAACCACGAGGACCTTGGTCGTAGCGGCCGGCCACGAGAGCAGAATTATCCCGAACGCGATGGCAATAAGCCCCCGCAACAGGAACGACCACCACTTCGGCGGGGCGGCCTCTTCCACCATCACGACACCGATGTCATCCATGCTTCCCTCCTTCAGATAAGGCCTTAAAGGCGATCACTGCTTGAGCCCGCGAAGAAAATCGGGTCCGCCATTAACTTCGACGCGGCACGCCGAAACCTTTGCCGGCCACCGCGTTGGCCTCACGGTGGAAAGGGGGCGTAGGGCTTGCCGGCGTGCTATGATCAATGCGATGAATATGCTGAAACCGGCTATGCGAAAGCTAATACTTTCGGGCATTCTTGCCGCGGCCCTCTCGGCTGTCTTAGTGAGCCGCCGCGAGGTGAAAGTCTCCATGAGCGACCTCGACTGGCTTGACGGCGCCGGGTTGACGGCGCCCCGCCGCTACAGGAGCCCCGGCCACCTCCTGCGCCACCTTGGAGACCTGGCGGGAAATATCCCTGCCATCGCCCGGGTGTACGCCCTTCGGGCCATTTCGCCGGCGTTCCGGGAACAGATAATGATCGTCACCGCCATGGCCAACGACTGCTCCGCGTGACTGTTCGCCCACACGGCGTTCGGTCGGAACGCCGGTCTCAGCAAGGGGCAGGTGCGCGACCTGGCAAGCCTCGACTCATCGCGTTTCGACAGGCGGGAACTGGCTGCGCTGGTGTGGGTCCGCTCCTTTCTGACGTGCCCCGGAGGCGTGCCGGTCGAGGTCGAGGATGAGTTCCGGGCAGTTTTTACCCCTGATGAGCGAGAACACATCAGGGCGGCAATGAAGGGGATGTTCTGCGTCAATCTCGCGGTGAACACTTACCGCGATTTGCTGGCCAGGTTACCTGGCGGCCAGGCCACCGAAGCGGCCGCCTGTCGCCTCGGCCAGGAGTGAATCCGGCCATCAAAGCCCGGATCCTCAAGCCCTGCTTCTCATGCCTCCAGCTCATCGACGGCAAGGTAGAGAGTCTTGTCGACCAGCGACTCGGTAGCTCTTTCCTTCTGGGTGACGATCTTCTCGAGGGCGGGAACAACGGAGGGATCGAACTGAACGCCCGCGTAGCCTATTATCTCCTCGAGCGCCTCGGCGGCGGTGCATCCCAGGCGAAAAGGCCTGTCCGAGCTCATGGATGAGAAAGCATCGGCCACCGCCAGGATGCGCGCCGGCAATGGAACCGCGACCCCGGAAAGCCCGTCAGGGTAACCCCAGCCGTTGTACCACTCGTGGTGGTGGCGCACCGCCAGCACGATGGGACGGGGGAAACCGAGCTCCTCGAGCTTGCGGGCGCCGATAACCGGGTGTCGCTCGACCGCGCGCCGAAGGTCGGCGTTCTGCATGTAATCGACACCGGTGTCGCCGCAATCTTTGATGAGGGCGTGGATCGTCTCGTCTATCATCCCGATGTCCATGAGGTAGGCGCAGACCCTCAGCTGCTCGAGCGACTCCTGGTTCAAATCCAGCTCCTCGCCCATCGCCGCTGCCTCGAACGAGACTCTCTGCCCGTGTCCTCTCATGTACGGGTAAAGCGTCTCGAGCCGGCGCTGTACGGCTCCCATGACGACTGTGTCGTTTCGCCGGCGGCCGCCGACGCCCGGGCCGATGAAGGTGGTCTCTCCTACCACCGGCGGGTTTTTCACATCCAATCCAGCAGTCTCCCTCCTCCGATTTGACTACTACCTAATCGGCAGATAGTACTATTTGCTGAAATGGTGTCATTCATGTTGGGGTCAGACACCCTGACATGAATTCGGCGCGGCGTTAGGATGTTTCGCAAAGCTGATTCATGTCAGGGTGTCTGACCCCGGCGAGAGACCCCGGCGAGACCCATCGCGCCACTATGCTTCGGTGCCCGACGGCGGGGGACTCTCCCGGAAAGCAAGGGCGAGGTTGACGACGAGCAGCGCCACTCCAACGATCAGCATGACCAGTAGAACGTCCGGAAGCGTTCTGTGGAAGAGCAGTATGCCGACCACCTCCGCGACGGCCCCGGCTGCCAGGAGCCATATGAACGCCCGCCTGTCGAGCGCCAGGTGATAGTAGACCAGTACGCTCAACAGGGCGAAGACCGCCATCGCCAGGCCGAAAAGGACAACGAACTTGATTCCGAACGCCCCGGCAAAGCTGGAAATCTCCTTGCCGTGCTTGCCGGCGAAAAAGGAGCTGGTGAACGCCGGGAAAAGCGCGTATAAGCCCACCACCGCTACCTCCATGGCAAGACAGGCCGCCAGGCTCCAGGCCAGAACGCGCTCCGTCGGCTTCCCTTCCGCCCTCAGCGCACTGACCCTTGGGAACATCACAAGAGTTATCCCGCCGGGGAAGAAGAGCACCGCCTTGCCCGCCAGGGCACCGTACGAATACAGGTCGGCCTGGGCCGCGCTCTTGACCGCCTTGACCAGTATCATGTCTATCTGGGTCATGAAGATGACGAGGAAGACCGCCGCCGCGACCGGGACAATGGCCCAGAGCGCTTTCGCCGGGTGGAACCCCTTGACCGGCTCGGCCTTGCCCCTGAAGATATCGCGGTAGTAGTAGATGACGACGCTGCTAACGCATATACCCGCGAGGGTCGCGGCCCCCAGAGCGCCGTACACCCCGGCGCCGAGCGCAACGATGGCCACCCCGATGACTATGCGCAGGGAGGAGGAGGCTATCCCCGCGACCCCCAGGCCGACGAACCTCTGCTGGCCTTGAAGGAGCCCGAAAGGGAGGGTGAGGTACAAGGTCACCGCGACCGCGCTGGCTATGATGACGACATAGACAGGCGAGCCCAGCTTCAGCACTCTCGCGAGCGGCCAGGCGGCCGCGACACCTATCACGATGACGACCGCGCAGATCCAGATGAGCCACCTGGAGAACTCGTGGATGAGAGCTCGGATCTTGTCGTTCTCCTCGCGTACCGAGAGCTCCGCGACGTTCTTGGTGATCACGGTCTGGAAAGCCAGTGCCCCCATGGTGACTATCAGGAAAACCGAGTTGAGGGAGTTGAAGTCGGCAAAAGCGCCCGTCTCGCCCAGCATGCGGGTCATGATGATACTGAAGACGTAGTTGAGAAGGCCCGCGAGCGTCATCGCGACCATCATTATGCCGAACGCCCCCAGAAGCGTGGTTCGGAGCGTTCTGAGCTTTTCTCTGGTGCCGGTCAGGTCGCCGCCGGATTCCTCCAAGCTTGCTCCTCTTTATCTGGCGATTTGATAGAATAGTAACACGAACGAGCCCGCCCGCAGTCCGACTTGAACCCCCCGGAGCCCGATGCTAAACTGCCCGAATCGGTATAATAGGGAACGATGTGCCCGAGGTCGGAACCATGTCCGCCCGGGACGCGCGGGCCAGTAGCTCAGTTGGTAGAGCACCGGACTTTTAATCCGGGTGTCGCAGGTTCGATCCCTGCCTGGCTCACTGTTGCCCCCATCGTCTAGAGGCCTAGGATATCGCCCTTTCAAGGCGGCGACACGGGTTCGAATCCCGTTGGGGGCACCACTTACAGCCTGAAGATAGTCATAACAAAATGAGAACATTTCGACAAACACCGCTGGTATCAGTTGTCCTCGCCTCGTATAATCACGCCCCGTTCGTCACCAGCGCGGTTGTAAGCGCAATCGAGCAGGGTATCGATGAGCTTGAATTGATAGTTGTCGATGACGGCTCGACCGACGGTACGCCAGACCTGGTGGAACGCATTGGCGATCCCCGGATCCGACTCGTCAGGCTCAAGGAAAACCGGCAGGTGAGCCCCCGCAACCTGGCGCTCGGGTTTGCGAAGGGACGGTACCTGGCTTTCCAGAACTCCGATGACGAGTGGAAGCCGGGAAAACTGCTTGCACAGCTGGAGTTCATGGAGGGGAACCCCGCCTTTTCCGCCTGCTTCACCGGCGTCGAGATAATTGACGAGAAAGGTGACACCCTCGAGGGAAGCTGGGCCGACGGCCTGTTCGCTACAGAAAACCTTTCCAGGACGTCATGGTTAAGGCGTTTCTTCGATCGTGGCAACTGCCTGTGTCTGACTTCAGCTCTCGTGAGGCGGGATGATGTGGAAGCGGTTGGGCGTTTTCGGGGGAGCCTCGTACAGCTGGGAGACCTGGATCTCTGGGTGCGACTGGCGGGGGTCGGCGGGTTTCACATCGATGACCGGCAGTTCACGCGCTTTCGGGTCGTGATTGGACAGAATCTCAGCACCCCGACGGTGGTGGCGGCGCGGCGTTATGTACTGGAGTTTGCCGACGTCCTGGAACGGTACGCAGAGCAGCCGGCATTCGGCCTTGTCTGGGACGCCTTCAGCGATGTCATCCCGGAGAGCGCCCGGTCAGGAAGCGCGCTGCTTGCCGGCCTTGCTATACACGCCTGGTCTCTTGGTCCCCCTCACCACCTTTTCGCCGACCGAGTGCTTAGAAAGATTCTCGACAACCCCGCCCAACGCGAGAACGTCGTGGAGGTCTTCGGCGCTCAATTGGTCCGCGAATTCATAGATAGGAGGGGCAAGATTGATATCGGCTTATGTGAGTGATGCCAGATGACAGACCGGCCCGAGTGGTTGAACGACTGGTTCGAGCAGGTCAAAATCGCGTCCGCTTTTCACCTATCTGACACCACCCTGGCCGCCTCGGCTCACTGGGAGCTAGCGGACGGCGCGATTCGACATGATTCCGGGCGCTTCTTCTGTGTAATCGGAGTCCAGTGGGCCGCTGCCGATGGAGCGAGCGTTTCACAACCGTTGTTAAAGCAGGAGGAGGAAGGAACGCTCGGATTCCTGCTGCGAGAAGGCGGCACCCGCAACGAGGTGCTCGCCTACGCCAAGGTCGAACCGGGCAATGTGAACACTGTCCAGCTGGCCCCCACCTGCCAGGCGACCCGTAGCAATATCTCGCGGACTCATGGTGGCATGCCGCCCCCCTTCGCGGTCGACTTCGAGCGCCTCAACCATCGATTCCTATACGACGTATCCCAAAGCGAACAGGGAACTCGTTTCTTCGGCAAGCAGAACCGCAATGTCCTTTCCCTGGCGTGGCGCGCTTCAGCTCCGCCACCCACGCATCGCTGGCTGGCGGTGGAAGAGGTGTTGGACCTCCTGGAAGTGGACTTCGCGGTAAATACTGATGCCCGGTCGGTCCTCGTTTGCAGTCCCTGGGAGACGCTCGTAGGACGGACTCCCTTCAGCCGATACGGCTCGGGGTTCGGCAGCGAACTGGCTCGGTCCGCAAGGGAGCGCGCGGACGAAGCGTGGTTGGTTGAGCTGCGTGGCCAGCTTGCTCGAGAGCGCTTGAAAACAGCACAGCCCGCCATCATAAGCTTGCGCGACCTGGCAGGCTGGCGGATCACGGAATCCGGCGTGGCTCCAGAGTCTGGAGGGCCATTCAGGGTCAACCAGATAAAAGTTGTCGTTCGCGGCCGGGAGGTCTCGTCCTGGGACCAACCGATAATCAGCAGCGCAAGCGATGGGAGCATAGACCTGGTCTGCGGGCGAGTTGATGGAATACTGCGTTTCCTGCTGCGGCCTCACGTGGAGCCGGGATTGCACAACCTCGTACAGCTCGGTCCGACTGTCGTTGTGGAACCGGGTTGTGTGACAGAAGAAGACTCCATCAATATCGACCGCGCCCTCCTGCGGGTGGAGTGCCGCCAATCAGAAGAGGGCGGCCGCTTCTTCCGCGATGCAAACCGCTTTCGCATAGTCGATGTCGGCGATGCTTATGAACCCCCGGAAGGTTGGCACTGGCTTACACTCTCCCAGGTGAGAAGGCTGCTCGACGAAAGCGGGTGGCTGACCAACGAAGCGCGCAGCGCGCTGGCGCTACTACTGAAGTGGCTCTAACCTGTCTTGAACAGTTTTCGCCTGCTCCCTATGTCGGCGTTGTAAGGGGCATGTGGGAAATACCTGATGGTCCGGTATAGAATTGCGCCATGAGTAAACTCATCCCTAGCCTTATCCTGGCGGGGCTGGCTGCCGCTGTCAGCCCGGTGGCGGTCATGGTCCTCCTCGCGGTCATGATGAAGGAAAAAGCCCGCAGGAATTCACTGCTGTTCCTGCTCGGTTACATTTTGATCCTGATAGCCCTCGGCGTGGCAGGAGTCTATATACTCAAGGCTGGAAGCAGCGGCGCGAAGAGCAAAGTTGACGGATACCTCGACATAGCGCTGGGCGCTCTATGTCTGGTGGCGATGCTCGTCAGCCTCAGACCGAAGAAGAAGGAAGCCAGGCACTTAATGGGCGGAAAAGACCTGAAGGCGTCAAGAGCCTTCCTGCTCGGCATAATCGCGATGCTGACGAACATGTCGACCATCGTCTGCTACCTGGCCGGGGCACACGAGATCAGCAAGGCCGCACTCGGATCGGGCGAAAGCCTTCTTGCCCTCGCTCTGCTGATATTGGTTACCCTTACAACGATTCTGATCCCCATAGGCATCTACTTCGTATTTCCGAAGAGATCGGACAAGGCGATGAGCTCGTTCAATGCCTGGTTGTCCAGACACAGCAAGGTCATTGGGGCGTCGGTGTTGCTTGTCTTTGGAGCATACCTCTTGATAAAGGGGATCGAGGCTGTCGCATGAGGCACGGCAGTACCTCAGCCTGAAACTCGGTAGTGCATCCTGGGCATCACTTTCAGCCCGGGGGCGGAGGAGGCCTGCGCGATGAGCAGAGAAATCAACGTGCCCTCGGGGCCCGATGCGGGGGCGCCGCGGGTCACGATCAAGGTGAAGCAGCACAACATAATCGTGCGGGCGCTCTACTTCCTCCTTATCGGGTGGTGGTTCGGGCTCGTCGTGGCACTGCTCGGCTGGCTTCTCTACGCCACCCTGATCGGCGCGCCGCTCGGGATAAAGGTCTTGAACGCGGTGCCGGGAGCCATATCCCTCAGGGCTCGGGAGAAGGATATCAGGGTTTTCGCCGGCGAGGACGGCTACACGGTGACCCGGGTGACAAAAGAGCAGCGGCCCTGGTGGGTGCGCCTCATCTGGTTCCCGTTCGGCCTGGTGTTTAGCCTCTTGGCCATCCTGCTGGCCTGGTTGCTGTGCGTGTGGCTCATAACCATGCCGCTCGGTGTGATGCTATTCAACAAGGTGCCGGCCATCGCTTCGCTGTACCGATCCTGAGCGGAGCGGCGCGGCCGCGGCTCGGCTGGATGCGTTGCCGCCAGGCGCGGCGAGTGTGTATAATCTTGTGTCTAGAGTTCAAACGCGGAGCCGTGGTGTAGCCTGGTAAACACGCTGGCCTGTCAAGCCAGAGATCGCGGGTTCAAATCCCGTCGGCTCCGCCATCTTCTTGTCAATGCAGTTCCCGTTTTCCACCGAAGTGCGCCTGGAGGCGCGGGTGTCGGTGGCGCTCGAAGCGAGGAGGTTGCACATGCCCACAAACAACCTGGACAAAACGGCTTACTGCGGGCTTCACTGCGGTCACTGCGCGTTCGGGCTGGGGACTATCCCCGACCTTGCCCGCGATCTTCGAAAAGAACTCCGCAAGATAAAGTTTGACAAAATCGCCGACAGCCTTCCCTTCCCCGAGTTCAAGAAGTACGCCGACTGCGACGAGGTCCTCGGGGCCATGGTCAAGCTTCGCTGCGGCGGCTTCAGGGGCGGCTTCAGGTCCAAGTACTGCAACATAGCGCAGTGCTCGATAAAAAGGGGCTTCGAAGGCTGCTGGGAGTGCGCGGATTTCGATGGCTGCAAGGAGCTCGTATTCCTGGAGGCGGCGCATGGCGATGCCCACAAGAAGAACCTCCGCAAGATAGCCAGGGTCGGCGTTGACGAATGGGCCGAGGGGGAGCCCCTCTGGTACAGCCCACCCGCGAAACGGGCGAAGCCAGGGGCGTCGAAGAAGTGATTTCCCGGCGCCCGTACGCCCTGGCCGGGCAAGCGCGCCGGCGGTGGCGCGCACCTCCCCCTTCTGCTAACATTTTCAAGTGCGCCGCCCGGAGCGGCCGCGCCCGGTGAGGTAGCTCAGTTGGTAGAGCACAGGACTGAAAATCCTGGTGTCGGCGGTTCAAATCCGCCCCTCACCACCACATTATTTAGCTTTAAACCGTCGTTTATAGCTATTGACCCCGAAACAGCTTGGTAAGCTGAATTATCCCAAATCTCCATATATTCAAAAGGATTTGCCGAAATCACCGCTAGATCACTTCCTTTCCCGCCGGAAACGGAATGACCCTCTCGGAGAAGACCAAGGCGTCCAGGCGCCGCCCGACTCCCTCGGAGGCCTCGGGCAGAAGGTGCCCGTAGCGGTCAAGCGTTGTCGAGATAGTCGAGTGCCCCATCTGGGTCTGGATGAACTTGATGTTTTCCCCCAGGGATATCATCATCGCCGCGTAGGTATGCCTGAGGTCGTGGAACCGGATGCGCTTTACGCCCGCCCGCTCGAGCGTGGGATGGAACTCCCGGCGGACCAGGTTCTGATGGAGGATAGGCTTGCCGACCGTGTTGGGGAAGACGAGCCTGTCGGCCGAGCCGTTCGTGCTGGCTTTGTGCATGGCAAGGATTCTAACAAGCTCCGGTGACATGCAAATCGCCCTTGAGCCCTTCGCGCTCTTAGGCTCAACGAAACCGTGCTCCGGATGGAAAGACCTCCGAACGTACATGACCCCCTGCTCCAGGTCGACGTCGCCCCATTTCAGGGCAAGCAGCTCCCCCTGCCTCGCCCCGGTGAGCACCGCGGTCGAGAACAACGGGTAAAACTCGGGCGAGGACGCCTCCAGCAGCCGCCTGACCTCATCGGGTCTGAGGTAATCCATCTCCTTGCGCTGCTCGCGGGGCCGCTCGACGAACCTCGCGGGGTTTTCCTTGAGGAACCCCCAGACCACGGCATGCTTGAATATCAGCTTCAGGACGGTGATCGTCTTGTTGACGGTCCGCGGCGACAACCCGGATGAGGATTTCTCGGTGACGTACTCCTGGACCCTGCCGGGGGTCAGGTCCTTGAGCAGGCTCTCCCCGAAAAACGGGTCCAGGTGCTTTCTGATTACCCCCGCATAGTCGTCGCGGGTCTGGGGCTTCACCTTGATGCTCGCGTAGTCCTTCAGCCATTTCTGAGAGAACTCATCGAAAGAGATGACACCGAGCCCGTAGATACCCTCGGCTATCTCGCGCTCTCTCCTTCTCTGAAGAGCCTCCGCGTTCTTCTTCAGCTTGCCGCCCGCCTCCCATTTCCAGCGCCCGTCAGGAGTCTTGTAATGCGCGTAGTAGAGAGGCGACCCGTCTTTGGCGAGCTTGGTCTTAACGTTACCCAATAGAATGACCTCCTCAAGATCAGACAAGGCGTTTTCGGAAGTGTGCTTCGGAAGTTGGTCTTATGATCCGAGTTGCCTTTCCGTCTGCCTTCTGAAGCTTTCCAAGCTGCTATTCTGAGGCCGTGACTTGCCCTGTGTCAATAGCATTTTCAAGAAAGCTCAATATTCGGAATATCGCGTTAAATAGCCGTTATTCATGTTGGTATTTATTAGTTCCTCCAACTTCCTTTTTATTCTCTGCTGGTGTTCCCCGAGTCCGCCTGTGTGGGCATTACACTCAATTGAGCGTACACTCAATTGAGCTTATCTCGACCAGCTTCCCTGGGGGAACGCCGAGTCAAGTCTGAGAAAGCAATCGCTGCTGCCCGTTGACTTGCATTGACTTATGTTCGGTATAATGGTATTGTTCACTACGTAGTGAACATATAGGTAATAGTGAACATGAAAGAAAGAGAACTCGTCGAAAAACTGAAGAACGAGATGGGCGACCTCCTCGACGGGGTAAAAGTGGTCGATATCAGAGCGGTTGTACCGCCTGGCGGAGGGAAACATCCCCTACAGGCAGACCTGATTGCGACTGCAATAATCGGGAACAAAAGGAAGCAGCTGGTGTTTGAGGTCAAGCATCGAGGATATCCGCGGGAACTGGAAGAGGGCATCCAGGCTCTCATCAAGCTGACCGAACCCAAGCCGGATCTTATACCCGTGCTGGTCGTCCCTTTCATAAGTGAAACCGGACGGAGGCAGGTCCGTGAACGCGGAATCAACTACATCGACCTATCCGGCAACGCCTATATCGCTTTTGACAACGTGCTGATTCATAAGACATCCGCCGGCAATGAATACACGTATAAGAAAGAGGGCATCAACATATTCTCAGATAAGGCAAGCCTCCTTGTGCGCGAGCTTATCGCCGAGCCGGAGGCGTACCACACCGTGAGGGCCCTCGCGGGAAAAGCGTCTGTAAGCGTCGGCTGGGCTTCGGAGGTACTCAACGAACTCGAAGATCGGGGATATCTGGACAGAAAGCCCCGGCATGGATGCAGAATCCGCAGGGTGGAAAACCTCCTGGACGACTGGACCGACCAGTACACATTCCTCGGCAAGAACCGCGTTCGGAGCTTCTTCATCAATGCCGTGAGCATTGATGAGATACTTGACCGCATC
>JBBQKJ010000044.1:0-24488 GCA_038326775.1 Candidatus Geothermincolia bacterium
TGCGGCTGGATGAAGGAAGACCTCACACTCTCGGACAGGACGTTCGCCTGTGAGGCTTGCGGACACGCCGCCGACAGGGACGACAACGCAGCGGACAACATAAGAATGCTCGCCGTGAGTTCCACGGAGAGGATAAACGGACGTGGAGGCGACGTAAGACCCGTTGACTTCAGCGGGCTGACGCCTGAGAAGCGTCAATCAGAGGCGATGGCGCATTTGTCATCATTCTGAGGAACGGTCGCCTCCGGCAGGTACGTGAACAGCCCCGTCAGGAAGAGGATGGTTGCGAGGGTCAACAGCGCGCAGAAAAAGCTCGCGACCTGGCTGTTCCCTCCGGCGGTCTCACACGCGGCGCTCTTGGAGAGGCTGCCGTTCACCGCGAAGCTCTGCAACAGCCCGGCGCCGATATTGGACATGCCGTTCGCGACCAACTCCTGGTCCGCGTCTATCTCGTAGTCATGCCTGACCGCCTCCTCCTTGGCGACGGCGATGGACTCGGTGAAACCCACAAGCGCGACCGCGACCGCGCCCGGCAGGAGGTGGTAGAGGTCCTCGAGACCGATACCTTTGAGCCCCCACGACGGCAGCCCTCCCGGTATTTTTCCGACGAGACTGAGACCGTTCGACCCGAGGTGCAGCAGGTACGCGGCAAGCGTGGCCAGGACCACCGCCATGATGGCGGCCGGCAGCCGGGGGAGATACTTCTCGAGCAGGAACAGGAGGACCAGGCAGGCGCCGCCCAGCACTGCCGGGAGCCAGGTCCACTTGCCGGCCTGCGTGAATATGCTCACGGTTTTCTGCAGCGCCGTGTCCCCCGAAGTGTGAACGCCCACGAGTTTGCCCGCCTGTCCGATGGCGATAGTGAAAGCAAGGCCGATGATGAACCCGTCCAGCACAGGCTTCGCGAGGAACTTCGACACGAACCCCAGCCTGGCCAGCCCGGCCACCAACATCACCGCGCCGGTCATGAGAGCCAGGGCTATTGTCAGCGCGAGGTAACGACTGGAAGACCCGGTGGCGGCCAGCGGCGCTACGACGGATGCCGAGACGATGGCCACGGTGGATGAAGGCCCGACCACTAGGCGCCTCGAGCCCCCGAAGACAGCGTAGGCGAGAAGCGCCAGGGGAGCGCAGTAGAGCCCGTACTGCACGGGCACCCCCGCTATGCCCGCGTAAGCCAGCGCTTCGGGAACGAGGAGCGCCCAGATAGTAAGACCGGCTACGACGTCTCCCGTGAGCCAGGCGCGCTCATAGCCGGGGAGCCATGCGGTGACCGGCAGGAAGCGGTGAAGCGGGGACTGCTTTTCCAGAGGAAGCGGCGGCAGCATCAGCCAACCGGCCCTGTAATGCCTTCTAGCGGCAATGCTGAGACAGGGACAGGGCTCAAGGCTGTGCCCGGCGCGAACGGTATGAAGTTACCGGGCAGGTTCCACATGTCTTTTCCCGTCTACAAGGCCGGGTAGTCGCCCGCCCGGGCGGCAGTGGTCACGGTGTCACGATGTTGAACCATGACCCGGGCTTATCAATGACCGAGAACAGCTCGCCCAGCTTCGCTCCGTCGCCCTCGACGGTTATCTCGCCTGACGATAGCCCGGCCTCCATCCCGCCTCCGCCGGCCAGGGCCTCGCGGAGGGCGTCAAAGGACAGCTTCAGGGTGACCTGGGCATCATCGACCGGCGACTTCTCGACGTGGTTCAGGACGCAGTTCTCGAGAGTGAGGACAAACTGACGGCCCGTGTCGGTGAAGTCGACGTTCACCGTCACGCACTTTCCGGACGCCTTCTGCGCGTCCACGTGAACGGACAGGAAGTCGAACACCATCTCCGGGCTCAGGCTCTTTACCAGGTCGCTGCCGGCATCGGCTTGGCCTTGCTTTGGCACCACACCGTCCCTGAGCTCCAGGGCGCCCGTGAGGTAGAAGTTGCGCCAGGTGGCGTTCTCCGAGCGATATCCGAGCTGCTCGAGCGCGTCAGCCTGCAGATGCCGTGCCTCTTCGTTTTCCGGGTCCGCGAACACGAGGTGGTTGACCACCTGGGCGACCCACCTGTAATCACCTTTGTCAAACGCTTCCCTCGCTTTCGACAGCAAAGCTTCGGCCCCGCCCATGAACTCCACGTACTTGCCGCCGGCCTCGACCGGAGGCAGCGGATGGAGGCTGGCCGGGTTCCCGTCGAACCAGCCCATGTACCTCTGGTAGATGGCCTTCACGTTGTGAGAGACGCTCCCGTAGTAGCCCCGGTTGTACCACTCGCGGTTGAGCGCGGGCGGCAGCTCGAGCATCTCGGCGATCTCGATGCCGGTGAACCCCCTGTTCATCAGTCGGACGGTCTGGTCGTGGAGGTAACGGTACATGTCTCTCTGCCTGGACATGTATCGCACAAGCTCCTCGCGCCCCCAGACCGGCCAGTGGTGGCTGGTGAAGACCAGGTCGGACCTGCCCCCGAACAGCTCGATCGCCTCCCCGAGGTAATGGGCCCACGCCCTCGCGTCCCGAACCTGCGCGCCGCGCAGGGTCAGAAGGTTGTGGAGGTTGTGCGAGCAGTTCTCGGCCATGCACAGCGCGCTCATCTGGGGGAAGAAGAAGTTCATCTCCGCCGGCGCTTCGGTTCCCGGGGTGACCTGGAAGACGAAGTCTATCCCGTCGACTGTCGTCCTGTGCCCTGTCTCGGCTATGTAGTCGGTCGGCTCGATCAAGGTGACGGTACCGGAGGAGGTCGTCTTGCCCAGGGCGGCGTCGACCTGTCCGCGCGGGCCTCTTGGCAGCAGGCTTCCATACATATAGCTCGCACGGCGGCCCATGGCTTCTCCGGCGATAACGTTCTCGCTGACGGCGGCTTCCAGGAACCCCTCCGGCGCTATTATCCTGACATCTCCGGACCGCACGTCGTCTTCAGAGACCACGCCTTTGACGCCCCCGAAGTGGTCGACGTGGCTGTGCGTGTATACGACCGCCCTGACGGGCTTGCGCTCGACGTGGCCGAGGAGGAGTTCGAGAGAGGCCTTCGCCGTCTCCGCCGATATCAGCGGGTCCACCACGATCCAGCCGCTGTCGCCGTCGATAAACGAGATTACCGACAGGTCGTGACCCCTTACCTGGTAGATGCGATCGGTGACCTTGAACAACCCGTGCGCCATGTTCAACCTGGCCTGGCGCCAGAGGCTCGGGTGCACGGTCTCGGGAGCCGCTTCCTCCTCGAGGAACGCGTACTGCTTCAGGTCCCACACCGCCCGCCCGTGCTCGTCGCGGATGACCGGGTCTTCGAGCCTGGTCATGAACCCGCGGCTGGCGCGCTCATGGTCACGGCTGTCTTCCCAATCAAAGTCCGGGCTGCCGCATGCGGCCATATTGGCTGCCGCGGTGAGTTCGGTTGCGTCCTTAAAGACCATCCTCCGCTCCCCCTTCAACCGTCGTTTCTAACTCGGCATCCAGCGAACCGGCATCCCTGTTGTGCCGCTTTCCACGCTGTGTCCAAGGACTCGCGGATTATAACACGAGGCCCGGGCCGCTTCCCCGACTTCCTCTCCGCCAGTGCACGGCGGGAGCGAGTTCCTCAGAAGAAGGATAGCGTTCGAGATTCCCGCGCGGCTCTCATCTCATCGGGGTTATAATGATGGCTCCGGCGGCCTGATATGGCAGGTATGGCAGAAAGACGGGCGGCGAGGCGGGGTGAACGTCTGATGGGACCTGAAGTACCACTCAACGTGCTGTCGGTCGAAGACGACCCGGTCTTCGCGAGCGTGCTCAGCCTGCTCCTCGCAGAGGAGTTCTCGGCCGCGGTCACCATTGCCGGGGACTGCGCCGCCGCGAGGCTTGCTCTATCCGCATCAGCATTTGACCTCATCACCCTCGACTACCAGCTACCCGACGGAGACGGCCTCGAGCTCCTGGAGGAGATAGGCGGGATGGAGGACCCTCCCCTGGTGGTGATGGTGACCGGTCACGGAGACGAGCAGACGGCGGTGAGCTCCTTCAAGCTCGGAGCCGCCGGGTACGTGGTCAAGGACAGCAGGCTCTCCAGCATGCTGCCGGCCGCGGTCGCCAGGGTGGTGGAGCTGTCGCGCGCGAGCCGGGAGCTCCGCGAGGGCGAGGAGCGGTTCAGGAGCATCGTCGAATCGTCGCATGACGCTATCATCACGATGACTTCGGGAGGCGAGATAACCTACTGGAGCCCGGCAGCGGAGAGCATGTTCGGCTATTCGTCCGCGGAGGCCGAGGGCAAGAACGCCGTCGGGCTGCTGGCCCCGGAGGACAAAGCTCGGGAATACCGCACGCTGGTAGCCGAACACCAGGCCACGGGGATTTCCAAAGCGCAGGGAGGGGTGTTCGAAGGCACGGGGGCCCGTAAGGACGGCACCGTGGTACCAGTGGAGATATCCAGCTCCACGTTCCATCGTGGAGGGGAGCTGACGGTGGTCGTGACCATCCACGATGTCTCCGAGAGGAAGCGCGCCGAACAAGCCCTCGCGGAGAGCGAGGGGCGCGTCAAACGCCAACTCGATGCTATCCTCGAACCCGAAGGTGATGTCGGGGCGCTCGAGCTTTCCGACATCATTGACTCCGAAGCGGTCCAATCGTTGATGGACGATTTCTACCGACTCACCAATATAGGCGTCGCCGTGGTCGACATGGCCGGGAAGGTCCTGGTCGCCACCGGCTGGCAGGACATCTGCACGAAGTTCCACCGGGTCCATCCGCAGACTTTGAAATCCTGCCTGGAGAGCGACATTTCGCTGTCGGCTGGTGTCGCACCGGGAACGTTCAAGCTCTACAAGTGCAAGAACAACATGTGGGACATGGCTACGCCCATCACGGTAGGCGGCAAACGCGTGGGCAGTGTGGGCTCGGGGCAGTTTTTCTTCGATGACGAGACGCCGGACACCGAGCTGTTCCGCAGCCAGGCGCGGCAGTGCGGATTTGACGAGCAGGAGTACCTCTCGGCGCTCGACCGGGTGCCCCGATGGAGCAGGGAAACGGTCAACACGGTGATGACGTTCTACGCCGCCTTCGCGGAGATGGTCTCATCGCTCAGCTACAGCAGGATCACGCTTGCCCGCGAGCATTCGCAGAAAGATGTAGTGCTCGCCGAACTGGGCGAGAGCGAGGAGAAGTACCGCACGCTCTACGAATCCAACCTGGACGGCATCGTGAGCACGGATATCGAGGGACGGATAACGGGAGCAAACCAGGCGTACCTGGACATGCTCGGTTACAGCCTGGAGGAGGTAACGCAGCTCACCTATGAGCAGCTGACACCCGAGAGATGGCACGCGCGCGAGCAGGACCTGGTCGAAACACAGATAATGGCACGCGGCTACTCCGAAGAGTATGAGAAAGAGTACATACGAAAAGACGGGTCCGTGTTCCCCGTTTCCCTGAAAACCTTGCTGGTCAGAGACGAGGATGAGAAACCAACAGGGATGTGGGCTTTTGTCCGCGACATCACGGAGCGCAAGAGAGCAAAAGAAGAACTTGAAAGGAAGAACGCCGAGCTGGACGGCTACGCCCACACCGTCTCCCACGACCTCAAGGGCCCCATTGCTGCCATCGGCCTGGTCGGTGAATTGTTACAGAAAACGACCGAGAAGGCTTCACTGTCAGGCGAAGTACAGGAAAAACTGGCGGAATTGCTTTCGCTGCTGTCGGAAAATGTCGGCAGGTCAATGAGTCTCATCGAAGGCCTGCTCACGCTTGCGGAGGCCGGCCAGGTTCCATCGGATATCAGCTCGGTCGACATCAGGAAGGTTGTCGAGAGAGCGCTCGAAGAGAAGGCGGGGCGCATCAAGTCGGAGGGGATTTCCGTTGAGGTCGCCGATGACATGGGTCAGGTGCGCGCAAGCCCCACCCACATGTACCAGCTCTTCTCGAACCTCATCGGCAACGCCATCGCGCACAACGACAGCCCGAGCCCCAGTATCCAGGTGTCTTACCTGGGAGACGATGACAGTGGAGGGCACCGCTACCTCGTAAGGGACAACGGCTCGGGGATTCCCGCAGAAGACCTGGAGAAGATATTCATCCCGTTCTTCAAGGGGAAAGCGGGGGACACCGGCATCGGGCTTTCAACAGTGGAGAAGATAGTCAGGGTCTACGGCGGCGAGATCCGTGCCTACAACGACGACGGCGCCTGCTTCGAGTTCACGCTGAAGGACTACGAGCAGTAACTGGCTGACAGGTATTACGGGTGAAACGCCACTTTGATGGCCCTGTGCTCGCCTTTGTTGAGGGCGACATCGAGGCCCTGCTTCCAGTCGTCGAGCGCGAACTTGTGCGTGACCAGTGGAGCTACATCCAACCGGCCCTCGGCATGAAGCCGCAGGGCCAGGTCGAAGTCGTGCTCGACGGCGCCCTCGTACTCCTCGCTCTGGTAGCCGTAGACTCCCCTGATAGTGAGCTCCCTGAACCACACGGGCGTCCAGTCGATCTTGCCCGGCTCACCTATGCCGAGGAGGTTGAACCACCCGCCGCCTCGAAGGACGCGCAGCCCCGCCTCTATCGTCTCGGTCGTGCCGACCGTGTCGAAGACCCGGTCGACCCCACCGCGTGAGAGGATCGGCCTGGCGAGCAGCGGCGTGAAGACTTTCGCGCCGGTGAGGGCAGCCAGGCTGTTGTAGAACTCCTTCTTAAACGGGGGCGAAAGCACCGCCTCGACGCCCATCTCGCGGGCCACCTGCGCATGGTACGGGTCTCCCTCGACCGCGAGCAGGCGGGCCTCCGGGTGTAAGGCCCTCAGCGCCGCGATCGTGCACAGTCCCATGACCCCGCAACCGAAGACCAGCAGCGTCTCGCCGGGTTCCACCGGGTTCTGGATCGCCATGTGGAGCCCGTTGGACAGCGGGTCGCTCATGCAGGCGGCCTCGTCGCTCACGCCGTCGGGCACCTTGTGCAGCTGGGAGACGTGCGCCATCCCCATCTCGCTTATGAACCCCGGCACCCCGGCCGTCGCGCCGACTATCGTGCCCGGCTCGAGCCTTCCCTCGGTCCAGTTCTCGCACAGCTGCTGGCGCCCGGAGGCGCACGCCCTGCAGGGCGGTTCTATGCCACGCGCGGAGCATGCGAGCATCGGCATCACCGTCACCCGGTCACCTTCCTCGAAACCCCGGACCGCCGCTCCCTTCTCCGCGATCTCACCACAGACCTCGTGGCCGAGCACGAAAGGGTAGGAGGCGAAGGGCTGAAGAGTCAGGCTCTCGTGGCAGAGGATTATCCCCATGTCGCTTCCGCAGAGTCCCGCCAGGCGCGGCCTGATCTTGACCCAGTCGTCCCCGATGAGCACCGGCTCTCGAACGTCTCGCAGCTGCACCGGCGCTATCGGTGAGAAGAGGACCCGGGGCCAGCGCCGATCGAGCGCGCCGGTAGCAAGGTAGCGAGGGATGTTGTACTTGAACGTCAACGCCTTCATGCCGCTCCTCCGATGCTCGCCGCCGCCACGTCCCGAAAGAGGTTCGCCGGCACAGTTTGCGAAAAACCGGGCGAATCTATTGACGAAACGGCACCACGCCGCCGCGTAAACGAAGCTTTTTCCTCGTGGGACCCAGCCCTGCGATGGCAAGTACCCCCATAGCCAGGCCGAACATCAGGACGCCCGACGATCCGCTACCGCACGCGGGCGCGGCCGCGTTCACGGTGAACGCGCCGGTTTTTCTTGCTGTATGCTGGTCCGGGTTTGTTACCACCACGTCGTAGACAGCCTGCGCGCCGGAAAGGTTGAGGTTGCAGGTCAGGCTGGTGGTTGAAACGACCTTTACGGTATCGGCGTTCATAGTCGTGGCACCACTGGCCTCGAGGCTTACAGTTGCGTCTTTCAGAAACCCTGTCCCGGATATCGTGACCGGCACCGTACCGCCGACTGTTCCGGAGGTGGGACTTATGGCCGTAACCGTAAGCGGCCCCGTCGGTGGGTTCACCTTGAAGCCGCCCGTGAGAATGGCCCGCTCTCCGTTCGAGTTGCTGACCTCTACGTCCCAGTCACCCACCGCCGCGCCGTTGAGGTTGAACAAACAGGTGATCTGGCCCGTGTCTACGCTTACATCGGTGGCGTCGATGACGCCCTGCCCGTTATTCCGAAGCCTCGCGGTCGCTCCGTTCATGAAGCCCGATCCATTCAGCTTGACGCTTGCCTCGGCGTTGTTGACAGCCGAGGTCGGGGTTACCGTGCTCAACTTCGGTATGGTGCCCGTCACGGGGTAACCGCGTCTCAGCGAGACGTCGTCGAACCACGCGCTTCCCGTAATCCCCGAGGAATCGGGGCTCTCGGTCTTGAGTACCGCCTGGGCATACGCAGCGTTTGGGGGTGCGGTGGTTTTTACCTCGAGTGGTTTGAAGTCGTTTGTGTTGTTCAGAGCGGCCGAGTCGCTCCTGGAGATAAAGGAGCCGTTCGCGTCCATCCATACCAGCCCGATCCGGGCGCGGGCGTTGTGTACCTCGTCGACGCTGTACTTCCCGTTGTCGTAAACCCTGGTCTTCGCGCGCAGCGCCCTGGTCTTTACGAACGCGCCCAGCGTATAAGGCTGACCCGGGACCACGCCCACCGGTGTCGAAGCATACGATGCGGTGAACGGCGAGCCCGCGGCCGCGGCGTCCTTTATCCTTGCCGAGGCCGTTCCCGAATGCGCGTCGAACTTCTGGCTGTTCACCTCGAACTTCGCCTGACCACCGCCGGAAACAGAGGTCGTCCAATCACCCGATCCCTGCTCGAACCCCGCGTTCGTGAGAATGTTGCCTTGCGTCAGCGGAGACTCTATCAGCACCTCGGACGCGGGTGGGGTCCGCACTCCCGCGATTGTCATCGAGGTTGGCGTCAGGGTGAACGGCGCGTACGTACCATTGACCTTAACCTTATAAGCGGCAGCAGCCGCGGTATCCCATTCACCCGTCAGTTTCAGGTCCGTTTCCATCAAGGTGTCTGTCAGCGGCTCGGACTCGACGGTGCTGTTGTCGACGGTCAACTTGAGACTCTGGCCCGGATCCATCGAAATCCCCATTCTCTTCAGGTCGAGGATGGTGGTCCGGACGTTCTTGACGTGGACCTGTACGGTGTTGCTGGTCTTATCGCGCTTCACTCGCGCCAGCCCGGGCTTGTCCTGGTTGGGAGCCGCGATATCGATGGTGAGCCACCAGGCCTTGTTGCGCACGTCGTCGTAAGTCTTGTAGGCCACCTCGTCAGGGTCTACGTGAGAACTCCCCAGGTCGCTTACCGCCCTGTTGAAGAAATTGACATGCAACTTGGGCCATAGCCAATCATAGTAGCAGCAGCCGTGGCCGCCACCCTGGTAGCGCGTGTCGTACCTGGCGTCGTCCCAGATGCTCTTCGGCGGGGGGGGAGGCTCCCCGTTCTCGCCGTACAGGGCCGTCTCTTTCCTTGTACCTGTCAGGTTTTCGACGGTCTTCCACTTGTTCCACGGGTACTGGCTTTGCGCGTACTCGGTGGTTGCCTGCTCTGTAGCGGTAATGAGTCCGTCCATGGACAGCCACTTGACCTCCATGGGCCCGTTGTTGTTGGGAATCACCGTGTCATAGACGGGGTGCTCGATGCGCACTGGCATATTCAGCGCGTTCTCCAGAATGTACCTGGCGCTGAACTCGTGCATCCGGCTGTTGATATCGGTTGCGCTCCCCGGTGTCCCTCCGAGAATCTGTTCGGTCATCTCGTTATAGAGAAAATCCTGTTCCGTGTAATAACGAGGCACGGCACCGTTGGGGTTGAAAACCTGGTCCGGACGCTGGCTTTTCATCCATTTGTATTCCTCGTACATATCCGTAACCCCAACAGACGGGTGTAGCGCCGAAAAGAGGTCGGGGTACTGCAGCCCCAGGTTCCAGGTGCCGGTTCCCCCCACCGAGAAGCCGGAAAGATAGACCCGACTGGGGTCGGCGCGGTAGTTGGGGTCCGAGCTGAACTCCTCCAGAAACTGCTCGAAGGTGTCCGTGAGGTCTTTCTGTCCGTAGAGAAACTCGTTCTGTACGCGGAAGTTGTCGAACTGGTGGCTGCCGCCGAAACTGACAAGGCCCACATCTCCGGATTCGAATGTCCCGTCCTGTCGGCCGGGGCTCTCCGTCGTGTCTTTGTGGTAGGTCATCGACGCGTCGAGCGTGCGGAGCTGCCCGTCCAGCCGCACCTCCATGTGGTTTCCCAGGGTCATGAGCTTCATGTTGTGCTTCACACGAAGGTCGAACGCTGTGCCCAGGTCGTCTTCCGCGAGTGGAGTCCAGCTACCCTTGATGAACTTGAGAAGGCGCAACTGCTTCGTCTGACCCGAGTTGACGAGGTCGAGCCAGTAGCAGTCACCGTTTCCCTGCCTCCGGAAGACGATTCCCGCGGCGCTGATACCCTGCGCCGAGGCGGAAAGCTCATTTATGTCGACGCTAACCGAGTAGTCGGACCCCCCGGACGAGCTCCGTATGACCGTTTTCCACGTGGGTGTCATGTCGGACTGCTGGAAGCATTGATCCGTCGAGTTCCGGGCCCAGTTGCCTTCCACATTCGACCACCCCGCAGCGCCGCCGGCAAAATCGTCGAAGATACACGGCTCCCTGGTGGTGCCGGACGGCTCGATCCCGTCGTACCACAGGCCCTTGAAGTTCCTGCCCCAGGGCGAAATGACCATCATGTTGCTTGACCGTGCCCATTCCTGCCAGTCAAACCTGATCCCGCCCGGGCCGCTTAGGGCGTGCAGGTCAACCCAGACCGGCATGTACTTGGATACGCCATAAGGTGGTATGTACACGCTGCAAGGCAGGGAAACACCGTCCACGCTCGATACGTAGTCGCGCTGGAACACCTTGTTGTACGGCGGTCCCTCCGCGCTCGACACGGGCATGCTGAACCCGGGACAAAAAACGGCAATGATAAAAGACACAAGAATAATAAGAACCAACGCTCCGAACGCCTTTCCCTTCACACAAACCCCCCAAGTGCCGATCCAGCCATAAACAAGAATTCGCCGCCGCGGCGCACTCCGCATTAGATTATCATATTAAGTCGTACTGACGGCTGTGTCAATTATTATTCGAGTCAGAACCAGGCAACAGAACCCGCTCAGCCGCGTCGAAAAGGAACTATCCGTGGTATGGTCCTGGCGCTCTTGGCAGCAAATGATGAAAGTCGGTCAAGAGATTTCCTCCAGCCGCAGTCCCTCGTCCCGGACCGCTTCCCTCTCTGACCTCCTCTTCTGTCAGTGCACAGCGGGAGCGAGCCCCATAGAAGGAGAAAAACGTTCGGGATTCCCGCACGGCTCTCATCTCATCGGGGTTATGATGATGGCTCCGGCGGCCTGATATGGCAGGTATGGCAGAAAGACGAGCGGCGAGGCGGGGAGAACGTATCATGGGGTTCGTCCCCCCTCCAAACTGGGTATGGATCTTTTGAGTCAACGGGTATTCCAGGTTTGTCTTTTCTCTATGACGATTGGAAGCTGATTCCAATCGAGAGCGTTAGTGTCCTTGAGGATTAACCAGGGCGAGAATCTATTAACGTACGTTACTGTGGTGCGGTGTGGGCTGGGTGTTGAGTGTCGGATGCATTTTTTTATCCACGATGTGGCCCATGGATTGGTCTAGACGGGCTTGCCGCAATTTTTGCAGAAGGCCTTGCCTTCCTTAAGGGGCTCGCCGCATTCGGTGCAGGAGGCATCAGGCGGTTTCTCTTCTTCCTCCACCCCCGCCAGCTCCTTCATCTCCGCCAGGAAGTCCCAGAAAACGTCGTCGCCGGGGAGCCCGCGGGCCATCTCCTTTAGCATACGGTAGGCCTCCATGTACTCCCCGTTCTCCGCGTAGAGACGGGCCGCCAGCACGCGCACCACGGGGTTCTCCCCGCCCTCGGGGTCGGACAGAACCATCTCGTACTGCTCGAGCGCTTCCTCCCCCCTGTCCTGGAGCTGAAGGGCCAGGGCGAAGTTAGAGCGCAGCAGGAGGCTGTCGGGGTTGGCCTCGAGGCCCATCTGAAGGAACCTGGCGGCCGACTCACTATCTCCCTCCGCGCCCGCGTTGACCCCGGCCAGGCAGGTCAGGGCCTCTGCCGTCAGGGCGTACATTTTCTTGAGGTTCGGGTATTCGGTGAGGAACAGGTGCAGCTCGTCCAGCAGAAGGTCCACGCGGACCTTCTCCCCCCCGAATATCTCCTCCTGCCGCCCCGGCGGCACGGGCACCGGGAGGGTCGACACCCCCCACGCGAGAATGGCCTCGTCCGTGAAGCTGTAGAACGCGTACTCGCCCATTACCCTCTCCTTACCGCAGCTTGGTCAGCTTGTAGTACAGCTCCGCGACCTCGCGGTTGAGGTCCTCCGCAGTGGTGTTCCTCGTCCTCAGGAAGCTGTCGATCTCCATGGGGCTTGCCCGACCGGCGATCATCCTGTTTACTTCCTTTACGGTCCCGTCCAGCTCGGCGATCTTATTTTCCACCCCGGCCAAACCCGCCGCGCCTTTCTGGCCCCGGATGAAAGAGGCGCGCTGAGACACCTGGTTGTTGAACCCCTTGGTCGTCTCGCGAATCCCGTGCCAGCGCTCAACCATCGCTTCCTCGCGGCAGCCCGTCGCGGCGAGCTCGTCCGCCCGGGCGAAATGGGTCTGCGCCTTGTACTCGATAGTGTGGGTCGTCGTCTCGACCTGGACGGGGCGTTGGCCTTTCATGACCCTGGGAAGGTCCCTGGGGTCGCTGCTGAAGGCCTCCGGCGACCACCGGTCGACCGAGACGCTGCGCAACTCCTCGCTAAGCTGCGTCGGCGTGGTGCCCCCGGGTCTCCCCGCCCTCTCGAAGAACGTCTTGTCGAAAACCCCCTGGGCCTTGGTCCCGGGGACGTCGACAGGCCCCGCCCCGGGCTTTTTGACCCACTGGTACCCCGAGCTGCTGGCGCTGTCCTCGACGAGGACGTGCCCGGGCTTGTTTATGCGGAACGTGTAGTCCAAGTCCATGCCCGCCTTGACCGTGAATTTCGGGTTGGTGGCATTGACGACGTGAACCTGCGTGATGTCTACCCCGAACTGGTTGGCGATGGCCTGCCTCGCGTCTGCCAGGGCGCTTTTCTGTATCTTCCCCAGGTCCCGCACGTATCTCTCGATGACCGCCTTCTGCCTGGTGTTAAGCGCCTGCACGGCCAGGGGGTCCCGCTGTACCTCTAGCAGCGCTTCGATTTTGCCGGCAGAGTCGCGGGTCTTCCTGAGCCGGTTCCAGTTCTGGACCTTTGCCTCCGCCTCCGCGCCCATCCTGGTCCAGGCCTGGTTCATCTCGGCGCCCGCCTCCGCGCTTATCGCCCGGTACGCCGACCGTGGGCCGGCCACCCTGGGAATCCTGGCGGCCGCCGCCCTCGCGGCATCGTCCCCCGCCCCGACCAGTACCTTTTCCCCGCTTCCCAGGGCCCAGTTCTTCAGGCCCGACGCCCCCTCTACGAGGCCGATGGTGTTGAGCGCAAAAACGGCGTATTGGGCCAGGCGCACCGGCAGTGGGTTGCGCCAGTCCATGGCGCCCTCCAGGAACTCAAGGGCCAGGATTGACTTCACGGTGCCCCAGGGGTCTTTCAATATGGGGATAACGATGCCTTCGGCCACGAGCCTGGCCGCTTCCTTCTTAAACTCCTCCAGGTCCTTGAACGGCTTTGACGGGTCGCGGACGGCTTCCCGGACGTACTCAGGGATATCTTTCGCGATCGTCTCCGCCGCCTTCTTCCCAAGTGCATCCTGCAGCGCTATGGCCTGCTCGTGCAGGTCCTCACCATTCTGCAGGGCGTCTTTCCATTTATCCGGGTTCGTCGCGCCCTCGTAGACCCACTTGAGCTTGTCAGAGATATACTCCGCGCCGTCCGCGACATCGTCCACTATGTTCCTGGCCGTCTGGACCAGCGTGTAATCCGACACCTCCTGGAGCGGCTCGTGCGGGGAAGGTGGCAGGTCCAGAGTGCCTTCCGCCGTGTCCACCGGCGGGGGGGGTGGCATGCCGAAGTCCGTTAGCGGGGGCGGGGGCGGTGTGGAGCCGAAGACCGTGCTTATGAGCGAGATGCCCGCGGCGATGGCGCCTGCCACCACCGTCCCGGTAAGCCACTCCCACCAGCTCCCCGGCCCGGGTATCTTGCTTCCATCTTCCTTCTTATCTGCTTCCTGCTCGCCGTTTATTACTCCTGAATCTTCTTTCTCGAGGACAACGGCCAACGTGAGTTTTCTGTTCGATTCTGCGACTTCGGTTAGTGTATTCGTCTCCCCCTTTAGGATCTCGTGGTAGTCTTCAACGCCGGTTATCTTCCCCTTCATGACCTTGTCATCTACAAACCTGCAGTCGAGGGTACCCTTGAACTCTAATGTAAGCTCATTCTCGGGAATATCTCCCACGGCAACTCCGGAATAACCTTCGCGTCTCTCGGAGAGCTTGATGTCTCCGGTAAGCCTTTTATTCGAGGAATCATACCTGCCCTCGAAGGTATAGCTAGCCGAACCTTCGGTGCGATCTCCTCCCTCGAATGTCTTATCCAGACTTACCTCTGCTTCCGCCCGTGCGCTCCCGTCCTTGTAAACGAATATCATCTCGTCTGACATGAGACCGTAACAAACTAACAGGTCATATATATTCGCGGGCTGCTGGGCTTCAATATCTGGTGGTACTTCTTGTAGTACTGGATCCATGCTGAGGGTGAAGCTCGGGTCTCCTTCGTTCTGCCGCGCCAGGGAGGGCGCGGGACTGAAAAGGCAGCAAAGCAGGGGGAGTGACAGGAAGAACGCCAGCATGGCGACACAAAGCCGCGGGCGGTTTTTTCTTCTCATGTCCATGGCGTCCCTCTCATCATCCAGCCACCTTCTGGAAGAGGGCGGAGAACGCTATCCAGGCCGCTGAAAAGGCGAAAGCCCCCAGCATGGGGACTACCATGTACCTTACCCTGGGCTCGCCGCCGCTCATCAGTTCCATCCCCACTGCCGCTCCCGAAGTCATGATGCCCGCCTGGGTGAACGCCTGCGTGGCGCCCCAGCCGAAGATGAACTCCGCCAGCAGCGCCAGCACGGTGAACGGCAGGATGACCAGGAAGCCCCGTGCTACCGCGTCCAGCGCCCCTGGATATCCCGAAGCCTGTCTCAAGGGGGTGTCGACCGCCAGCACCAGGCCCCCCAGGGCGGCGAGTAACGAGAGGGCAAGGGCTACGCCGATAAGAGAGTAAAGGGCCACCTGCGCCGCCCCGCTGGCGACCTGTCGGCCGTTCAGCCAGGCCAGCAGCAAAAAGCAGGCCATTACAACAAGGCCGCTCAATGCCCTCTCCAGCGTTGTCCTGTTCATGGCGCGCACATCCTCATATCCCCAGCAGCGCCCAGCCGCAGAGGATCAGGCTACCGCAGAGCGTGGTGATCGCCAGGCTGGCCCCCAGCCTGTCCCCCGACATCTCCCGAAGGATGACCACAATGGGCAGCATGGCCCAGAGCACCCCTGTCACCCCGAAGGCGACTGCGGTGTTCCAGCCCGCCGCAAGGTTGAAGATAAGGCCTATGGCGGCGAATATCAGCGTGGGGGTGTAGGCGAGGCAGAAGGCACGCACGGTCCATTCAAGCGACCGCTGCCCCCCCAGCGTGCGGGCCCAGGGCCCAGGCCACCAGGGCCACCAGCGCCACACCCGCCGTGCCGTACAGGAGCCCGAGGAACGTGAAGCCGACCACCGCGCCCGTGCCGTGGGCGCCCGTGCGGTGCATGTCCAGCCCGGTCTGCAGGAAGAAAAGGGTGAAGGCCAGCCCGGAGATGGAGAGGGAGACCGGCCAGGGGATGCGGTCCATGGCTCCCTTGACCACCTGGGTCGAGTTAAGGATCATGGCCAGGGCGCAACGCAGGGACTGCCCTGCTCCCAGGTCCCTCGTCCGCCCGTCACCAGCGGGCAGGGACGGTGCTCCCACTTCTCTGGTCACCGTTTGCCACCTCGTCTTCCGCGGGATGCTGACGTAACCGGCATTTCCCCATATGCCTCCTCCAGTGCCGATATCCTACCACGATTCTGGCCTCTCGGGCACGGTTGTCCGACGTTTGCCGCCAGTTCGTCGCCCGGCCTTGTCATGTCGCCTCGAAGCCTCGCGATTTCCCGTCGTCAGGGGACAGCAGTCCCTTATTTTCGACCACCGAATTGCGCCGTTGCGGCGTTCATAAGCTCAAGGCAGGAACCCTCGCGCATGCCCTGCCCTGGCGAATACGGGCCTCAGGCTCGGTGAGGGGCTCGGGCTCGCCTGGCGGCACGTCGATCTCGAACACGGGGCGTTGACCGTCGAGAGGTCATTGGGCAGCTAGAGTATGTCCACACCCAAGACGGACACCTCACGCCGCGCCGTACTGTTTGGCTCCAACTTTGCCGACACACTCCGCGACTACTACGAGGCGCAGGGTCGCCCCGATCCAGATGCTTATCTTTTCACCTTCGACGGCAAGCAACCGCTCGACCAGGGCAACGTCCGTAAGACGTACGCCAGGGCGTTGAAGGGGGCGGGGGTGCGTTCCACCATCAACCTCCAGAACGCACTCGGACACTCCACCGCTACGATGACGTTGAACACCTATTCACACCTGGTAAAGGACACCCCCCCGATGTTCTGCTCGAGTTCGACGCGCTGTTCGCGAACACCGAGGGGAAGGTCGCCTTCCTACCGAAGAAGGGGCAGTGAGCGGTGTGGCCGTCCCGAAGCTTGTGCGATCAGGTGACGGTTTTGGATTCTAGCTATGCAAGCAGGAAACGCCGAAGTGGTCAGGATTCGCTTGAGACTCGGGTATTCGGCTGGTGGGCCCAGCAGGACTCGAACCTGCGACACGCGGATTATGAGGCCGTTTCCGCCATTCTTGACCCACTGAGAAAAACCCCCGTTATTGCCTTTATAACGGGCTTTTTTGTACTTCCAGTGTCTTCCAGATTTCCTTAGTTGCGTCCAGTTCGGGTAGATAATAGGTAGATAGAGATGGTTTGAGAGGTGACCATTGGGAGTCTCGTTTTCGATGTCGGATGTGGCGAAGATAACCGGCCTCCACAAGAACACCATACGCAACTACATTCAACGCGGCGAACTCAAGGGTAAGAAGGTCGACGAGGGCCTGGGAAAACAGAGATGGGTTGTCGACGAGGAGGACCTGAAGCTCTGCGACATCCCGCAGATAGCGAAGCACTTCTCCGCGAATACCGACAGGGCTTACCTGTCGGAGCAGGAGCGCAGGGAGAAGGAGCACCTGCGCACGATACGGGAGCAGGAGCAGCGGATTGCCGAACTCACCGAAGAGCTCGCCCAAGCCCGCGTAAGACACGGCGAGCTCGAGGCGGCAGCCTCGGAGGAGAAGCGGGTGACCGCACGCTTCGAGAAGAACGCCGCCGACCTGATCAAGGCGTTCATGGAGATGAGTGAATATATGAGCCCCCGCGTGCACAAGCAGCTCAAGGACCGTTCGAACATCTACCTCGAATACATCGGGCCTAAGCATTACGCCATCCACGTAGGGGAGAACAGGATTGAATATACGACTGGGTGAGCGCGATCTGGAGATATTCAAGTACATGGCGAGGCTCAGGATGCTCACCATGAACCAGATGGCCGCGCTGTTCTACGAGGGCCATCCTTTGCCCGGCCTCGAGCTCAAGAAGGCGAACGGCGCCCTGCGGGTGCGCGTCTCCAGGCTTATCAAAAGCGACTTCGTCCGCTCGGCCCCGCTCTCGTTCGCTCAAGCAGCGTTCATGAAAGGATACTTCCTGGGCCCGAACGGGATCGCGGTGCTCAAGGACCTGAGGGAGTACGAGGACTACCGTAAGCCCAGGTGGATGGAGCGCAAGCACACCATGTGCCTCCTGCACGGGCCCCACCACGTAATCGTGAACAACTTCCTTACGAACCTCCTCATGCTCTCCAGGTGCCGCCAGGGCTTCGATGTCCTCGACTGGCTCGGAGACAGGGACGCCACGTTCCGCTTCACCTTCAAGGGGGAGAGGTTCACCTACGACCCCGACTTATACGTCAAGGTCACCTCGGAATGCGAGCGCGGGGAAAGGACCATCTTCCTGGAAGTAGACCGGGACACCACCACCATCCCCGTCCTGAGGCGCAAGATCTACCGGGCCCATCAGTACTACCTATCCAAAGAATACAAAGAGGTGACCGGCGGCGGCCTGTTCCCGCGGTTGTGCTTCCTGGTCCCGGACAGGAAGCGGGCCGGGACGCTGACGGGCGCGATACTGAAGGTGCTCGGAGATTACAATATCCGGACGTTCCCCTGTTGGATATCCACGTTCGACGAGATGGACGTCTTCTCCATCGACCAGGGCAGGGTAACCGACGCCCAGCTCGTCAAACCCTGGGTGAGCGAGAGAGGCCAGCCGGTGGCTTCACCGCTGATCTGAGACGAGCGCGCTTCAGGGCGCGGTGGGTTGCCTGGAAGTGCAAAGCTGGCTTCGAAGTACTCTTTCCAACCTCTATCTTTCACGCCATGATCCGCTCGAGCGCCTTGGCATCCCACAAGATGATCTTCTCTTTGGCGGCCAGGCTTCTGAGCTTTGGCGTGAACCCTGATTTGGAGCACAGCAGGTAGAAGTTCCTGCCTCCTGGATTCACTCCCGAGGCATCCACTTTCTCTTTCAGCAAATGATAAACTTCTGCGCCCATCTTGGAGTTTTGCCACTTGCACTCTCCCCAGAGGTACTCCCTCTTCTTTTCTCCGGCACCACAAATATCTATCTCGCGGTTCTTGTCCCAGTACCGACCCAGTCTCGTAACAGTTATTGGCAAATTACCGCGTGTGCTCTCGGCGAGCACGGCCTGCCTTACCACTTCTTCAGTTGGCCGACCCAGGAAGGTGCTCAGTCCCGCTTCGACCCGCTTCATCACGAGGTCTTGCTGCCCGGCATCTATCAAACCCGCATATGGGTGGACGAAGCGGAACCAGAAGCGAACGAAGTTGTCCGTGATCACGTATCGGCCTTTCTTTGACTTGACCGGGTTCTTTTCGGTGGCCGGCACCTCTCTCTTTATCAGTTGGATGCCCTCAATCTTCCTCAGATAAACGCTGAGGTCTTCGGCCTTCTTTCCGACGGCGCTCGAAATCTCGGCCAACTTTCCCGCGCCACCGGCGATTGCTTCGAGAAGGCCGAAATACATGGCAACATCACCGAGCTCCTGTCCGACGATTGTGTTGCCCTCCCCGAAGAAGAGGCCCCTCGGGTTGACCACCTTTTGGGCTATGAAGTCTCTCAGGTTCCGGTGCTGGGCGGCCTCCGACAGGTACATAGGCATCCCGCCCATAACCGCGTACCCCTCGACCCTCCTCGTGAAGTCCCATTCTTCCAGGAACAGCGAGGCCTGCGTTAAGTCGAGTGGTTTTACCTTCAGCATGAGCGACTGTCTCAGGTAGAGAGGCTCCCGTCCGCCGAGAAGCTGCTCCATTTGCCGCACGGCCGAGCCACACAGAACCAGCATCATGTTGGACTCACCCGCAAACCGCTCGAGCCTGGCGGAGATCTCACCCGGGACCGATTTGTTCTGCCCCCAGACCTCGGGGAACTCGTCAATCACAACGACGACCTTGTCCGATCGCCCAACGTAACTCTCGAACATATAGCCGATAGCGTCCCGCCAGTTGTCATGGTGTATTGGCGTATCGTGTGCAACGAGCTTCTCCATCTCCTCAGAAAACTCGAGCGCCTGCTGGGTCTCGGTCTTCTTTATCGCCGTGTAGAAGACGTGGGGCTTGTCCTTTGCGAACTGAAGCAGAAGGCGAGTCTTACCCACCCTCCTTCTCCCGTAGACCACGGCGAGGTGTGTGCCCGGGCGCTCATAAATCTCGTCCAGGGCACGAAGGTCTTCTTCCCGGTCCAGAAAGACGTCTTTTCTCATCAGACTCCCCTTCCGCATTTATTAGAATTGATAATATTATAATATCCATTCTAATATATCGCAAGGGTGGAGTTGCCGCAATTTCGAAGCGCAACGCGTTCAATTGTGTCAGAATTGTTCTCGTGGCCAGGTCGCTTGAGGGAGGGAGGATGATGGGTGACACATGGATAATTGATATCAGGCACTTCGGGACCGACCGGGCTTCTCTAATGGATATTCCTGTCCAGGCGAGGCGGCTTGCTGAATATTTCGGCGCCATTATCTCCGCGGCAACGTTGGCCACTCCCGGGGTGATAGTAAATACGGCACTGCAATGCAGGCGTCGCCCCGGAAGGAAGCCGTGCCCGGGCCACCTCATAGTAGAGCTCTACGAGGTCCCTCCCGAAATACAGTGGAGTTGTTCGGACTGTAATGATAACGGGGTTATTCGAAACTGGAAGAGTACCGCCTGGGACCTGTCGGGGCGGGGCGCAAACGCTGCCGGGGACGAGACGCAATATAGCGTCTTGTTGAACCGTGAAGAGTACCGTGCCCTGCGCAAAGGTGGGGCCGCTTTTGACCTGTATTGTGACAGGATCATATACGGAGCCGAAACCCTCGTTAGTGGCACAGAGGTCACCGGCAACTACGACGATCTGGACTACTTCCTGGACTGCCTGGCTGCTGAGGCTAACCACGAGACGAACCGGGGGAGAAGAAAGCTCCTCGAGTCCGTCTATAACTGCATTCAGGCTGAGTTACTCAAAGCAGAGCTCTAAAGGACACGATCTAACAACACAGAAACAATGGCCGGCGGATGTGGACAAATATGGGCCGGTTGGTCGCCTCACCGCTTGTCTGAGACGATTGCTTCGACCTCGCCCGAGTCCCAGAGCAGGACATCTTCCTTGCGTGCGCGCTCAAGGAGGCGCGCCCTGAAGCCTGACTTCGAGCAGAGCAGGTAATGGTGCTGGCCCGAACCGGCGAAACCCGCGCGGGCGACCTTCTCCTTGAGGTTGTCCAGGACCTCATGGCCCATCTTCTCCCGGCGCCACTGGCATTCGCCCCAGAGGTAGCTGTCTTTCTTCTTGCCGAGGCCGCAGACGTCGATCTCGACGTTGTTGTCCCAGTAGCGGCCCAGCCGGGTCAGCTCCAGCGGCAACTCCCCGCTCGCGCCTCGGGCCCGGACGGCGTCCCTGGTTATCTCCTCCCAGGTGGGGGAAACGAAGCCGGGAAACGCGGACCTGATACTCTCTATCACGACGGGTGTCTGAGACGACTCGACCAGGTAACGATTGGGCAGAACGAAGCGCATCCAGAACCTGGCGAAGTTGTCCCTGATAAAGTAGGCCCCCTTGCGCGACTTCTCAGGGCTCTTCTCAGTCACCGGCACCATGCGAGAGGTTATGTCCATCTGCTCCATGCGGGCCAGATAGGTATTGACGGCCTGGGCCTTGAGCTCGGTCGCGCCACCTATCTGGGCGGGACGGGTGAACCCCCTGGCAATCGCCCTCAGGATGGAGAGGTACCTGGCCGGTTCCCTCAGCTCTTGGGAGAGCATGAACGGGACCTCCTCGTAGAGGATGCTGCGGGGGTTCAGTATGTCATCGGATATGGTCTCCCAGATCCCAGGGGAGTCTGCCCCTATCGAGAGGTAGGCGGGCATTCCTCCCAGGACGGCAAATGCCTCAACCCTCTCGGCGAAGCTCCTGTCGCCGAAGAACAGCGACGCGTCGCTGAAATCGAGCGGGCGCAGCCTCAGTCTGCCCCGGAAGCGACCGTACAGGGGCTCCTTCCCCTGCGCGAGCCTCTCCATCTCTCCGACGAGCGAGCCGGACAGGATGAGCATCACGCTCGAGTCGTTCTCTATCCTGTCCCAGATGGCGCGCAGGCTGGAGGGCACGGCGCGGTTCTGATGGGTTATCTCGGGGAACTCGTCGAGGATGAGGACGGCCTTCCTCCTCTGCCGGGAGAGCTCGTCCATCACGTATGAAAGAGCGTCCGGCCAGCTCCTGAACCGCGCAAGCGCCACCTGCCGCCCCAGGTGCTCGGCCACCCTCGCGCTGAACTCCTCGAGCTGGTCGGGCTCCGTCCTCGCGTCCGCGGTGTAGAAGATAGCCTGTTTGTCTCTCGCGAACTCCTGAAGCAGGCGGGTCTTACCCACCCGCCGCCGCCCGCACACGAGCACCATCTTCGCGCCCGCAACCTTGTGCAGGCGCTCAAGCTCCTTGAGTTCCTCGCTTCGGTCTATGAATTCCATAGTACAATCCAGATTAGACTAATCATGATTGTATTACAAAGAAGGGTCTGTTTACGTCATAACCAGGTACTATTGTTACAGAGGTTGGAAATCGGTAGTCCTGCCGTTGGTAGTATTCCAAGCACAGGTTCCGCTTTTGATAGCAGTTCCAAGGTCATATACAGTGTAGAAGGCCCTGTTGTTGGCTGGGTTAAATACTATGACGGAAATGTATCTGTAGTTGGGGATACTGCCAGTATTGTATGCAGTCCACCGGTTGGTCGGACTCAACAACCCTTGGAACAGGCAGATTTTCCCTTGTATCTGACTGACGAGGTAATAATTGGCTGCAGGAATGGCCGTCGCAACCCCCCTTTTGTAACTGTTTCTTATCTGAAGTACCTGTCCACTACTGGCAGCTAGCAACCTCATCCACGTTATCTTGGTTTCTATTGTTGATATGTACCTCGGCCAGAGTGTTGCATAGGGAGATCCGCTGTAAGTGGGGAACCCCAGCGTCAGGAATAGTCGGCTATTAGCTTCTTCCCCTATTCGATAGTTTGCCTTTGCAACAGTATCATACGCCTTGTTCTTCGCAACCAGCATAACTCCGACAACGATACCGACAAGGATAGCAAGTATTAGGATGACTATCATCAGTTCTATAAGGGTGAAGCCTTTTTGATGAGAATCTTTTCCTCCGCAAACGGATTTATTATGAAACAACCAGCGCATGGACCGTTCCCCTTTGTCTTGCCGACTACATTGTAGCAAGATATTTAATTTTCTCATATTGTCCACTTGAAAGAACGGAAGTGTTGTAGCTGATTTTTTCAAGCAGTTAATATATATCCTTGGTGTCCGATCATGCCCGCTACGAGAAGGTGCGCACCGGTGGACGAGTGGTGTCCATGGGGATCCTGATCGTCCTCGGTGTGAACGAGCGCGGAATGAGAGAGATCCTCTCCGTAGAGATCGCCGACACCGAGAACTCCACCACATGGTCGGACCTGTTCAAGAGGCTGAAGAAAAGAGGGCTTTCCGGGGTCCTCCTGGTGACTTCGGACGACCACGAGGGCATAAAGGCCGTCGTCGGCAGGCATTTCCAGGGAGCATCCTGGCAGCGATGCCAGTTCCACTTCCTGCGCAACTCCTTATAACAGCATTGATAGTCTTTCTATCTGAAGCGAAGTTCTGGAAGCTCATGTCCTCGGTGAAGGCGCGGATGTCGTCAATCGCATCAAGGATATCCTCGAGGTAGTCTTTGTGGTCCCTTCGCTTCATACGTTGACCATTTCATTCAAGATATTCCGGCCGATCCTCGGCTTCAACGCCTTTTTCGATACAAGGTCAACCTTGATTCCCAGCAGTGCCGACAGGTAATCCTCCAGTTCGATGAAATGAAAAAAACCTACCGGCCTACTGAACTGCACCAGGACGTCGAGGTCGCTGTTCTGCCTGTGTTCGCCGGTGGCATACGAGCCAAACACGGCGATCTCCTCTACGAAGTATTTCTCCTTGAGGATTCCCTTACTCTTCCTCAGTATATCCAGTATCGCTACGATATTCTTCATCTTTCTCCTGCCTCATGATGCCACATCCCGGTAGCTCGATTATACAGTAATCCCCGGACCCCAGGATGCTGGGTGATGCGTCTATTATTGACTCAAGCTGACGGATTGCTCAACGACATGTACTTCGAGGTGGCGAACCTCAGGCTGGGGCGGGGTGGCGAAAAAGGGCTTGAATAGGGGATGATTCGGGGTTTCTGAGGCCGAGAAATACGGCGGTTCTTGAGCCCAATTTTCATTTTTTTGAGCTATGTTAGAGTACTTATGCTTCATTTCTTGCCAGTAGAACGTAGAAGTGGGTCCGTAACTAAAGCCACCATTGCTCCCGCATGGGGGTTTGAGTCCCCCCTCCGACACCACCACGTAGCGTACGCAATGTCAAACAGGACTTTAAGAGATAAGCCCCACCCATAGCTCAAGAACCCCGCAACCAAGCCATTTCTGAGCCTTCCGAAACGTAAGACCCCTCATACATCACATGATAATGGCTTATAATGCCCTACATAATGGGATAATACGCATATATAGTATTGACATGTAAGACCCTCCGTGCTATATTGTGCCTATGGCTCATTTCCACATAAAGAAGAAGAAGGGAAGACCCTACCTCTACGTTCGGGAGATAAAGCGGGTGGACGGAAAGCCGAAGGTGGTCTCCCAGGTCTACATAGGCTCCCCCAAGAAGGTGGCCGCCCTCGCACGGGGGGAAGAGGGCGGGGAGGTGAAGCTCAGGGTCGAGGAGTTCGGGGCCCTGTGGGTCGCGGACCAGGTGGACAAAACCATAGGGCTCTCCGGGATAGTGGACGGCGTGGTCCCGAGGGCAAACCGCGAGACGGGCCCCAGTGTGGGGGAGTACTTCCTCTACTGCGTGATGAACCGGATGGTTGAA
>JBBQKJ010000045.1:0-23896 GCA_038326775.1 Candidatus Geothermincolia bacterium
CTGGGTGAGTATCTCTGTCTCAAAGCGGGACACGGTGCCTGAGCTTGCCGCCGTTCTGTCGAGAGCCCTCCTGCCGATGACAGCCCTCATTGCCGGGTCTCGTGAAAGCCCCTCGTGGTCGTTAACGTCCTCGTATCCGGCAAGCCTGGCGTAGACCGATTGCCTGAGCAGTCCCGGTATCCGGTGCCGGATGTTCTTGCCGGTCCTTCCCTCTGCTATGAAGTCTCCTGCCATGTCGGCAAGACCCATCACCTCGTCCAGCTCTCTTACCGCGAGCAAACCTGCGTCTGTAGTTATCTTCGCTCCCCGGAATTCCAGCCTCAAACGGCGGTCGAAAAGCAGCTTGATAGCCTCGTTTTTGCCTGCACCCATTGGATTCTCGCCCCCTGAAGTATTAGATGGCCAACAAATGGCTTTCTAATGCATACTTAAGCAAAGCAAGGGGAGAATCCTTCCTGTTTCATATGATTTATGCGGGTATAATCACCACGATCGAATTCACAATGATAGAGGTGGAACATGCCGGTAGCCGGTGTCGATATTGGTTCTCTGACCGCCAAGGCGGTGATACTCGAGGACGGCGAGGTACTCGGGACCAGCCTGGTGCCGACCGGGCACGCCAGCCGCCGGTCAGGCAGGCGCGCCCTGGAAATAGCGCTCGAGGCGGCCGGCCTGGCCGAGGCCGGCCTCGATGTGATCGTTGCCACCGGGTACGGGCGGCTGGCGGTGGACTTTACCGAGGAGAAGGTGACCGAGATAACGTGCCACGCCAGGGGCGCCCACCACGCCATCCCCGAAGCGCGCACCGTCATCGACTTAGGCGGGCAGGACTCGAAGGCGATAGCCATCGGCCACCGCGGAAAGGTCCTCGACTTCGTCATGAACGACAAGTGCTCCGCCGGGACCGGCCGCTTCCTGGAGGTGATGGCGCACGCGCTCGAGGTCAAGCTCGACGAGCTGGGCGAGCTCTCACTCCAGTCTAACGCCCCGGCCTCGATAAGCAGCGTCTGCACCGTTTTCGCCGAGAGCGAGGTCGTCTCCCGCGTGGCCGAGGGGGCGAGCAAAATGGATATCGTGGCGGGCATCCACCAGGCGATCGCCTCCCGGATATATTCGATGGCGGTCAGGATACCCATCGAGCAGAAGATGATCATGACCGGAGGAGTGGCTCGCAACAAGGGGGTCCTGCGCGCTCTCGAGAAACGGTTCGATTCCGAGATACTGGTGCCCGAGATGCCGCAGCACACCGGAGCGCTGGGCGCCGCGCTGATCGCGGCGGAGCGTGCCGCTTCGATCTGAGGTCGCCCTCTATGATACAACCGAGCCCGTTCGCAAAACCGCGCCGCTGGCTTTCCGCCTACGACCCGGGGGTACCCGAGTCCATCGAATACCCCGTCGTCCCCATCTACAGGCCCTTGATGGACGTAGCCTCCCGGCACCCCGGCAAAATCGCATTGCTCGACAGGGGCGAGCCCGTCACGTACAGGGAACTGGTCGCTCGAACCGAGGCGCTGGCCGCCGCGCTGGCCCGGCTCGGCGCGGGAAAAGGTGACCATGTCGGCATATATCTGCCCAACTGCCCCGAGATCGTCGTCAGCTACTACGGGGTGATGAGGGCCGGAGCCTACGCGGTCATGCTGAGCCCCGCGCTGGTCGAGAAGGAACTCGCGCACACGATTGCCGACACCGGCTTCAAGACCCTTATCTGCCACGAGGATTTCCTGCCGGGGGTCCGGGGCCTGCCAGCGGAATCGGGACTCGAGAACGTCATCGTCGTGGCGGACGCCCCGCCGGAGGCTGCGGACGCCTCGGGCCCGGCGGTCCACCACTTCGACCGGCTTCTCGTCGGATGCGGCTCGCCACCCCCCGAGCCGGACATCGACCCGCTCGAGGACGTCGCGGTCCTGATCTATACCGGAGGCACCACCGGCCTTCCCAAGGCGGTGATGCTGACCCACTATGCCGTCGTTGCGAACGCAATACAGCTAGGCGCCTGGGTCGAATACGGCGTGGGGGACGCGGTGCTGGCCGCGCTTCCCCTCTTCCACAGCTACGGGATGAGCGCGGGGATCAACGCCCCGCTGTTCAAGGGAGCGACCTCAGTGCTGCTGCGGGGCGAAGGCCCCGGCGAGCTGGTCGGGAGCATCGAGTCGGCGCGGCCGAAGGTGCTCGTCGGGGTTCCTTCCACGATCGCGGCGCTCATAGAGCACCCGGAAATAGATGACGCCGACATCTCCTCGCTGGAGTACTGCTTCATCGGCTCGGCGCCACTGCCGAAAGACGTGAGGGCGCGCTTCGAGGAGATTGCCGGCGCTTCGATCCTGGAGGGCTACGGCCTCACCGAGGCGGTCACCGCCCAGTCGGCCAACCCCGCACACGGCGTCAACAAGCCCGGCTCCATAGGGATACCGTTTCCCGACGCCGAGTTCATGGTGGTCGACCTGGAGACCGGCGCCAGCGAGCTGCTGCCGGAGAAGGCGGGGGAGCTCATCGTCCGCGGACCGTGCCTGATGAAGGGCTACCACAACCGGCCGGAGGACACCGCTGCCGCTCTGCGGGACGGCTGGCTTTACACGGGCGACATCGCCTGGATGGACTACGACGGGTACTTCTTCGTCATCGACCGGATGAAAGACCTGGTGATAGCAGGAGCGTTCAAGGCGTACCCGGCCGAGGTCGAGGCCGTACTGCGCGCGCACCCGCGCATAAAGGAGGCGGCGGTAGCCGGCCTCTTCGACGACTTCCGAGGACACAGCCTGAAGGCTTTTGTGGTCCTCGAGGAAAGCGCCGGGCTCACCGAGGAGGAGGTCCTCTCGTTCTGTCGCGAGAACCTGTCCGGGCACAAGGTCCCACGCGCGGTCGAGTTCCGCGACGAGTTGCCGAAAAGCGTGATGGGTAAGATACTACGTAAGGAGCTCGAGTAGTCACAGCGCCTGTGCCTCGTTTCCCTGTGGAGGGGGAGGATCGAGGCGAGGGTTAGCGAGAGGAGAACTGATGGGCGGGGATGCGCTTAAGAAGTTATTGGACATGCGCCAGGACCCGTACGCCGCGGCGCGCGCGTACAAGGAGCGCACCGGATGCAAAGTGATGGGGTTCTTCTGCTGCCTTGCGCCCGAGGAGATGATCCACGCCGCGGGGGCCCTGCCGGTCCGAATAACCGGCGAGAACCGGGCCGTTTCAAAGAGCGGGGCGCACCTGCAGAGCTACTGCTGTTCGCTAGCTCGCACCAGTCTGGATATGGCGCTCGACGGGGAGCTTTCCTTCATGGACGGCACAGTCTTCACGCACACCTGCGACACAATGATGCGCCTGTCCGATATCTGGCGTTTGAACGCTGGGTTCGCCGTGCACGGCGACGTGGTGCTGCCGGTCAGGTTCGAGGGTGACCTGGCGCGGGAGTATGCAGGCAAAGAGCTTTCCGCCTTCAGGCACAAGATGGAGGAGTTCCTCGGGCCCATCACCGACGATGCGCTCAATAGCAGCATCAAGCTCTACAACCGCAACCGCCGGCTTTTAGCCGAGCTATACGCCCTGCGCCGCGACGACCCTTCAATACTACCCGGCGACCAGGCGCTCTGGCTCGTCACCTCCAGCGCCCTGATGGAGAAGAGCGAGCACAACGCGCTACTCGAAGAGGTGCTGGCGGACCTGAAGTCCTCGAGCGCGCCGGGCAACGGCAAGGTGCGCCTGTTTGGCATCGGCTCGGTGATGGACCAGTGGGATTTCCTGGAGATGGTCGAGGACATCGGCGCCACTATGGTTGACGACGACTTCTGCAACGGCAGGCGTTACTTCGACACCGAGGCTCCCGAGGGCGGCGACCCCATCGAGAGCATCGTCGCCCGGCTGTGGGACCGACAGGCGTGCCCCTGCAAGCACCACGAGCAGCGCGGCAGGGCGGCATGCCTGGCCGACCGCGTGGCCGAGGCCCGCGCCGCGGGAGCGGTTTTCTGGCAGTTTAAGTTCTGCGAGCCGCACGCGTTTGATTACCCATACGTCAAGAAGGCCCTGGACGCGGCGGGCGTCCCATCGATCCAGCTCGAGATCGAGCAGGGATCCGTGTCTATCGAACAGCTTCGCACCCGGGTGGAGGCGCTTGTAGAGACCATAAGGGGGTCGTGAGAATTGAGTCCCGACGATGGAGACCTTTTCGGCACCAGCATAAAAGCCACCGAGCAGATGAAGCAGCTCATGGTCGAGTACTACATCGAGGCCAAGACCACCAAGGACAAGCCCATATGCTGGATAACCAGCGGCGGCCCGGTCGAGTTCCTCATCGCTATGGACGTCATCCCGGTCTACCCGGAGAACCACGGCGCGATGTGCGGGGCCTCCAAGATCGCCCCGGGCCTGGCCGAGGTCTCAGAGGAGATGGGCTTCTCCCGCGACGTGTGCTCTTACGCGCGCCTGGACATCGGCGCCGCGGTGACCGAGGGGGGCGCTATCCCCGGCGGCCTTCCCAGGCCCGACTTCCTGCTTTGCTGCAACAATATCTGCGGGACGGTTGTCAAGTGGTACGAGGAGCTCGCGCGCTTCTTCAACGTGCCGATGTTCCTCATGGATACCCCTTTCATCCACACGACCAAGCCCGAGCACGCCACAGAGTACGTGCGCCAGCAGTGCCTCGAGTTGATAAAGTTCCTGGAGCAGCAGACCAAGAAGGAGTTCACGCTGGAGAAGTTCGCCGAGGTGGCGCTGCTCTCAGTGCAGGCGGTGGAGCTATGGAAGGGCGTGCTCAAGACCGCGGAGAGCAGGCCCTCGCCGTTCACCTGCTTCGACGCTTTCATCCACATGGCCCCCATAGTGACCCTGCGCGGCACTTCCACGGTCGTCGATTACTACATGCTTCTGAAGAAAGAGATGGAGGAGCGCGTTGAGCAGGGCATAGGAGCGGTGGCCGAGGAGAAGTACCGGCTTATCTGGGATAACATCCCCATCTGGTACGCCATGCGGAGCCTCGGCAACCTGTTCGCCAGCAACCACGCCTGCCTGGTGGCCGACACCTACACCACCGCCTGGGCTATCGACATAAAGATAGACGACCCGCTGACAAGCATGGCCGACGCATACACCAAGGTCTACCTGAACATCGCGATAGACATAATGCTCGACCAGCTCATCGACCTGATGGAGAGGTACCAGGCTGACGGCCTGGTCATGCACTCCAACCGCTCCTGCAAGCCGTACTCGCTCGGGCAGTACGACCTGGCGCGCGCGGTAACGGAACGCACCGGCAAGCCGGCGCTTATCATCGAGGCGGACATGACCGACTCCAGGGTGTACTCCGAGGCCCAGGTCCGCGAGCGCGTAGAAGCTTTCATCGAGTCGCTTGAGGGGTCTTGACGCCCCTCAATATCCTGATTCCGATCTCCTCGGGCGGCACGCGCACGACCTCGAGATCGCCGAAGCCGGCGCGCTCGAGCGCCCCGAGCCAGACTTCAACGGTTGTCGGGTATTCCCCGTCACCACGCAGGTCGGCGGGCAGCGAGCCGAGCGTGATCATCATCATCTCGTACGCCCCCTCCTCGAGGAAGTACAGCGCGGCCGCGGTCATCTTCTCGATGATATCGCGGCAGCGGGCGGGGTCATCGGGTGGCCCTTCAACGTCGCAGAACATGTCACCATACACGAGCGTTCCGCCCGGCTTCAGTACCCGGGCAAGCTCCCGCGCGCAACGGTCGCGGTCTTCGGGCGGCACGTGGTGAAGAGCGAGGTTGGAGAGCGCCACGTCGAACAGGTCGTAATCGGCGGGCAGCCTGAGCGCGTTTCCTATTGCAAAGTTTACGCCCGCGCGGCCCTCAAAGCGCCCCTCATAGATCTTTCTCATGCCCTCGGATGGGTCCACCCCGAGCACATGCGCGCCGCCGAACCTTTCGAGGACCTTCTCTGTCAGGTTGCCCGTCCCACACCCGACATCGATGAAAAACCCCGAGGCGCTTTCCGGCGCGAGGTCGATCATCCGCCCGATCGTGTCTCTGTACTGCGGGTTTTCCAGGAATACCCGGTCGTATTTATTCGCGAAGCCGTCCCAGTCAACCATTTCGTTCCTTTCCTCGAGGCAGTGACCGCGGGCCCGGCGCCCGGTGTTATCTCGCTGCCCAAATGATAATATCAGGTAGTTATGGGACAAACAGAGGCAATCATGGTAACAGCGGCTGTGATCATCGAAGACGGACGCGTGCTCATCGCGCAGCGACCTCCCGGCGGGCGGCACCCCGGCGCCTGGGAGTTCCCGGGAGGTAAGGTCGAGCAGGGCGAGTCCCCGGAGGAATGCCTGGCGCGGGAGCTTGCCGAGGAGCTCGGCATCGCGGTCGTGGTAGTGGAGAGGCTCGCAGAAGTCAGGCACGCCTACCCTGACCTCTTGATCGTGCTGGCCGCTTTCGCCTGTGAGATAACCGCCGGAGAGCCAATCGATATCCATTGCTCCGCGCACGCATGGGTTTCCCCGGCCGAACTCCTGGAATACGATCTCCTGCCTCCCGACCTGGAGGTCGCGCGCACTTTGCGATTCCATGCGCACGGACCCCGGAGCAACGAACGAGCCCCGGGCGTCACGGCAATTGAGACATGAAAGGACGGCACCTGCCTTGAAGCGAACGAAGCTGAAAGAAATATTGACGCCGGGGTTGTCCGCCCTGCTCCTTGCGGCACTGGTTGCCGGCTGCGGCTCGGGATCCAGCAACAGGACCGCTTCGCGGGCCGACATCCGCGGTCTTATCACGAGCGTCAGCCGCGCCGGAGGGGGAAAGGCCCTCGGTTCCATCCTCGTCGAAGGAACAGTCGAGAACGACACCACATTCGATAAGGCCGCAATCACTGTGACACCTGATACGCGGATCTATGTTTCGCGGGGAGGAGAGCTCGAAGCCACTTCCTTCAACAGCCTGAAGATCGGGCAGAAGGCACAGGCGACCTTCACCGGCCCGGTGGCCGAGTCATACCCGGTCCAGGCCGTGGCGAGCAGGATAGAAATACTGGATAGACAGGAGTGACGTGCGCAGCTCCGGTGCCGGAGGGGCGCTCCTCGCCGGGGCGACTCAGAAGCCCACCACGTTGTGCCCGCCGGTCCAGCCGTTATAGCTGAAGTACATCGGCCGCTCGGCCACGACAGGCCTGTTAGAGGTTATCCTGGTTGACACATCGTGCCCCCGGCCTGTGATATCGGCGACCTTCACCGTCGCCCTGCCGTAAGGCTCGATATTAAGAGTGTGCTCAACGGGGCTCCCGCTCTCCAGTATGAAGTCGATGACCACGCGGGCGTCCTCACTGCCAGGGTTCGCGACGCAGATATACTGGTCGGCCCAGTCGTAGGTGCACCCCTCGGCGAAGAACCAGGAGGTCTTGATATCGGGTGAGCCCAACACGTCGTGGCCGCCGGTCCACGAGCGCCCGGGCCCTCCTCCCGTGTAGCTGAAGTACATCGGCCGCTCCGCGACAACCGGAAGGTCGCTATCGATGATGATAGCCGAGTCCACCCCGGCTCCCACCGCCTGGTTCACGTCCAGCGTCCAGCGGGAGTCGGCTCCCACCGTGTAGCTCTCTTCCTGCCGCGTCCCGTCGCTTTTAAGGAATTGAACAGTTATACGGGTATCTGTGTCATTCACGTTCTGGACCGCGAGCCACTCCTCGAACCCCGCCCTCGTGCTGCCCTCCGCGAAATACCACCTGGTTTCCGGGCTGTCGGCGCCCATCACGACATGCCCGCCGTCCCACTTGCCCCTGTAGTCGAAGTACATGGGCCGCTCGGCTATGATCCCGGAATCGCAGTGAACGCGCACGGACACATCCTGCTCGGGCCCCACGTCATCGTTGACAAACGCGCTCACGCGCGACCGGGGGGGCAGCCGGTACTCCTTCCTGGCCGCGCCCCCACCCGCCATCGTGTAGTGGACGGTTGCCACGACCTCCTCGGAGTTGGGGTTCTGCATGCATATCCACTCCTCGAAGCCGGAGCGCGTGGTGCCTTCGGCGAAGTACCAGTCGCCGGCCGGGGCGGCGATGCCGGTCGCGCAGTGCCCCCCGGTCCACGAGTAGCCCGCCTGCCCCTGCTTGTAGCTGAAGTACATGGGGCGCTCGGCATAGAACTGACCCTCCGCCGACAGCTTCACGGACACGTCCTGGCCGGGGCCGACCTCTTCGTTCACGTTGACGGAAGACCGGGATGACGGGTTCAGCGAGTACGTCCTGGTAAAGGGGCCCCTGTCCCCCGCGAACATGTATGTGGCACTCACTTCCAGGGTGCTCGACCCCGGGTTCTCGAGGCTCAGCCATTCTTCGAACCCCTCCCGGGTGCAGCCTTCGGCGAAGTAGTAGGAATGGCTGTCGTGCGACGGAGGCGGTACGGGCTCTCCTTCGACCGCGAACTCGACCCCGTTGCTCGCCGTCCCTTCCCAGTCGTGCACGACCACCGGACCGCTTGTCGCGGTGTCGGGCACCGTGGCGGTGACCCTGCCGTTGGTGAACGTCGCCCGGGTCGCGGCGGTCCCGTTGAAGGTGACGCGCGCGTTCTTTCGCAGCGCGCCGAAGTTGTTGCCGTTGACCCGGATGGAGCTTCCGGGGTTCCCGGAGCCGGAGCCGAGCGAGCTTATGCTCGGCCCGTCCCCCGGGAGGTCCTCCATGGTCCAGGCTTCCCACACGTACCTCTTGACGAAGTCATAGCTCAGCCAGACGTAGCCCTTGCTTGACCCGTTCCAGCCCGATCCCCAGGAGTTCACCATTTTGAAGCCGCCCCTGTGGTCCGCGTCGCGACCCCCGGGATTTATGTTGTCGTTGTATCCGCAGATGGCGACGCCGTGCCCCCCGGCATAGCCGGCCGAGCCGTTGTAATCGTAGTAAGCTTTGACCGAGTTGCCTCCGAAGTCCGGGAAATCCGAGTATACCGGCATCCCCGTCACCAGCATCTTGCCGTCGTTCAGCCACGCCTTCGCGCTTCCGATGTTGTTGGGTGAGGCAAACGGCCCCATCTCCCCGCGAATCCACAGGTAGGATGCCCCGGCCGGTATCCGGTATGGCTTGGCCGCCTCCAGTTGAGCCCGGGTTGGCTGACGGGTGCAGTTGCCGGCGTCGTAAGGCATTTCGGCCATATCCACGGCGCCCTTCATCTGTAGGACATCGAAGGCGTCCGGGAAGGACGACCCCTGGTCCTCACCCCCGTTTATCTGGTTATAGATGAAGGAGGGGCTGAACTGGTACTGCGAGTTGCTGAGGTTCCAGCTTCCGTGCTCCCGCTTCTCGGACCAGCTTTTGTAATAGTAGCTTACGGCCCAGGCCACGCAGCTCCCCTGGCCGCCCTGGTTTCCCACGGGTGGAATCTGCGAGGAGAGGTCGACGGATGTCGCAAGAGCGAGCCCGGAGCCGCCCGAAAGCGCCCCGGCTTTTTTGTAATCGCCTACTGGTGAAGGCTGGAACCCCAGGTGGTGGCTGCCGTCCCCCTCCACCGCCCGGTCGCCTCTTGAGAACGAGCGCGGGTCGGGCTCGGAGGCCGCCACCGCTTTCATCGAGAAGGGTACCGCCAGCAGGAGCGACAAGACCAGGATAACCGAGGAGAGGCACCTGACTGCGACGCACACCCCAGGAGTCACCCCGCGTGCGAGGTTCTCACGGACATTTTTCATACCGCCACCAAAACCGATTCGTCGTGATTCTCAGCCTGCCTTGTTAATCGTCGAGCCAGGCGGGCGCGCAGTATCGGAGAAATGATGATTCTGCTGTAGGATTCACCGTGCCGTACGGTAGGTGTTGGTCCTACCGTTTGACAGGCATGAAGTGCGCCACGGCCCCCCCCGGCGGCGCGGTGGCCGGTGAACGGTTATCGATCAGGGGGCGATGAAGGTCACAAGTCCGGGGGTGACCTGTGCGAGCACGAGGATGTTAGAAGGCGCAACCCCCGTACCGTCCACGTGGATCACGCGCGCGATGGTGACACTCACGGTGACCGCGGAGGAGCCGTCCGCGAAGCACGCGGCACCGGTCGTCATCAGCACGGCCGCAAGCAGTATCAAGCAAACAGTGAGAACGAATATTCGCCGCCTCATGTTGCACCTGCCTCCGAGCCGGAAGCCCGGCTTTCCGCCCTCAAGTGCGGAAAGGCATACCCCGCGCGCTTTCTCGATGATTTCTGAGTTGCTCACAAACCCCGCCTTCACCGGATCCTCTCTCTTTCATTGGAATATGTCCATTTCCCACATCTTGATTATCGATGAGCGTGAAGGCTGCCGGTATCGGAGGAAGGAGGCTTTTGTCGTAGGAATCGGGCGCACTCGCTGTAGGCTTTCGTCCTACCGGGCGGCGAAGAGCCAGCCCACGGGTGGGGCGTTATTGGGAAAATGGCTCGTATGGATGAAAGCTGACAGGCAAATGGGGCCTCGGAGAATAAACGAGGCTCACCGGGGTCCAAGGGGTCGGCCCCGTTTTAGAAAAGCGACTCCTCGGAGAGCTTGATGGCGTGGTCTATCTGCTCAGCCAGAACAGGAGGCAGCCCCTCGATGTCCACGTTCATGAAGCCGCGCACGATAGTGGCCACAGCATCGTCCTCGGACAGGCCGCGTGCCATCAGGTACTCGACTTCCTCCTTTGCGATCTTACCCACGGCCGCCTCGTGGCTCATGTCCACACCCTCAACCTGGCCGTCCAGTTCCGGGATGGCGTAGATCCGCCCACCGCCCTTGAGTATCATGCCCCGGCACTCCAGGTGAGCCTTGACATCCGGCACCTCGCCGACCAGCAGCCCCCGGGAGATTATCTCGCCGCCCGTGGTTATCGCCCTCGCTATCATCTCGCATCGCGTCTTCGGCGCCGAGAGAACAGCCCTGGAGCCTACGTCCATGTGAGAGCCAGCGGGGGCCAGCAGGACCGAGTTGAAGCGAGCCGTCGCGCCGTCGCCGACCAGGAACGCGCTGGGGAACAGCTGCAGCGACTCCACCGGGTGCAGGCAGATGTAGTTATTCAAAAAGACGCCGCCCTCCTCGACGCGGATGGCGCTGCGGGGTCGGACCGCCACCCTGGGGGCCCAGTTATGGATCATTGAGAAAGTTATCTTCGCGTTCTTCTTGACGTAGAACTCGCTGACGCCGATGTGCAGGCCGCGGGACTCCGGCGAGTCGGTGGCGCAGCCGGTGATGATGTGCAGCTCGGAGCCCTCTTCGGCGATGATGACGTTGTGCACGTTCTGGCTGACGTTCTCGGACTTGAGGTAAAGGCAAGCCTGCACCGGGAAAAACGTCTTAGCCCCGGGGAGCGCCCGAACGAAGTAGCCATCCTGGAAGTTGAGCTCGGCGCTGGCGGTGTACTTGTCCTGGTCCACCGGCACCAGATTCCAGACGTACTCCTCCAGCCAGTCGTAGAGCTCCAGGGCTTCACGGATGGCCATCACCTCGATGCCCTCCTGGGTGGGCGCCGCGTGAATCACGGTGCTGTCCACCTGGATAAAGGAACCCGAGCGCTCGGCCCCGCTCACGTCAACACCGGCGCTGAGCAGTCGCTCCGGGTCGACCACGTCGACCTCCTCGAGCTTGCATTCCTCGTACTCCGGCGCGTCGCAGGAGTACTCGTCAAGGTCGATATCCGGCCCGAACTTACCCGCCTTCTCTTTCGCCGCCTCGGCCTTCCTTGTTATTTCAACTCTCTCTGGCACGTTAGACACTCCTCGTAGCCATGGTCCCTTATGCCCCGCAGTATCTCGTGGGGGTTACCGGTGCACCAGATGGTCTCGTTCACAAGCACACAGCCTTTATCCGCCTCCACGTAGTCGAGTATGTACCCGGAGTGGGTGATTATGAGCCCCGCCTTCTGGCGCCCGCGGTGCTGGTCGCGCTGCAGGAGGCGCCGGATGGCGTTGCCCACTACGTCCAGGTTGACCAGGTCCACACCCGACTCGGGCTCGTCCAACAGGACGAGGTCGGGGTTCTGGGCCATCAGCTGCAGCAGCTCGGCGCGCTTTATCTCGCCACCTGAGAACCCGGCGTTGATATCGCGCTCCATGAAGTCGGTGAAGTTGAGCTCCGCCGCTAGATCCACCGGGTCCCGCCCGCCCCCTTTGATGAGCTCCAGCATGTCCTTGACCTTCAGGCCGCGGATTGTGGGAGGGCGCTGGAACATGATACCGATGCCGCGTTTGGCGCGCTCGTCTGCGGGCAGGTTTGTTATGTCCTCGCCCTTGAAAATGATGCGACCACTCTCGACCTTATAGTTCCCCAGGCCCATGATGGCCATCAGCAGCGAGGTTTTACCCGAGCCGTTCTCGCCGAAGAGCATGCGCGTCTCACCGTTTCCGATTGACAGGCTGATGTCCTTCAAGAGCGGCTTGCCCTCTATGGACACGGTAAGGTTCTCAATCTCTAACATCGTTTACACCCTGCCTTGCTGGATGCCGGCGCCTGCCGACCGTTCAAGAAGCCTGTTTATTATAGCAAGCAGTTTGCCGCGAAAGATTGATTTCCTACGGTTCTGTTGCTTATTTGATTCGTCCGGCTGGACGCCCGGGTCGGGCGGAACCCACCTCACGAGGGGCCGACGGGGTGCATGTGCCTGATGGGGCTTACGGAAACATCGACCTGAGTAGGGTGTGCATACACAAGGGAAGAAAAAGGATCTTGGCAACATAGGTTGACAATTTGATATTTGTCAACTATAGTTGCTTCATGGACAAGACAAAGCCCAGGATACCCAAGGTGAAAGATCCGGCGGATGGCCTTGCCGCTGTGGTCGCGCTGCGGCGTCTGGCTGACCGCCTGGAGGACGCAACGGTCGAGCGCGCCATGCGGGAGGGATGGAGCTGGCCACAGGTGGCAGAGGCCCTCGGTGTGACCAGGCAAGCGGTGCACAAGAAACACGCCAAGCGGCTGATCGCCGTGGGTGTCGAGCTCAGGAGGCGCAGTGATTAGGTTGACGAAGGAGGCCCGCGACGTCGTAGAGCGCGCCGGGAAAGAGGCCCGCACGATCGCTTCGGGGAGCATCGAGGCCGAGCACATTCTTCTGGCGCTGGCGGGCCGGGAAGGAACCGCCGCCCAGCACATATTGGCTTCGGCGGGTCTCGCGCATGAAGCACTGCTGGCGGCCATCGAGCAGGAGTTCGAGCAGAGCCTCGCATCAGTTGGGGTGCTGGTAGGAGAGTTCGATCTGAATGCGCAGGCCGACAGCTCGAAAGGCCGATTGGGGTTGGCGGCTTCCGCAAGACTGGTGCTAGAGCGGGCGTTAGCTGTGGCGAAGAGACGGTGTGACAACCGCCTCGAACCGATCCATCTACTGCTCGGGGTGCTTGATGCAAAAGCTGGAACAGTGCCGCGCATGTTCGCCCTGGCTGAAGTAGACGTCGCCGACCTCGCGCAGCGCGCCGAAGCAGCGCTTCCTGCCACGGGCTGATCCTACGGACTTAGTGATTTTGGCGGCTCACCAATCGGTCCCTGAAGAAGCTGCGGAGCAACTCCCCCAAGGAACGGAAAAACGCGCAGCCTGGCGGTGACACCGAGAGATCAGTCGGCGAACACACCACAGGCTTCAGCCAACCGCACTCGAAAGGCCAGATTCTTGATAGATTATTTGCGTTGTGGAAGGCATATAGGGAAAACAGAGGGGGGAGATCGCCATGAGAAAGCATCTGAGGTTGACAGTAAATATAATGGTCATCCTGCTTGTAGCATTTCTTGCTTCATCATGCGGCACCACTTCTTTCAGCAAGGAACAGCAGAACAAGATGACTAAGACAATAGCCGCCCTCATGAAAGACCACCACTTCCCCGGAGTAATGGTGGGTGCGTGGTACCCGGGAAGGGGACCTACGTGGTCGCCAGGGGGAAGTCGGACCTGAAGACAGGCAAGCCCATACGGATAGATGACAAGTTCGGGGTTGGAAGTACCACAAAATCGATTGTCGCCACAGTATTGCTGCAACTGGTCGACGAAGGCAAGCTCACCCTTGACGACAAGGTCAGCAAGTACATCTCCTGGGTTCCAAACGGCGAGAACATCACGATTCGCCAGCTCCTGAACATGACAAGCGGCCTTTACAATTACACGCAGGACCCGAACCTGCTCGCTACGTCGCTACCGACTCGAACAGGAAATGGAACCCTGAAGAGCTCGCCAGGGTAGGAGTCTCGGGAAAGCCGTATTTCTCTCCCGGCGAGGGCTGGTACTACTCGAACACCAATACCATCCTGGTCGGGCTTATCATCGAGAAGCTGACGGGCAACAGTCTCGAAGACGAGGTGAAAAGAAGGATAATCGACAGGCTGGGGCTGAAGAACACGTACTGGCCGAAGAGTCCTGAAATACATCCTCCGTCTACCCTTGGATACGACTACGATGAAGAGAACAAAGAATACTCGGAGGCCATGAAGATAGACCCTTCCTTCCTCTGGGCGGCGGGGGCGATGGTCTCAAACCTCCAGGACCTGAGGGTGTGGGCCGAAGCGCTGGGGACCGGCAAGCTCATAAGCAAGGCGATGCAGAAGGAGAGAGAACAATTCGTTGACATGGTGCCACCGATGCCGTCGGGCATGCCCGAGCCCGCCAATGGTATGGACCCCGGTTACGGACTGGCTATGGTGAAATACGACAACAGCAGCAAATGGATTGGAATCACGGGCAGGACTAGCGCATACGATACACAGGCTTTCTTCCGCCCTTCGGACAAGGCGGTTATCATAACATTCACGAATACGCGTACGGCCGACGGCGATGGACCGCTGTTCTTCGCGACCATCTCGAAGACCATCTTCCCCGACTCTTTTCCCAACGTGAACACCGACCAGGAGTAGGGGCGGGCTTTTCTACTAACGCACGTTTATCCACTCCTCAAGCCGTGTGCAAAAGATTGTGTCGGTCCTCAGACACCAAGTGTCACGCAGCGTACGCAAAGTCGATCTCTCAGGCACCTTTCCTGCCCCGCTCCTTTGAATAAAACCGCGACAATGGACACCTGATGGCGGTCAATCGCCTTCGCAGACCGGCAGGGCGGGCTGTTATGCGGAAGCGAATGCCGGAAAGTGCGGGGAAAAACGTTCCATAAGTTGTACTGTTATAGGGTGGCATGCGCAGCGTCACAGATAGAGCTTCGGCGACCATGAGCGTGAGCCGAGCCGAAAGAGGCGTCAGGCGATGAAGAAGTTTGCAGGAATTACCGTTCCGTTAATTGTCATGGTCTTTCTGGTCGGGCTGACGGCCGGCTGTGGGAGCTCGACCGGAGGCAAGCCCTCGGCCTCCGTGCCGGCGACGACGAGCCGGGGCAACCCCAACTACGCCAATTCGTCCAACTGGCTCGCGGTGCCCGCAAAGACCACCAATAAGGTCGACGTGTTCTACCTCAGCGACACCACCTATCAGAAAGCCGCGAGCTCCCCGAATATTGGCCCGATCGACGACCCCAAGATGAAGGCTGGCGCCAAGGAGGCGTTCTCCAAGACCGCCACCGTTTTTGAGACGGTGGCCGACATTTACGCGCCATACAACCGGCAGGTAGACGCGATGTACAAATCGACCCTGCCGATCGATCAGCAGCTCGAGCTCGAGGCCGGTATCCCGACATCGGATGCCGTGAGCGCGTTCGATTACTACATCAAGCACCTCAACAACGGACGCCCGTACATCCTTGCGGGGCACTCGCAGGGGTCGAACCTGCTCGCGAACATCCTCTCCGGGCACATGAAGAAGAACCCCAAGCTCTATAAGCGGATGGTCGCGGCGTACGTGATCGGATACTCCATCACTTCCGACTACCTCGAGCAGAACCCCCAGCTCAAGTTCGCCGAGGGCCCCTCCGATACGGGTGTGATCGTCTCGTACAACACCGAGGCGCCGGTGCTGGTCGGTACGAACCCGGTCACCATGCCCGGCGGCATCGCTATCAACCCCATCACCTGGACCAGGTCGGAGGAGCCGGCTACCGCCGGGCAGAACCTGGGGGGCATCGCCGTCAACCCACAGACCGGATACGCCGTAGTGGATGCATCCGGTAACCCCGTGAAGGTGCAGCACTACGCCGACGCTCAGGTCAATAAGGCAAGGGGAGTGGTGATCTGCAGCACGGCTAACCCGAGCCAGCTTGCTCCCGGGAACCAGGCGATAGCAATGGGGATCTACCATACTTACGATTATCCGTTCTATTACTTCGACATCAGGGCGAACGCCGGAAATAGAATCGATAAGTACCTGAAGGAATAGAGCTTTTTAAACAAAACAGCCACCGCTACCCAACGAATAAGACCTGACCCCCCGTCAGGTGCCGAAGAGTTGTCGCATATTCTGGACGCATAACCCCTGAAGATGAGCGGTCGCTTCTGCTGGCGCACGTTTTGTATGGTCATCAACGCGCAGGACCGTGATGTTTGGCGAGGTTTATGACCCCCTCAGAGATGGGGGTTAAGTTGAGTCCCCTCTCCGACACCATCACGCAGCGTACGCATTGTCAAAGTCCTTCAAGTCTTCATTATGAATGTTGACACTCTGATGCAGGAAATCGTGCTGCATAATAGATGTTTCCGCCTGTTCGTAGGGTGATACGAAATGTGCGTGGTTTCCTGTTAACCAGGTTCTTTCAACGACCTCTCGCACGCCCGGGCGGGATGTCGACCCCTGTTCTATCAGTATACGGCAGGGTATAAGATTGCCTAAAGAGCAGCTTGGTGGCAGAGTCATATCGTCCTAGCGGAGAGGAGACCTCGATGGCGAAACCATTTATCCACGGAAGAGGTCCTGGCCGTAACGGTCGGTGACCCCATGTGGAACAACTTCGACGACATCCACCAGATACCACCTCACCTGTTGCCCGAGATCGAGAACTTCTTCCTGACCTACAAACGGCTTGAGGCGAAAGAAGTACAGAGCGAAGGGTGGGAGGACGCCAGGACGGCCAAAGAGTACCTGCTTTCTTCGGTCATTAGTTAGAGGGCCCCCTTGGAGATTAGGGTTCGGTCCACCGTGTTTGAAGGAATCAAGAGATGCTAAGATGTGGGCGGTGGAGGAGGCATATGATGGATGTCGGTGAAGAATCGCCAGAGTTTAGCCGGTTCGCAGAGGCTATAGTTGAAACGATACGAGAACCTCTGCTGGTTCTCGACAAGAACCGCCGGGTGTTGTCTGCAAATCCCGCTTTCTACCGTACTTTCCATGTTGACCCCAAGGAGACACAAGGAGTCCTGGTCTACGAACTCGGGAACCGCCAGTGGGATATCCCAAGGCTCAGGCAGTTGCTGGAGGAAATCCTGCCAGAGAGCACAACCATTGAGGACTTCGAGGTAGAACACGAGTTTCCCGAAATCGGGCACAGGACCATGCTCCTGAACGCCCGGCGGCTCGAAGGTGGCAACAGGATTCTCCTGGCACTTGAGGACATCACCGAGCGGAAGCGCCTTGAGGATGAGTTGAGGGACGCTTCGGAGTACGCACAAAACATCGTCAACACTGTTAGAGAACCCCTCGTGGTGTTGGACGACAAATTCAGTGTGATATCCACCAACCGTTCTTTCTCCAGCACTTTCAAGGTGACGCCGGAAATGTCCGAAAACACTATGTTGTTCGACCTCGGCAACCGCCAGTGGGATATCCCCAAGCTCAGGGAATTGCTCGAAGAAGTGCTTCCGAAGAGCACGAGTATCGAGGACTTCGAGGTCGAGCACGGCTTCCCGGCTATAGGGCGGAAGACCATGTTATTGAACGCCAGGCGCATTCGGAGTAAAACGGGTGCCACACAGATACTTCTGGCAATAGAGGACATCACCGAGCGGAAGCGAGCCGAGGAAGAGCTACAGAGAAGCAAAATAAAGCTGGAGGAGGTTCTCGGGCGTGAGACGTTCGTCTCTCAAAGCCTGCAAGCGGTCTTCTATCCAAGGATCAAGCAAATAGGAGGTTACCAGTTCGCCGCTCGATACAGATCGGTGCTGGAGGAGTCCGAGCTGGGCGGCGATAACTATGACGTCTTCTCGCTGGGAGGCGACAAAACCGCTCTCGCAATAGCGGACGTCAGCGGCAAGGGCCTTCAGGCGGCGATACTGGGTGCCTTCGTGAAGTCTGTCATCCGAGCGTATTTGCGGGAGCGCTCCGACGTATCCGAAGCCGCTGCCCGGATCAGCTCGGCCATCTACCGTGAACGCGGTCCGGACCTGTTCGTGACAGCGTTCATCGCGGTCCTGGACAAGCCCTCCGGGACAGTTCGTTACGTGAACGCGGGGCACCCCGGCCCATTGCACGTCTCGGCAGAGCGATCGGTCGAGGTATTGCGTGCCGCTACGATGCCCCTCGGGATATTGCCGGAGCAGGAATTCATCGAGGGTGAGGTAGTGCTGGCACCAGGCGATTACCTGGTCCTTTACACCGACGGTCTATACGAGATCAAGGGTTGGGATGATGCCTCGCCCGAGGCCGTCGCCGGTGAGGTCTGCAAACTCTTGCCCGCCGACTCCGACTCGCTCGTGGAGAAACTGGTCGCTGGAGCGAAGAACCGCGCCGGGGGCAAGCTCGACGACGATGTCGCCGTGCTCGCGCTCAGGCGCAACCCGGCGTAGAGAAGGCCCCGGCGCAAGACCTACAAGATATGGGCGACAAGATCCCCTCGGGGCGTGCCTACATCATGGTTCAATCCCTGGACGGTGCGAGGCCAGTGATGGTCGAGCGAGCCATGTATTGGAACTCTAGAGGCGCGGGGACGGACACCATCGGAGGGTTCAGCGACTGACCCCCTGCAACACCAGCAGCAACTAAGAGCGCCCGCTATCAGACGGGGGCTTTCTTTCTTCTGAATAGGGCGAAGGGCCCGGGGGTCGGGCCCTTCTGGGGTGCGGGTGGCAGTGAGTAGCGTGGCATGGTGTGAGGCGTTGCCGCATGGGGGGCTTGGTGAGAGAGGTCAGCTCTTCTCGCCGACCTCTGTGAGGACCGGAGGGCAAGGTAGCTCGGATGCCAGGTTGATGAGGTCGCCGTCGGCCAGGCCGAAGTCTTCGCGCCCCTCGACCGACAGGTCGCCCTCGCGGACCGCCACGGGGTGGATGTGCTTTATCGGGCTCTGTGCCTTCTCGATCTGCCGGAGGGCCACCACCAGCGTATCCACGAACTCGCGGAAGTCGTCCTTGAAAAAGCTCAGGTGCATGAAGTCGTGCTGCACCACGTAGGTGTCGGCCTCGTCGTACCTCCAGACCGCGGTTGTAACACCCTGTTTCGAGGTGAAAGAAGAGAGGTCGCTGATTGCCATTTGTCCTCCTTTTGTCGGCGCCGGGGTGGGCGCCTTGATCAGTGGTCAGGTCGATACGCTCTGAAACTCGAGTGACTGGCCGACAGCCAGCGCCTTGATCCTCAGCCGGCTCTTGAGGTTACCGTCGTCGTCGGCCCACTGGTCGTATTTGAGCTGGCCCGCAACGATGGCCCGGTCTCCACGGCGGAGGGTAGAGCCGACGTTCTCCGCCTGGGAGCCCCAGCATTCGACGTCTATGAACTCGGTGCGTTCCTTCAGCTCTTCCTCGGCTTCCTGCCCGGGCTTGCGCCACCGGTTGACCGCCATCCGGAAGTTCACCACCTTGCCTTCCGCCTCACCCATGCGCGGGTCTGATGTGAGGTTGCCTACGACCACGACGTTGTTGACGTACATCTCCACTCCCTTCGCTTAGACTGTTCGTTGCGCTCTGAACATTGATATTGACTTCTCATAGTAATTATTGATATCATTATGAGGCTTTTAGAGATGTCCTATAAGGGACAACATAGTTGTCATTGAATCATAAACGGCTGGGGGTGTCAACAGTCTTGAAGAAAAATGAAAGCAAAATAGAGGTACCCGAGGAAGAAGTACAACTCTACGACGACGCTTTCGCCGCGAAGATGAAGGCTCTGCGTGATGAGAGAGGTCTGAAACGAGACTGGGTGGCCAGGCAGCTTGGCGTTCACTACAACACTCTTAAAAACTGGGAGCTTGGAAAAGCCCACCCCGGGACTCGCGAGCTGCTGGCGCTGTCAAAGACTTATCATGTCGACCCGGAGGACTTCTTCAGAGGGATTTGACTGGTCCCCTGCGGGCCGCCAAGGTTCATTCGACTTTCAGGCGGGTGCGCTTGACGATCTCCGCTTTGGCCGAGTCGGGCAGGTCATCGAAGTACGCGCAGTAACCCGCCACCCTGACCACGAGCTCCGGGTACTTGCCGGGGTTGGCGCGCGCGTCCTCAAGCATCTCCGGGTCAAGTACATTCAGCTGCAGCTCCATCCCGCCCCGCTCGAAGAACCCTTTCGTCAGCCCGACCAGTATCCCGAGACCCTTGTCACCCTCGATGTCCACCGGGTCAAACCGCAGGTTCAACGCGTTCCCGTTCGCCATAAGGCGCGAATCCAGGGAAGAAACCGAGTTCAGCAAGGCCGTGGGCCCGCACCTGTCCGCCCCGCAGGCCGCACCCACCCCCGAGGCGAACGGCTCGCCCGCCTTCCTTCCCGACGGCAGGGCGCCGGTGAGCCCGCCGAAAGCAACGTGGCAGGTGACGGAGTAATAGCCTGGTACGTAAGCGCCGTCCCTCAGGCTCCTGTGCCGGGCCAGGGAGTCGTGCCACATCAGCACCACCAGGTCCGCATAACTGTCGGGTAGGCTGAGGTCGTTGCCGAACTTCGGTGCCCTGGCAAGAGCTGTCCTTACTTCCTCGCACCCATCGAAATCGACGCGCAGGGCCTCGGCAACCTCTCGCATGCTGAGCTTTTTCTCGTCGAAGACAAGTGTGTGCAACGCGGCCAGAGAGTCGGCCACGTCTGCCACGCCTACCCCCTGTATGCCACTGGAGTTATAGATGGCGCCTCCCTCGGTGAGGTCGCTTCCAGACTCCATGCAACCGGCCACGAGCAGGCTTGATAGCGGCGTAGGGTGGTACTCCATGTTGCCTTTCTCGACGATACGGAAGTCGTCGATCATGCGGTCAACCTGGTAGTTGAGCTGCGTGCGGAAAGCCTCGATGACGTCATCCATGCCTCCGAAGCCGAGCGGGTCGGGCGTAGCCGCTCCGACCCTCAGCCGCCCGTTCCAGCGGCGCCCGCCATTGAGCGCGAGCTCCAGACAGATCGGAAGGTTGAACAGCCCCGCGTCGGTGGAAAGGAAGCTCTTGCCCGGAATGGAAGGCTCGACACAGCCCACAATCCCGTAGTCGCGGGCGTCCTCGAGCGGGATGCCGTGCGCTACCAGCGCTGGTACTACAGCATCGTCGTTGAAGAGCGCGGGAGACCCGCAGCCCTGCCTTGCGACATCCAGCGCGCGGGAGAGGTACTCGGGCGGCGAGCCACTGTGCACCCGGGCCTGGTAGTTCGGGTCCCTCATGCGGTGGCGCTCCATCACATCCAGCATGACGTAGGTAAGAGGGTTGGTCGTATCGTTGCCCACCGGGTCCGTGCCCCCGATGATGGCTGCCTGCACCACAAGGTAGCCCCCGTGGTACTCCGAAATCACCTGCGAGAGAAGCAGGACGTGCTCGGTCGCCTTGGCGCTGAACTGCAGCAGCAGCTCGATAGCCTCGTCACGGGCAATGCGTCCTTCGTCAATATCCTTCTGGTAGTAGGGGTACAAGTACTGGTCTATCCGCCCGAACGATACTGCCGAGTTGAGGCTCTCAAGCATCACGGCCATGTGCGTGAACCATAACGACTGGAGGGCCTCCTGAAAACTCTCCGCCGGCTCGCGCGGAACCTTCCCGCAGACGGCGCCTATCTCCTCGAGCTCTGCCTTGCGCTCCGGGTCGCGTTCCAGGCGGGCCATCTCCACCGCCTTCTCCGCGAAGCGGCCGGCCCATATCTCCAGGCCTTCACAGACGATACGAGCCGCCTCGTGGATCGGCTCGCTCCCGCCCTCGAGCGTCTTGCGGTACCCGTGTGTGCCGAGCTCGAGCATTTTCTCGTAGTCGGGCAGGAAGTGGCCGATGCCGCCCGCCTCATTTATCAGGTAGTAGGTCGGCTTGAGCTGGTGCTTGATGTACTTAGCCATGCGGACCGGGCTGGGGAACATCCGAGAGGGCATGCTCCTTAGGAGCCAGTAAGGCAAGACCCCGGTCGCAAGCTTGAGGCGGTCCCTCCATGAGATCACGAAGGGGTTGGTCTTACGCCTGTCCATCCATAGGATCTCCTGGGCCATGTAGGCGCTCGCCAGCTCGGGCTGCATCAGGCAGACCTTCCGGCTCTTTCCGGCATTGCCGACTATTCGCTCGCTGCCGAAGATGATGACTTCCTTGTTGGCGAGCAGGTAGCGAAGGGCTTTAGCTTTGCGAACAGCCATGGGCTCTTCGCGGTCGTCGTGCTCGCGGAAGAACTCGGTTATGAGGTAGGCCCTCTCAGGGCAGAGGTGCACGGGAGTGCCGATCAGGTCTTTCCTGATGGTCTCAATCCGGTCCATGAATCCTCCCATCAACAGCTGTTCGATCCCGGCTCGGCCGCGGCGCGGCGCCGTATCGCCAGACCAGGAAATAGATTATCCCACAACCCGCCGTTTGGGAATGAGAATTTCCGGGTGCCGGGCATCCGGCAGGAATCGACCTCCCGGCGTCGTAGATGTCCATTCGAGGAAACCGCGCAACACATGAGAGTGGCGGTCGAGAAGAACTGTCTTTTCTGTACGAGTCCAACGTCAAGAAGGGCGTGGAAAAGAGGGGATGAAGGAGGAATGGACGTGGACCGCAGGCCAGAAATGGATCGCCGCGAGGTAGCATTGGAGCTGGTGAAGCTCGCCGCCAACACTGGCTTTCTAGTGCCGGCGGAAAAGCCGGATTTCACCGTGCTCTTGAAGTCGTACTCGCAGGCTTTCGAAGCGGTGATAGAGAGCGAACGAACGCCGATGCTCAGGAAGTAGAATAATCAAACAATCCTCCAGCAACGCCACAGCTTGTCCGCGGTGAAGGCTTCGCCTAACATTAAGCAGCCGCGAACGGGCGTTTAGCTCAGCGGGAGAGCGCCTGCCTTACAAGCAGGAGGTCACTGGTTCAAATCCAGTAACGCCCACCACGTCAGTACACCATCACACCATGCGTTGCTGGATGCACAACGTTTGGGGTCACCGCGCGCCCGAGCGCAAGCGGGGGGCGCGTGGGGCGGTTCAAATCCAGTAACGCCCACCACGTTAGTACACTGTCCGTACGGCGTTCGACTGTCCGTACGGCGTTCGACTCTTCCCCTGTCGAGGTCGAACACGAAAGCCACGGATTTCTCCAGGCCGTTGAGCACCGACTCCAGGGATCCAACCAGGAGCTCTTCGTCAGACGCCTGGACGATTGTGAAGTCGAGGTTTTCCGAGTAGCGATACTGCGGGAAATAAATCTTCCTTAACGCGGTGCCTCCCTTGAAGGCCAGGCGGTGGCGTAGTTCCGAGCTCGAGATACCCGGCAGAATCCAGGTGATTGCGTAATCCTGCTCTGTCGTCTTCTCGCTCTTCCCCTGGATCCTGCAGTTGAGCAGGTACTCGTCCCTTGCCGTTTCCAGTTTCTTCCTGTCCTTGCCCACGATAAGAACCTCCTTCAACTGAGCGCCCTGCCTCACCGATATCCTTGCCCAGCTGTGCAGTCAGGTCCGGATTCGTGATAATCTGTCGGCGTTGTAGAAGGCATGTGATGAATACCGGGGGAATCAAGATAGAGCGGCCAGATGGTGAGGTGGGTTGTCCTCTCACCGAAATCGGTATCGAGTAGCTACGCGGTAGAAAGAAATCAACCTTGCCATGAACTTCCCGCTGACGGTCCGGCAAGGGATGACCCTTTGACCGCGCGGGGAAAGGATTATAACCTTTTACGGGTAGGTCTTTTTTTCAACTGGGGGGGTGCTGCGGAAAATGCAGAGCCCCGGACATAACCCCTGAATTCCTTCGGGATGTTGGCTCTCGCCAGAACCGTCCAGTAATCTGATTTCCAGTATGAAACAAGCGCGTTTCGCGGCCTGGAAAACCCTTTGGCGGGATGAAATCACCCCT
>JBBQKJ010000046.1:0-23851 GCA_038326775.1 Candidatus Geothermincolia bacterium
GGCAATGGCCTCGGGGGGGACCCTGTCCATGTGGTCCCAGAACCTCTGGCTGGTAAGGTGGCCCTCCTCTATGTGCGGATAGAGCCGGGCAAGGATCGTGCCTGAGAACCAGCGGGCGGTGGCCCTCTTGCTCAACGGGAGCAGCGCGCGGCTCACCGCCGCTATCGTCAGGTACTCGCCAACAGACACCCCCTGGTTCCTCTTGCCTGTGTGTCGATCGATGATTTCCACCACGTCGAGCCTCTCCACCAGGGATTGCAGCGCCGCCACCGCCCCGAACTCCGAGAGTACCACCTCCCTGGGCTCCGGCACCGCACCGTCGCTTCTCGCTATGATGTCGTCGGCTGTCCCCAGGTATTTCTGCCACACTATCTTTGGCTTTCCCTCGACCCTCTTGCACACGCGAGCGTAGTAGTAGGTGTGTCCCTTTATCTTCTTGGCGGTGATACTTGCCATGCGTTAGGACATACTCCTTTCAGCCACGCCTGCCGTTCTCACCCATAACTTCGGTGTTGTAAGCATGTTATCCTTCCATTCCAGACCGGTTGATAGCTCGATAATGTTAGGTCATATGTTATTGAGGGCTTTTCAGCGATCAACGTTCATGGGGATCTGGCCCTTGTGAGGGCTCGAGAATACCGCCCTGATGCATAATAATGGGTGTGAGGCGAGTGCCAGCTACCTGTTATCCACGGTGGCAGTTGGAGTCAGTATGAGGTGTAACTCGGTAAACTCGGGCTAGGGCAAAAGAAGAGTGAAGGGAGGGGCCCAGATGGTTGAGGTTGATGTGTTTTGGTCCTACGGTATCGGGGCGAGCTTCGCGCTGGGGGCGTTCCGCCAGCTCAGGAAGCTGCAGGCGGAGAGGGACCCGGACGAGACCAGGTTCGGCGTGAAAGACATACTGAGCCTGCGCAGGGTGGTACAGGAGATAGAGAAGGGGGACAGCCCCGCGTTCGACAACCAGTACTTCCTTAAAACCGTGTTGTTCTTAGCGGTATTGTTCGTACCTTCCGGCGCCAACCTCTTATGGTCCAACGCAAACTGGGAGACCATGCAGGTCGGCAGCTTCGAGACTATTCCCGGATGGCTGGTAAGCGCCTTCTCCATCACCAATGTCACCCAGGGAATCCTGGGCTTCTGGGCGACCTACAACTGCTTGATGAAGGGGAAGTACTTTAACGCCGCCATGCAGACTTTCGCCTCGTACCTGGGTTTCTGGTTTATTCTGGTCAACGGCTGGGACAAGACCGGCTACCAGCGCTTCTTCTCGCGCAACCGGGAGGCTTTCGACAACTGGAAGTGGACCAATTTCTTCGGCTGGCTTACCAGCGACGTGGTGAGGATACTGCTCGCCTACGGCGCCTTCTTCATACCACTGATGCTTTACTGGATCAGCACGTGGCTGGTCGAAGGATACGAGATGGACGAGCAACTCAACTTCAAGATGCCCGAGGACACCACGGAGCAGCTCATGGAGTACGCGAAGATAGACGCCTACCTGCTCGGTGTGGTGTTCGGGGGTGGCCTGGGTGGCGCCGTAACGGCCCACCTGCTCATCAGGTGGTTCGGCTGGGTCAAGGGCCTGGCGGTGTTTGCTACCCTCTTCGGCGCCGGAACGAAGATTGCAACCCCCTGGCTCCTGAAGAAGATCCTCAAGGTCGACTCCATCAGCGGCACACCGGTCTGGGAGCTCCCGGCGGTTGAGGAGAGCAAGCAGAAAGAGCTGGAGGGCGCAAGCGCCTGACAGGGTCTTCCGGGCGCTTCTTCGCAGAAACGGCGGGGGTGGGACTTGCCGCCCCCGCTTTCTTCCGGATGGTCACTTCTTCCTGGAGGCTCGCTCGACGACCGTTTCCACGGCCCTGCGGGTGAGCCCCGGAAACATCCTCTTAGCGAGGTACGACCACTTCGAGAGCCCTCCCGCAAGGATAAGGAACTTGTCTTTCCCGATGCCCTTGAGCAACTCCGCGGCGGCTTTCCGCGGGCTCATTATCCCGTTCATCCTGACACCAGCCCTGGTCTCCGACGGTGACTTCGACTTTCTTCTGCACATCGTTGTTATCCGAAACATCCATCGACAGCTCGTAGACGCTGTGCTCGCCGCGGGCCCTGGCCGCTTCGATCCTCTTGCGCGCCGCACCCAGCCCGATACCGCTGCTGCCGCCGGTGATGAACACCCGCTTGCCTACGAAATAATCCATTGCCACCTCAGTGTTCACGTTTGCGCGCAATTGTATAATGGGGACTGCTCTGCGCTAAAGGGCGGCTGCCCCAACGTAAGGAGGTCTTCACATGAACACGCTTGTCACTTGCGTCTCGCAAACCGGCAACACCAGGAAGGTCGCCGACGCCATCTTCGAGGCGGTACCCGGGGACAAGGACATGAAGGAGGTCGCGGACCTGGAGAGCCTCGAGGGCTACGACCTCGTCTTCATAGGCTTCCCCGGCCCCAACCCCGTTGCAAAGGAGTTCCTGGAAAAGAACGCCGCTGGCAAGAGGCTCGCCATCTTCATAACGCACGGCGCGCTCGAAGACAGCGAAGACGTACCGACGTGGCTGGACAAGTGCCGCGAGGCCGCGGCCGGCGCTGACATAGTCGCGACTTTCAACTGCCAGGGAGAGGTCGCCCAGGCCGTCATCGATTTCCTGCTGACGAGCGACAACCCGAAGATGCAGGAGTTTGGAAAGCTCGGTCCCACCACGAAAGGGCAGCCCGACGAGTCGAGTCTCGAGCGCGCCCGGGCGTGGGCGAAAGAGGTTATGTCAAAGCTCTAGATCCGCGGGATTCGGGCACTCGAGCAGAGAGCGTGGCGCGGTGCCGGGGGACGCGGGCTGGTCTTTTGAGCTTACTCGCGTTTCTCGGAAGGCCCGAGGACGGCATCCTCGAGCTCCCTTTTCATGTCGTCCTGGATCTTGCCGGTTGATTCCTTGACGTTGCGGAAGTTGCGGGCCATCTCTCCCACGGACTGGCCCACCTTGGGCAGCCGTGACGGACCAAACACGACCAGCGCCAGGATTATTATGATTATAAGTTCCGTCGGTCCCAATCCAAACATAACGACTCCTGTGAAACTCGTTCTCTGTAGAGCTTACTTCTTTATTATAGACGATATTCCTGTCGCGGGCCTCCACGGGACCGTCTCCCCGCACATTCTCACGCAGCTAATAGGGCACTTATGCTATACATAAGGATCGGGGCCTGACACAGAAAGCCGAGCCGGGCTACGCTGACCGGGAGAGCATTTTGAAAAGGGATATCCCGAAGACGGCGGTTGTTACGGGCGCGGCGTCAGGCATCGGCCGGGCGATCTCCATCGCGCTCGGACGCGAGGGGTTCAAGGTCGGGCTGCTGGTGAACAACGCCGGGATCGGCGCGGGCGGGTATGTCGGGGAGTTCCCCCTCCAGGAGTGGAAAAAGGTCGTTGAGACAAACTTCCTGGGCGTGTTATACGGATGCCACGCTTTCATCCCGCGGATGAAGGCCCGCGGCGCGGGCCACATCGTCAACACCGCCTCCATCGCCGGCCTGATGCCCGCTCTCGGCTTCTCGCCGTACAACTCGACCAAGGCGGCGGTCGTGGCCCTGTCGGAGACGCTCAAAGTCGAGCTCGCCCCGTTCAAAATCGGCGTCACCGTCCTTTGCCCCTCAATAATCAAGACCAACATCATCAATACGACGCTGGAGATAGTCGATATAGAAGGCCTCTCGGAGGCCGCCTGGGGAATAGAGCTCATCGAGACCGGGTTCGACAACGCCCGGGTGACTCCGGAGGACGTGGCGCGGATAGTCCTTCGGGCAATCGATAGAAACAAGCTGTACGCCCTGACCAACACCGGCACCAGGATCGCCTGGTTCGCCGTGAGGCTCAACCCGGAGCTAAACTACCGGATCTGGGCCCTGCTGCATAAGCACGATCTGGCCAGGAAGCTCATGATGCGACTCGCCAGGGCGGGCATCATCTGACAAGAGCGCGAAAACACGATGTCGCGCTCATGCTGCCATGCACGGCCGGGCGCGGTCTTCCGCGGCTACCGGGCCTCGTCTGCGAGCGGGTACTTGCCGTACTTCTCGGTCGCCTCGAGCATCCATCCCACGTTGCGCGGTGAGATGCCGGGGTGGCTGTTGGTGGGGGCGATTATGTAGCCGCCTCCCGCGCCCGCGTCCTGGATGGACTTGCGCACCGCCTCGTAGACCTCCTCCTTCGAGGCGTCAACGAGTATGTGGGTGATGTCCATGTTGCCGAGCAGGCACATCCTGTCGCCGACCATCTCCTTGACCTTCGCAAGCTCCATCCCGGCGGTCGGCTCAAGCGCGTGGACGCCGTCGAAGCCGCAGTCCACGTACCACTCGAGGAGCGGGTACAGGTTTCCGTCCGAATGGACGACCACCTTCATGCCCAGTTTGTGCGCGGTCTCGACGACGCGCCGGAACGCGTCCCCGAACCACTCGTCCATCATCTTCGGGCTGAGCATCGGCCCCGAGCGGTACGCCTGGTCGTCGGAGTAGATGATGCCCGGGATTCCCGCGTCGGCGATGGCCTCCACCATCATGCAGTAGAAATCCTCGTAGAACTTGATGAGCCTGCGCATGAACTCCTTCTCGCGCCGCATCGCCACCGCCCAGCGGTCGAAGCCCATCGGCTGCCACGAGTTTTCGAAAACGCCGAAAAGGAAGCTCGCGAAGACATATATCTTGTCGCCCAGGTCGCCCTGTATGCGCTTCCATACCTTGTTCGCCCGCTCGGGCAGCTTGAAGATGTCGCGCTTGTCCCATGCCTTCCAGTCGTCTGGCGACTTGAGAAGACCGCCCCTGTACATCGGCGTCCCGAGGTTGCCTTTTTCATCGAAAACCATGTCGTAATACCGGCCGTAGATGTCGTGGGCGGTACTCTTGTCACTGAAGCGCCATATCGGGACGTGCATCACCCAGGCCGAATCGTAGCCGAGCTTTATAGAGGCCAGGGTCCGGTCGTAGGACATCTTGTCCATCTCTCCATCGATCACGAAGCGGTTGACCAGCACCGAGGCCTTGTCCACCATCCATCCCGTGACCGGGTTGCGAAACAGGAAAGAGATCGGGATGGGCCTCTTGCCGAGCACCTCGTAGATGTTGGAGATCTCTTCCATGACGTCAAGGGTCGGCACCCGGTCAGGCTCGCGAAGCTCAAGCGCCGCCGTAACCCTCTCGACAGGACCCACCACGAGGACCACCATCCTTTCGCTACAGCCCATGAGCCACCTGTAGCGATAATATCACAACTCTCCTGAGCCTGACCCAATGTTAACGGCAGGCCGCCCTCGAGACCACCGATGGAGCAGTGCTTCGAGAAGCAAGGCGCGCCCGCATGTCAGGCGTCAGTCGGGTTCCTAAAGTTAACCATCGGGATTTACGAATCATAAGGGGACATGTATATTGAACGCTGCGGGAAGAGTGCGGCGGCAGAAAACGGGAATCAACAGATATGTGCGCGCGGGAATCCGAGGACCTTCACAGAACAACCAGGAAGCTCGACCAGATATTCGCGAGCCTTGGCCACGGAATGTACGTCGTGGACTGTGAGCGCAGGATACAGATGTGGAACAGGTCCGCCGAGGCGATTCTCGGGTGGAGCGCGGACGAAGTGCTGGGCAGGGACTGCCGCGATTTCATCGCCCACCAGGACGACGCGGGCAACCGCCTCTGCGAGACCCAATGCCCTCTAGCCGCCTCGTTGAGCGAGGAGCGGACCATTTTCGCGGGCACCGTGTGGGCGCATAGAAAAGACGGCGGCCTCGCTCCGGCGAACGTGAGCTGCGTCGCCCTCTTCGATGAGGAGGACAACCTCGCGGGGGCAGTCGAGGTGTTCTCCGATGCGACCGTGCAGAAAGAGATGGACAGGATAAAGAGCCAGATCTCCTCCGTCGTGGCCCACGAACTCAGGACACCGCTCACCGCGATGCTGGGTTACCTGGATATGGTCATCAACGGTGACGCGGGGAAGATAAACGCGGAGCAGGACGAGTTCCTGCGGATAGTCCGGTCCAATGTCGACCGGTTGCAGGAGCTGGTCAACGACTTTCTGGACCTGGACAAGCTGGAGACCGGTAGGTCTGTGCTCCACTGGGAAGAGTGCCGGTTGGAGCATGTGATCGAAGAGATGCTCGAGGTATTATCGCCGGTGGCGGCCGAGAAACATCTCGAGATAGTCGTGGACATCCGCGAGGCGCCTGTCCTGCTTTGCGACCGGCGTCTCATCGGCCAGGTGGTCTCAAACCTGGTTAGCAATGCCATCAAGTTCACGATCGACGGGGAGGTGCGGGTGTCGGCCCGCGGGGAGGGGGAAAGCGCGCTCCTGGTGGTCGAGGACACCGGAGTCGGTATCCCCGTCGACGAGCTGGGCAGGTTGGGGGAGCGCTTCTTCAGAGCCTCGACCGCCTCGCTGGCCGGTGCCAGCGGGAGCGGACTGGGCATAGCCATAACGAGGGAGATCATAGAAAAACACGAGGGAGAGCTGACGATCGAGAGCCGGCCCGGAGAGGGTTCCACCTTCATGGTGCGCCTCCCAGCGGCGAAGCGGCGGCCCGGCGCCTGAGCGAAAGCGGACACGGGGTGCAATATGCGGGAGCACGTATGCCTGTAAACGAGAAGCAGACCGTTTTGATAGCGGAAGACGATCCGCAGATAGCCAACATGATCAAATACAAGCTGGAGAAGTCCGGCTACCTGGTTGTATGGGGTGAAGACGGTGGAGCGGCCCTGGACTTGATCCGGGAGAATCCGCCGGACCTCGTTATCCTCGACGTCATGATGCCGGTCATGGACGGCTTCGAGGTCCTGAGGGCGCTGAAGTCGGACCCCGCTACGCGGGGAATACCGGTCATCATGCTGACAGCGCGTGGAATGGAGGATGACATCCTTAAAGGGTTTGAGTCCGGCGCTGTGGATTACATGATCAAGCCGTTCAGCATCCAGGAGCTAGCGGCACGGGTCAAGGCCAACATCGGGCGAAAAGGGTAGCTCTCGCCTCAAGGCTAAGGGCGCTTCAATGATCATTGCCTGCGCGGCAACCGTTCAGACAGATATTATGCGGTTTTCATCGCCTCCGCCCGCGAGCGCCGCACAGGTGGTTACCTACTCCGTTGTCGCCCTTTTCGTGGCCGTGATTCTCATCTTCACGGCCCTGGTACTGTTTCGCGTGGTGGTCGCCGGGCGCGAGATCAGAGACGAAAAGAGGAAAGAGGAGCTGCGCCCTGTGGTGTACGAGCTCCTCAGCGGCGACAGCCGCGCCGAGGACACCGTGGCGACGCTCGCGTCAGTCATCCCCGGGACGTACCGGCGGCAGCTGGAGGAAGTCCTGCTGGAGAACGCTCGGGTCTTAAGCGGCCGCGAGAGCGAGACGCTCGCGATGGCGTTCGAGCGGCTGGGGTACGCCGACGAGGACATCGAGAACGTCCGGCGCGGCAGGAAGCTCAAGCGGGCCGAATCTGCTTTTCACCTGGGAACGATGCGCTCCAGAAGGGCGGTGCCCTACCTCGTCGAGGCGCTCGCGGACCCCGACTCCGAGGTCGTTTTCTCCTGCCTCAACGCGCTCTCCAAGATAGGGACCGGGGATGCCGTCGAAGCGGTCTTCGCTTATCTCTCCTCGCACAGTGACATGGAGACTCTCAGGGTGGCGGAGGTCATTATCGAAAGAAAGCAGAGCTTCGGGCCCTACCTCACCAGATGGCTCGAAAAAGGCGAAGATGACCCTGACCGGTTGCTCCTGATAATTGACCTGGTCGGCGCGATGAAGGTCGAGGAGGCGGTCCCCCTGCTTCTTCGCTACCTCTCCCACAACGATCCAGCGGCCAGGGCAGGGGCCGCCAGGGCGCTGGGAAATATAGGAGACTCGGCGACCTGTGACGAGCTTTCCGGGGCCATGGACGACACGGACGACGCGGTGCGCGCCGAGACCGCGGCGGCCCTGGGAAAGACGCAGTGCGAACAGGCGATAGCCCGGCTCGCGGAGGGCCTCTCCGACCCCCACCTGGAAGTTAAGATGAGCTGCGCCGTCTCCCTTTCACAGTTGGGAGACGAGGGGTACGCGGCCCTCGAGGAGGCCTTGAGGGCCGGCGAGGAGTTGGAGAGAGCCGTAGCGTCCGAGGTCCTGCAGCGTGAAAAACTCGAAAGGGGGGAGTAACTCTTGGCATTCAGGGGCGCGGCAAGCTACTTCGTAATAGGGTTCAACCTCCTGGTCCTGTTCTACTTCACCGCGCTGAACACCATATACATCGTGCTCTTCACCGCGGCGTTCTTCGAAGCGAGAAAGTACGTCAGGCGCAGGAAGATCGTCGATCTCTACGAGGTCTTCCGCTCGCCTCTCACCCCTTCCATCTCCATACTGGTGCCCGCCTTCAACGAGGAGGCCACCATCGCGGAGTCGGTCAAGTCGGTTCTCATGCTCCACTACCCACGGCTGGAAGTAGTGGTTATAAACGACGGCTCGCTAGACCGCACGCTCGAGGTTCTCGTCGAAAGGTACAAGCTGAGGCGCATAACCAAGGTAGTACCTTCTAAAGTGGCTTGCCGGCGAATACGAGGCGTCTATATCTCGACCGAGTACGAGAACCTTGTGGTGGTGGACAAGGAGAACGGCGGTAAGGCCGACGCCCTCAACGCGGGCATCAACGTCTGCCGCCACGACCTTATGAGCGTGATAGACGCGGACTCGCTAATAGAGCCGGACGGGCTGCTGAAGGTCGCCAGGCCTTTCATCGAGGACCCGGAGAAGACCGTGGCCACCGGCGGCCTGGTGCGCATCGTCAACGGATGCAAGGTGGTCGCCGGCAGCGTCACCGAGGTGCGGCTCCCCAGGGATTATTGGGCGGACATGCAGATAATGGAGTACCTGCGCGCTTTTCTCGGGGGACGCATGGGCTGGAGCGCTTTGCGAAGCCTGCTGATAATCTCGGGGGCCTTCGGCCTCTTCACCCGCCAGACTGTGATCGACATCGGCGGGTATCGCGCGGACACTGTCGGGGAGGACATGGACCTCGTCGTCCGCTTGCACCGTCACCTGCGCGAGAACAAGAGGAAGTACCGAATGTACTTCGTTCCCGACCCGGTGTGCTGGACCGAGGCCCCCGACAGGTACACCCAGCTTGCCAGGCAGAGGGACCGCTGGCAGAGGGGGCTCATCGAGTCTCTGACATCGAACGTCAGGATGCTCCTCAACCCGAGGTACGGGACGATCGGGCTGTTCGCAATGCCCTACTTCTTCTTCTTCGAGATGCTGGGCCCCGCCGTGGAGCTGCTGGGGTACATCGCGGTGGTGTTGGCCATCATATTCGGCTTCATAGACTACCAGTTCTTCGTGCTGTTCATCGCCGTGGCATTCCTGTACTCGATGGTGGTTTCCCTCTTCGCCGTCTACCTCGAGGGATTCGCCTTCCAGCGCTACCCGCGCATCCGTTCTCTGCTCTGGCTCGCGCTGTTCGCGATAATCGAAAACGTGGGCTACAGGCAGATAAACGCCTGGTGGCGCACAAAAGCGTACTTCACTTACTTCACCCGGAAGCGAACATGGGGAGCGATGGAGCGCACCGGATACGGGGAAGCCGTTCCGGCCGGGGCCGTCTCTGCCGAGTCTCTCGCGGAAGCTCCCCTCAAGGCGGAACCCTGGAGGCGGGGTCGTTTCGCCTGGCTGCTGCTGGTCCCGATCATAGTGTTGTCGGTCGTACTCGGACTGATCCTCACGCGCGACAGGGAGCGTGGCAACTATCTCGCCCTGACCCCCACCTTCGTAGAGACCGGCGGCGCCGAAATGGTCGCGCGGGCGCAAGGAAAGTACTTCCAGGTGCACACCGCCGACGGGTGGCAGAAGTTCGTGGTCAAAGGCGTCAACGTCGGTATCGCCCTTCCCGGAAAGTGGTTCTCAGAGTTCCCGGCCAGCGAGAAGCTCTACAACGATTGGTTCGAGAAGATCGCGGCGATGAACGCGAACACCATCCGCGTTTACACCCTGCTCGACCCCATCTTCTACAGGACGCTCGCCAGGTTCAACAGCTCCTCGGGCCGAAAGCTCATGCTGCTCCAGGAGATATGGCCGCCAGACGAGGTCCCGGGCGACAACCTCTACGACCCCGCCTACAACAAGGACTACCGCGCCGAGCTGGCCACCGACATCGAAGCTCTTCTCGGCAGGGCGAACATCCCCGAGCGCAAGGGGCGGGCCTGGGGCACCTACGACGCCGACGTGTCAAGCTACCTGTTGGGGCTGCTCATCGGCAGGGAGATAACGTGGGAGGAGGCGAGCGCCACAAACGCCCTCAACCCTGGCCAGAGTGGCTATAACGGAGCATATGTCTCGGCGCCCCAGGGGGCAAACGCTGTCGAGACCTGGCTTGCCCAGACCTGCGACCACGCCGCCGAAGAGCTGGTGAAGCGCCGCTGGCTGGCGCCGGTCAGCTTCGTCAGCTGGCCCACGCTCGACCCCATGACACACCCTACCGAGAGCACCCCCGGCCAGCCGAAAGACCAGGAACAGGAGGACACCCAGGTGGTCGACCCCAACCACATAAAGACCGGAGAGGGATGGCCGGCCGGGTTGTTCGGCTGCTACCATATCTACCCGTACTACCCCGACTTCATGAACCGCGAGCCTGCTTACGCGGAGTACCGTGACGACACGGGCGTGCTGCGCTACGGCGGCTACCTGAAGCAGTTCATCGAGCTTCATCCCTCGTACCCCGCACTCGTCGGCGAGTTCGGCATGTCCACCTCGCTGGGCGTCGCGCACCTGCACCCGGAAGGCTTCAACCACGGCGGGGTCACCGAGCGCCAGCAGGGCGAGCAGGTATCGAGGATGTACCGGGCACTGCTGCATGAGGGCTACGCCGGCGGGGCCATCTTCGAGTGGGCGGACGAGTGGGCCAAGAGGACGTGGGTGGACATGGACTACATGATACCGTATGACCGCCACATCTATTGGCACAACCTGATGGACCCCGAGCAGAACTACGGCGTGCTGGCCTACGACCCTGACCACGAGCCGTTCAGCGGGTCGCAGCTAGCCTATTACCGCGGCGGAAAGGCGAGCGCGAGTGGTTCGAGCGGCCTTATCGACGGGATAAGCGTCGACCACGACGAAGCGTTCCTCTACCTGAAGCTGGATCTCGCCGGAAAGGCCTGCAACGAGCTGAAGCCCGGCGGGACCGGCGACCTCGAGCTGCTGGTGGGAATAGACACCTTCGGCAAAGACAACGGGACCAGGAAACTTCCCGTGGACGGCCTTCCCATCCTTCCCACCGGGGTCGAGTTCCTCTTGAGGGTCAGCTCTATGGACGGCGGGCTTTTGCTGGCAAGGCCCGATTACGACCGTGGAGACACCAGGTTCATGGCCGACCCGTCAGAGGACCCGACGTTTGTGCCGATAGAGCTCCCGGTGAACCGCGCGCAGGTGTCGACCGCGGACGGGAAGCTCTTCCCCGTCGAGAACACCAACGACAGCAAGCTCACTTTCGGGGATTTCCGTCCCGGGAGCAAGGGCTATGACTCCCTGGCGAACTGGTATGTCTCCGACGACGGGAAATCTCTGCAGGTGCGCCTTCCATGGCTCTTGCTCAACGTCAGCGACCCTTCCTCTCGAACCGTTCTCCACGACGACAGGACAGATCTCCCGGTGGGCCCCGCGGCGGTTCGCGCGTTTCTCGGGACCGACGCCCTGGGGACGGAAAAGACCGAGGGTTTCTTCTTCTACACCGCGACCACGAGGGGCGCGAAGCTGGTCGACTTCAAGCCCGGCGGGTCCGGCGGCTTCCGATCCGACACCAGGCGATTCACCTGGCCCGTATGGGACCAGCCCACCTACCGCGAGAGGCTGAAGCAGAGCTACAGCGAGGTCACCGGGCTGTACGGCGGCATAAAGTGAACACCCGGCTTGTGCCGGCTTGTGCGTGTCGGCGCAGCCGGTAAGGTGTAGAGTACTGTTCGTGAATTCCACAATGGTGCTTCCGCGATCGATCCGGAGGTGGACATGGCATTGAAGCCGACCGAGCAAGGCGTGAAAGACGCGGTGTCACAGTACCTGGCGCAGGGTGAGGAGCTGGTCACGGTTGGTTGGGCATCGGGGGACCAGGTTCTACTACGTGGCGCTCACCAGCACGCGGCTTCTCATAATCAAGCTCTCGACCTTGTACAAGGTCAAGGGCGAGGAGTCGATCCCCCTGGAGGACCTCGAGGCGTGTTCCATATACGAGGGGTTCAAGTACGCCGCGCCGGACGCAATGCTTATCTCGAAGATGGTGGAAACCTCGCTGTACGTCAAGGCGAAAGGCGGCAAGAAGCGGGCTTTCCGGTTCGCCAGGATACTGGGCCTCGACAACAAGCAGGTGCCGGTGACCATCATGGAGACCCTCAAGATCGGCGCGTAGCTGACACCGAATCCAATTCGCTTCGCGGCACGGTGGCCCCGGAGCGGCCACCAGGCGGGCCCTTCAGGCAGCGACACGAAGCGCGACAACCGGGGGTGGAGCGTGACAGAGGAACTGTACCGCAAGGGCATGGAAGAGATGAGGAGCCATTTCGGGTCCGAGGCGGACGCGCATATCGAGAAGATACGTGAGATATCGCCTGAGTTCGCCAGGGTCAACGTGGAGTTCCCGTTCGGCCAGCTCTATACGCGTCAAGTCCTCGACCAGAAGACGAGGGAGCTCTGCACAGTCGCGGCCTTGACCGTGGAAGGTCACTGCCTTCCCGAGCTGAAGTCGCACGTGAAGGGCGCCCTCAACTGCGGGGCCTCACGAGATGAGGTCCTCGAAGTGATACTGCAGATGATCGCCTACTGCGGATTCCCGGCCGCGACGAACGCGCTGTTCATCGCTAAAGAAGCGTTCGACGAGCTCGGCCCGGCCTAGAATCTCCGGCGAGGGCTTTCGACGGGTCGGCCGACGGCATTTTGACTTTTAAGTGGGCATCGATGATATTTGTGCACAGCGCTACGAGCTCAAGGAGGCACGCTTCATGTCGGTGAACAGCTTCAAGTTCATGCCCAGGACCCTGGCCGAATCACTGAAGGTATGGCCTTACGTTGACACCAGCGGAGAGGAGATTCCTTGGACCCGTCCGGTCAAACCGGTTGGTGAGAGCAAGGTGGCCCTGGTCTCCTCGGGGGGCCTGTACCACAGGGATGACGTTCCGTTCGATCTCGACCGGGAGCGCAGGGAGCCGCTCTGGGGAGACCCCTCCTTCCGCGAGATACCCCGCGGCATCTCCCAGCAGGATATTCGCGCCGCCCACCTGCATTACGAAAACTCCCACGCGCTGAAGGATTACAACTGCATGCTCCCCCTGGCCGCGCTGGAAGAGTTGCTCGCCGATGGCAGGGTCGGGTCGATATCCGAGTACCACCTGACGTTCATGGGCTACCAGCCGAGGCTCGGCACCTTTATCCGCGAGACCGCGCCCCGCATGGCCGAACGCCTGCTGGAGATGGACGTGGACCTGGTGCTGCTGTCTTCCGGCTGACCTCTGTGCAACCAGTCCGTGGGGCTGGCGCAGCGCGGCATGGAAGAGCGGGGCCTGGTGACAATATCTCTTACCAACATGCCGTTCGTCACCGAGAAGATCGGGGTCCCTCGCGCGGTGGCGGTCGAGTTCCCCTTCGGCATGATCTGGGGGCGCCCGGGCGAGAGCCAGATGCATCAAGACATCCTGGCGCGGATGCTCGAGGCGGTTGAGGCTATTGACGCGCCGGGGACCATCATCGAGCTTCCCTACACCTGGCCCGAGGAGGATTTCAGGAAGCGAGACTGGTTCCCCAGCGAGCCGACGCCGTGGCTCGCGTCTCAAGAGGGGATCAACGAGATGCTCGAGTTTCTCCAACATGGCGACCCGTTGGAATAGCGGCTTTCCCATGTTTCGAGATTACAGCGGCGGGCGGACACGGGCGAGGTTGGGATGAAGAAGAAAATGAAAAGGGGTCGAAGCAGGTGGGTGAAGATCGTCGCCCTGTTCATCGTCGCCACACTGCTCCTCGCCGTTGTCGCGACCAGCCTCATCGTAGCGCTGTCAGGCGGCAAGACAGTCGAGGGCACCTACCGCGCAAGCGATGGGCGGACGCTTACGCTGTTGAAGAACGGGGTTGCCCGACTGCAGGTTCCTTCGACGAACCAGGCCCTCACCGCGACCTACGAGGTCGATGGAGACGTTGTCAGGATATCCGACGAATCAATGGGGCCGGACAACTCCATCAGCTTCAGGGTCGCCGGCGACAAGCTGGTCGTCGGCGAGGGCTCGAGCGCGGAGGCCTGGGTAAAGCAGGAATAAAAGTCAGGGGCCCCGCCAGGAGCCGGTGACTATCGAGAGGGAAGCGCGGATGCGGGTCAAGGTCATGAACTTTGGAATGATGCGCCCGAGGCTTGCGGGGCTATTCGCCCCTGACCTCGCCAGCGTGCCCTGTCTCTGCCTGCTTATCGAGGTTGGAGACGAGCTGGTGCTCGTCGACGCCGGCCTGGGCACTCGAGACATCGCCGACCCGGGCCGCCTCGGCTTCTCCAACATTCTCTTAAACGCCCTGGGGGACCCCGAGCTCACCGCCGTCCGACAGTTGAAGCGGCTGGGGCGTGAGCCCGAAGAAGTCACGCACATCATCTGCACGCACCTCGACAGGGACCACGCCGGCGGTCTGTCAGACTTCCCGAACGCGCTCGTCCACGTGCACCCGGACGAGCGCGAAGCGGCTATGAAACCTCCGAGCCGCAGAGAGCGTGAGCGGTACAGAAGCTGCCATTTCGCGCACGGCCCGAAGTGGGTGACCTGCAAGACAGCATCCAGGGAGGCCTGGTTCGGGATGGACGGCATCCGGGAGCTTGCCGGGCTTCCGCCGGAAATCGTCCTCATACCTCTTCCCGGACACACGCGCGGCCACTGCGGCGTGGCGGTCCAGGTTGAGCAAAGATGGCTGCTGCATTGTGGAGACGCCTTCTACACAAAGGACGAGCTCGAGGAAAACAGCCCGGACCCGTTTGACATCCGATGTTTCCGGCGCCTGGCTCACATTGACCATTCAATGGCCATGCTCCAGGTACAACGCCTCCGCCAGGCCCTGAAAGACGGCAACGGCCGCATCGATACGATTGCTTCACACGACCGGGTGGAGTTCGAGAAACTGTCCGGGTGAGTTGCCTGCCCGGGGTCAGTAATCGTCCAGAGTCCATGCAACAGGTTCTCAGACCTGATTTCATCATTCGCTGGATGTCACCAGGCTCGAGGAAGACCGACTGATGAAATCAGGTCTGACCCCCAATATTAGTATTACTGGTATCCTTGTTGGTGGCCGGGCGCGAGTGACCCGACGAGACCAGGACCAGGATGGATGTCGTGACGAGGCGCAGGACGCCTCCCGACGTGATAATAATCCTCGACGCCTCGGGCTCCATGACCAACCCGGCAACGGAGCTCTCCAACGCCGTGCTGGCCGGGTTCGTCATGGCCCGCAGCGCCGGCAACCTTGGCGCCAAGGTCGGGCTGGTAGTCTACTCCGACAGGCAGTGCACCCTGGTCGTTGACCCGGTCTGGGAAGTAAGCAAGGTGGAAGAGGGCCTGGTCACCTATTACGGCGGGAGTACGGTCTTCCCGGTGCTGGAGTTTCGCCGGCTCGCGGCAATCGAGACACACCGGCCCAAACACTTCTGCCTTATATCGGACACGGAGATCACAAATATAGTCGAGGCCTCCCACCACCTGGGAAAAGCCCTGCAGGCGCACCCGGAGAATTCCGGCTCGGTGTTCCTGATAGACCAGGACTCCAGCGAGAAGGCGGACGTGATACACCAGGCAGGCTACGACATATTCCCCCTGTCCCGCGGCGAGGACCTCGTCAGTGTCGTCGCCGGAAAGGCCAGAGAGCTCTACTCGTAAGACGCGGTAGCCGGCAAAAGAGGTGGCGGAACGGTGAAGCTCCCCGATCCCGTCTTCAAAGGCAGCGCCGAATCCCTGCCGGGGCTCATAGAGGCAAACCGGCGGGAGGAGGAAGCGCGCCTGCGTCTGATCGAGGACCTGACCCTCGATGAGCTGTTCCTCAACTTGAGTTCGCGGGACCACCTCTCCAAGTCGCAGGTCAGGCGGGCACTGCCGGTCCGCTACGACCGGGAGATGCCGGCCCTTGTCAACAGGCTTGTGCGTGATGCGTCCATAGATTATCTCCAGCTGCACAAACGGTGGCAGCGCGAGGCGGTCGGATACCTGACGAGCCTTGGCGCCGAAGCCCTCTTGAGGCTCGGTGGAGGTGCACTGGAAGCCCCGGACAACCTGGACTACGTGGGGCTGCAGGCCGAGGGAGAGCCGGGGCGGCGAGCGGCCATAAGAGCGCGAAAGATGGGCGATTTCGCCGGCCTGAAGGCCCGGCACGCGAACTTCTCCGCCGATTCGATGGGTGATTTCTGCTTGCGGCAGGCCGCTTTCTGCCGTGCCGAAGTGAAGACGGTGGGGCAGTGCATGGGGCAGGAGGGGGTAGAGCTGAGCCTGTACGCGCGCGAGGCGGGCGACTGGCTGATGCTCAGGTCGAAGAGCTGTTTCGTGGACGCCCGACGGGTGGGGCGCCTGGCGGGCCTCGACTCTCACAACCTGGAGATGCGCGTGCAGCGGGCCGGAGCCGAGCTCGGCGAGCGAGCGCACGACGCCGTCATCTATCTCTACCGCGGCGCCAGGAGCCTCGGCCAGAACGGCAGCGGCGTGATATACATGCGCCGCGGCGCTCCCGCCTGGCGGACCTCTTTCCGCGTCGAGAGGACCCTCCAGGCAGCCGGCAGGGCAACTTGCGGCAATCGGTGTCCGGGTGGTATTAAGTCTTAGCACTATTTGGGCCGGACAAGGAGACAGCAATGCGATACCCGCATCTCTTCAGCGAGGATACGATCGGCAATGTCGCCATCAGGAACCGGACCGTCCTTGCTCCCATGGTGACCGGTATGGCGAATTACGACGGCACCCCGTCGGAGCAGCTCATCGACTACTACGAGGAAAGGGCGAAGAACGGGCTGGGCCTGCTCATCGTCGGGGCCACCAGGGTCAACTACGTTCACGGGGCCACTATTCCCCGGCAGACCTCCATGGCGTCCGACAGGCAGATAGCGCCCTTCGCGGCGATGGTGGACCGCGTCCACGCGCACGGGACGAAAGTCTTCTGCCAGCTGCACCACCCTGGCCGCCAGGGCCTATCGCTCATGACCATCTCGGCGCCCTCAACAGAGCTCGTCGGGCGCCTCTGGCCGGGGCTGTACGACGTCCTGCCGAATCTCCTTGCCCTTTCCGCCAGGCTTCCCGTAGATGGCGAATGGATAGCCAGGCACGTGCGCCGGCCCGCCGTCGTCGCCCCGTCGAAGGTGCCCTGCCAGCTCTACAACCAGAGAGCCCGTCCCCTGATGAGGTGGGAGATAAGGAACCTGGAAAGGCAGTTCGCCGCGGCCGCCAGGCGCGTGCAGCTCGCGGGGGCTGATGGTGTCGAGCTCCACGCCGCCCACGGCTACCTGATCGAGCAGTTCCTGAGCACGTACACCAACCGGCGCACGGACGAATACGGCGGCAGCCTTGATAACCGCATGCGCTTCCTGCTGAACATCATAAGCGGCATCCGGGGCGAATGCGGGGCTGATTTCCCGATAGCTGTCAGGCTCAGCGTTGACGAGTTCTACCGCCGCACAGGCATGCCTGACACCGGCATCGAGCTCGAGGAGGGAGTGGAGATGGCCCGGCGGCTGGAGCGGGCCGGTATCGACGCCATCGACGTGACCTCGGGCACGTACGACACCACCAATTACTGGTGCGAGCCCATGTCCTTCGAGCCGGGCTGGCGCAAGTACCTTGCGCGCGCGGTCAAGGAAGCCGTGTCCATTCCCGTGATCGCCGCCAACCTCATCCGCTCGCCCGAACAGGCCGAGTCCCAGATCGCCGACGGCACCCAGGACTTTATCGCCCTCGGCCGGCCCCTCCTGGCCGACCCAGCCTGGATCGCCAAGGCCATGGAGGGCCGGGCGGATGAGATAACGCGTTGCATATCCTGCCTGCGCTGCATAGAATCCCTGGCGGAAAACGGGCAGAAAGGCCTTCCGCTTGAATGTGCCGTCAATCCCGGCCTTGGCCGCGAGTGGGAGGCGGCACAGCCTCGGGCCGACGGAGGCGGGCGTACCGTGGCGGTCGTCGGGGCGGGTCCCGCGGGGCTGAAGGCGGCCGCGGTACTGGCCGGCCGGGGTTTCAAGGCCGTGGTCTTCGAGCGAGGCGGGTCCGCCGGCGGGCAGCTCAACCTGGCCGACAAACCGCCCCTCAAGGACAAGATCGACTGGTGCACCGAGGACCTCCAGGCTGCCGCCGAGCGCGCGGGGGTCGAGTTCCGTTTCGACACGGAGCCATCCGCCGCCGACCTCGAGGCACTCGATCCGTACGCGGTGGTGGTTGCCACCGGCGCTCTTCCCGTGGTGCCGGACATCCCCGGGGCGGGCCGCGACAACGTCTGCACCGTCAACGAGATTCTCGACGGGACTGTCAAGCTGGAGGGAAAACGCGTGGCGGTCGTCGGCTCTGGCCTGACGGGGCTCGAGACCGCGGAGAAGCTTGCCGAAGACGGCAACCGCCTGCTGGTGGTGGAGATGATGGACGAGATCGGCCCCGGCGCCTACTGGCAGAGCCTGGAGGACGTGCTCGGAAGGCTTAAGGCGTACGACCCCGAGTTCATCACCTCCCACAAGCTGGTGGAGATAGGAAAAGGCGAGGTCACGCTTGAGCGCATGAAGTCCGGCCGGCGTATCGCGCGCCGGGTCGACCAGGTCGTACTCGCTGTCGGAGTCTGCCCTGACGAGCAGCACGAGCAGAACATGAAGGACTGCGGCAGCCTGTACCGCTGGTCTGTCGATAATATCCCCGACTTCCGGGCGCCGGTCTGGGAGTTCGTCGGGTCATAGCGCCCAGCGGTTTCGACCAGGTCGTCGATGACCCTGCAAAGATGCCCGGTGCCGCATGGTTCACGGGCACGCGGCGGATGTCACGCGGGGGGACCGCGTAGCAGGCTTCAACGAGGGCCGGAAAAGCGACTCCAGGCTCGTGCTCTTCGTCTAAATGGCCCCGGGTCACGAACTGACGTAGGATCTCGAGAGGTGGATACCGGACAGGTCGAAGGCCAACCGGTGCTCAACAAGGACTCCCTCAAGAATCCGGAGTCGCTCGGCTACTTTACGAACCTGATTCGCGCTGCGGCCGTTAGTGTGCTATGATTCTTTTGAGTCATTGTTCTTAGGTAGAAGTAATTTTTGTCCCGAGAATCGAATCTCGGGGCTTTTATTATGCACAAAGGAGGTGCAGAAGAATGAACATATATGTTGGAAACCTCAGCTACTCTACTAGCGAGGAAGACATCCGGACGGCTTTCAGCCAGTTCGGCGCGGTGGATTCAGCGAACGTGATAATGGATCGCGATACCGGCAGGTCGAAGGGATTCGGCTTTGTCGAGATGGGCGTTGACACCGAGGGGCAGGCGGCGATCGATGCCCTCAACGGCAAAGACGTTGACGGCCGCAGTCTGAACGTAAACCTGGCAAAGCCCAGGGAGGAGCGCCCGCGGCCTTCGTCCCGATACTAGGAAACTTGATGTGTACTGGTCCGGCGAATACGTAACCGTTTCGCCGGTCTGGTTACACGCAGGTTGCATCGAACATGTCTGATTTCAATCTTCCATAAAAACCCCTGATTGCCTGGCTGCTCTCGATCCCCGCCGACCAACGCCTGTGGACCCGTATCGTGAGGGTCCGGCAGTCTATTGTTCGTACTTCTGCTCTGGCCCGCGGCTTTCGGAATCCCCTGGATGCGCCACCGCGGGGAGAAGGCATGAGCTTAAAGGTCAGGGCTCCCAGAATCCACTCCAGGCTGTACTTGCCCCCTGCTTTCTGCCAGTAGTAGATGATCAGCTCCAGGAATAGGACCCCGGCTACCCCGCAGGTCAACGCCGGGATTGCGCTCATCAGGTCAGAAGACAGAAACCTGCCGGTAACGAGATAGACGGCGTAGATCGTCCAACGGATGAGCATATAGTGCATGCAGTAGAAGGTAAGCGAGAACCTGCTGGTCAGGTTGTAGACCCACCTGCGCATCTTCCCCTGGACAATCAGTCGGCCTATCACGAACCCCAATGGCGGAAACATCAGCCACGGCAGTACCGGGAAGTTACCGTAGAACAGGAAGCCCTGGGCGATGCGCTTGAAGGACCAGATGATTTTGTATCCACTGACGGGCTCAACGAGTATTCCGGGAACGAAGCGTGAGATAACCGGCGCGTTGACGAGCTCATTTCCACAGAAGACAGTGAAATCCACCATGTCCCGCAACAGCGGCATCACTGCGACCAGCCCCGCGCCTGACGCCAGTATCGCCCAGGACGGCAGGAATCGGCAGAAGAAGAGGACTACCGTCGCGAATCCCATAAGCGTGAGTATGTCCCACGACCAGATATGATAAGGCCCCCATTACACCGCCAACACGACGATACCAACCACGAACAGGTAGCATCCCCGGATAAGCGCCCGCCTGAAAAGCAGGCTGTTGGCTTCGTCTTCATGCTTCTCATCGGACAGCACCTGGCTCATGCCCATCATCATGAGGAAGCAGGCCGCGCCCCAGTCTCCCATGGAGCTTCATTGCCCGCTGGTTTGATAGGCCCTCCCGGTGTCAAGGAGTATCGCTTTCTCCTTTTCAGCATTACGGCCTGCGGTCGCTCGAACCCGCGAACTGAGCTTGAGAAGCCGGCGTTCACTTGAACAGGCGTCCCTCGCCCCGGCGTCCTTTGCCGGCTCGCCGTTATGCCCTTCCATGGCACTGCTTGTACTTCCTGCCGCTGCCGCAGCCGCAGGGGTCGTTACGCCCCGCCTTCGTGAAAGCGTCCATTATCAGGGCGGGAGAGCGGCCTGCCTTATACAGATCGGCCATCACCCGCATCGGTGGGTCGACGTGCCGGAAGAACTCCTTGTAGCCCGCGCAAAGATAGTTCAACCCGGGCTCACCGTCAGGAGCGGCAAGGAAACGGTTCTTGGGGCACTCGCCCCTGCAGGCGAACAGGACCTCGCACTCGCGGCATAAGGCGGGCAGCGCGTCGCGTTTGTCGGCGCCGAATCGGCGCTGCTTCTCCGAGGCGAGCAACCCGGCGAGCGACGCCTCCGTGATGTTGCCGAGCAGGTAGCCAGGCTCGACGAAGTGGTCGCACGAGTAGATGTCACCGTTGTGCTCGACGACCGGCGCGTTGCCGCAGGTCTCGTCGAATATGCACGCCAGCGCCGGGGCGCCGACCCACGAGGCGAAGGCAGCCTCGAACATGTTGACGTGCACCTCGCCCACGTCCCGGACGAGCCAGTCATCGAAGACGTCGACGAGGAAAGTGCCCCACTGCGCCGCGCCCACCGACCGGTCCGTTACCGTATCCCCTTCCTGAAGCAGCGTGCTGCCGTCGCTGTTGACCCGCTCGACGATGGGTATGAACTGTATCCACTTCACGCCCAGCTCGTCGCGGAAAAAGCGGTAGACCTCGAGAGGGTGCCCGGCGTTGGCCGCGTTGACGGTGCACAGGATGTTGAACTCGACCTGGCTCTCCCGCATCAGGCGGGCGGCGCGCATCACGCGGTCGAAAGTACCGACACCCCGCCTGTCGCGGCGGTAGCGGTCGTGCAGCTCGCGGGGCCCGTCGAGCGAAAGGCCGACCAGGAAGCCGTTCTCGCGAAGAAAGTCGCACCAGTCGGCGTCGATGAGTGTGCCGTTGGTCTGGATAGTGTGGGATACACGCATGCCGGGCGGGGCGTGCTTTTCGGCGTAATCGATGGAGCGGCGGAAGAAATCCAGCCCCATCATGGTGGGCTCGCCACCCTGCCAGACTATGGTGACCTCGGGCACCTGCTGCGCCTCGATGTACTGGCTGACGTACTCCTCCAGCACCTCGTCGGTCATGCGGAAGGAACTGCCTGGGTAGAGCCGCTCCTTCTGAAGAAAGAAGCAGTAATCGCAGCCCAGGTTGCACGCGGAGCCCGTGGGCTTGGCCATTATGTGAAATGCGGCCGGCGCCTCGGTTTTACTCAACAGGCCGCTCCAGTGCTCGAGTATTCCCCGGCGATCCAACCGGACCGGCAAAGCCCCGCAACGCTACTCCTCGAAGAGCGGCTTCAGCTCCGTGTCCACCGCCCAGTCCTTGCCGTAGCGCTCCGGCCACTTGAACGGGCGGTAGGTTATGAGCTTGGGCCGGCCGCCCTTCCAGAGGTCGTAGCGCGGGTCCGCGTAGCTCTCGAAGAACCTGACGACCTTCCCGTCCAGCTCGCTCGCGATTCTTTCGTACCCCGGCCTGCCATACACGTTATCGTACTGGCCGGGGTCTGCCACCATGTCGTAAAGCTCGTTCTCCGCCATTCCCTGGAGGCGCTTCCAGTAAGAATACTGCGGCGTGCGTATCCCCCGCGTCTCCTCGTGCTCGAAATACACTTCCTGCTCCCAGCCCGCCAGCGGCTCGCCCCGCAGCAGTGGGGCGAAACTGCGGCCCGGGGAGTCGGCTATCTCCACGTCCGCGAAGCCCAGGTAGTCGAGGATGGTGGGCATGAGGTCGACCTCGCTCACCATGAGGTCGGGCACGCGGTTGGACTCGATGGCGCCGGCGTGACGCATGATAAGGGGGATGTTGACGTTCTGGTCGTACATCACCTGCGGAAAGCCCAGCCCGGCGGTCCACCAGCCGTGGTGGCCGTAAGGCAGGCCGTGATCGGAGAGGTACAGGACCAGGGTGTCCTCCTCCAGGCTGTTGCGTTTGAGGGCCTCCATGATCACACCCACCCCGTGATCGACCATGGCGTTCTGAGCGGCGATGTTGGCCCGGCTGGTCGGGTCGTTGTGCATGCGCACGTAGTCGAAGACCTCGGCGTTCAGGGCTTTCAGCATCCCCTGAGGATCCGTCGAGTTCAGCTCCGGGTCGGCATGAGGATCGTAGGGTTGGGTGATGAAGGCCAGCAGCTTCTCGTGGACGTGTTCCTGCAACTGCTTGAACTCCCGGCCCTCGTAGTCTTTGTAGAAGGGGTTGCGGTGGTCGGGCCCGAAGTCCGTGGGCGACATTGTATAGGGGCCGTTGAAGCCGACGTACAGGAAAAAGGGTTTGTTGTCGTCGTCGTAGCCGTCGAGGTAATCAGAGGCCTTCTCCGCCCAGAAGTCGACCAGGTGGCGCCCCTTGACGTCGTACTCGGCGCCGTTGTCTATCACGTGGTTGTCGTAGAAGTCGGTGGTGTGCCCCTTGGGGAAGGTCACCCAGTGCTCGAAGCCGAGGGCGGGCCTGGCGAACTGGCCCAGGTGCCACTTGCCCACCAGGGCGGTACGGTAACCTCGGTTTGCGAGGGTAAGGGGCAGGGTACGGAACTCCCGGATGGCCACCCAGTCCTCGGGGAGATAGGACAGGTCGTCGTTGAACGGCTCGTGCACGCCGTGCTGGCTGGGCATCAGCCCGGTGAGGACGGAAGCGCGGGTGGGCGAACAGAGGGCGTTGGTGCTGAAACCGTGCGAGAAGCGCATGCCCTGTCGAGCCAGTTGATCCAGGTGCGGCGTGCGGTGTTCGGTGTTGCCGTAACATCCGAGCGCGCCGGCCCACTGGTTGTCCACGATGATGAGCAGATTGGGCTGCTTGCTCTTGCTCTCTTGCGCCATGCGGACACCCCTCTCTATCGCTGCCTTTCTATCGGTTTTCCCCATTATACCCCAATACAGTTCACTTTAGAACAACCAGATGGTTTTCGATGCTCCATTGTTTCTGCAGAAGGGGGTTATTGGGGCGGATGTTGTAGTTGCTCATCTTTCTTTTGACTCCACGATGAACCCTCCTGCCCCTGCTTGACGCAA
>JBBQKJ010000047.1:0-23018 GCA_038326775.1 Candidatus Geothermincolia bacterium
GGTAGCGAGTGGCCCTGGCTTTCTTGCCGGGGCCAAAGTGCTCGGCCTTCTCGATGCAGTTCAGGGATTCCAGTTGGGTAAGCACGTTGTCGGACCCGTATAGGGCACGTCTGGAAACGCCCGCGCCGTTGTCGAGACGCCATCCCTCTTTCGTGCAGTGCCCGTTCAGCATCTCCTCTTTCGAGATATCCGCCTCCAGGCGATGAAAGCCGCAGGTCCAGCGCCCGATGTAGATAAGCACGTTGAAGGCGGGGCCGGGGAGCGCTCCCAGCCAGTAGTCGAATATTTCGTTTGGAAGGCCGGTGTAGTTGGGCTGATCGAAACCCTGGAACTGCCCGTTCTCGTCAAACATCTATCCCTCCTTGAGTGCCCATGGAGTCAGAGCAGAAAGCAGCTTGACGCGGTGATTTCCATTAGAAATCAAAATTGCATTTTCTAATGATGTTCTAATGAACTTTCCGTCACCAGGAAAAAGCAAGTAGTAGCAACAACCCCAACAAATGGCTTTAGAATGGGAATAATCGGCACTTTTAGCAACAACCAAAAACCATGAAAAAGTGCTTGTAATGCTCTCTTAATCCCAAGGTCGCAGGTTCGATTCCTGCACGGCCCACCACCCATATTATCCCGGTATGAAGCCATTTGTTGAGCCTTGCCTTGCCGCTTGTGAGCAATACGAGCATTTCCCATTTGCCTCTTATTTGCCGTCACTCTGGCCGGAGTCACCTTTTTTGCGCGGGAACTGGATAACATTCTTGTTACCCTTGGAGAATGCCCGAGAAGCCTTTGCAAGCACCGGGTCCATGTCCTCTTGAATCAGGTGAGCATAGACGTTGAGGGTCATCGTTGCCGAGGCATGGCCGAGGGCGCGTTGGAGTGCCTTAATCGACGCGCCGTAACTGAGCATAATCGAGGCATAGGAGTGCCGGAGGCTGTGCATGGTGACGTGCTTCAAGCCCGCCGCGTCCAGGGCTTCCAGAAACCGCTTGCGGACGTTGGACGGATCCAGTGGCTTCTTGCCGTCATCGGTGAATAGCAGGTCCTCGAGCGCCGGGTGTCCTTTGCCGTGGTAGTAGTCTCGGAGGTTGTCGGCCAGCGCGTCCATGAGGGGCACGGCCCGCCGGGAGGCTTCTGTCTTTGGCTCGTGGAATCCGCCGTGGTAACTCCAGGAGCGAGTGACCTTGATCGCCCGCATTTCATAATCAACGTCTCGCCAGCGCAGGGCCAGAGCCTCCCCGAGTCTCATGCCCGACATGGCCAGCACCGCGAACAGGCTCCGCTCGGGCTCTCTTGCCGCGTCCAGGAGCCGGAGAATATCATCGGGGCCCAGGAACTCCGGCTCGCGGTTGTCCTTCCGGGGGAGGTTAATCTTCGCCGTCGGCGCCCGGTCTATGATGTCCCACGCCTCGGCCTGCTTCATACAGGCGCGGAAGTAACGGAAGCACCGCGCAACCGTGGCCGGGCTCATGGTGTCCGCGAGCCCGTCAATCCACTCTTGAACGTCGAGGGGTGTTATCTCGCCCAACGGTTCATCCGTAAACGTCGGCAGGACGTGGAGGCGAAAGGCGGACTTGTAACTAACCATAGTGCCAGGCTTGAGGTTGTGCTTGCTGGCGATCCAGCGCTCATAGAACGCGCCGAAGGTGAGCTCCTCGCGGCCATACGTGCCCTCGGCAACCTCGGCCTCAATACGCTTCCGCGCCGCCTCCGCGTCCTTCTTGAGCTTGAAGCCTCCAACCTTGCGTTGTTTGCCCGCCGGGTCCTTGAAGATGACGTAGTAACGGAAGCCCGTCCCGCCGCCAACGGTAGTCCATGTCTGCTTACGGATGTGTGCCATGTTCAACCTCCCTCAGAAAGAGCCCGCGCAACCTCTTTTGATGATACAGCAACGGCCTGACCTCTCACACCGCCTGGTCGGTGACGTTAGGTCATATCTGAGGTTTATAATGTAGTCGAAGGTAAGTCAAAGCCAACGAACGCGCTCCAAGGGGAGGGACGGATGTTCGAAGCCGAGAAACACTTGCTCACTTCAACAGAGCTCGCGCAGTACCTGAACGTGCCAGTGGGCTGGTGCTGGAAGGCCGCTCGCGCTGGCCAGCTTCCTCACGTTCGTCTGCCTGGCGGGCGGAAATTCATTCGCTTTGACCTGGTGAAAGTGCTCGAAGTGCTGGCGACGAAGCGGCAGGACGGGGGAGCGAACGGTGAATCCTGACTGTGGCGGGTGCGACCGTGAGACGTGCAAGCATTGCCCGACGTGGGCGGCGTTTGAGTGCGACCTGTGCGACCGCAATACGTGCCAGGATTGCGCCAGCTTTGAGCACGCACTTCTGATTCTCCAGGGCTTGCTCGAGAAGCCGGAGCTGGAGGCGGTGTTCTGGCCGTGAGCCCGTCAACCGCATTTGAGCCCGGGCCCCTGGCCCCAGACACCATCGAGGCGTTAACGGCGGGAGAACTCCTGGCGCGGGAGCTTAAGCTGGCAAGCGGCAGCATCCGTCCTTGTATCGCCACGGTCTATCACAACGGCGCAGACTCGGAAAGACAACCATATGCGCACGTAATCGGAGTTGAACTGTTCACACTTGGCGTTCCTCTTGAGTCGGTCGAAACTGCGCTCCGGCGGTATAACAATCAATGCTCCCGCCCGCTGCCGGTGAGTGAAATCACGAAGGTGATACGCGGGCTGGAGCGGCGTCGAGTCTGGGCCTACTCATGCAAGCATCGCTTGCTGGCCCCGTATTGCATAGGCGCCGAGTGCCCGTATAGGAAAAACGCCGGCACTTGGAAGGGCTCGCGAGTCAGCGCCAACGGACTCACCGTCAGCGGTTGGCTGCCCCTGCTGTCCGGCGCGGAGGTCAAGGTGTTTCTCGGCCTATACCGTCTCGCAAAACTTAAAGGCAGGGGTCCGGAACAATCGATCCCCTTCACCTTCCGCGAGCTCGAGTGTGAATGCGGCGTCGGGCGCGGTCACCTGCGCGAAACATTGGAGCTGTTGCGACACAGAGGCTTGATTGCAGAGCTTCACTTCAGCGACACAAAAGGCGAGCCGTCGACATTTAGATTCCCTACAGCCCTACCAGAGGTAGGTTCTCATATAACAGGGGTAAGTATAGTGGTTCCCTCAGGGAACATAATGGGTTCCCTCAGGGAACACAACTCAGAAGAGCACCCCGAGGTCCGAGGCGAGGAAATCCGGAAGAACGTTGAGGTGAAACAGGCGTGAAGCCTTCAGCGATATACAACAGACCCGACGCGAATGATCAAGGTGGTGAAGAATGAGCTGGAAGGATTGGGCAAACAACGTGACGCCAGGAAGCACGATTGTCTATCACCCGGGAGACGGGACCACGGAAGAGCGCCAGGTCTGGAAGGTGAGCAGGGAGGGAGACAATCCCCCGCGATTCGCCCTCGATTCAGGAATAGAAATAAGCTACCTCCAGTGCACCCCTCTCCCGCTTATGCGACAGATCGAGCTCGAGCATTCCTGATTTATTTGGACGCGGTAAAAAGGACCCAAATTCTGATTTATTTGAACGCGGTATAAAGAGGTTTTCGGACGCAGAAAAAAGGGGCCCCCACCCTGACTTTGGTATCTGTAGTCCCAAAGTCATCGAGCTATTGCCTACCTCGAAACCTTCAACCATTGCCCTTCTCAAGGGATTCTTAGTTAACCAAGCAAAATATGCTTGCTTCCCCCGCTCCGCCTATTCTCCGCTCATTTCAGCCTATTTCATCTATAATATACCCATTTCTCTTGACCTCTCACACAATAGCGGTTATCCTTAGTCATGGCTGGGATATCACAACGGCGAAAGCTCGGAAGGGGGGTGAAGGCTTGGAGTATCTCACGCCTGAGCAGATCGCGGACACGCTACAGGTAACAAGGCGAACGGTCTACACATGGATCGAGACGGGCGCCCTGAAGGCGGTCAAAGCTGGCACCCGGATAAGGATCAAGCGCGAGGACTTTGAGAATTTTCTTGAGCCGGTCGAGCCGAAAGGTAAGAGAGACCGGAAAGGGGGCAAGGACAAATGAGCAGCCAGGAAGCAGACCGTGAACTCTACTATCAGTTGATGGACGCCCAAGAAGACGAAGAGCGCCAGGCGTGGCGCGAAGCACTGGAGCCCGCGCTGAATCTTGAGCGTGAACTCCTGGGGGGCCTGCCGGAGAACAAGGCGCTTCTCTATTCCAACGTCGTCTCTGCACTCTGTGAAGTGGTGACGGCAAGAATGGTACTGCTGGAAGCAAACGCTTTCGATTGCGGGCACCGAGGGGATCCGGTCGCGACGGCGAGCGCGGTACAGCGCCACCTCTCCGAAGTGAAAGCGGAGGCCGAGAGGTTATCCGCGTTTCTGGCGGAGCACAACCTCGGCTCCGGCCAGGTGGCCGGCCAGTCTTCACTTGAGCTATTCGTCTAGCTGGCACTCGGTGCTTGCCGAATATTGTTTAGGTGAGAATGGTGCACTTTTCGACATGTTTTACTCGTAAACGGATACGTCATCCTGGCCGCCGTGGGCCGAGTTGAGGAAGGCGTGGGGCTTCCCTGAACGCCTTATAGAATTTCCCCAGAGTCTCGGCCATCGCTTGGAGGAACCCCGAGAACCTCGGGCCCGCAAGCGTCCCCAGCGTCCGCTGCCGTTGCGGGTGTCCCAGCCTTCTGTCTCGCCGCCTTGGCGGTGCACTTCTGCACCTTCTTCTCTGCCTCCTCCGCCTTCTCGCCCTCCGCAACCTCCCGCTTCAGGACCTCATGCTTGATGATGTTCTGGAGCTGCTCCGGGCTGATCTTCACGCCAGGAGACACCTTCTTCAGCTCGCTCCGCGCGGCGGCAACGACCCGGTCGCTCAAGACGATCGCCCCGATGATGAACCTGCTGGTGGCCTGCTTCATGATGTAGTACTCGGGGAGGGCGGCCTTGAGCACACCCTCCCTGGTCATGAGGTAGAGGCACTCTAGGGCATTGGCGTCTTTGGGGCCAACCGAGAGCATGTCGATGTCCAGCACGAGCTCCTCTGTCACCGGCTTGCCAAAGTCCACACGGTAGACCTGCCACTGTATCGCGTTGGTGAGGACCACCCACTCGACACCCTGGTTGGCGGCGTAGTTAACGGCTTGCCGCAGGTGCTTGTCCTTGAGATCCAGGCCGATAGCTTTGACCTCGAGAAGAAGTCGAACCTTACCTTCGATGACGATGGCCAGGTCACAGTAGGTCCCCCGGATTTGATGCTCGGATGTCACTTCGTGGAACTTGTCGTAACCGAATAGCTCCCCAAGCATATCTACGACAATCGTAACAGTGTCTGACTCGTTTACATCCCTTGCCAAGGCGGACGACAGAACCTTCTGGAAGTTCTTGATGGCTCCGGTCATGCGGGAGCTCACCTTCGCGGGGATACGAGTTGCCATGGAAGCCTCCTTGCCTATCCCTACCGTGCCTCCTCCCCGGGCTCTTGCCAGTTCGGTTGTGCGGTCTTTGCCGCGTGGTAGGGTTCCTCCCCTGCCCAATCATATATCCCTGGTGAGCCGTCCGGCAAGGGAAAGCAGTACGGCAACTGGGGCGCTCGTGCCTGGCAGTCTCTCACGCCCTGCATAAAGATTCCTGAGAAGCCACAGGATGCCTCAGGAGGCGAGGTAACGAGGTATGAACCCTACGCTATGTCCCCGGCAAGAGGCGGCAGTGCCGGGCAGTGCAGGGGCACTGGCGAACAGGGCGCACTCTCATTTGCCTCTTATTTGCCGTCACTTCAGCGCGAGGCACAGAAAACCACAGAAAGCCAACGGGCTTATAAACCCGTACTATGAAAGGAATTATCAGCATTCTTAGATAACCATCGGAAACCATAAGATACTGCTGAAGTGAGACTCTTAATCCCAAGGTCGCAGGTTCGATTCCTGCACGGCCCACCACTCCAAATCAGATTCCACTTCATCCGTGCGGGGATCGGACCTGCGACAGGGGGGTCTATCTTCTTCGCGGGGGGGACGTCCCCCAGCGAATGACCATTGGGGGGTGACAGCAACCCGAGCCGGTCCTCCAATGCCACCAACCCCCAACGCTTTATCCTAACGCAACAATTCGTGGCAGGATTTCGGCGTTGGAAGAGGTATATGGGGAATACCGGTTAAAGAAATAAGAGCAATTGGTCGATAACTGATAGTTGGAAGGACAAAAGCCCAAACAGCTTGTAACAGCAAGTCCCCATCCAAGACACTAGTCAAACAAGGAGCAGCAATACGGTGACACGAGGGGGGCTGCTTATGACTATCGAAAACAGATGTTCATGGCAATGCATCATGATAAGATTGAAGACCGTACGATGCAAAGGAGAATAGACCGTGAAAACACCAAATAAGGTGCGATTTATCGCATTACTACTGACACCGTTACTGGTACTGGCAGTCATGATTGGGGCACCCGCAACGAGTATGGCAGCCCAACTGCCAGTGCCCCTCGGAACAGCCTCCACCTATCTGTTGTTGGCTGGCTCGACAATCACCAGCACGGGACCGAGTACTATCAATGGATGGGTGGGGGTCAGTCCAGGTAGTGCGTGGACGTCCGGGGGCGCAACAGTGAATGGGGAAATACACCTGGCTGACGCTGCCGCCGCTACGGCCAAGGCCGATCTGCTGACCGCGTTTAACGATGCCAAAGGAAGGGTGCCGGTTACCACGGTTGGCACCGAGCTTGGTGGGACGACCAGGACGCCGGGTGTCTACAAGTCAGCCGCCGGCACGTTCGGGATAACGGGCACTCTCACACTGGATGCCGGGGGCGACCCGGATGCGGTCTTCATATTCAAGACCGCCTCCACGCTCATCACGGCATCAAATAGCAATGTTGTCCTCATCAACGGCGCCAAGGCCGCCAATATCTACTGGCAGGTCGGGAGCTCCGCGACCCTGGGGACAAACTCTCATTTCGAGGGAAACATCCTGGCGCAGGAATCCATCACGGCGACTACCGGTTCGACGGTGAACGGGCGGTTGATGGCACTGACCGGCGCGGTCACGGTAGACTCTATTTCCGGCACAAATCCTTCGTTTCCGACAACTTATGGGGTAACCGTAGTTCCCGCGACCAAAGCCAAGTTCGGCAAGCCCTTTACCACGGTGACCTACAGCCTTACGGTGACCAACACCGGAAGCGTTGCCGACGTCTTCAACGCGATGGTGGTGCCAGGCATAAACTGGCCGACATCGGTTCCGACGCCGGTAGGTCCACTCGCGGCAGGCGCGAGCAGTGCCGTAACGGTCACCGTTACCATACCGGCAGGAACACCTGATGGGGGCCACGATACAGTCCAGGTGACCTTCACCTCAGCGGGAGACCCCTCCAAGAGCGACTCCAGCGCCCTCACGACAACGTCGAACTCAAAGCTGTCCTCCTTCTACTTCGCGGAAGGTACCACCCGTACCAACTTCCAGGAGTACCTGTGCCTGGGGAACTCCGGCAACCATGCGGCGAGCGCCCAGGTCACCTACATGTTCACTGACGGCACCACCAAGGACGCGAGCTACTCCGTGCACGCGAACTCACGTTCCACTGTGAACGTGAACAGCGAGGTGGGAGCAGACAAGGACGTCTCTATTAACATCCTATCCAGCACCCTGAACATGGTTGCAGAGAGGCCGATGTACTTCAACTACAATGGTCAATGGACAGGCGGCTCAGACGCGTTAGGAGCCGTTGCACCGAACAGGAAGTGGTACTTCGCCGAAGGTAACACTCTGTCTGGATTCGACCAGTACGTTACCGTCCTCAATCCAGGAGGCGCGGCAGCAAACCTCAACTTCAACTACATGGTGGAAGGACAGGGAGAGACGGACGTAGCGGGGCAGGTGGGAGCCCATTCCCGAGCCACATTCAATACAAGGGACCAGATTGGACACGGAAAGAACGTGAGCCTCTATCTGGAGAGCACTCAATACGTGGTGGCCGAGCGCCCCATGTATTTCAACTACCTGGGGCTCGCCCAGAATAACTGGACGGGTGGCCACGACGCGGTCGGAACCAACTCCCCGAACACGAACTGGTACTTCGCGGAGGGCACCACCAGGAATGCTGCCGGTGGCGCCTTCGAAGAGTGGCTCTGCCTGCAGAACCCGGGAGCATCCCCCATCACCGTGAACGCCACCTACAATCTGGCAAAGGGCCAGGGTAATCCGATAGACAAATCCTACAAAGTCCCGGCCCAGCAGAGACTCACAGTTTCGGTGAACGAGGAAATAGGATCGAACAAGGACTGCAGCGTACATCTCAACTCGACCTCGCACTTCATCGCGGAGAGGCCGATGTACTTCAACTATAACGGCTGGACCGGTGGTCACGACGTGCTGGGTGCAAACGCAACTGCAACCACCTGGTACTTTGCGGAAGGCACCACCCGTGACAACTTCCACGAGTGGCTCTGCCTGCAAAACCCGGGGAACAGCGACGCTCATACCACTATCAGCTACTTCACCGCCAGCGGTAAGGTTATTAACAAGCAGTGGACTGTGAAGGCCAATACCAGATTGACCGTAAGTGCCAATAGCGACGTTGGGACGAACCAGGACATATCGGCCAAGGTGTCCTCAGACAAACCGATCGTCGCAGAGCGCCCCATGTACTTCGACTACAATGGCTGGACCGGCGGGCACGATGTGGTGGGGTTCGTACCATCGCTATAGCGACAACACCTGGCGGGCCGTCGTTGACGGACCGGGCCGAGCGCTCCATGTACTGGAACAACAAGGGCGCGGGCACGGATACGATCGGGGGGTACTCGGACTAGGGTCGGAAACAACACGATAGCATCGAACAAGCGCCCGCCATCAGGCGGGCGCTATTCGTTGTCGGAGAAACCGGGTGCGGTACAAGGCGAATACCTTCATGTCGGCACCCCCCCGTCGTCATAGTCAGTGTCCGGTAATTCGGTTACGTAGAATCCCAATGCCCTCTACCTCGAGCTCGACCACGTCTCCATCTCCAAGGAACTTCCCCATTTCGAGCCCGCAGCCGCGTCCCTGGGCTCCCGAGCACGTGCCTGAACCCAGGAACTCTCCGGGATAGAGGGTCTCCGACCTGGAGATGTACTCGACAAGGTCCTCGAACGACCAGGACATGTCGGCGGTGGTTCCCCGTGACCACTCCTCGCCGTTGACGCGCGCCGTCATCACCAGGTCGTACGGGTCGGTTATCTCGTCGGGCGTCACCAGGCACGGGCCCATTGCGTTGCCGGTGTCGAAGTCTTTGCCTTTGGAGGGGCCCAGGCGGCCGGCCTGTTCCTTCATCTGTATGTCGCGGGCAGAGAAGTCGTTGAAGATCGTGTAACCACCTATGTAGGAGTGAGCCTTATCCTTCGGGATATCGACGCCCCTTCGGCCGATAAACACACCCCACTCGAGCTCGTAGTCGAAACGATCGGTGTAGGGGGGCATGCGGACGTCGTGGTCCGTCCCGACCACCGAGAAGCAGTTGCTCTTGTAGTAGATGGGACGCTCGTAGAATGCGCGGTTTGCCCGGTAGGCCAGGCTCCTCTTGCGACCGAAGACTGTCTCTATCCATTCGTCCACCGGCGCCAAGCGCTTCAGGCCGACGACCCTGATGCTGTTGATGATGTGCTGCTCGAAACACAGGCAGTCGCGAATCGATTCGGGGCGAGGCAGGGGAGCCGACAGCGTTACGGACGCGAGCGGCAATTCGACGCCGGGTGGGTGCCGCCCCGTCACGAGGTCGACTACCTGGTGAGCTTTCTCAAGGGCCTCGGGCCCCCCTCGCAAAAAGGCCAGAAGGCTGTCAAAGAAGACAGGCTCAGCGCCTTCGAGTGCACGGCTACCCGCCTGCAGGGCAACCACGGTCTGGCCTCCGCCCGTCAAGGCACCCGTGAGCAGCTCACCTTCCTCACCTGTGAATGTAACGAGTTTAATGATTCCCCCCTATGGCTTGTGCATCGAGGCGGGCACGGCATCGGGCATGTCGCTGGCCAGCAACCCCTGCTTCCACAAAACCAGCAGCCGCTCGGCCGGCTTGAGGTGCCCACCCCGTCCCTGGAGATGGCGGTAGGTGACATGAGCGTTGGTCATGATGCGTTCGGGAGAATCCCACTTAGCGTACTCGGACCCGGCAAACCCCTGGCCGAGTGCAATGTCGTACGCTGCATCGCGCGCGGATCTGCCGGCTTCGTGGTATCTGCGCAGCTCTCGACCGAGGTACTCCCAGTACTCCTTCATCTTGAGCACGCCCTCCCTGCCGCAGATCGGACCGTGACCAGGTACGAACGTCTCGGCATCAAGCTCTAGAATCTTCGTAATGGAGGCGACCCAGTTCTCCATGGGGCCCGCCCAGAGGACCGGTGTCGATCCATTGAAGACGATGTCTCCACAGAAAACGATGCCGGCATCAGGGATATGCGCGATTACGTCTCCTCGCGTGTGCGCCGGGCCTGCCTCGGACAGTTGTATCTCACGGCCTCCGACCTCGATGGTTGTTCTCTTCTGGAAGGTGGTCGTCGCCGAGGCGGTAACGGCCCCCTTGAAATCGTAGGGGGCAGTCATTCCATGCAGGTAGCGACCGGCTTTCTCGAAGCTTCCCCAACCATAACGGCTGAGAGTCCCCGACATTCTGGACAGTAGTGTCATTGCGGAAGGCTTCAACTCGCGTGACTCCGAGTCGGCGGCCGCGGACATTACTATTTGTGCATCGCGGACCAACCCACAGCCCCAGGAGTGGTCCCCGTCCGCGTGAGTAATGACCAGTTGCTTAATGGGAGACTCGCGAGCGAAGGGGCGCATGGCGTCGAGCATCTCGGCGGTACAGGCAACGTCCCACTGGGTGTCCAGCAGCAGTGATTCGCCGTCGCCGACCACAAGGCCGGCGTTGTTTTCTCCCCAGGAGCCGTTAGGCACCATCCAGGAGTAGACCCCGTTGCCGAGGTCGTAGAGGCCCTCGTCGAAAGCCGGCTCTTCACCGAAACGCGTTCGCTTCCGGCCGGTGAGGGCCACTGCTTCGCCCCTGTACATGCCGCATCACCCACGCAGTTAGAGGAGTCTCGACCTTGTCTGCTCTGATGACAGGATTATAGCACCGCGTATCGCGCTCGAGGGCTTTTAACCGACATTTCCCCCTGTCTGCCTCCCAACATCGTGATCCTACCATGTTCACGGTACTCGGGCCCGGGTTGCGCGTAGCGGTGTTCTTCGTCTTCACCACATGAACGGAGGGTCCACTCAAGTTTTCACTTCCCTCGTTATCTCCTCGACAAAGTACTCGGCGGCGGCGATCCTCTCTCTCATTCTGAGCTTCACCTGGTGGACCGGCTGTCCGTCCTTGTATTCGTGAGTATGTGAGTCGGACAGGTTGACCCTGTCCCACCAGGGGGCGTCGAATCGTGGCAGGTCATTTCGGTAACCTGCTTGTTCGCTAAGCCGACCGCTTTTCTACCGTAACCCGTCGATACTATGCAGTCTATGTCCTGCCGTTCTCAACAGCGGCTATCTTCGTCGTTGTTGAGCCCAGGTCGAGGCCCACAGTGAGCATCGGTTCTCTCTCCTGCCCGGTCACTGTACAAGCCGCCAGCGGGCCAGCCTGTCCAACGTGGATCTCAGCCAACCGTGCTTGCTCAAGAACCGGTATATTTTGTAGTAGGTCTCCGGCATCAGGCGCTTGTTCAGCCAGAAGACCTTGCCGGAGAGCTGGGGAATCGCGTACAACCTGCCTTTCTTAACCGCGGAGATTATCTTGAGCGCGACCTCGTCCGCGGTCATCCTGGCGTTATTAAACGCGGACCAGGCGAACTCGCGCTCCCATTCATCCGTGTATCGCAAGTCACTTAGAAGATTCGTCTTGAAGAACATGGGGCAGGCTACCGTGACGCCTATGTTGTTTGGTGCCACTTCCACCATGAGCGTCTCGGAAAGGGAGATGACTGCCGCCTTGGTGGTATTGTAGGGCCCCATCTCGGCCAGGGAGTTGAGCCCTGCCGAGGACGATATGTTCACTATGTACCCGCCGCCCTGGGCTTTCATCCTGGGGACGAATTCGTGGCAACCGTAGAGCATACCCCAGAAGCTGATGTCGAATATCCAGTTCCAGTCTTCAAGCGGGATGTCCCCTATCAGTCCCGCTGAGGCTACACCGGCGTTGTTGATAAGGAGGTCTACCCCGCCCCAGCTATCGAAGAAATGGTCGGCGAATGCCTCTACGTTCTCAGGCTGAGCCACGTCGGCGTGATAGACCTCCCCGCTGCCGCCCGCACGCTTGACCATCGCCAGGGTCTCTTCCGCCCCGGCGTCGTTGATATCGACTATCCCGACCTTCCAGCCTTCCGCGGCAAGCGCCGTAGCGAGTGACCTCCCCAGTCCTGACGCTGCTCCTGTAATAACAGCTCTTTTTCCGTAGAGTTCGGCCACCTGGAATTCCTCCTTTGGTCACCGACCTGTTACCGTTTATGCAAGCCTTTGCTACTGTTCGTAAAGCTTCTCGAATACCTGTCCCTTGTAGGTGGAGCGCTCCAGATCGCCGGGCTCGGCCCAGATGATCTCCGGGGTGATCTTCGCTCTCACGTGGAACGCCTCTTTGAGCTCCTCCTCAAGCTCGGCAAGCTTGTCCACGGGATAGTCTTCACCACGCTCGATCTTGACCTTAATTGGAGGGACGACCCTCGGGGGCTTCTCGGTCAGCACGATGCGGTACTCCCCCGTAACCCTTGGGACAAAGGAGCTCACTATGCCCTCGACCATTGTTGGATAGACAATCACGCCCTTGACCTTCAGCATGTCGTCTGTCCTGCCCAGAACCTTGTAGCGGAACCCGGTCTTGCCGCAGGGGCAGGGTGAGACGAAGACCTGGTGGATGTCTCCCAGGCTCGTGCGCAGCCACGCCATTCCTTCACCCTCCATCGAGGTGAAGAGAGCCTCACCCTCCGCGCCGTCCTCGAGTGGAATCGGCTCCTTGGTGTCCGGGTCCACGAGCTCATAGAAGGCGAGGTCATCGGCGGTCCAGTGCATGCCCTGGTACTCCTCATGGTCGCAAGAGAACCCGTAGCCGGCGCCAGCGTCAAAGAGGCGTGCCCCATAGGCGGACTCAAGCCTCTGCCTCACCTCGGGAATGCCCGCCCCCGGCTCGCCGCCGCACATCAGGGTGCGAAAGCCTAAGTCCTTGGGGTCTCTACCCTGGGACTGCACCTTCTCGATCAGGTACTCGGCCATCGATGGTGTCCCGGAGTAGACTGTTCCCCTGAAGAGCGCCTGCATGAGAAGGACGCGATCTGTTCCCGCCTCCGCGCCTACCGGTATGGCCATAGCGCCAAGCTTGTACATCCCCATCATGGTAGGGATGCCGGCGATGACCATGGAAAGGGCGAAGCAGCAGAGCACGCGGTCGGTCGAGCGCATGCCCGCCCTCCAGGCGCCACGCACCATGGCTTCACCCCATACGTCGACCATGTCGTGCCAGGTCATCGGGTACGGGGTAGGGATGCCGGTAGTGCCGGTGGTGGTTGCCATGATAGCGAGGTCATCCACAGACACCGGCATTATCTGGTCGAGGACCGCGAGGAGGTCGCCGCCGAACTCCGCAACCATCGCGCGGAGGCCCTCCTTGTCGAATATAGGGACGCTCCCGCTAAAGTCCTCAAAGCTGTTGATCTTATCCGGGTTCACTCCCAGCTGGTCGAACTGCTTTTTGTAGAACGGGGCGTTGTCGTTGAGGCGCGCAAGCATCTTCTTAAGCTTGGCGAGCTGGAGCTCGCGCATCTCGGGTGTGTTGAGCTTGGTCTCGACTTCCATGTTCCAGTAGGGCCGGTCGTTATCCATTGTCTGTTCCTCCTCCATGCATTGTCAGCAGGGCTAGACTTTCTCCAGGATGTGGACACACATGGCCGCCTCGCCCATGCCTATGAAACCGCCCCCGTTCTCGGCGAGGGCCATGCGGGCACCTTCCACCTGGCGCGGCCCTGCGTCTCCGCGTAGCTGGGTCACCAGCTCGAACATCTGCGCTATTCCGGATGCGCCTATCGGGTGGCCCCGGCACTCGAGCCCGCCGCTGGTATTGACCGGCAGCTTACCGCCGAGCGTTGTCGCCCCCGACTCTGCGAACGGGCCGCCTTCTCCCTCGGGGCAGAAGCCCAGCTCCTCGGTCTGGAGGAGCTCGCCGAAAGCGGTCGCGTCATGGACCTCGACGACATCGATGTCTTCCGGCCCGAGGCCGGCAATCTCGTATGCCTTTCGGCTCGCTCTCCTGCTAACGTATTCGAACCCGCTGTCAGGCAGGGAACCCGCGGTCAACACCGAAGCCCGGATCTTCACAGGTCGCGCGTCGGGGTACTTCTTCAAGGCTCTCTCTGAGCAGATAAGAGCGGCGGCGGCCCCGTCACCGATAGGCGCACACATCGACCGGGTCAGGGGGTAGGCCACCATTCTATCCTCGAGCACCTCCTCGACAGTCATGTTCATCTGGTACTGTGCCAGGGGGTTCATCGACCCGTGATAGTGATTCTTGGCGGCAATCACCGCAAGCTGGCGCTGGGTGGTGCCGTACTTCTCAAAGTGCAGGCGCGCCGCCATGCCGTAGATGTCCATGAAGGCGGAGTGCCCGCCCTTTTGCTCTTTGCCATCGGCGCCCGACGCCTCGGCCTTCTTCGCCGCGTCGGCCTTGAAGGCAGCGACCATCGCCTCGGCGAACTCGACGTCGACGCCCGACATGAACCCCTTGAACATCTTCTCGGGGTCGTCAGGCAGGAATATCTTCTCGGCGCCGATGGCGAGTACAACGTCGTAGAGCCCCGCCTTGATACTCATCCACGCCCCGTGCACGGCGCTGGAGGCGCCGGCGCAGGCGTTCTCCACGTTCATTATCGGGACGGCTTGGATGCCGAGCGGCGTGAGGGCTACCTGACCCCTGATGGTGTGCTGCCAGGTGTACATTCCCCAGGCGGAGTTGCTGAACCACGCCGCCTCGATTTCCTTTGTATCGATACGGACATCCTCCATCAGGGCGGCAAACCCGTCCGCGGTGAGCTGTTTGACGCTCTTCTCCGGGTACTTGGCGAAGTGGGTCATCCCAATGCCGAGTATGTAAACATCGTCACTCATCTTGCGACATCCTTTTCTTCGATTCTGTCAACCTTTGCCGATCCGGCTGATGACCGCTAGTTGACAGACATGATCTTGGTCAGTTTTGTAAGCGCGATCGGGTGGGTGAACATACCCTTGATCTTGAGCTCACGCCTGGCAAGCTTCTTGAGAATCGACCTTCCAATCTCGTCGAAATAGTAGGGCATACCGAGTCTGATGTTGATGTTGGCCAGGTCGAGAAGGGTGGCCGAGTCCGTCTCGATGCTAAGGTCCGGTCTGTATGGCTTGCCTCCGTGGAAGGTCAGGCTGCCCCTGTCGAAGACCAGGGTCACCTCGGCGCCTACATCTTTCGCTAGGATGTAAGCTTTTGTCGCTAGGGTGTTGAAGGCCTTCAGCTTCTCTGGCCTGTCAAGGTTGCCGCCGAGCATCTCTGAGAGTATCAGGGCCAGCGGCACTTCCTCGGCTCCCGCTGTAAGCTTTATCCGCTCCATACAAATGCCTCCCGCAATGCGCTGGCCCCATTGTCAGCCGGGCTCATGGTGGCAACCTAGCCCGCTATTGGGCTTCTTTTTCTGCTTTGTTCCTCGCCTTTATGGCGTCGACCCTCTCCCTGAACTGCGGCACGATGGTCAGGATCTTGGGAAGCAGGTTGTCCTTGGCCTCGTTGATCTCCGGGATAGGGGTCACGCCGACAAAGTCCTGGGTTTCCGCATCCCACCACTTGTCGTAGGTCTTTATGGGCGGATGCGCGTTGCCGCTGAACGTCTGGAACATCAACGGGAAGAGCGTTCGCTGGAGGTCCATCCACCACGTGTCGTTCCATTCCTTCGTCCAGCGCTCGGTGAAAACCGGGCGGTTGTAGTACCAGAACTCCTTCAGGGGACCGAGCGAGAGCCCCAGGATGTAGCTGACATTTTCCAGGTAGTTCAGGTAAAGGGCGGAGAGCCCGATCGAGACGTGTATGCGATTCTCGATGTCGTACTTGCTGGCGGCGGCGCAGGCGTAGTCCCCCACGATTCCCATGTCGAGAACGTTCAACATGCACGACGGCCCGCCCGAACTCAGTCCCATTCCGCGGTTCAACTTGCTGTACTTGTTGAACTCGGCGCACGTGGCAAAGCCGCAGGCGCCGCAATCCCACCCGGACTTGGACGTTGTCAGGTCCGCTCCTATCAGCAGGAGGACCGGCGGATTGCCCTCCTCGTGGGCCTTGCGATAGCTCATGCCGTCCATCCACAGCACCAGCTCTTCTTCCCCAACGGCCTCCAGGAACTCGATGATAGGCAGGAGGTCGTCGCCGGTGACTATGGCCGTCTTTACGTCGATCCTGCTTGTTACCTGGGGAGCATGTTTGATTGCGTGGATCACGTGGTTGGCGACGTCCAGCACGCCCTTGTAAGCCATCTTGTCGGTATCTTCAGGTCCTGCGAACATCTTACTCATCCCCCCCCTCTTCACCGGACGGTTCCCGGGAAAGGCGGCGCAACCTGTAATCCGGCCCTGCCTGCCTGGCGATGACGTAGGTCTTGCGGACGGCGTCTATCATCTTCTCCATGTTGATGACGTGGTAATCGTGGTGAATGTCAACGTAAGGGTTCTTGGCAATGGTGGCTATGGGCAGCCCGACCACTATCTCGGAGTTGCGGCAGTAGCCCATCTTCTGCCCCGCGATTCCCACCGTCAGGAAGGGCCTGCAGTCGACCAGCAGGGTTCTTGCCATCCATAACGCCGAGCCAACGGAGAAGCCCAGGTCGCCGACCCTGACTCCGCAGAGCGGTCCGTCGATGGCGGTCGTGCATAGGCTTCTGTCAGTTATGTCCACCTGGCCGGCAGCGACTCGCCTTCTCTTGTAGACGTGGCTGCAATCCAGGGTCCCGCTGCACACGCCGCAGTTCAGGTCGAACGGCGTCTCTTTTGCCCTGTAGTTGCCCAGGAACAAGATGGCGTCGGACTCGCGGACCATGACCGCCTCGTACTTGAACTGGTCTTCCTTTTTCTTGTTGCCGAGCGAATAGGCGAGCTCTTCCATCTTTCTCGCTATGTCGTCCAGCTCGTCGTGGCCGTAGACTATCTCGCCCTCGACGTTGTCCACACCACCGGTAACGGGTGCGGTCTGGGCGGCGTTCATCATAAGTTTGGCTGCTATGAGCGAGCACTCTTTGCTGTTCTGGTTCGAAGGCGCGTAGGGCGGCCACTCGTTAACGTGTATGCTTGGCACTTCCATCACTCCCCGACGGTCTAGCGCTCACTTGAGCGGTATGGACTTATAGATCTCGGCAAGCTGGTTCATGGCGGCCATGTGCTTCATGATGTACTTGAGGTTGCCCTCGAGCTTCATCTTCCCGCCCATGATCAGCTGGATGGCGGTCTGCCCCCCCGTACAGAGCTGCTTCCAAGAGGAGTAGGAGCCTGCGAGGGTGAAGGGGGCGTCGACATACTTGTCCGGTGGCAGTGGCGCCATCTCCTTGAGGGTTCCCCGGTCGGTCCACCAGCTGGCATAGATGACGCAGTCTTTGAAATCATTGATTGTCAATCCGCTGGCTTTTTTCGCCGCTTCCGAGATGTCGACGCTGCCGGGCTCGTCTCCGAGCGAATAGCCCAGCTTGCTAGCCAGCTTCTCCAAGCCCGTTCCCTTGTACTTCAGCCGGTCCTCTTTGGAAAGCAAGCCCAGCATGCCCAGGAAGCCCTTGATCCCGTCTTCAGTGCTGTAGTCTTTTACCGCCTCCTCGTCTTCGCAGTTGATTATGCAGCGGACGCATCCTTCCCAGTCTGCCGTGGCTTCCTTGAAGACCTGGTCAGTACTGAGCTTCTCCTGCGCAGCTTTAAACCAGTCGCCCGAAGCAAATGACACTGCCTCTTCAACCATCTTCGCACCTCCCGTTCAACGATTCGCCTCGTTGCGCGCCTGCAACCAGACGCTGTTCCTTACTCCGATAGTCCGAACCACCTCCCCGGCTCGTTTCTCAATCAACGGTGTAGAGGTCCTCCTCCAGCATGTCCGCCGCGCCCTCGAGCGCGAGTATCTCGCTGCAGCCGTCCATGATCAGCGCGGCGCGCGCGTCCCGGAAGAACTTCTCAACGGGCATCTCTTTCAGTGTCCCCGCTCCCCCGTGGAGCTGCAGTGCGTCGTGTGTCACCTCGAAGGCCATGTTCTTGCAGTAGGTCTGCGCCGCCAGGGCATGGGCTGTCGACTGGTAATAGGTGTGGTTCTGGAAGACCTCCTCCCAGACGTTCCTGGTCGCGGTCCTCAGGTAAGCCCTTGCCGTCTCGATTCGCTCGAACATGTTGAATAGCCTGTACCTCGTGAGCTGGTGCTCGATTATGGGCACCTTGCCCTGCACCCGCTCGCGGCAGTACTTGAGGGCCTCCTCGAAAGCGGCCCTCGCCACCCCCACGAACATGCTGCCCATGTAGACGCTGGTACAGCTGATTATCATCTTCATCAGCGTCGGGCCGAAGTCAGGCGCCTGGGCGATCATGTAGTGGTCGGGTATCTTGACGTTTTCGAAGATTATCTCCCCCTGGGGGTCGTCCCTGAGCCCTATCTTGTCTATGGGCCCGGAGATGGTGACCCCCGGCAGATCCAGGGGTATCAGTGCGGCGCCTATATCCTGGGGGCTCCGGTGGGGAGGGATGATCGGGTGGGCGAGCGCCCAGTTGGCGCACGGTCCCGACGAAGTCCAATACGATTTGGTGCCGTTCAACACCCATCCGTCGCCGTTCTTTTCGGCCATAAGGAATCCCTTGATGCCATATGCTTCCGGGTCTGCGTCGTTGAAGAGCATGATGTAATCGGAGCCACGGTCGGGGTCCATCACGCACCAGCAGCCGTCGTACTTGTCGCCTTCGTCCTCCATCCAGGGGCGAACTACCTCGTCTATCACCTGCGGCGAGCCGACGAGGCTCGCGACAGCGGGACCGAGCTGGCACACGCCTATAGCAGTAGCCAGTCCGACGCCCCCCCATGCCAGCTCCTCGGCGAAGATGTTGAACTCGAGGGGCCCGACCATTGAGCCGCCGTATTCGTCCGGTATCAAAATCCTGTGATAGCCGTTCTTCTTCATCTTCCTCAAGACTTCGAAGTAAGGGGAATCTTTCGCGGCAGCTTCTCTGTAGTCCATGCGGTCGAGCTCGAGGGCCGCGGGACGAACCACCTCTTTCGCGAACCTGTGCAGCTCCGACCTGAACATGGAGATTTCCTGGTTTCCCCGGACCTCTGAATCGATCTCGAAGTACATCGCTCCCCCTTTGTTTCCCCCGGCCCGCTTATAGTCTCGGACCCGACTACTCGCTGCTTGCGTATCGACGTGGAGAATATCGGTGGGATACCACCTCCTGAGCGAAGAGGATAATTGCGGTCATCCAGATACCTGCTTCAGAAAAATGACTGTAGTCATTAATTAGACTAGTGTTCATTCACAGACCAAAGTATAATGTTATTATGTCCATGGTCAAGGACTTTTAAAGTTTTCTTCAAGAAGGTGGTGGGAAATGGCTGAGGCGGGCAGTGTGCCACGGCGGGAGCAGTTCGCGATAGAAACCCGCCAGTTGATATTTGATACTGCTATGGATCTATTCGAGAAGAAAGGGTACGACCGCGTAACCGTCGATGACATCTGCGAAAAGGCAGGCGTCGCCAAGGGTACCTTCTACAACCATTTCAAGTCCAAGAACCAGGTAATCGTTGAGGAGTTCCTCAAGATCGACGCTTATTACGGGGAGATACTGGATAAGCTTCAGAGGAAAAAGAAAAGCCAAATCGATATAATGTCTGATTTCATCATCTTGACCCTGAAGTACATAGGCGACAAAGGAATAGAGACTATAAAGGTGACATACCACAGCCAGATCGGGCCAGGCCTCGAACTCTCGCCGGTCGCCTCTTCCCAACGCCCCCTCTACCAAATAGTCGAGCAGATTGTCGAACAAGCCCAGGAAGCTGGGGAGATACGGACCGACATGAGCGCAGCCAGTATCACGCAGAACGTGGTTCGATTCACCAGAGGGGTAGTCTATGACTGGTGCCTCCAAAACGGCGGCTTCGATCTCGAGCAGGCCGGCAGGGAGTACCTCAAGTTAGTCCTGGACGGACTGCGGCCAAAGTAGTCTAGGACCATCCGCGATTCCGCATTTGAACAGACCCAAGCGAGCCCGGTTTTACTAACATTCTGGGCCTGCGGATTGACGAGTGCCTTTCACTTCCAGTTTGCGAAGTACGTGAAAGAAGCGGGGCTGCCGGAGTGGACCACGCCTCACACAATGAGGCACTGTTCGCTACGTTCTTTCTTCGCTCGGGCGGCAACGTCTTCCACCTGGGGCTAACCACGCACCTCAGATGAGATTCTGCGGGCGGGCTACGACCGATACCCGTGCACCAGGCTCATGATAAGGAGAAGCCCCCTCCCTGATTTCTATGGTATTTCTCGACCGTTGAGCCGAAAGGCCCGGGCGGTTCAAATCCCACCCTCTCAGCCAGTTACTTCTCGCAGTCCTTCAGCGTGAGCTCGAAGCAGGCGCCGTTGTCGTTGTAGGCCTTTATCTCCCCACCGTAGGTCTTGACTATCTTTTCCACTATCGAAAGCCCGATGCCCGTACCGGCGGACTCTCCCTTGACGAACGGTGTGAACAAATCGTCCAGGATTTCCTCGGGGGTGCCCCCTCCATTGTCACGTACGAGGAACCTGTGGACCGTGCCCTCAACGCCGAGGTTGGATATCTCGATGACGGGGCTCTCGCTTTGGCTGTGCTCGATGGAGTTGCGTATCAGGTTGGTGAAAATCTGGTATATCTGTGTGGGGCTGGCAACGACCTTCCCCAGTGAGGGGCCGAGCTCTACGGTTATTCCCTTTTCCTCGATCCTCGCTGCATTTTCTGCAAGCACATTGTTTACCGTGTCCTCGATGCTGACGGGGAACGTATCTTGTGGAGATCCTGCCTCTGCCAGTAACAGAAGGTCCTCCACCAGGGTGTTGGCCCTTCTCATGCTCCTCTGCCCGATATCCAAGACCTCATCGAGCTTCTCTTTCTTCTCCTCGGGCAATCGAATGTCTTCCAGGGCACTTCCTATCATTTCGAGGACCATGTAAGTCGCTGATATCGGGCTTTTCAGGTCGTGGGAGACGGTGTGGGCGTAGCCTTTCAACTCGGCGTTCATCCTGTCCAGTTCTTCTTCCCATTTCTTCCTTTCGGAAATGTCCCTTCTGACGCCCAGCGCTCCCGCTGCTTTGCCGTCTTTGTCACGCAGAAAACGAAAATTGCTTTCCACCCATACCGTTGAGCCGTCTTTGCATCGCTCTTCCATTTGCAGCGTGGTTACCCGGTCCGGGTCGGCGCCGGAGTCGGGGTCATTTTCTATTCTCAGTTCCTCGGCCCAAAGCTTGACAATGCGTTCAAAGGATTCGGGTGTTGCCTGTTCAGCTAAAGACATCTTGCAGGATTCTTCCGGCGTGTATCCGGTCAGTCTTTCTACGGAAGGACTTATGTAGATAAGGTTCAGCTCCATGTCTCTCGTCCATATTACGTCCGCAACGTTATCGGCCAGGAGCCTGTACCGCTCTTCGCTTCGCCTCAAGGTTTCTTCGGCCTTCTTCTGTGCCGTAGTGTCGGTCAGCACTCCCCTCATACCGGCTGCTATTCCGTCTTTGGTAACGGGCAGTGTCGAGATAATGACCGGGAAGAGGCTCCCGTCTTTTCTTCTCGCCATGTACTCGCGGGAACCTTGAGGGCCTTCGGTCAGTATCCTCTGTATTCTCCTAGCGGCCCACTCGCGGTCTTCTTCCGCAAACATCTCCAGTACGGTTAGAGAACCTGAATACAGCTCTTCTTCCGTGTAGCCGAAGACCTCCAGGGCGTTGGCGTTCACGTAAACGAACCGTCCCGATGAATCCGCCTCGAAAACGACCTCAGGCAGGTTGTCGGCGAACTCCCTGAACTTGGCCTCGCTCTCGCGGAGGGCTTCCTCAGCTTTCTTGCGCTCGGTGATGTCCCGGGCAAGGACGGCGACTCCGACTACTTGGCCACTATCACTTCTGATTGGACTGTGCGATACCTCAAAACATTGACGGGACAGTCCCTCTTCTCCCGAGAACGCCTCCTCGACAAACGTGTTCCCCGAGAGTGCCCGGTCAACATTGTGCTTAGCCTCGACTCTGTCTGCTTCAACCGTCTGATATTGGAGAATGCTTTTTCCAATCTCAATATCAGCGCCGTAGAGCGACTTCATAAAGGCTGCATGTGTTCTGTTGAAGCTCGTGTAGCAGTAGTCCGTGTCGATTGAGAATATCGGGCTGTCGGCGCTTTCGATGATGCCTTCAAGCGTAAGATACTGGTCCTGGATTCTCTGCTCGGCCTGCTTGCGTTCGGTGATGTCCCTGACAATAGCCCACATTCCGGTGGGATTCCTTTTTTCGTCAGTAATAAGCCAGTTCCGCAGCTCGATCGGGAACACCGTCCCGTCTTTCCTGATGTACTCCTTCTTGTACTCGTCCGAGTAACCTCGCACCTTTGTCTGTGAATCGATGATGCTTCGTTCCATCTCGTGCCACTTCGATGGGGTCAATCGCTCGTAGTCAACTCCTATGACTTCCTTCAGGGTGCGTCCAAGCATGTCGAGGTACGCCTGGTTGGCATCTGTTATTCGTCTTGCCATGTCTACCATCACGATACCGTCCAGGCTGGATTCGTATAAGGTGCGGTATTTCTTTTCGGACTCTCGTAGGGCTTCCTCTGCCTGCTTTCGCTCGGTGACGTCACGCCCCACGCCCTGGAACTCGATGGTTCTACCTTGCTCGTCGAACAGGGCTCTGTTGGTCCACTGCATCCAGTGGACTTCGCCTTTGGGGAGGACAACACGATGCTCTGTTATTGCCACAGGGTTTTTTTCATCGAGAGAGGAAAGCTGCTCTTGCATGTACACCTTCTCTTCCTCGGGGATGAACTTCAGAAACGATGTGCCGAGAAGTTCCT
>JBBQKJ010000048.1:0-22485 GCA_038326775.1 Candidatus Geothermincolia bacterium
GGAGATGAGGCCCAGTGGCCCACCCACCTTGTTGAGATAGTGGTCGATGTATGTCATGTACAGGTAGAGATGGGCGGTTAGCTCGGCGTTTTCCAGCCCGAACTCCTTTGACAGGCTCTTCAGGGATTCCTTCACTACGATACCTGCCTTTCCGCCGCCCTAGCTGACGACGCCGCTCGTTTTTAGCCTATCTATCTCCGCCGTGGAGCACCCAAGCATCCCCAGCACCTCTTCGGTGTGCTCACCAAGGGTCGGCGCGGAAATGCGTATCTCGCCCGGCGTCCGTGAAAACTTGAAGGGGATTCCGAGCGTTGTCACAACACCGAGCTTCTCGTCGTCTACCTCCAGGACCATCTCCCGGTGACGCACCTGCGGGTCCTCGGCCATCTCGGCCATGTCGAGCACCGGGCTTACGCAGGCGTCCTCGCTGCCGAAGACCTCCATCCACTCGGCGCGCGTCTTCTCCTTGAACCTGGCCCGGAACCAGGCGAATATCTCTTCGTACCTGTCAAAAGAGAACTGCATGTCGGCGTACTCCGGCTTTCCCAGAAGTTCGCAGGTCCTCTTCCAGAACTTGCCCTCCAGAGCGCCCACCGCCATGTAGCCGTCGGCAGCCTCGTAGACGTTATAGCAGGGCGCGGCCCCCCATAGTATCTGCGTGCCGCGCGCCGGAGGCGAGCCGTTGGCGAAGAGCGCCCCGGTGTTGGCGGCCAGCCAAGAGATGCAGCCATCCATCATGGAGACGTCAAGGTGCTGGCCCTCGCCGGTGTTCTTCACATGGATGTAGGCCATGAGGATCGACATCGCGCCGAACATCCCGCCGCCCGCGAGGTCGGCTATCTGCACCCCGCATATGACCGGAGGGCCGTCGGCGTGCCCCGTGGCGTCGAGGACCCCGGCGTATCCGAGGTAGTTCAAGTCGTGACCGGCGACGTCGCGATAGGGGCCGTCCTGCCCGTACCCGGTTATCGAGCAGTAGATGATCGACGGGTTGACCTCCCGCAGCGTCTCGTAGCCGAGCCCGAGCCTTTCCATCACGCCCGGGCGAAACTGCTCGACCAGGACCTCGGCCCATCCCGCCAGCTCCAGCACCAGCTCCCGGCCCTCTTTTTTCTTGAGGTCGATCGCTATGCTGCGCTTGTTGCGGTTGACGATGTGGTGCATGATGCTCATGCCCGACAAGGCGAAGGGAGGCATGAACCGGGCGTAATCCCCACCCTGCGGGTCCTCCACTTTGATGACCTCCGCCCCCATGTCGGCAAGGAGCATGGTCCCGAACGGGCCGGGCAGCAATCTGGTAAGGTCAAGCACCCGCATACCTTCCAGCGGCAATGACATAGGAATCAACCTCCCGGAAGCGGCCTAGAAATCCAGTACAGTATCACAGATATGAAACAGGCGTTCAACACGCGAAAGGCTCCGGCGCGAAAGGCCCCGGCGGGGTTTGTCGCGCGGCGGCCGGGCCTGTTCAAACCGCGAGCTCGTAGATGCCCAGCACGAAGTAGAAGAGCAGCATCAGGGCGAGCGGGTAGATTATCAGGTTGGTGTTGAGCTCGATGTGGGGCGGGTGATAGAGGACGAACATCAGCACGGTGAATCCGATGGCCCCGAATATGCCCAAACCGTTGAAAAGCCGGTACTGCCAGTTGAGCGAGGTCGAAAAGGCCGCCCAGACGCCCGCGGCGGCGCACAGGACGGTCGTCGGTATCATCGCGTTGATGAGCCGCTTCTGCCCGAACACCACTCCGGACGTCCGGTAACCCGCCGCCTTGTCGAAGGGAGCGTCGTTGGCCACGCTGGGCATGTACATGTTGGCGGAGAACAGCCAGCCGAACACGATGGGCTGGACAGGTGGAAGGTCGGAAGACACTATCGCCATTCCGGCGCACAGGATCAACACGGCCCCGGTAGCGTTGGTCGCGATGTCCAGCACCGGCTTGCTCTTGAAGCTGAACCAGGGGTGGGAGTACAGGACCCCCAGCAGGAGCACCGCTCCTACCATGAAGGCCGCGAAGCGAAGGTTGACCAGCAGCGAGAAGACCACGCAGCCCAACCCCGAGATGGTGAAGGCGAGGACGGTCTCGAGCCGGCTCATCTCGCCGGTCACGAAAGGCTGCCGGGAGATATCCCGGTCCGCTTTATACAGCCCGTCGTGGACCTTGTCCGACTGCACGTCCACGTAGAAGTTGAGAGTGCTCGAGAAGAACGAGCCGAGGAAAAAAGCGATATAGGCGAAGAGCACCGTGGCCCAGGAGTGGGGCACCCCCTTCGCGGTCCCGTCCTTTATCATGTCCAGCCCGGCAGAGAGCGCCAGCACCAGCGGGAAGAGATAGATAAGCATGGTCTTGATACGAAAAAGCCTGACATACTTGCTTGCGTACTTGCGCACCGGCACCCCCGGGTTCCCACTGATAGAAACGTGCCTTCCTCCGACGCCGTCTTCGCGGGTCGGGTAACGCCCGGCGCCGCTTATCAGCCTGGATTTTAGCACAGCTTCAGCAGTGCAGCCTGTCACTGGCTCCGGGAATGCGGTATCTTCTATTACATGGCTCTAATAATCGAGGTCACAAAAGACTCCTCCTTCTGTCCGGGAGTCGACCGGGCCTTCCGGATAACCGAAGAGACTATGTCCGACAGCAATAACCCGACGTACTCGGTCGGCCCGCTCATACATAACCCGGAGGTCGTCTCGCGCCTGTCGGTGCTGGGGCTGAAGGCCATCGACCCGGAACGCGAGGAGCTACCCGACCTTCATGGCGCTTCGGTGATCATCCGCTCGCACGGCATCGACACCGCGACCGAGAGGAAGCTTCTGAGCCTGGGGGCGGTGCTGGTCGACGCGACATGCCCGACGGTCAAGCGTGCCCAGGAAGCCGCTTGCCGGCTGGTGGATGAAGGCTGTACCGTTCTGGTCCTTGGCTCGGCGACCCACCCGGAGGTGCGCTCCATCGTGGGCAGGGCGGCGGGGCCGGTGACGGTGCTCGAGAACCCTGAAGACGCTCGCCGCTGGGCCGAGAGCGAGGGTAAGGCGGCCGGGCGCGTAGGCGTGGTGTGCCAGACGACCATATCCAGGGACCTTCTGAACTCCGTGGCCGCCGTTCTGGCTCAAACTCTGCCTGAGTTCGTTATCAAAGACACCATCTGCGAGGCGGTGCTGCGCCGCCGGGCCGAAGCCATAAAGCTCGCGAAGCGTGTCGACCTGATGCTGGTTGTCGGAGGTCGAGATTCCAGCAATACCGCGCGACTCGCCGAGATATGCGAGCAGACCGGGGTCGCCACGCGTCTCATCGAGGACCCCTCGGAGCTCGTGCCTGAGTGGTTCGAAGGCATCGAGTCGGTAGGTATTACCGGTGGAGCTTCCACGCCCGCCTGGCTTATCGACGAGACGGTTGCGCGGCTCGAGAAGCTGGCCGCCGGGCGGGTATGAACGGTTCGCACGGCGGGGCCAGGATCTATTACCTGCTCGCGTTCCTGGTACTTGCCCTGTACGGTTCCTACGGGGTTTTCGTGCGATGGACGGGCCTGGAGGGGCAAGAGCAGTACATAGTGTTCTGGAGGACCCTCATCGGCCTTCTCCCGGTTGCCCTGGTGATTCTCTTCACCGGGAGGCTCCGCGAACTCAAAATAAAGGGGCATTACTTCCTGCTGGCAGCTAGCGGGGTGGTGGTCGCCGTGCAGTCCTACTCCAGCTCCAGGGCTATCAACCTCCTCCCTGTTAGCGACGCGCTTTTCATCATCTACCTCGCCCCGGTGCTGGTCGCGGCGTTCGCCCCGATAGTCCTGAAGGAGAAACTGGAGAGGAGCACCCTGCTCGCGCTGGCGATCGCGCTCGGGGGGCTGGCGCTGATATCGTTCACCGGGCGGGGTGGCGCCGCGAAGCCGCTGGACCTGGAGGGCGTCTGCTTCGCGGTTCTCGCCGCCTTCAGTTACGCGTCGCTGATACTCGTGCTCAAGATCCTCAGGGAGCACGTCCCCGCGCTTACTATCTACTTCTATGAGTCCGTCGTGATACTGCTCGTGATGCTTCCGTTCACCCGGTTCCGCGCGCCCCGCGTGACCGGCGGAGGCTGGGCCTCGCTGGTCGTCCTCGGCCTGGTTTTTTCGTCGTTCCTGGGGATGTCCTACATCACCATCGTCAAGCGGGTCAAAGCTCAACACATGGGTGTGCTGTCATATATAGACCCTGTCTCTTCCACCCTTTTCGCCTGGGCACTGCTGGGAGAGGTGCCGGGATGGCAGAACTTCGCGGGAGGCGCGCTGATAATCGCGGCCGGGCTCATCGTCCTGTTTCAGGGCGCTGTCGATGCAACCCCGGACGAGCCGCATTCCTAGCGTTCGAAGGGCAGGCGCGGGCGCACTCGTTCGCCATCCACGGTCACTCGATGATAACGTCTGCCTCGACGCGGCGCTTGAGGTCCTCGATGAGGCTGGCGCCGGGCTCGATCGTCATCTTGACATACCCGCGGGAGCAGGTGTCCACGCAGGTGCCGCAGCCCAGGCACCTGTCGCCGATGAAGGCGACGCCGTCGCGAAGCTCGATGTTCTCAACAGGGCAGACCGGCACGCATTCACCGCAGCCGACGCAGCCGTCCGTCACCTTGACGTTCACTCCCTCCATGCGCACCAGGCTCCGCGGGTAAGCGCCCGCCAGGCCACGCATCTCGGAGCGCACGACGCAGCAGCACTTGCAGCAGAAGCAGAGCGTAAGGAAGCGGTCGAACGGCTTTGCGCCGAAGACGTACTTGTCGACCTTCATATGGCCGATCATGGGAAGGAGGCCCCTTTCGAGGGCGCGCTCCATGTAAGCGAGCCCCTCCTCCACCGTTGCGCTGTACCCGACGTCAGGGTCGACCATCCTGGCCGCGTCACCGAGCAGCATGCAGCCAAGGTCCCTGGGGTGGTTCTGGCAGCCTTCGCCGGAGCGGCAGGGGCACATGTAGGCGATGGTCCGGTGACTGGCCCTGGTGATGTAGTCGCGGATGATATCGCGCGGCGCGACTACCCCCGGAGGCACTTCTATCTCCTCGCCGACCGGGATGAACGAGCCGCGAAACGCCTTCTCCGAGGCGATCAGCCCGGCCATCTGCCTGAACGGCGAGATATGCCCGATGCGCTTCGCCCAGTGGGTCAGCCTCCAGAACTTCAGGGCAAACTCTATCTGCTTTTTCTTCTTCGGCACCGGCCTCTCCGCCTCGCTATTCGGGTACCCGGTACTGCCCTGCTATAGTGCCGCTCCCGTCGCATCGGGGACACCAACCAGCCAGATTGTCATCCTCCCAGAGGTTTCAGGCGCGGTCACAGCATTTATGATAACGCATTCAGGCTGGAGAAAGTGACGCCAATTATCGTGAGCTCAGCGCCTCAAGGCACTGCTACCGCACTTCCCCGGGAGCGAGCGCCCCCCGCAGTTCATCAAGCGTATGCTGCTCGAAACCGCGCAGCGCGGCGACCGCTTGTGCCGCGGCCTGTGCGCCCATAAAGCCGGACGCCTCCCGCGAAAACTTCTGCTCGGGCACGTTAAAGCGCTCGGGGTCGCCGGGCGCGCCCCTGGGGATGAGCTTCTCGACCTCGAGCACGGCCCCGTCGGCCAGGGTGACCGATACACGGGCTCCGAACGGCATCAGCAGCTCTTCGAGCCTGCTCGAGCCCAGGTCGTATGAGGACGCCCCGCGCGCCAGCGCTCGCGGCAGGAGGCCTTTGAGGAATGCCCTGTCATCATGCGAGAGGCTCTTCCAGGCAGCCACCGCGTCCCTCGGGCCCATCGAGGCCACGCCGCTGAGGTGCTCTCGAAGCCTGCGCCTCGCCTTCAGAAACACCCTGGCGTCGATTTGAGCCAGCATCGCGCCGAGGTCGACCGCCGTGTCCATTGACCTCATGAACCCCACCGAGAGCGGTGCGCCGTGTTTGAGCTCGACCCGCGAGGCGAGCGAGAGTATGTCCCCCCTGCTCTCGTCGAGGAACCGCTCGGTCAGCTGGGCCCCGGTGAGCTCGCCCGCGAGCAGCCCGATGGCAACACTCACCGAGAGCGAGAAGTTGATGTTGGTGGGCGATAGCTTCTCCGGGTCCATGTATGCGCGAGACATGGCGTCCATGGCGATTGTCAGCAGGCTGGCCTCGACCTCGACCCGGCGCACCTCGCCCGGCTCTATACCCCGGCCGCGCTCCCTCTCAAAAGTCGCCATCATCTCGAAAAGAGCGTCCATCGCTGTATCAATATACGCGCAGCCCGGATACGGCTTGAAAGCGGTGGTGTCTGTTACCCACGCCCGCCCCAGGCCTGTCATCATGAAAGGCAGGGGGATGAATGAGAAGTGCGCCCAGAAACCCTGCTCGTCCTCCAGGATGGAGCGCGAGCCTGTCATTCCCTCGGCCGCCAGAAGAGCGGCGGTGGCCCCTGTGATGGCCGGGGTCGCCGCGGTAAGAAGCTTGGATTGCGGGCCCATGAAGCCGCCGAACAGCGCATAGACCGGCTCGGCCATGGCGATACCCATGGCGTTCGCGGTCCTCTCCGCGTCCAGGCCCAGAACCCGCGAGGCCGCGGCGGCCGCCCCCAGCAGGTGGATGTGCGCCCACATCTGCCCGTTGTGCGGCCCCAGGACCACGCTCGCGCCAAGCCGGCCGGCCACCTCGTTCGCCGCGACCTGAGCTGTGAGCACCGTACCGGCGTCCGCTCCAACCATTTCGCCCACCGCGAGCGGGACGCAGACCGCGCTGTGCCCTGTGTGCCCGAGAAAGAGGTAGTCATCGTAGTCGAGCGCCATCGAAAGCGCGCAGTTCTGCAGGAGCGCCGATTGGTAAGACCTCCCCTCGCCTCCCGGGTAGCAGGAGCACGGCCCACCCGTGTCCCGGGCCTCGACAGCCTCGATGACCGCCTTGCCCCCGGCGCAGCCGGCGCCCGCGTGGATGGCGCCCGCGACCGAGAGCGCCTGGTTGCGCGCCACCTCCCGGACGCGCTCGGGAATGTCTTCCGGCGAGAGCCCTGACACCCAGCGTGCCAGGTCATCGATGACACTCAACTTTCACCTCCGGGGATCGACGGGGCCTCCGCGGGGCGTCGGGAAAACAACTGCTCTGGGCGTCGGGCGGCTGGATGCCACCTCACTTGTACTGCTTCTTGAGCTTTACTATCTCCACGACCACCTGGCCGACGATGTTCTCAGCATCAGCGTTCTTCGCCTCGAGGCCCGCCACGTCGCGCGCCACGTTCATGAGCATGCTCAGATGCTCGTTGAAGTTCTGCCACGCGTCGGGGATGTCCACCAGTAACGGCTGCACCTGCCTGCTCTGAGCCTCAAGCTGTTGGTCGCCGGGCTGAGCGCCTTCCTCTCCATCCCGTGGCTGGGTCTCCTGGTAGATTCCGGAGTCTGTGCCCAACTCCTTCGAGGCTTTCTCGAAAGCTTTGAACATAGCGTCGCTGAACTTCAGGATCTCCTGGTGTATGCCCTGGAAGAGCAACGGGGGCACTATGCTCCTCAAGTCGGTGTCCGCCTTCTGGGCTTTCTCGGTGAGCCCGGCGAGCCCGGAGGGGATGTCGTTGTCTTTTTCAATAATCGCGAGCGACTTCACCACCTCCGACATCCGCGCGACGACGGGCGCTACGGACTCGGTATAGTCGGCGAACGGGCTGGTGACGTTCGCAAGTTCCAGGCCGCGGTCGACCGTCTGCCTAAGCAGCTCGTCGAGCTTGGCGCACGGGCCGGGGGGGTCTGTCGAGTCGACCATCTCCTGACCTTTCGCCAGCGCCTTGCGATAGTTGGCGAGCGCTTCCTGCAAGCCGGCCTGGTCGGCGAACGGCACCGTCCAGAGCTTCTTGAGCTCCCCCGCCTTGGCGTTTATGTCATCAAGCACCTGGTTGGTCCGCGTAATATAGTCGACCACCGCCTGGTTCCCACCGCAGCCGGCGAGAAGAGAGGCCAGGGCCCCGCAGATCATGAGGAAAATGAGGAAAGCGACGCAGGCGGCGAGGGTGGAGCACCGCCCCGGGCATCGCCCGAAGCTAAACTGCCCCGATATCATCGACTTGCCACTCCAGGCGGCACCCAGATGCTTCTTCCCGTGTATCGCCGGCTCCCAGGTTGAAAACGGTCAATCCCTGCACTACGCCGCGCTGTTATTATATATCAAGCAATTTGTATCGGGCGATGCTTGCGCCGCACGGCGCGGCTTGCCCGGAACGCGCTCGGCGCCCGAAACGTCGAAAAGGTGAGCTGCTGGCGCCAACGACGAGTTGCTCGACCGGGAGGTTTTGTTGCTGAGGAAAGGTCTGTTCATAACGCTGGTCGCCGCGTCGCTGGTCGTCATCGCCGCGGCGGTCACCGTCGGCGCCATTGCGCGCGACCCCGGGCGCTCGCGCGGGCCGGCCGGTCTGGCGCTCTCGTTCAAGCCGTTCACGACCGCCGAACTCCTGCAGTTCAAGCTCGAGGTCGACATAGCCACCTGCGGCAAGAAGCTCCACTCCCCCGAGCTTACCCGGATAGCGGAGCGCACCTCCGACATCCGCGGGCTTCCCCTCAAGAAGGCCGTTCCCTTCATCGAGTGCCCGGAGATAGCCATCCGCTTTCAGCTCATGGAGGAGTTCGACGAGGAGATGCCCGCCGACGAGATAGACGCCGACGAAAAGCTGCTGGTCGCGCTCGGGCTGTTCCCGCCGGACAAGAGCCTTGAGAAGGTGCTCACCGACGTCTATACCGAACAGATCGCCGGGACGTACGACACCGAGAGCAAAGAGATAACCATCGTTGCCGGCAAGAGCACCGGCGGCGTCATGGACGAGCTCACCACCTCCCACGAGGTGACGCACGCCCTGCAGGACCAGAATTTCGGGCTCGACAAGGCCCCGCTCGAAAATGAGGATTACAACGGCGACAACGACCTCGCGGTGACCTCGCTCGTCGAGGGCGACGCGATGCTCACCATGACGCTCTACGCCCGCGATAACGTGAACGCGAGCCAGCTCCGGGAGCTCGCCGGGGAGGAAACCTCCTCCGAGCAGCTGGACAACTCCCCGCTCTACCTCCGGAAAAGCCTCCTGTTCCCTTACGAAGAGGGCTTTGCGTTCGTCCAGGAGCTGGCGAGCGGCGGCGAAAACGCGGTTGACCGGGCGCTCGCCGACCCGCCGCTTTCCACCGAGCAGATAATCCACCCGGAGAAGTACATCGAGACCCGCGACAACCCGCGCGCGGTGCCCGTGCCCGACATCTCCGCGTCGCTCGGCGAAGGATGGAAGAAGATAAACGAAGACTGCATGGGCGAGTTCGACGTGAACGTCTGGTTCGAGCAGTACTTCCCGACCAGGGGCAAGCCCGACGTCGGCGAGGGCTGGGGCGGCAACACCGTACAGTACTACCAGGGCCCGGGCAGGAAGCACGTTGTGATAAACGACTTCGCCTGGGACACCGCAGGTGACGTCGACGAGTTCTTCACGGCATACGAGGGCCTCATCAAGGCCCGCTTCAAGAACAAGGCGAAGAGCGCCGGAAGCTCACCGACCGCCTGGCTTTACAAGGCGCCCGGCGGCGAGCTCTATTACTGCGGCATCACGGGCGACGCGACCCTCTGCCTCCAGGCCCCCGACCGCGCAACCCTGGAAAAGGCCCTTGCCAACTTCCCTGGCTTCCCGGAAGCGCCCAGGCCCTGAAGGGCCACATCCGGTTCCCCCGCTTCCATTGTGGCCCCCATGCCGCAGGCTCAACAATTCAAGACCCTTCAAGAAGCGGAGAAGAAAGTGGGGATAACCATGCGAAGCTCCTGCGGCTCAGTCGCGCAAGCCCAGCGCGAAGTCTATGGCGGCTTTGACCTGTGACATCCTGGCGGGCGACAGCGTGGTTATGCGCGTCTTGATCAGGCGTTTGTTGATAGTGGCGATGTTGTCCAGGTTCACGATGCATTCATCCGGCATTCCGTCCTCGGGACCAAGTCGAACCTCCACCGGAATCGAACGGATCCTGCGCGTTACAATCGCAACCGTAACGGCAGTGCGAAAACGGTAGGCCGCATCACGAGACAGCAGAAGGACCGGCCGCCTGCCCTGAGGTTTCGACAGGTCGGCCCACCATACTTCTCCGCGCCTCATCTACCAGGGCTCCTCTTCGAGTATCTCGGCCATCATCAGGGCCGCCGGCATACCCGCTTCAGGGTCCTCCGGGTACTTTTCGTATCCCTCCTGATAGACCCTGTCCATTTCTTCTGTCTCGGTTTTGCGAAGAAATGCGCGGCAGGCATCTCTTATCAACTCAGCCCTTGACCGCTGCTGCTTCTTTGAGAGACGGTCCAACCTGTCGAGCAGGTCGCCATCCATCGGAACCTGTATGACCTTCTTCACCACCTCTACCAACCTCCACAGTATTATGTGTAACTATTATACACATTATACTGTGGATATATTATCGTCGCGTTCGGCTCCGTGCGTGCTTCCCGCTGCGCTTCTGACGCTCACCTCAATCGATGCCATACGCCGAACCTACGTGGCCGCCCACATAGCCGTTGCTGTTGAAGTACATCGGCCTCTCGATTGTGACCGGCACGCTTGAGGTGACCTTGGCCGAGATGTTCTGGCCCGGGCCGACCCCGCTTACAGGGTCGTTGACGTTCACGGTAAGGCGCGACCTGGCGCGGACCTTGTAGTCTCTCTTAACCTGCGCCCCGTCCCCCAGCATGTAGGTGACGCGGACCCGGGCATCCGACTCGTTGGCGTTTTGAATGCAATAGTATGTCTGGTACTCCGCCAAAGTGCACCCCTCGGCGATGTAGAAAGTCCTGGAAGCGCTGACCTCCCCCATGGCGTTCGTCGCTCCGTCGCATGAGCCACCGTAATTGAAGTACATGGGTCGCTCGGCGACAATCGGTTGGTCCGACTCGACGGTGGCGGAGATATCCTGCGCGTCGCCGACGTCCTCGACGACCTTAACCGTGGCGCGGGAGCGCCGGGGGACCACGCGCACGGCGGTGGTGACCTTGCTTTCGCCGTTCATGTATGTGAACTTGACGTTTGCCGCGATATCACCCGGGTTCTGTATGGTGAGCCACTCCTCGAAGCCGTGTTTGGTAGTGCCCTCGGCGAAGTGCCAGGACTTCATCGGGGATGGCGCGCCTACCGCGTTGTGGCCATCGACAGCGAACCCGCGGTAGTCCTGGTATTGAGGTCGCTCGCATGCGAGCGGCACGTTTGAAACGATCTTGGTGGACACGTCCTTGCCCGGCCCCACGTCCTGGTTGACGCTGACTGTCTTCCTGCTGTGCGGGCCGACCTCGTACGACTTGTTGATGTTGGAACCATCCCCAAGCATGTAAGTGATGCTGACGTCGGCCGTTTGAGCGCCGGGGTTCAGCATGGTGAGCCAGGTATCGAATTGACCTTCTGCGGGGTTGTCCCTCGTGGTGCCTTCCGCAAAGTAGGCCTGCTTCTGGAGAGTATTGATGCCCCTGCCTATGTGGCCGCCCTTCCAGTTTCGTGTCGGGTCCGCTGCCTTGTAGTGGAAGTACATGGGCCTTTCGACGACAATAGCCTGGTTGTCACAGTGGACCCTGGTCGAGACGCCGCTGTGACCTTCGGGCACAAACTGGGTGACCCTGTACGTAGCCCTGGAATGAGCGGCGATCGTCACTCTGTCCGGGGTTATGACGTTGCCGTCCTCGAGCATGAAGTCAAGACGCACTTTGGCGTCCTTGTCGCCCGGGTTGACGATGCACAGGTATTCTTTGAAATCGGGCAACGTGTTCCCCTCGGCCAGGTACCAGTCTTTGCAGAAGTTGTCCAGATTGACGAACTTGATGGCGGTGCCGACGTTGCCCGCCCTGTCCCGAACGGAGACTTTTATCTCGTAGTTGCCGGGCTTGGCCCTGGAGACATTCCAGCGAGCGGTTATCGGCTTGCCGAAGCCGCTCGTTTTCTTGTTCCCCAGCACCGAGCCGTTAAGAAAGATGGTCTCTGATGCGAGGCCGCTGCCCGAATCGCTTCCCATGCCCGAGACGTCGGCCTGCTGGTTGGACTCGAAGCCGGTCTGGATAGCATCCTTCGTGGGGGTCAGAACGGCAGCGCTGGGAGGCGTCTTGTCGATGTTGATGTCCATGGTCTTCGTTGTCTCGACATTTCCGGCTTTGTCCGTCGAGTAGTAACTGACGGCCCACTGGCCTTCAGCAATGACGAACGGGCCACCGTATTTGATCCACTCGCCCGCCGCGCCGCTCGCGTTGTTCTTGATTTGGTACGTCGTGTAATCGAAACCACCCGCGTCAACAGGTGTCAGGGTAACGGTGACGTCAGACTTGTGCCACCCGTTGTCACCGCCTGTGCCGGCACGGTTGATAGCGGTGTTTGGTGGGTTGGTATCAACCACTATCTCGCCCGAGCGCGCGGCGTCGGAACTGTTGCCGGCCGTGTCGGTAATCGTCCCCTTGAAGTAATACCTGCCGTCACCGAGTCCGGGCACTGACACGGTGGCCGCCCATGCGAGACCGGCAGCGCCCGTCGCGCTCACCGTCTTCAAGGTCGTCCACTTGCCGGAGTTGCTCTTGGGCGCGTACTTGAACGCGGCAGAAGCCACACCGTTGTTGAACTTGCCTTTTATATCAGCCCCGGTCAGGTTCCAGTCCGCGTCCTTCACGTTGGCCAGCGAGAGCTGGAAGGACGATTTGAAGTAAGTCGGGACGGTAGCGGGAGCCTTTCCGCTTATCTTTATGGGGTCGCACGTTGGGGCGACCTCGTCCGTCTTCTTGAAGTAGATCTTTCCATCGCTCTGGCGGGTTCCAACCAGGTACGTCCTGCTTCCGGCGCGCCCGTCCCGTTCGATGTTAAAGGTGTTGAAGCTCTCCTGGGAAACGCTTCCGAGGTCCATTATCACGGTGTCGCTTGCGGCATCCCGCAGGTAGCGCCTTCCGTCTCCGCTGTTCTGGCCCCGGTACACGCGTAGGTCGCGGCCCCTGCAGGTCTTGGTGAAAGGCGTGTGGTCGACGGTGCGCAAGGTCGAGAGGCCCTGCACCTGGTTGGTGTCGAGGACCCTCAACTTGGCCTCGTTCCTGCCGCTGGAGGTGTCGTCCCATACCGCCCTCATCTGGCCGCTTGAAATGCAGGAGATGTCGGTGTCCCTCAAGGAACCGTGCCCTTTGTATCCGTCCATCGGAACAGCTTTCTTCCCCTGCGGATAGGTGTTCCAGTCGGACCATCCCTGGCCCTCCAGGAACCGGGCCACAACCACCAGCTCTCCGGGTGATGACTCCCAGTTTCTCTCAACGAAGGAGACGTAGTACTCGTTGGCGCCGGCCCCGGTTATCGCGGGGCAGATCACCGCCCGGTCGGGAGCCTGGACCGGTATCTGGATGCCCACGTTCGAGCCGCCCTCCGTCATCACTCCAACATTGTGGAACCAGCCTGTTTTCACCTTGTTTCCTCCGTTGTTCTCCTCGTAAGCCAGGAGGAACGGCTCCATGATGTTGCAGCGGTCGAGGTCGAAGTTGTTCACGCTGCGGTCCTGGGGGGTTATTGCGTACCACACTCCCCGGCTCTTGTGCGTTTCCGGGTCGAGGTTCTTCCACGTCGCCCCGCCGTCGTCGGAGCGCTTGAGCACAACGTAGTCAACGTTGTTGGGAAACCCGGCCCAGGTATCGTGGGGCTCGTTGCGGGTCTTGTATCCTATGAAAGCGATGCTGCCGTACATGACGACCTGCGGGTCGAAGCACTCGCTGGTGCTCTTGTCCGCCCTGCCGCCGGAAAAAGAGGACGGGTAGGACCACGCCTGGCCACCGTTGGCGGAACGTTTGCAGAAAACGTGGCCCGCGTTGTCTTTCCAGACGACCAGGACAGTGTCGCCCCAGGAGGCGACGTCCACCGATTGTTTGGCGGTGTTGCCGATGTAAAGGTCCGATGTCCACCCCGCCGGGTAAGCATAAGCCGGCCCGCTGAAGATCCCCGCCGTCAAGACGGAGAAAGCGCACGCGAGGGCCAGAACAGCGGCAAAAACAACCTGTTTCCTTCCCATCACCATCTCCCTTCACTCCCCCGGTATCAGAATCAGTCAGCTCTAAAACCGGAGGCTGCGTGCCCGCCGGTCCAAACTCCCCCGTAGTTGAAATACATGGGCCTCTCGACGACGATGTCGTTGTCGCCCGTGACCTCGACCGATACGTCTTTCTGTTCCCCCACCGCTTCGTTGATATTTATGGTGGTCCGGTGGGACATGCCGACCGGATACATCATCGCCTCGGAGCGCGCGCCGTCCGGGTAGATCAGCGTGATGTAGGCCACTGCCCCGTTCGAGCTCGAGAAGACCGTGACCCATTCGTCGAACCCCGCGCGGGTGGTGCCTTCCGCGAAGAAGAAGCGGCGGCCGAGCTCGGCTGCCCCCAGGTTGCTGTGCCCACCGGTCCATTTGCCCTGGTAGTTGAAATACATAGGCCGCTCGGCAACGACTGGGGCATCCGAGGATATCTTCACGGCCACGTCGTGGCCCGTGCCCACGAAATCCGCGACGTTGTATGTGGCCCTGGTGCGAGCTGGAACGACCGCATGCTCGACTTTCTCGGAGAAGTCCTCCAGGTAGAGCGTGATGTCGAGAGCCGCCGGCTTGTCGCCGGGGTTCTGCACGGTGAGGTACTCGGTGAAGCCGGGCCGCGTGTTGCCTTCGGCGAAGTACCAGGTCTTCTTCGGGGCCCGCGCCCCGGAGACTATGTGGCCCCCGTCGATCTCCCCCCGGTAGTTGAAGTACATGGGCCGTTCGGCGGCTATCGGTTGGTCGGAATCGACGCGCGCGGAGACGTCCTGGTCGGGACCGACGTCTTTGTTGACGTCGGCGGTATAGCGGCTGTGCGGAGCTACCTTGTAGGTCTTGACGACGTTCCGGCCCGTGCCGAGCATGTACGTGACGTTGACGGTCGCCGCGTTGTCCCCCGGGTTCTGAAAGCACAGCCATTCCTCGAAAGGCCCGCCGAGGCCCGCCTGCCTTGTGGTACCTTCGGCGAAGTAGTACTGCTTTGAGAGCGCGTTCGTGCCGGGCGCGTCGTGCCCGCCAGTCCACTTCCCGTGGTAGTTGAAGTAGATGGGGCGCTCGGCGACGACCGGCTGGCCTTCGGCACGCAGGTGGATGGAGACGTCGTGCTCGCCGTTCACCATGTCGCGCACGTTGTAGGTGGCCCTGCTCTTTTTCGTGACAGAGAAGCTGCGCGTTATGACCTGCCCGGCCTCGAGCATGAGGTCGAACGTTATCGCGGCGTCGAAATCGCCCGGGTTCAGAACGCAGACGTACTCGTCAAAACCTTCGCGCGTGGTGCCTTCGGCGAAGTACCAGTCATAAGCGGGGTTCCGGACCAGCTGGAACGTCCTGAGCTCGGACCGGGCGCTCCTGCCCGCGGCATCGGTGCCCTTGACCTGGATGGTGTGGGGGCCCAGTGCCTTACCCGCGGTGTCCCAGGGAGAGCCGATCTTGGTGCTCTCCGGGCCGTCGACCTCGTATATCCGCTTGCCGTCTATCCAGATGCTTGCCAGGGCCACCTCTCCGGCGCCGTCGTCTACATAGCCCTTGACGATGACCACCGTGTTGTCAACGGGCGCATACGCTTGTGTTGTCGGGAAGGCGACCGTGCAGGAGGGGGCGCGGGTGTCGACCCACACGGCGAGGGAGGCGTTGGGGTCGCTCGAGTTGCCCGACTTGTCCAGCGCCCTGTAGAAGATGGTGTTGCGCCCCTCGGGAGCGCTGAAAGGAGCGGTGTAGGGCACCCAGGAGCCCGAGCCGTCGGAGCGCCGGACCTTATACTCGACGTGGTCCGGGTTGGTGTCGCTCGCGGTGATAGTGACGGTTGCGGGAGAGGTCCGCCAGGAGCCCGGGTCGTGCGCCGGGTTGGTGGAGATATTGCAGGTCGGCGCCAACTTATCGATAACAAGGGAGTCAGAGGCAATTTCCTTAGTATTTCCCGCTGTGTCTGAGATTATGCCCATGATGTAACCTAGACCATCACCCATCTCGCTTGTGTTCACGGTGGCCGACCAGGGGGAGTTGTTGATGGTGGAGCCTTTGTCTGTGGGTAAGTCGCCCCAAGGACCTTCCGGATTATCGGAAAACTTCATCTGGATTGTGGTCACGCCACTGGAAAAGGCATCACTGTTGGGGTCAATACCAGTGAGGTTCCAATCGTCGGTGACGGCGTTGAACGTAATGCCGAAGTTAGCCTTGACGTAGGTGGACCCCCCGGACGAGTTCCCCTGTGCGGTTACACCGCTAGAGGAGGGGGCGATTGCATCAGTCCTCTTGACTCGGACACTGCCGTCTGCGCACCGAGAGGCCACGACAGCATCCCCGCCATACGCGCGATCGGCCGCCCAATCTTTGGGTTTAGAGCCTTTGACAATATCCGCATTGGAGCCGAACATTGCCCACTTTAGAAAAGAACCCGTGCTGTCTAAGCAAATAACGGAGTTGTCGGGTGAATACGGCATAGCCCGCGCTGCAGGCTGCTGAGTGCTCGCGTTGTAAAGAACAAATCGCCCACCCCAGGACGAGCCGTTCCAGACCTTGCGGCAGACCTGCTGTATCCCGCCGGCAGAGTCGGTCCAGACAACGTTGAACAGGTTGCTACCCTGGCAGGATACGTCGGGGTCGCGCATGTCATGTGAACCGGAGCTGGCTATGAGGTCGTGGGCGGCCGTCGTGCCGTTGAACCTCATGCAGTATACGTTCCAGTCATCCCAGGTCAGGCCCTGGCCCATGTAGGCCACGAAGACGTTGCTGCCGTCACTCGCTATGCGGGGCTTATCGATAGACCTTGTCGAGGTATCCCATACCTGCCGCTCGCCGGGGGCGAGGTCGCCACCGGTGCCGAGCTGTGACCAGTAGATAGAAGTTGGGCTCGCGTTGAAAGAAAGGCTCCATGTGGCGGAGACAGAGTCCGAGCCGTGGGTAAGCGCAACCTCATCGACGGCGTCAGTAGCGGAGCCCGCGTACGCGAAGTAACCAGTGTCCCAGGTCTGCCCCGCGTTTCGAGACCTCCGCACGAGGACCTCGTTGCGCAAGGCTCCGGGCCGATCCTGACCGACGTACGCGGCGTAAACCGTGTTGCCGGAGCCGGTTGTCACCTGGGGACAAACCCCTGTTCCCGCGTCGAGCCTTACGGCCGAGCCCCAGGTGAGGCCTTTATTGGTTGAGCGGCGATAGTAGACCCCGCTGTTCCCGTAAACAAGATGCACACTGTTGCCCTTCACGGCCAAATCTACCGCGCCGGTGGCGGCGGTGACGGCCTTGTCGGATGTCCAGCCCGCCGGATAAGCGTGCGCGGTGCCCCCGAGGGCGAGGGTAAGGAGAACGAGCATTATCAGAAAGGTCAGCGGTTTTTTCACTACTGCATCACCGTGACCATGATCGTGGCCGACGCGGACAGCCCGCCGGGGTCAGTCACGCTCACGGATATCGGGTAAGTCCCCGTGTTCTGAAAAGCGGTGTTCTTGCTGGTCCCGCCCCAGCTGCAGGAAAGAGAACCGCCGTCGGGGTCGGACGCGTTGGCGTGGTACGTTGCGGTCTCGCCGACGTGGACCAGCGTGGGCCCGCTGATGCTGACGCTCGGAGCGCGGTTGGCGGCAGGCGGCTGTGCCACCGGTGCCTCCTGCTTCTCTTTCTCGACAACGAAAGACCGGGCGTCCGCCGGCGGTGGCTGCACGATTGCGCCCGGTACGCCAGCGGAAGGAGCCGCTGGCGGCGCGGACTGCTGGGCCGACGCGCTCGGCTGCAGGTAATCAAAGGGCTTGATCACCTGCCACGGGCCCCGGTTCTGGCGGCGAGAGGACTCGGCCTCGACCTTCCTTCCGCTCGACTGGATCCTGGTGCCCTTGTTGCCGGCCGCGAACGGGCCCCAGACGAACAACCACAGGCCGGATGCGATAAGCAGCAGGGCGACGGCGGCGTACCTGTACCTGCCTCGGTTCCCCGACGATGCGGTGAACGCTTTATCCTCCCGCGCGGACGCGGTCGGCTTCGACCTCTTGCCGGTGAGGGCCCGGCCGGCAGTCTCGGCGCCCACGGCATCGGCCTCCGGGCTATCGGCAGGCTCGGACTCACCACCATCGGCCTCGACTCCGATGGGGCTTTCCAGCCGGGGCCGGCCCGAACTGCCGGAGGCCTTTGCTGCTCTTATTTCATCGCGGGGAGCTATCCTCAAAACGTTTCCCGCGTCAGCGGGCCCGCCCTTGAGATGCGAGAAGATGTATGGGATATCCTCGCCGACCCTGCTCCGCGTCACGAACGTGTCAACACTCCAGGCAGTGCAATCCTCTTCTTCATTGTTCGTAAGCAGAACGGTGGCGCTCGGGGGCGCAAGCTGCGGATCGTGCCTGAGATGCTTCAGGAACGCCTGTGCCTGGGGGGTGTCAGCATCGACGAAGTAATATTTAAAGTCCCGTTCCGCGACCAGGTACAAAGCCTGGTTAGTATCCTTTGCATGGCTCACTTCACCCTGCTTGCTGAGAGCCTTTATCACGGCTCGTGACTTGTTTGAATCAAGATAAAGAATCTCAATGTTGCAGGTTTACTCCAGACCGGCTAACCACCAAGAAACCCTTATATGAAGCGATATATCTGGCTATTCATGTCGGCTGACAAAAGCCAGAATTGAAAACCGTTACCTAATCACACAAGATTTGGAACGCGGGGATGGTTTATCGTTCCTGCTTTGGGAGGAGGGCGATCTTACCTTCTGGATTAGAGAACAGTGCATCGGCGCGGTTCATTGCAGGCTGTATACTCTCTTGCAGCAGGTGTCCGTACACGTCCAGCGTCATCGTCGCGGAACTGTGGCCGAGCTGCATCTGCACCGCCTTGATGCTTGCGCCGCTTGCCAGCAACGTGGAGGCAAAGGTGTGGCGCAGGCTATGAATGGTTACACGCTTCAATCCTGCACCGTCCAAAGCCCTGTGGAACTTCCGCCTGACGGTTGCAGGATCGAGTGGACGCGTTCCGTCGGATGAGAACAGCAGCGCATCGGGATTCGGCCTCCCCTGGCGCTCGTAATTTTCGCGAAGGATGCCCTCGAGCGTCGGCAAGATGGACACCGCCCGTCGAGAACTCGAAGATTTAGGCTCGGTCATACCGCCCTGGGGTGAATAAGACCGCTCGACGATGATTGCCCTGTCCTTGAAACTGACGTGCCTCCAGGCTAGCGCGAGGCCTTCCCCACGTCGCAGGCCGGAAAGTCCCAGGGTCGCGAACAGAGTCCGCTCTGGTTCCTCGGCTTCCTCCACCAATGCCATGACCTCGGAGGGCGCGAGGTATGACAGTTCTTCTCGATTGACACGCGGCAAGTCTATATCCCTACAAGGGTAAGACTTCATCAAGCCCCGGTTATACGCCGTGCGTAGGCAGGCACGAAGGTATCGATAGCAAACCCACACCGTCGCGGGCGAGAGGTCTTTATCGGCCATGTGGTTCACCCAATCCTGCACCTTGTCGGCGTCGATCTCGGACATTAACCGCTTGCCTAAAAACGGCGTTATGTGGTTGCGGAAGTTATGCTCATAACCCAAATAGCTGGTCACCTTAAGCGACTTTTGCTTGCCCCTAAGCCAACGCTCCGAGTACGCGGCAAAGGTTGCGTCGTCCCTGCCGTAGGTTCCCTCCGCGACCTCCGATTCCCGCCGACGGAGCAATGCATCGGCGTCCTTGCGCCGCTTGCCTGCCGCCTCCCACTTCCACCGGCCCGCCTGGTCCTTGAACCTGATGTAGTACCGTGCCGGTTTGTCCTCGCTGTACTGCCGCTTGACGATGTTCCCCATAGCTAACCCTTCCCCTTCGTTGCCGTCTTCTTCCCTGTCTTGTTCATGCCTCGATTCGCATCTGCGACCTGCTCCCTGCATCGCGGGTTGCAATACTTTGTTCCAGGGTCTTTTGTCCTGCGAAATTCACGATGGCATTTCTCATTCTCATACGTTCTCCAATCGACGCCCTCAATCATGTCCTTTGCCAACAACCCATATAGCGTTTCCATCTTGCAGTTCCGCCAAGTAATAACATGTGATTGACCAGCTTCCCTGGAAGTTCATCCCCAATTCTTCAAAACGATTAGCCCTTCGCTCAGTAGACCACAATATCATGTCGCACCCACCTGCCAGCCCGCAGGCAGGAGGTTGGTCGTAATGAGAGACGGCGGGTACAAGAGGATAGACAACATCTTCGAGGTTCTGGACAGGTTTCCCACCGAGGAAGCCTGCCGCTCCTACCTCTCCGAGTTCTGCCGGCGCTTCTCCAGGCGCACGTTCACAGACGAGATCTTCGACCGGCTCCTCAGGTCCTGCATCCAGGCCGAGCCCCTCACCTTACGTGCGATCGTGGCGGCCTGAGAGGGGACCGGCTACCATACGTCTCCTGCAAAGAGACCCGGCCTGCCGCTTAGCGTTACCCAGTGTGTTCATTTGCAACCTTCGCTCTCTAATCGGTCAAATCTTCTCTTTGGCGATTCGCAACATGTTGTACTATCCTGAGCGAAGGGACTAATAGTTTTCTATACATCCAAGTATCGCTATATGCTGTTCAGGACCCCGATGCAGTTGGGGGGATATACCGGGTTCGGGTTGTACTTGCTGAATATGGCGAAGGCGTTGCGCCCGAAACCGTAGCCCGCGATCGTCTGGTAGTACCGCTCCACGGCCTCCCGATAACTGCCGAAGGTGTACTGGCCGAGGCCGAACGGGTTGAACGGATGGAAGTTGGCCCTGCCACCCGAGGACTCCACGAACGCGGCGACAAGGGACATGCGCCAGTCCATGCCGTAGCGGTTGGCGCACTCCACGTTGAGGGAGGCCAGAGCTACGAGCCCCGGGTCGAAATTGTAACGCCGCATGAAGTTGGTGGCGCGTTCTGCGGGGTCGCCCTGGACGGACTGGGCCTCCCATTGCTTCAGTACAGGGTATGGGTTTACCGGGGACCCGCCGCCGGGATGCACTTGAAAATGTATGTGGGGTGCTCCTCCACTGGCGTTGCCGGTATCTCCGACATAGCCGATCACCTGCCCCGCGTTTACCCAGGCGCCGCTGGCAACGGCGTAACCGCTCATGTGCATGTACTTGTAAGTCGCTCCGTTCTGGTCGTTCGTGCGAAGGTTGATCATGTGCCCGCCGAGCCGGTCCTCAGAGGTAGTCAGGAAACCGCTGTAACAGGCGATGGCAGGCGTCCCCATGGGTGCGAAAATGTCGCATCCCTTGTGTGTTCTGCCACCGGACCGCGGGTCTCCCCAGTCGTTTGAGTATTGGAAGACCTTCTGTCTGATAGGGAAGCAGTGGCCGTCGTCGGTGAAGGACATGCCCTCATCGGGGTAGATGACGGTGATGGGCATCAATGTCCCGGAGTTCCAGGGGCTCCCGCCCGGATCGCTATAAGCCCTGGCCTGGGGGCACACTGTTTTAAGCTCCGAGAAGAACTTTGAGGCTTGAACGCTGCCGCTCATGGCGAGGTCGAGACGCCTGGGGTCGGTCACGCAGGTGGCGAAATGGTCGTGGATCTCCGCCTGGCTGTTGTAGGCCGGGATCATGAGCTTGATCTGGTCCTTCATGGACCAGGGCAGGACCGGGTTGTGCTGGTCCTGCACCGTTGCCACTACCCCCTGTATGACACGTCCGTCCGGGGTCCTGGCGAACAGGTTTCGCTCGGGCGGCACGTTGGGATCGCGCCAGTAGCGGGTCCCATCGGCGCAGGTGTCGTTGCCTCCGAGCGGGTCCTCATCTGAGTCCGGGAAGTAGGTCGTCACGACGAAATCCATCACCACGGCGTTGCCCATCAGGGAAGGGTCGAGCGGGGCGTCGGGGTCGAACATCTCGGCGGTGAAGGTGCTCTCGTCGACCCCCTCGCGAGCTTTCGTTGCGAAGTTCAGTCCCGCGAGAATGGTCATGAAACCTATCAGCGCAGCGACCACGAATGCTATTAGCGCGAGCGCGACCACCTTAACCATCGGCCGAGCTCTTTGAGTAGACCAGGGCCGGGGAAGTCGAGAGGAAGCTCTCGAACTCTGGGGCTGAGATCACGCGCAGGCTTACGTGCGAGTTCTCGGCGTATAGCAGCCCCTCGCCGGGAGAGCCCCCCAGTATAGCCATCTGCTCGCCGTCGGTGAGGTCGAAGGCCCGCGACAGCGCGTCGATGGCGCTCGGCTCCTGGGAGAACAGGAGTTTGGTCGCCGAGTTGGTGAGGACGGTCTTCATGACGTCGCTGTTGAGCAGTGTTTCTACCTCGTGGTCGTTGAGCGAGAAACCCGCCCAGTGCTTGCGGGAGCGTTTGTAGGCGGCGGCGAACCAGTCCCCCGCGCTCTTGAGCAGGCACCAGGCTTCATCGACGTAGATGAGCCTGGGCTTGGGGTTGGAGAATATGTTGCGCCACAGCCAGCTCAACACAACCTGCATGGCGATCGGCCGTAGGTCCTCGTCCATCTCGCTTATGTCGAAAACGAGGTAGTCGCTGGAAAGGTCCACGTCGGTGGGCTGGGAGAATATGTGGCGGAATGATCCCTGGTGCCACGGGTATAGGGCTT
>JBBQKJ010000049.1:0-20456 GCA_038326775.1 Candidatus Geothermincolia bacterium
GGATCGCGCAACCGGCAGGTCGAAGGGATTCGGCTTTGTCGAGATGAGCGATGCCTCTGAGGCGAAAGCTGCGATCGAAGGCCTGAACGGTAAAGACGTCGACGGCCGCGCCATGAACGTGAACGAGGCAAGGCCGAAGACGGACCGCCCCCAACGTTCAAACTACCGGTACTAGAACAGAATGCGTGACGGTCCGGCGGCCGCGTTGGTAGCCGCCGGCCCTTCCGCGATCCGACTTGAAATCGGCACCCATATAGCGACCCCGTCTTAAGCGCTTCCGGTGAAACACGGTCATGGGGGCGCGGCATTCATGCAAACGACATCACGCACGACAACCAGGGGCCATCCATGCAGGACGCTTTGAGAAACATCGACTTGGAAGAGGTGCAGGAGCTCGTCGCCTCGGGAAAGGAAAAAGGATTCCTGACGACGGGCGATATCGTCGAAGGGCTGAAGGGCGTCGAGCTGTCTTCCGACCAGATGGACAACGTCTTCGTGTTCCTGTCCGAGGCGGGGATCGAGATAACGGACGACGAGGATAGCCACGCCGAAGGGCTTGACGACCCGGAGGCGCCGCACCCTCGCGGCAAACCCGACCCCCACGGGGCCGACGGCGCGTACGGCGGCGCGCTGAACGACACGGTCCGTATGTACCTGAAAGAGATCGGCAGGGTCCCGCTGCTGACGGCTGCCCAGGAGGTATCGCTCGCGAAACGCATCGAAGCCGGATGCGAAGCCTCGGCCGCCCTCGAGTCTGATTCCGAGATCGACGAGGACAGGTCGGAGGCGCTGAAGGCGCTCGCCGAGGACGGCCTCGAGGCCAAGAAGAAGCTCGCCGAGGCGAACCTGCGGCTGGTGGTGAGCATCGCAAAGCGCTACGTCGGGCGCGGCATGCATTTCCTGGACCTGGTCCAGGAAGGCAACCTCGGCCTGATACGCGGTGTCGAGAAGTACGATTACACCAGGGGGTTCAAGTTCAGCACGTACGCGACCTGGTGGATACGCCAGGCGGTGACCCGCGCGATAGCCGACCAGGCAAGGACTATCCGCCTCCCGGTCCACATGGTCGAGAACATGAACAAGCTGGCCAGAGTCCAGCTCAGGCTGCTGCAGGAGCACGGTTGCGAGCCCACCCCAGAGGAGATCGCGGTGGAGATGGAGATGACCCCCGAGAAAATCAGGGCGATCCAGAAAGCCAGCCAGGTGCCGGTTTCCCTCGAGACCCCGATCGGGAAAGAGGACGACAGCGCGCTCTCGGACTTCATCCAGGACAAAGGCGCGATCGTCCCGGTAGACGCGGCCGCGTTCACGCTGCTTCAGGAGCAGCTTCAGGACGTGCTGGATGACCTCCCCACGAGAGAAAAGAGGATCGTGCAGCTCCGCTTCGGGCTCCTGGACGACAGGCCTCGCACGCTCGAGGAAGTCGGCAACGTTTTCGGTGTGACCCGTGAGCGCATACGCCAGATAGAATCAAAGACCCTCGCCAGGCTCGGGCACCCATCGGTCAGCGGCTGCCTCCGGGACTACATGGAAGACTGACGCAACATCTCATGCCAGGTCACTTTTCATGCCGGGGTCGATGCGGCGGGCGAGGTTCCAGAGGAAGGCGCGCACGACCTCGAGGTTCTCCATGTCGATGTTGTCCACGGTGTCGCTCTGCCAGTGCCAGTTGGGGAGCATCCCGTCGTCGTCGAACGCCATCAAGCTCATCGCCGGATAGCCGCGAGCGAGCGCGGGGGTGGCGTCGGTGGAGAGCAGGCGGTAGCCGGTTCGCCAGAGGGGTAGGCGCTTCTTCTCGGCTATCTTCCCGGCGAGCCACAGCAGCACGGGGCTCGAATTGTGGCCGAGCAGCATCCCCTCGCAGTCGATGTAGCAGAGGTGACCGGTGCCAAGGTTGTCCAGGTTGACCACGAGCGCTCCCTCGATCCGCTCGCCGTAACTCTTGAGGAACTCGAGCATCCCCGCCGTCCCCACCTCCTGGGCTCCGGTCGCCACGAACATGACGCCGGCAAGGCGCGACTCCTCCTCGCTCGCCTTGTCGGCCAGGGCGAGCATGGCAGTCACCCCGGAGGCGTTGTCGTTAGCGCCGGGAGTGTAGTCCATGGCCAGCTCGCGGTGGACCATGATGGTCAGCGGCACCAGCATGCTGACACACGCCGCCAGGGTAACGATCCAGATCCACTCCTTCGGATCACCGCTCGCGAGCCGATTGATGAAGTTGGCTGACACCAGCAGGGCTACCGCGAACACGGAGCCGATCATAAGCGAGAACGACAACCTGAAGCTCTTGACGAGCTTCGGTCCAAAGGACAGCGCCGAGCGCGCGCTGTCGTAGTGCGCCACCACGACGAGGCCGACCAACTGGTTCTCGGCGGGGAGTTCGCCTATGACGTTGCGGCTGCGCTTGTGGGGAAGGATTCGTGACAGCAGCGGGAACGTCTCCAGGTCGAGGGCGAAAGCCAACGCGTTCAGCACCGCGACAGGCGCCACGTAGTAAGTGAACCAGTAGGATAAGACACCGCACGCGATGGCTACCCCCAGGTAGATGATGTAAAGATACGAGCAGGTGTCCATGCAGGAGAACTCCTGGGTTGTGACCTGGAGGCCACACTCCTCGAAGCGCCCCTTTATGTAGCCCGCCGCCCTGGCTTCCGCCGGCGTGCACGCGCCCCGGGGCCCGATCTCCACCGCCAGCTTGAGAAGGTCCTCCCTTATCCCCATCGCACCCTTTCCGTCGCACGAATGACCGGTCGCCTCCCTCAAGCGGATAACAATATAATACTCGGCCGCGACCGCCAACTATCTTTCTTTGAGCCAGTTCGCAACAGTGTTCAGAACCTCGGGGTCGATTTCCGGGTGAGCCCGGTACGGCGCGGTCGCCCCTTCGGAAAACATGGTGCCGAAGCTGTGTCCCAACTTCTCGAACAGCGCCAGCTCCTGGGTGCTCTTGCCTCGCGAGTCAAGGGTTTCCATTATGCGGGTGGCCTCCTCGACCGGGACATACCCGTCTCGCCCGCCCTGCGCCACGAGCACCGGTATCTCCAGCGAGCCGATCCAGGCCAGGGGGTCGCTGGCGGCCTCGGAGCGCATCCAGCCCAGGAAGAGCTCGTGGCCGCCCAGCTCGAGGGGGTTCCCGCTCGTCTCGTTCAGCAGCCTCACCTCGGTCTCTGTGCGGATGCGCGCGGCGGCCGCTTCCGCGGGCTGCAAGAGACCGGCGCTCTGGGCCAGGTCCACCTGCCTCAGCGCCAGGTCGGGGAACAGCGGCACGGAAGGTGTCGCCATGAGAACGAGAGAAGACACGTACGGGTCGGACGCGGCCACCTTCGAAGCCAACTGTCCCCCCTCACCGTAGCCAACCACGGCAATGCGCTCGATATCTATGTCGCCCCGCAGGACCAGGTAGTCAACCTGGGCGTTGAGATCGCTCGCGGCCGATTCGAGAGTGTAGGTGGCGTAGTCGCCCTGGCTGCGGGGGACGCCCCGCCTGTCGCATATCAGCACCGCGAACCCATCGTCGACCAGGCGCGCCGCGATCTGCGAAAGGAAGCCTCCACCGGTCCGGTCCTGCGGGCCGAGGTCACCGGCGAGCACCACCGCGGGGTAAGGGCGCTTCCCGGCCGGGATGTAGATCGAGCCGGCAAGCTCGAGCCTCTTTCCGCCGCGCAGCTTCCCGGGCGTCTGGACCCTGACCTCTTTGAGAGCGCGCGCACGTCCGATGGGCATGAACGGCTTAGAGCTCATGCTGCCCGCCCTGCCCCTTACTATCACGAGCCCCCCACCTTCGGCCTTTGAAAGGAGACCGTCACCACCGAACTGGATGCTGACCTCGGGGACCCCTGGGCTGGTGACATTAAGCCCGGTCTTTCCCTCACGCCGGACGAGGAGCTCGCGCAGGACGGCGTCTCTCGAAGGAATGACGGCTAACGTCGTCGCCCGGTCAAAACCCGACGCGAAGAACTTGTCAGCCAGCGCCTGCATAAGGCACGACGAGTCAGGTTCGTAGGGAATGGCGGTTTTCCCCGGGGGAAAGACCTGGTAATCGAAGGTCTGGAGCTCGTCCGCCAGGTATGTGAAACCGCCGCCGGAGCGCCTGAGGTAGGTGCGGTAGCTTGCCCCGGGGACCCGCCTGCTGGAATAGTACCCCTGCAAATCCTTGAGGTCGGACGAGAATGCAAGCCTGCGGTACGTGGTGGTGTCGAACACCTTGAACGGTCGCCTCTCCGTCGCGCCGTAGACCGCCTTGCCCTCTTCCTCGGAGAACCGTACGGTCTGCTCCCCTATCTCGATGCCGCCCTGCTTGACGATATACGAGGCCTCGCCGGGCCGCCTCGAGCCACAGCCGCCGGCAAGCAGCGGCACGGCCAGAAGGAGCGCGAGCAGGTATGCCGCAGCTATGGATCCAACGCGCTTTGATCGTCTTGTCATGTGATCATCCCGACCTGCACGGTTTCGTTTTCTTTATGCCACTACTCGACAGGCGCGGGCTTTGCGTCGGCATCCAGCCCGACGTCAGCATTCTCAACCCGCGGCGGCAACGCCTCGTCCCAGGCAGCCCAGTAGGTGAAGAAGTCGCGCGTGACCGTGTCGTACCAGTCCCTGTCCAGGTACTGGTAAAGGCAGTGGCTGCCGGTGGGCATCATCCAGATCTCGACGTTGGGGTTGTCCCGCGCCATGACCTCGAGCTCTTCCATCTCCGAAGCGGGGCACACGGGGTCGTCCTCGGCGTGCACGACGAGAAGTGGAACCTCGACGTCGGCCAGAAACTCCCTGGGGCTCGAGTTGCGGTGATACTCTTCGGTGCTCACTCCGTAATGCGGGGCCGCTATCTTATCGACGTACGTCGCGAAGTCCCCCGAGGCGAACCCCCCGTCCAGGTACCGGCGCTGCTCGGGGTCGTCGATGTAGCCCTTCATGTCCTCGCGCCTTATCTTGTGCATGAGCCGGAAGCCCATGTACACGGGGAAGAATAGATCAGTCAGCTTCGGCCTGGTGCTGAGGCGCTCGATCATGCGGCCCGAGTCGGCGTAGCCGTTCCAGGCAATGGCCCCACCGGTGAGGTACGGGTATTCCCTGTTGGCGAACGCCGCCCGCATCGTGGAGCCCGCGCCCATGGAGAAGCCGGCGATGCCGACGCTGGTGACCTCGGGCTGCTCGGACATGTACTTCGCCGCGGCCAGCAGGTCTTCGGCCTCCTTCCAACCGGCGGTGGTCGGGCTGTGCGAGAGCCTCTGGCTGCGCCCGAAGTTGCGCAGGTCTATTCCAAGGACGTTGAACCCCCAGGCCGCGTAAGCGACCAGCAGTGTGTCGATTATGTAATGGTCGTGCTTTGAGCCCATGAAGCCGTGCGACATCACGATGGCCGGGCGGCGAGCGCCGTCCCTGTGTATGCCCACCGCCGCCGCTATTGGTGTGCCGTCGAAGCTCTCGATGACAACCTCCTCGAACTCGGGAGGGTAAGGGTAGGCCGCCCCGGAGGTCGCCCGCGCCGCGTTAAGGAACAGCAGGAACGAGTTGCCGGTAACCGCCTTCAGGGCGCCCGATACCCAGGACGGGTTGAACGGGACCTTCTTGAGGCTCTCGAAGAGCTCTGACATGCTGCGCTTCTCTTGAGGCGGCGGTTCGCGGTGCGGACCGCGCGGCACTCCCTTCTGCTTGTTTGCCCAGAAGCGCAGCCTCATCATGGCGTGAGTGTAAGCCACCGAGCCCAGTAGGAACGCCGCGATGAGCAGCCCCGCCTCGACGAGCCTCTTCATCTGCCTCAACAAGAACCTCATTCCGCCTCCTCTAGGGGTCAGACCCCAACTTATCTTAACGCTTCCTCCAGCACCTGGCGGGCGACGGTGGCCGCGGTCCGGCCGCCTTCCCCACCGTTCTCGACAACGACCGCGATTGAGATGTTCGGATCGTCGGCCGGGGCGAAGCATATGAACCACGCGTGGGGTTCCTGCCCCTCGACCTCGGCGGTCCCGGTCTTCCCCGCCACCCGGACGCCCTCGACGCGGGCCGCCTTGCCCGTGCCGTCTTTTACGACATCGATCATTATCCCCGTCAGGGTGTCGGCCGTCTCCTTCCTGAAGACCTGCTCGAGCATTTTCGAGCCGAACTGCTCGATTATCTTACCGTTATAATCCTGGATCTGGTTGACCAGGTAGGGCTTCATCATCGCGCCACCGTTGGCGATAGTCGCCGCGATCAGGGCCATCTGCAGCGGTGTTGCGAGGTCCTGCCCCTGGCCGAAGCTCGCCGCGGCCAGCGCCACCTGGTCCATCGTGTCCGCCCTCTGGATCCTGCTAGGCGCGGTGGGCAGGTCGAAGGGGATCGGACCGTTGAACCCGAACGCCTCCGAGTACTGGACCAGCGCCTCCGCGCCGAGCCTCAGGCCCACCTGCGCGAACGCTATGTTGCACGAGACGACAAGTGCCCGCGCAAATGACAGGTCGCCGTGGCTCTTCTTATCGAAGTCGTAGATAGTGTAACCCTGGACCAGCAGCTTGCCCGCGCAGTCGAAGACCGTCTCGGGCGTAACAACCCCGACATCGAGCGCCGCGGCCGCCACCACCACCTTGAACGACGAGCCCGGCGGGTAGAGACCGCTCGTCGGGCGGTTGAACAACGGCTGTCCCGGGTCGGCGTTCAGAGCGTCCCAGGCAGCTTTGGTGTCACGGTCTTCGATGGGGACTGTAACGTTGGGGTCGAACGTGGGATGTGTGACCATCGCCAGCACGGCGCCGGTCTTTGGGTCGAGCGCCACAACCGCCCCTTTACGACCGCCCAGCGCCTCGGTCGCGGCCCTCTGCAGCCGGGTATCCACGGTCAGCCTCAGCGAGTTGCCCTTCTTGCTGGTGCCCAGCAGCCTGTTGGCGAGACTGCGCAGGTTGAGGCTGGTGCCCCCGCCAAGCAGTTCCTCGTTGTAAGTCTTCTCCAAACCGCTGCGCCCGTATTTCCACGAGTCGTAGCCGGTGACGTCAGCGAACAGCCCGCCCAGCGGGTACTCGCGCTGCCAGCGGTACTCGGCACCGGTGTCGACGCTGCGGGCCAGCGTCTGCTCGTCGGCCGATATCATGTCGCCTCGCTGGATGGCGTACTCCTCGACCAGGCGCCTACTGTTGTATGGGTTGCCCTGTATCTTCGCAGCGCCGAATATCTGCACCCAGGCCAGGTTGGCCGCGATGCCCACCAGGCACACCACGAAGACCGCGAGCAGCACCTTTATCTGCCTGTTCACCGCCTGGCCCCCTGTCTGATGCTCGCCACGTTGGTGGAGGCCCCACGGTGTGACAGTATCAAGAGCAGCCCGAGCAGGATGAAGTTGGCCAGCAGGGAGCTGCCCCCGTAACTCACGAACGGAAGGGTGATGCCCGTCAGAGGGATGAGCCTGGTCACGCCCCCCATGATGATGAACGCCTGAAGGGCTATAACGCTGGTGAGTCCGACGGCGAGCAGCTTCCCGAAGTCGTCGCGGTGCGCGAGCGCCACCTTCATGCCGCGCGCCACAAGCAGGACGTACATGAGGACAACCGCCACCGCGCCTGTCAGCCCCAGCTCTTCGCCCACCGCGCTGAAGATGAAGTCGGTAGTGACCGAGGGAATGAAATTCGGGTAACCGAGGCCCAGCCCGGAGCCGGAGATGCCGCCCGACGAGAGCGCGAAGAGCGACTGGGAGATCTGGTAGGACTCCTTCTGGATGGTGGCCGGGTTGAACGGGTTGAGCCAGGTCTCGACCCTGACCTGCACGTGGGCGAACGCCAGGTAGCAGAGGAACGCCCCCAGGAGAAACATGGCGGCCCCGACAAGGACATATGTCTTGCGCGCGGTGGCCACGTAGAGCATGCAGATGAATATCCCGAAGAAGAGCAGGGAAGAGCCCAGGTCCTTCTGGAATATCATCATCAGCACGCAGACCCCCCACATGACGAGCAGGGGCACAAAGAACTTTATCTCCGGCACGGGGATGCCCAGGACCCTGTGCGTGGAGATGCTGAGGAGCTCGTGCTTCTCGGCGAAGAACGCGGCCAGGAATATCACCAGGAGGACTTTGGCGAGCTCCGATGGCTGGAAGCTCATCGGCCCGATCTTCAGCCAGAGTTTCGCCCCGTTGACCTCGGTGCCCAGAAACATTGGCAGCGCCAGCAGCGCCAGCGCGGCGATCCCCAGCGTGTACTTGTACCGGGCGAGCGCCTCGTATTTGCGAAGGAAGAGCACCACCAGGATGAACGCCGTGGCCGCTACGCATATCCACAGCAGCTGCTCCAGCGCGAGCCTGGGGTCGAGCCGCTCTATCATGACCAGCCCCAGGAACGTGAGCCCGGCGGCGAGCGGCAGTATAAGCCCGTCGGCCATCGGCAGCCCGAAGCGAAGGACTATGTGCAGGATGACGAAGACGGCCGCGGCGGCGCCCGGATAGACGAGCGAGGAGTAAGCAACCTTGCCGTCCCTTGCCAGCTGGACCGATACGAAACCTGCAAACATCACCACCGTGAGAAATATCAGCAGTATCAGCTCGCGGTTGCGCTCGCGGATTGCCTACACCTCCTTCGGGGGCGACCCCGGCATGACGACATCGAGCGTGACATCCGAACCGACACCCACCCTGGCGCCCGGCACCGGCGACTGCCGGATGACTGTCTCGGGAGCGATGCTGGGACGGCTCAACAGGTTTGCCTTGACCCGCAGGCCCACAGCCTCGAGATCTGCCTTCGCCTGCTTATATCTCCTGCCTTCGACGGCCGGGACGTAGACCGAGTTCTTAGCGGCCTCGCGCTCGAGCGACCTTATCGTCGCTTCGGCCTCCTTGCGCGACTGCGGCTCGAGCTTGTCCTCGACCCGGCGCCGCAGCACCTCGGGCAGGAACTTCACTTCTGTGTCAGTTTTGCGCATGACCATCCCCATGTCCCAGAACGGGAACCCCTTGAACAGGGTCACCTTGCCGCCCCTGGCTCCCACGTAGTAGGTCTGGTTATAGAAGTAGAGGGTCACCCCGACGAGCGCACCGAGGAGCACCACCAGGACCGCGCCGGCGATGACCCACCTGGTGGCCTTCCCGCGTCCTTTCTTCCGACTGTCGGAAATGTGCGCGAGGCCTCCCGCCTCGTCCGCGTTCCCGACCTTCGCAACACGGGAAGTTATGACCGTATCCGAACCCATGAAACTGACGAGCACGACCGAGATGTTATCGTGCCCTCCGGCCTCCAGGGCTCCCTCGACCAGCCGCCTCGCGGCCGCTACCGGCTCCGGCCCAGCGGCCAGGACGCCCGCTATCGCGCTGTCGGTGAGCAGGCCGGTCAAGCCGTCGGTAGCCAGCAGGAACAGGTCTCCCGGCTCTATCTTGACCGACACCACGTCGACCTCGACCCGCGGCTCGAGCCCCAACGCTTTCAGGATGATGTTGCGCTGTGGGTGGGCGCGAGCCTCCTCCTCGGTTATCTCGCCCTCCTCGACCAGGGTAGCTACCAGGGAGTGGTCGCGGGTCACGGCCCGCAGAAGACCTGCGCGGTAAAGGTATGCGCGTGAGTCTCCAACGTGGCCGATGTAACCGGTGTCACCTTCGCGGTATAGCAGGGTCACGGTGGTCCCCATGTCCCGGTATTTGGCGCTGGAGGCGGCCTTCCGGTGGACCGCGGCGTTAGCGGAGGAGACCGCCTTCTCGACCAGCTTCTCCCCGCCTATGACGCCGAGGTTGTCCTCGATGTACTGCCCGATGACCGCGAGGGCGAGGGCGCTTGCCACCTCGCCGGCCTGGTGGCCGCCCATGCCGTCGGCCACCGCGAAGAGGTTGCCGGCCTCGAGGACAGAGTCCTCGTTTATCTCGCGGACCTTCCCCACGTCTGTCAGCGAAGCTGATACGACGTTGTACATCAGACCATCGTCCTCACGGTCGGAATTCGAACACTGTCTTGCCTATCTTTATCCTGTCCCCCGGCCTCAGCTCCAGCGGGTAGGAGATCTTGCGCCCATTGACGTAAGTGCCGTTAGTGGAGCCGATGTCCTCGACCATGAACCCCCCGTTGCTTTCAAACACGCGGGCGTGCTGCTGGGAGGCGTAGGTGTCATCGATGACTATCTGGCAGCTATCGGCCCTGCCGATGCTGACCTCGTCGATGAGATAATACTTCGCGCCCAGGTTGCGGTCACCCGCCACCGCCAGCAGGTGGGGCATGTCCCTCTTCTTCCGACGGGGGGCCTTCGCCGAGTCCTGCGGCGCATTGACGTCCTTGTAGATGGCGCGGACCACCAGTACCAGGAAAAGGAACAGCATCCCCAGGAAGACGTACCTCAAGGCGATGAACACGATGTTCGGGATCACTCCTGCGACCTCCGGAAGATGAGGCGCGCACTGCCGAGCCGGATTACATCGTTGTCGGCGAGCTCGGCCTCCGAGACGCGCTCTTCGTTTACCCAGGTGCCGTTGGTGGAGTCGAGGTCGTTTATGACGAAGTAGTCTCCCCGGCGCGTGACCCGCGCGTGGACCCTGCTGACGTTGGGGTCGGGAAGCACTATATCGTTGTCGGCTACGCGGCCGAGCTGGATTGCCTCTCGGTCGATCGTGAAGACTGGCGACGCCTCACCGGAATCGAGCAGCTCGAGTGAGGCCGGGCCCGCCGGATGCGAACGCCTTAGGATGCCCCCGCGGGTCTGCACCGGCTCGGGACCGGTGGGGAACTCTCCCTCCATGGCGACCTTTATCCAGAACTCGCCCTCCCGCAGGCGCTCGGCCTCGACGAGCCTGATGCGGGGCCGGTCGAGCACCACGTAGCCCTTCTCCTTGATGTAGGAGATGAGCAGGTTCTCGAGCTCGGTGGCCATCACCGCCTGGTACGACTCGAAGCGCGAGTAGTCCCTGGGAGAGACGCCAACCTCGTAACGATTGGGCACGTAGACGCGGGAGGTTACCCCGATGGTCTTATGGCCCTCGAGCTCGCGGACGAGCTTCTTGCCAAGCTCCACCGGCTGGACCCCCGACCTGAAGGCGCGCAGGAACACCCCCTCGAAGAGGCCCTCCAGCTTCTTCTCGAACTCTTTGAATATGTTCATCCGGGTAATTATACAATGCGGCGCGTACCTCGACAGCCGCCACGGTCGACTGGCCGCAACGCAACCTGCCGGGAACCAGGGCTGAACCCGCTCGGGAAGCGGGCATCCCTTCCCCCGATCGTTGACTTATGTGGAAATCTCAAGGGACCCGACGGGAGGGCTCCGAGCGCCAAAGGTCGAGCGCCAGCCGGCGCAGAAAGCAAGAGCGGACTCCACAATAGAACGAGAGGCAACGGCTTGTACGTGTTCGGAGCGATTCTCATAGGGTTCGTCGCTGCGGTGCTATCCGGCATGTTCGGGATTGGCGGCGCTGTGGTCAGCACTCCGTCAATAAGGGTGCTGCTGGGCGCTTCGCCCGCGATATCTCTCGGGACGACCCTTCCCGTCACCATACCCACCGCCGCCTCGGGCGCGTTCACCTACTACCGCAAGGGGTTCGTGGAAAAGAAGGTCGCTGTCTACTGCTGCCTCTCCGGCCTCGTCGGCGCGGTCGGGGGGGCGCTGCTCACCCGGGCGATCGACCTCCACTACCTGATGCTTCTGACGGGGGCGATAGTGCTGTACATGTCGGGGGCGACGATATTCCGCGGGGTCACCGGGCGCGGGGTCGAGGCGGAACCCGCCGAAACACCCCCGGAGACCGGCGAGCCCGACCTCTGCGACGAGCCCACCCCCGGGCCGGCCCCGTCCTCGGCCGGCGGTGCCTCCGCAATCCGTCGGACCGAAGAGTGCGGCTACCGGGACTCGATCCCGCTCATGCTCGCCGTTGGCCTGGCCGGCGGCCTGCTCTCCGGGCTCCTCGGTGTCGGCGGCGGCCTGGTGCTCATCCCCTGTTTCATATATATCCTGCGCATGCCCCTCAAGCGGACGTTCGGAACCTCTCTGGCCGTGATCACCGTCATAGCTGTACCGGGGACCATAGTGCACGCGTTTCTCGGCCACGTCTCCTGGCCGCTGGTCCTCTACCTGGTGATCGGCTCGATCCCCGGCGCCTTCATTGGGGCTCGCATCAGCATCAGGACGGACGAGCGGGTCCTGTACGTGCTGTTCGGGCTTCTGCTGGCCGTTTTTGGGGTAGTATTCATCGTTAATGAGATAATCAGCATGGTGGGCTAGCAGGTCGGCCGTCCCGGAGCAGGAGGCCCGCCGCGCCGTGGGCGGGACCGGACCCACCGTACGTATAAATGGAAGCATGATCCGAAAAAACACAAGAGCAAGACCCTCCAGGAGAAAGAAGCCGGCCCGGGTGGCGGCCGTCCTGCTGCTCGGGCTCGTCCTGTCGGCGCCAGCAGTCCTGGCCGCCCCGGCGGCCCCGGACCAGCGGCAGGGCTTGCGTATCGCCTTCTCCAAGGACGCGTACTGGTACAAGCCCGGGGGCAAGGTCCAGATGCGGGTAACGCTCGACAACCTGACCCGCCAGGCCATTGATGCAGTCTACGTCAAGGCGCGGGTCCACACGCCGAACACCACCCGGTCGGACCTCGACGCCAGCTTCGAGGGCAAGCCCCGCAAGTCGTACAGGCAGACGGAGACCTACGGCCCTTACGCGCTCGCCGCCGGGAACAACGGCCTCGACCTGGAGCTGGAGCTCCGGTCCTCCCGGTACTCGAACGGGGTCTATCCCCTGACGGTCGAGGTGGTGCGGTCAGGTAACGTGGTGTCGAGCGTTATCAGCGAGCTCGTCATAATGTCCTTCGAGGAGTCGGAGAAGCTGGTGCCGCTCAAGCTCTCCTGGGTATTCGACACCCTGGAGCCGCCCCACCGCGACCCCGCGGGCAACTTCAAGAACGAGGCGCTGGCGCGGGAGTGCGACCCCGCCGGCAAGAACCCGGGTTGGTACCCGACCCTGTTGGGAGCGCTGGAGAAATGGCAGGACCTTCGCTTCAACCTGGCGCTGTCACCAATGCTGCTGGAGGACATGAAGGCAATGACGGGCGGCTATGTGGTCAAGAGCGGCGAGAAAGCGCGAAACGTGCTCCCAGACTCGCGGCAGGCGGTCAATGCCTCGGCGGTCCTGACCGGTTTCGGCAGGCTTGCCCAGCCTGCCCGCCACCAGCTGCTGCCCGAACCTTACGCCTCTTGCGACCTCGAGGAGCTGGTCTCCCTGGATTGGCGCGAGGACGCCAGGCAGCAGGTGTCCCTGGGCCACAAGCAGCTCGAGGAGATACTGGAGACCGCGCTCTCAAGGCAGTTCACCTGCCCTCCCGGCCTGAACGTCAACTCGGAAGTGCTTGCCGAGCTGGAGAGCGAGCTGGGGCAGTACCAGGTCCTCTCGCCGCGGCTCCTGGAGAGGAGCCGCGAGGGCCGGAAGCTCCTGCAGGGAATGACCCTGGGGTCACCGGTGTTCATCAAGGGCGCGGTCGAGCGCAAGGACCTGGCGCTCTTCGCCGACGCCCGCATGCAGAGGCTGCTCGAGCGCGTCAGCGCCAGCGGAGACCCGCACGGGGTCGCCCAGTGCATCGTTTCCGAGCTGACAAACCTGTACCTGGAGCAGCCGGAGAAGCTCCGGGCCTGCGCGGTGGTTGCTCCTGGCTCATGGCACCCCTCCAGGAATGTGCTGGACGAGGTCATGCGAGCGCTGAACGGCACACCATGGCTGAGCACGGTTACCCTGGCGGAGAGCATGGTAACGGTCCCCCCCATTGGCGAAACGCCTCTTGAGATACCCGGGCCCGAGCAGCAGGGTTCACCGGATGACTACTGGCGACAGGTCGGCATAGCCCGGGACAACTACGCCGGTTTCCGCGACAGCGTGCTGCCGGAAAACCCGTTCCTTGCGCCGCTCCAGAGGGACGTCTACATGAGCGAGAGCGTCGTGTGGCGCCAGTGGGACCGCCTGGACGAGGGGCTCGAGTACTCCGGCTTCGCGGACTCGACTGTCGCCGGCGAGCTTTCGAAGGTCGACTTGCCGGCGATGAGCTCCATCACTCTTACCTCCGGCAGCGCCAAAGTCCCGCTGTCGGTCGTCAACGGGACCGGTTACAGGATCAAGGCGTTGCTCAAGTACTCGAGCAACGGCCTTGCTTTCCCTGACGGGGCCGAACAGAAGGTCCTCCTGGAGCCCAAGGAGAACCTCTTCGAGATCCCGGTGAAAGTCAGAAAAAAGGGCCGGGTGCGGCTCTCCGTGCGGCTGGAAGCGGAAGGCATCTCCCTCGGCGAACTGGACTTCACCGTCCTCACCAGCCGGTTCAACGCCTTCGCCATAGTCGTGGTTGGAAGCCTGCTGGCGCTGATCGGGATCCTGTGGGTCGCAAGGGTAATCTCAAGGAGAAAGGTCGGGAAACATAAAAAGCAACAGCTCAAGGAAGCCACCAAAGAGCACGGAGAAGGAGCGGAAGCCTAGGCTTAAACCCGCCTCCTTCGCCCGCGGCGCCTCGATGATGACGCTGGGCACGGGTATAAGCAGGCTTACCGGCTTCGTGCGCACGGCGGCTCTGCTCTCGGTGCTCGGGCTCACGGCCAAGGCGATGGCCGACAGCTTCAGCCTGGCGAACATCACCCCGAACATCATCTACGACCTGGTGCTGGGCGGGGTTCTCTCGTCGCTCTTTATCCCGGTGTTCGTTGAGTACCTGCAGACCAGGGACGAGGAAGAGGCATGGCACGTCGCCAACTCCGTCTTCAACATCACCCTGGTCGTGCTCACCTTTGTCGCGGTGGCGCTCTGCATCGCGGCACCCTACGTCATCAGGGCCCAGACATTCCTCAGCCACGGACGCGGCCAGATGGAGGCGGACGCCACGTTCCTGCTGAGGTTCTTCATCTTCGAGGTTATCTTCTACGGCTTCTGCGCAATCTGGACCGGTATTCTCAACTCGTACAAGCACTTCACCATACCGGCCTTCGCGCCTATCACCAACAACATCGTGGTGATAGCAACGGTGGCCATCTATTATTTCTACCCGAACAAGTACCTGCTCGCTGTCGGGGGGACGCTGGGCGTCGTGGCGATGGCCCTGGTGATGCTGCCATGGGTCCGGCGCACCGGGTTCCGCTACCGCCCCGTTATCGACCTCAAACACCCCGCGGTCCGCAAGCTCGGCAGGCTGGCCCTGCCCGTGGTCGCATACGTGTTCATCAACCAGATAGGCCTGTGGGTCGTGAACATCCTGGCCGCGCAGGTCCAGGGGGGTATCTCCGCCTACCAGTACGGCTACATCTTTTTCCAGCTGCCTTATGGCATCGTCGCCGTGTCCATAATAACCGCGCTCTTCCCGACGCTGTCCGAGCAATCGATCCGCGATGAGAAAGAGCAAATGGTGCAGTCGACTTCGCTGGGAGTGCGGACCACCGCCTTCGTGGTCATCCCCGCCTCGGTGGGCTTCGCGATACTCAGCACACCCATAGTCAGACTGCTGCTGCAGCGGCTCAACTTCGGGGCCCGGGACACCAGCATGCTCGCCTCGACGGTATTCTGCTTCGTCCTGGGGCTGTTCTTCTTCTCGCTGTTCATGCTGGTGCTCAAGGTCTTCTACTCCATGCAGGACACCAGGACTCCGATGATCGTCGCGGCCGCGATCGTGGCCTTCAATATCGGGATTGACTTCCTGTACTTCTACATGTTCAAGACGAATGTCATGAAGGTGGCAAGCCTGGCTCTGGGAAACAGCACCGCCTACCTGGTAGGGGCCATAATCGTATGGTTCGTCCTGCGGCGGCGGCTGGGTTCGCTGGACGGGCGCCGCGTCGCCCTCTCGCTCGCCAAGATCTGCGGTGCGTCAGCGGTGATGGGAGTCGCCTGCTGGGGCACTTCCAGCCTGGTGGAGCGGTGGGTGGGCGTCCAGGGCTTCGGCGGACAGTTCCTGCAGGTGGCCCTCGCCATTCTTGTGGCGGCGGTGGTCTACATCGCGGCGGTCCTGCTCTTTAAGAGCGAGGAAATGCATGCGTTGAGGAGGCTTATCGGGCGTTTCTTCAGGCGGAGCCAGGACGAGATGGAGCCGCACGGGAGGGAACCGGTGGAAGAGGATAGTATTATTGACTAGGGAACCGCGATATCACCTACATGGCGCCGGAGAGTCCGCCTGCGGACCCGGGGGAGGGGTTTGTTGTTGCTAAGGCTTAATCGCTTGATCCGAGATGAGAGCGGCCAGGTGCTCCGGTACGTGATATCGATAGGGGTGGTCGTCGCTGTCCTTGTCCTGCTGATGTCCGAGGTCGGCCCTATCGTCTGGCTCAGGATCTCGTCCATCCAGGACGCGGAGGACATCGTGAACTCCGCCGCCTTCGAGTACAGACTCTACAAGAGTGAGGACCAGGCTATGAGCGAGGTCGTGGCCAAGATGAAGACGATGGGCTTCTCGGACGAAGAGATACGCCAGTCTACAGTGCTGTTCCTCCCGCTGAACGCCGCCGAGAAGACCATGGTCCAGGTGACCGTGGTCAGGTACGCCAACACGCTGGTAACAAGGCACATCAACCCGCTGAAGAAGTTCGCCAGGGTGGCCACCACCAAGCAGGCTTCCGTCACTACGGCCTCCCAGGCACCGTAGCGGCCTGCCGGAGCGCTCCGTCCGGCTACCGGGTAGAGCCGCAGACAGCCTCAGGTAACCTCGTCAATACCTGTCTCTTCCATCGGGAAGAAGAAGTTGACCGCGTTCCGGTTTATCCCCAGGAATGCAGCGTCGTACAACTTCTTGCCGTCGGCAAGGCTGTATATCTCGGCATCGGTCACCGGGATGAAGGAGTTGTCCTTGATGTTGAGGATATCGAGAAGCCTCGCACCGGGGTACTTGAACAGGTTGCATACTATGCGGAAGCGGTCAACGAGGATAGTGACCTTGACCTTCTCTTTTGGCACGTGCATTGCTTGAGCCTCCTTGTCCCCCTGGAATGCGCCGTCACGATGCTCTTATTGTATATCCTGACACATCGGCCAGTCACCTGTTTGTTTGCGGCTGGGCCGGCGACCCTCAGAGCAGCCTCAGAGCACCCTCAGAACTAGCCAGTGCAGGCGGTTAGAAAGGAGCACCTCCACGAGCGCCGCGGCGAGCGCCAGGCCGGCCAGCTTGCCCGCGCCGGGGACCCGGTCCTCGCCGCGCTTCCAGGCTATCGCCAGAGCCACGAGCGTGAAGTTGAGGGCCAGCAGGGTGAAGAGGATCGAGAGCGTGACCATCGGTGCCCACGTCCAGTATGCCCCCGGCCAGTCCGGCATGAGCAGCAGTGAAATCGCGGCCGGGACGGCCAGCAGAAATGGTATCGAGTACCAGCTTTCGAAGACCGCCGGCCGCTCGCCGGTGTCCCCGGAGGGCGATACCACGCTCGAGGCGAGGGGAAAGACGAGTGCGGCAAGGGCGGTGCCGGCAAGGGAGCCGGTGACTACCCTTATCGCGTTGGAGGACTCGCGGAGGCCCGCGTACGAGGTGGCGGCGTCGAAGGCGGTGGGAACGATGAACAACGCGAGCGCCAGGAGTTTCGGCCACGACGGGTAGCGCCTGGGCTCACGGCCGTAAGCCAGCAGCAGGATGACGAAGCATGCCGCGAACCCCAGGAACAGGCCCGTGTCCCTGGCGCACACCGGCATGGCCCGCCCCCCGTAGGCGAGGCTGCGCTCGGATAACTGGTGGCATATGGCGAAGCCGACCTGGTCCATCAGCCAGGTGAGGCCGCCCGCAATCGAAGGCATGCTGTAACTATAGCGCATGCCGGTCCAGTCGACCGCCAGGGGCGAGCCTCGGCTATAATTGGGGGCGGAAGCTGTTCTTTCGGCCTGCGGAAGGTGATATCGATGGAAAGACCACTGCTGTTCGAGGCCTGCCCCGCTCTCCGAGAGAGCGTCGACTGGCTGCCGCTGGGAGAATACCCGACCCCGGTCGAGCGGATGCCCGGCTTGTGTGAGGCGGAAGGCCTGACCGATTTCTACGTCAAGCGCGACGACATCTCCTCGCCATACTACGGGGGTAACAAGGTACGCAAGCTCGAGTTTATACTCGCCAGGGCGAAAGCGCGCAGTCACGACACTGTCCTGACCTACGGAGCGGTCGGCTCCAACCACGTGCTGGCGACGATCATCCACGGCAAGCGCGTCGGGGTGAAGACCATCGCCCTGGTCGCGCCGCAGCCGAACGCGGCGTACGTGCGAAGGAACCTCCTGCTCGACTACGCCAACGGGGCCCAGTTCGCCATCGCGAGCACGATGGCCGGGATACCCGCCGCGCTCGCCAGGGGGCTGCGCTCGGGCTACGATCGGAATAAGCGCAAGTTCCCCTACATAGTACCGCCTGGGGGCTCATACCTCTGGGGGTCGCTCGGCTTCGTCGACGGCGCCCTGGAGCTCAAGGCCCAGGTCGACGCGGGCCTTCTTCCCGAGCCGGAGTTCATCTTCGCGACCTACGGCAGCGGCAGCACGGCGGCCGGTCTGATCGCCGGGGTCCAGCTCGCCGGCTTGTCGAGCAAGGTCGTGTCGGTGAGGGTCGTCGATAAGATCGCCTGCAACAGGTGGATACTGGGCTATCACGTGAACCGTGCGGTGAAGTTCCTCTCGAGGCACTGCCCGGGCGGACGTATGCAAACAGTCGACCCCAGGAAGATACTCCTCATAGAAGAATTCGCCGGGCCCACCTACGCGCGCTTCACGCCCGAGAGCGTCGAGGCGGTCCGCAAGGCGAAGGAGTGCGACGGCATAAAGCTCGACGGCACCTACACGGGAAAGACCATGGCCGCGGCGCTCGACTTCATGAAGGGCAACGGCCTTGAAGACAGGCCGGCGCTGTTCTGGAACACGCTTAGCTCGGTAGACCTGTACCCGTCAGTCAAGGACATCGACTACCACGTCCTGCCTGATGAGCTCCACCGCTACTTCACCGAACCCATCCAGGAAGAGGAGATGGGCTGCGAGATAATCTATTGACCTGACCCGGTTCTATTCACGTGGAGGTAGCCGGGAACGGCGCGGAAAGCCCCGGCCAGCGCGAGCTCGCCAAGGCTCCCGGTCGGGGTCGGCCCGTACCCGGCGAGCCACTCTTCGTAGCGGAACCCCCGGGTCGCCTCTATCTCACGCTCGAAAGCCGCGAAGTCCCGCCTGCCGATTGGGTTCCTGGTGAAGAAGAACATCATGTCGATGCCGTTAAGCGAGGACCAGTATGCGTAGTCGTTTGTGTAGTCGCCGAAGTAGATGAGGGCCTCCGCGTCTCGCTCCGAGCGGCCTTTTCCGCCGTAGCAGTATCCCATCTGGTAAGGGATGTTCAGCGCGTCGAACGCGTCCGCGTAGAGGCCTGTCGCAATGATGGTGCCTGGTGGGAGCTTCGCGATCTCCCCCTGCCCGAGAACCGGCTGCTCGAACTCGACCGTGACGCCCTCGGCCAGCGCGATGTCCAGCAGGTAACCCTCGAGCCCTGTCTTGCGCGGGCCTCGCTCCACACAGCAGAGGTTGGACCTTGCGATGGGGACTTCAAACTCCTTTCCCCATAAGTAGCCGGTCAGTAACGCGCACGATTTTATCTGAGGGGGGCCCAGGGGTATGCCTATATAGGCGCCCAGCTTCTCCGGGACCATCGGTGTGACGTCCACCGCCGGCCAGCGCTCCGGCTGCCCGCCGACGGTCCGGTACTTTTCGAGAACGCGGACGCGGTGCCCGCGCCTCGCCAGGTTGATCGCCGCGACCAGGCCGGATAGGCCGGCGCCTACGATAAGCTGCTCAGCCACTCCTGCTCCTCGGCATCTGGCTCGGGCGGGTTTACCAGACGGACGCCGGCCGCCGCGCACTCTTCCAGGGCTCCAGGCACCTTCGCGATGGCGCCCTTCTCGTCGACGTTGTAGTAGGTCACCCGCTCGCGGTGCGTGATCTCGAGCATGCCGAAGAAGTACCGGACCGTGACAAGAGCGGGCTCGAAGACGTCTGGTTTGTCGAAGCCGGCCGCCGAGAGCCAGAGGCCGCGTCTGGCCTTTCGCCTATCCTCGTCGGAAACCGTGTGTTCCTTCAGGACGAACTTCTTGGACCAGAAACACTGAAGGCGGTCGATCAGTATCTTCGCCTGCGCCGCGAGGTTCATGCTGAAAATGGGCGCGGCAAGGATTATGCCATCGTATTCCAGCAGCTTCGGGTACAGCATCTGCATGTCGTCCTGCTGTATGCACCTGCCGTCCTTGAAGCAGGCGTTGCACGCCTGACAGGGGTGGATGTCGAGCCGGGGCACGTCTATCTTCTCGGCAAACGCGCCCGCTCCGGCCGCGCCCTCCAGCGCGCTGTCGAGCATGAGGTCGGTGTTGCCACCGATCCTCGGGCTGCAGGAGAGCCCCAGCACCCTGAAATCGCCGCCGACGTCCATGACTCCCCTTTCTTTCCCATCAAGCGTGACAAACACCTTCACGCTAATTATATGCAACATCGGGGTCAGGTCACTTTTCTGCGTTTTAACCCCGGGGTCAGGCACCCTGACATGAATTCGTATCCGAGACATCCGGCTGCCGCCGAAAATTCATGTCAGGGT
>JBBQKJ010000050.1:0-19994 GCA_038326775.1 Candidatus Geothermincolia bacterium
CGCTCTTGCCGATATTGCTCGAAGAGCTGACCTTCCCCCACGCTGCGCCGTCGTACCGCCAGACCTCGCAGCCGTCCCCGTTATAGGTCCCCGCGTACAGCTTTCCTCCGAAGACCCCCAGTGAGGTGATGCCGGTGTTGCCCCTGTTGCCGAACCCCGGAGTGTTTACCATCGACCAGGAGCTCCCGTCATATCGCCAGACCTCACACGGCTCCCCCTGGCTGTCGGTGCCAACGTACAGGTTCGATTTGAAGACGCACATCTTGGACGGGACTCCCTGCATGGGGTTGAACCCGGGCGCCAGCCCGCCCGAGCCTATCCTCTGCCACTCCTCGGCCCGCGCCGTGGCAGTGTTCACGACGACTGAGACGAGCGCAATGGAAACGACAAGAAGAGCCGCCATCAGGACAAAAAGGAGCCTTCGCATATCAATCTCCTTATGCAGGCCGGGGCATTATGGCACCAGTAATTCTAGCACTTTTCGCGCGGAGGAATACGGCATAATATCGGGGGTCAAGCCCTTGCTCTGAAGGCGGTGCAGAACGCTGGTGTTCGTCCCCGGAGCCAGGGCTCCACCTTGACGAGCGTACCTCAATCCTGGTTTCATAACCGGGATAAAACTCGTGGTGCGCGGGCTCGAGGAGCGTCGACCTGTCGGCAACCGCGTTCTTCGCCTCCTTCTCGAACGCCTGAGCGACCGACTCCCGCTCGAAGTACTTCTTGAGAAGCGCGTCGACGAACCTCAGGCGGACGAGAAGGCTCAGGGAGTAGTTAAGAAAGCGCACCATAATCACCCGCCCGCGGGACCTCGAACCACGCGTCCTCAATCAGAGCGATCCTTTCGTGATCATCATCTCGCTCATGTCATTCCATCTGCCACTCGGTCAATAATCCCGGTCCCGTGCGGCAAACACCTCGGCAGCAGCCGCCACGCCGTTCAGCGCGGCGGGGAAACCGGCGTACACGGACATCTGCATGATTATCTCGATTATCTCCTCGCGAGAAAGCCCCGCGTTGAGACCCGCTGTGATGTGCATCTTCAGCTGCGGCCGGGCGGTGCCCAGGGTGGTAAGCGCCGCGATGACCGCGATCTCCCGCGACCTCAGGTCAAGCCCCGGGCGCGAGTATATGTCGCCGTAGGCAAACTCGATAACGTACTGCGCCAGGTCGGGCGCGATGCCCTTCAGGTTTTCAACAACGCGCTCTCCGGCATTGCTGTCAAGCTCCTTGAGCTTCTCCCAGCCCCGCTCGTATCTGTCAGAGGCCATCACTCATTCACATCCTTTCGGTCGATGGTCATTCTGCCTGTTATTATATTCGAGGAGAATCACTCTTCTCCGCTCGAAAGGAGGCAGCGTTGCCCGCTGAAAGCGAAAGAGATACCCGGTCTCGCCTGGGGGTCCCGGGCGACGCGCCCGCGGTGCTCCTCTTCGCCGAGTCGAGCCACTGGGACCCGGACTGGCTCCTCACCTCCGGGGAGTACTACTCGCTCAGGATAAGGTGGATACTGAACAGGGCGTTGAGGGAGATGCTCGGGGACCGGCGCCGGGTCTACTCGATTGAGAGTATCTTCTTCCTCAAGATGTACTGGGAGAAGAACCCGGACAGGCGGGCGGCCATCCGCGCCCTGGTCAACGAAGGCAGGCTCAGGTTCTCCGGCACCGGTTTCACCCAGCCGGACACGATGATACCCTCCGCCGAGGCCATCATCAGGGACTTCCTGCTCGGCCGGCGGTGGCTCGCGGACAACGGCATGGAGGCGGAGCCGCGCGTCGCCTACATGACCGACGACTTCGGGCTGTCGCCCGCTTTCCCGTCCATCCTCTCCTCCCTCGGAATAGAGTACGCGGCGGGCAGCCGCGTGGACGGGCTCGGGTTCCCCGGGGCGGAGTACGCTCGGATGAGCAAGTACCCTCTGCCCGGCTCCACGGCCGAGCTTCTGCTCAAAGATCTCGCGAGCGCCGACGTCGTGTGGCAGGCGCCCGACGGCTCGGAGGTCCTCTTCCACCTCAACCCCTCCAGCTACGGCCAGGGCGACCTGATCGCCCTGCGCGGACCCGCCAGGTGGATGGGCATCAACGTCGGGGTACCGTGCCGCTCCGAGAGGCACGTCGCGAAGAGGATCGCTTCATATGTCGGTCAGCTCGCGCCTCTCAGCCGGACGCCGTACATGTTCTGCCCGATAGGTTTCGATTTCAACAGCCCCATCAGGGACCTCCCGGCGCTCCTGGACCGGTACAATCGCGTGAGGTACCCCGAGACCGGCGTGTACACCGCCCTCGGATGCCTGGAAGATTACATGGACCTCGTCTCCCGGCACTCAGACAAGCTTCCGCGCGTCGCTCTTGACCCCAACCCCAACTTCATGGGCTTCTACTTCAGCCGCCCGAAGCTCAAGAAAGACTGCAGGGACCTGGTCTCCACCCTGCTGACCGCGGAGAAACTCTCTTTCCTTGCAGGCCCGGACGCCGTGGGGGCTCGCGAGCCCGGGGGGAAGGCCGCGCGCGCCTGGGAGATGGCGGTCGTCACCAACCACCACGACTTCGTGACCGGGACCTCGCCCGACAGGGTGTACGAAAAGGAGCAGGTGCCGTGGGTCGCGCGCGCGAACCTGCTGGCTCGCGAAGCGCTCGAGGATTCCCTGGCCGCCGTCCCTGACCGGCAGGGCGCGCCGGCGGCCGGGTTGCCCGGCCCGTGCCCCGCGTGGAGCCTGGAGGGCGGGGTGCTGAAGGTCGAGTCCCCTCACTACTCGGTCGAGCTGGACGCAAGAACGGGCGGGTGCATGACCAGCTACATCGATATCGCAGTGGGGCGGCAGGTGCTGTCCGGCCCGGGCAACGACCTTCTGCTGTACGAGGACTCCGGCGGGCTCTGGAGGATGGGCTGCGAGTTCAACGGGGGCAGGTTCCGGCAGGCGGCGCGGTCGAGCCGGTCGGCCGCCTCGCTCGCGGCGTCGGAAGAAGGCGGTGTCCTGAAGGTGAAGGTCGTGTCGCGGGCAGGCCCCATCCGGGCGACCAGGGTACTGTGGTTCTCCTCGGGTTCACCCCTGATATGGATGCGCACGATTGCCTCGCCGGGCGACTACCGGACCCTCACGTGCCGCTTCGCCACCGCCTTCCGGCCGGAGTCGATCTCAATGGACGTCGCCGGCGGCGTGGTGGAACGGCCGCTCCACAAGACGTTCGAGCCGACGTTCTGGTCGGCCCAGAGCTTCGTCCACTACCGCGACGCCGGCGGAGAGGCCGGCCTGGCCCTCTTCACCGGCATTCCCGCGACGGTCCAAGGAAGGCAGGGCGGCGATATCGAATGGGTTGTGGCTAGGAACGCCCCGCGGGAGCGCGCCTTCGGCTTAATGCCCCTGCCGTCACACCCCGCCAGGGGCCGCGACCGCTCGGCGCAGGTAGTAGATTACGCGGTGTGCGCGACCGGGCCCGGCGGCTGGCGCGAGAACAGGCTGCACGTGCTCGCAGGCGAGGCGATATGTCCTGCATGGCGCAATCCCCGGCAGGCAAGCGTGGAGGAGCTCGCCCGGAGCGCGGTGACGGTCGACAACGAGGACGTGCGGGTGATGTCCGTGAAGCCTGCTTCACGGGGCGAAGGGTGGATAGTAAGGCTGCTCTCGTATGCCGGCGAGCCAGTGACGGTACGGCTGGAAGCCGGCCCCGGCCCGATAAGGCGAGCGTCCTTGTGCGACGCTCTCGAGCGAGACCTGCGCCCCGCTGAAATCGAGAACGGGAGAGCCGTTGTCCCCGCCGCGCAGAGCATAACCTCAGTGAGATTCATCCTGGGGTCAGACACCATGACATGAATTTTTGGTTGAGTCTTGAATCCGCAATGTGCAATTTCTTGTCATGTTGTCTGACCCCAGGATGAATTCGGCGGAAGCCGCGCTGTCCTCCGCCGACTCCACAAGCAGCCAGAACACCACCAGGTTGACGAAGGGTATCAACTGGAGGAACCCGTAGAGGCGGCCTTTGCCGCAGGCGCGGGCGAGCTTGAAGCAGAACAGGACGTACATCACGATGTTTACGACAGGGATGAGCGAGAGCACCGTCGAGGTCACGCCCTTGCCCGCTATCTTCCACGAGATATAGATGTCGAGGATAGGGATCCAGGCGAACCAGGGATGTCGGAGCTTCTTGACGCGTGCAATCCTCTGAAGGCCGATGCCGTAGAAGGCATAGACCGCGAGGAACATGATCAGATGGATGACAGTCCTGGCGGTCGAGTCCGACCCGCTGCCGAAGGCGACGTGCGACCAGTTGATCCCGCCTCCGGTCTCGACGCGCCGCACAGGTCCCGCGACCGTTTTGAGGAACGAGACCTTCCATGAATCGCCCTCCCGCACCATCAGGAACCTCAGGTCCAGCGCGTTACTCGTGTCGTCGTCATCGCCGATGAGGACTTCGACGGTCGCGCTGTCTTCGGTGACGGACGCCTCCGACATTATGAAGTGGAACCTTTTTTCCACCGCGCCATATGCCAGTTTGCCCTGGTCCTTGAGCCATGCGGCAATGTCCATCTGCTTTTTATCGGCGCTCGAGAGATACTCGTAGCCTGCGGTGGTCTCACCTGCGGCCACGACCTTCAAGAACTCCTTCAAGGCAGCCTTCGGCGCCTGGCCTTCATCAGCGCAGCCGGTGATGAAGAGCGCCGCGAAGAGGGCCGCGATGACCAGCCCGGCGGCGATGACCGCTCCGGCCCGGGTTCCGTGCGCTCGCCGGCCGGGGATGTCTATCGGCCTCATGCCCGCCTCATCTTCCGGGCACATATCGTGTCTCCGCTTTCACTACGGGCGACTCGTTCCCCGGCATCGCCGCATCGCGAAACTTCAGGTACACCGTGCGCGTCCCGGCCGCACCCCCCGGCAGCGTCCAGGAGGCAGTCGTGCCATACGGCTCCCAGACCGCGCCTTCGAAACCAGGGGTGTTGAAAATCATCATGTCGCGTATCCCGGCCCCGCCGGCGTCGCTCGCGCTCAGGGTCAGGGTGACCTGGGTCGAGCCCGTAGCCTTCGCACCGCCGTTTATCAAGACCGTCCCGGTCGGCGCCACGTCGTCCGGCGCGGCGCTCTTCCGCACGGTCACGACCTTCGAGCTCCGCGGCTCCACATCGTAGCGGACCTGGCAGAACAGGCGGTCCGGGTCGACTGCCTTACTCGTGTACATCTCGCCGAACGCGCCGCCTTCGATGGTGTAGAAATAGCCGCCCGAGAGATACGGCAGCCCGACCTCCCTGAATGCGCCGTTCAAAGGCACGTCCAGCCAGTTCTGTGCCTCGAGCTCGAGGTCCCCGGCTTCACCTGCCGGTTGCGAAGCAGCCTGGGAGATGGCCGGCTCCGTCAGCTTGCCGAGATCGGTGACCCCGCCCGCGTTCGTACCCTTGTACCAGGGGTACGACCACTTCGGCTCCTTGTAGTTGAAGCTCACCACCCGGCCGTCCGCGATGTGGATCTTGCGGTAGCCCGGGTACGCGGCAAACTTCGTGTCCGTCTGGAACTGCGTGGAGGTCGTGTTGACGAACTTCACTTCCCCGCCGCCGCCCTTCCAGGTGAACGCGTCGACGAAGCGGCTCCCGAGGTCTCTGGCCGCGCTGTCTTTCGTGGCGACGTAGTCAGAGTGGTCGTGGCCGCTTATCTCGAGGGCGACACGGTAGTCCTGCATGAGCCTAATGATCGCCAGGCGGCCCTGCCCGTCTCCCATACCGAGCAGCCTGGTAAGGCCGAACTTGAGCTTCTCCGCGAGGCTCTGCCCCGCCGCTTCGCCCCACATCACGCCGGAGCCGGCTTCCTTGTACGGGTCGTGGTGCATCACCATCACGCGCATCTTCGAACCCTGGTGGGCCAACAGGTCGTCCCTTATCCAGGCGAGCTGCCGCGTGTACCGCGAGTCGTCCAGCGCCGCTAGCGCCTCCGCCGTGATGCCTTCCGATGCGTTGTCGCCGCCGCTCATCAGCTGGCCCTTGTATTTCTTTGGCTGGAGCAGCACCCCTTCCCAGTCGACGAGCAGGCGCTGGGTCTTTGACCAGTCCTGCGAGTTGGAGGCGACGAAGTGGTATGCACCGTAGTCGAACGAGTGGTACAGGGGGCCGTAGAGCTTCCTCCAGTTCGCGAACCAGTCCTCGTGGGCGCCGTTCGGCCCCTCGTTGTAGCTGTCGTGGTTGCCCATGACGATGAAGACCGGCACGTCGAGGCGCAGCGTCTCCTGGTAGAACCACGACATCTCGTACTGGTACTCGGTGGTGTCGCCCCAGGGCGGGCCGTTATCCTGGACAAAGTACTTCTGGCCGAACATGCAGTCGCCGCTCAGGACGCAGAAGTCCGGCCTCATGATGTTTATCTGGTCGATCGCTTTCCGATAGTAGATTGCGCCCTTCCTCGCAGAGTCGATCCCGTTGGGCCGCGCGCTCCTCTCGTGATCGGTGCTGCCGGGGTAGGAGACCTCGGGGCCCCAGACGTGCACGTCGGTGAGCTGGACGAAGGTGAAGTCATCCTTGTACGCGTCGACCGCCTGCAGCGCATGCGGCTGGGTGTCCGAGAGCGCCACCTCGCCGGCGCGTGCCTCGACGGTGACGTCGTAGAGGTCGCCGGGGAGGTCGCGCGGGACAGTCAGGGTCACGAGATAGATGCCGCGGTCCTGTTGCCAGGTGCGGGCGTACTCGGGCCACTGGGAGCTGTACCCGACCTCGGCCGACCGCACCGGAAGCTCCCTGGTCACCCGCCCCGGCCCGCTGGACGACGTCGCCCTGGCCTTGAAGCCCGACGCCTTGATGAACGGGTCGGCGAACTCCTGCTCGCGTGGGTCGAACTCGGCCACGAGGCTCCCGCCTCTCTCGACGATGGCCGGGTTGCCGAGTGTCGGATAGATGAGCCTGGTGATACGCGGGTCGTTCTGAATGCCTATGTGCGGGTCGATCCAGGTGGGGAGCATTGCGCTGGTCATGCCGCCGGCCAGGAGCACGGCCAGCACCATGACGAGCGGCCAGGCCTTGAGGAGGCGCTTCACTTTATCGTTTCCTCCGTGTTCCTTTTACGAACGGTTTGATTCGCTCACGCTCCGTCGCCACAGATGTCGCCGTCCGGCGCGCATTCGCGAAGGTAGCGGTCCAGCATCGCCTTGAGCGCCCTGGCGGATACGTCGTCGAAATTCGCGGGTTTTCGCCCGAGCAGGTCCTCGATTCCCGACACGGCCCAGTCCGGCACGCCCATCCCTGTTGCCGACTTCATGAGGATCTCGAAGCCTTCGCTGACGTCCGCGGTCGTGGTCTCGTAGCCGTGCCCCTGGAGAAGAAGATCGAGCGCGCGAAGGGCCAGCTCGAAAGAGAAGCTCGGGTCCGACTCCCCGGATTCGCGCGCCGCCCTTATCAGTGTCTTCGGCTCGACCACCCCTTCGCGCGCGCAGTCCCTCGCGATATCGGGGAAGCCGGCCTTCCTCGCCGAAGCGAACCATGCGCCTTTGTTCTCCGACGTATCGATGAGGTCCACGAGGATTGCTCGCGGGTCCATGTCTGGATACTTCCGCACCAGTGCGCGATAACTGGAGAGGTAAGTGTTACCGGACCTCAGCAGGATGCCGAACTCGGCATACGCCTCCTCGGCCCTGCCGGCTTCGATGAGCGTCTTCTCGCAGAACTCGCGTATCTGATGGTGGGAGTAATGGCCTTCCAGCATCGCGCTGGCATATTCAATCGCTTCATCAGGTCTTCCCATGCGCGCGAGCGCCTCCGCCCAGAACTTGTCGTAGTGCCACATCGATATTTTCCTGAGGCGCAGGAGCCCCTCCAGCTCATCGTAGCGTTCCGCTTCGAGAAGGCACGAGAGGCAGATGTCAGTGCCGACGACGAAGCCGCCGGGCCTCTCGTCGCTCCAGCAAAACCTGAGCAGGGGCATCACCCTGTCGGCCCACCCGTTGACGAGCTCGGGGAAAACACATATCTCGCCCCAGCGCTCTTCCACGGGATTCAGGTACTGGACGCCGTCTTCTTCGACCGCCTCGTAGAGGCGCTCGAGCCACGCGCGCCTGGTCTCGATCCCTGCAGGCGCGTCGATGAGGACGCCTATCAGCTCGTCCAGCGCGTGGAGCACGGCGATGCCGAGCGAGCCCCAAGACGTGTCGATGCCCTGCAGCGCCGGCCAGAGCCTCTCCATGAGTGCTACCGCGCCGTCGGCGGCGAGCACCGGGTCCTTTCTGGAGACCTTCTTTATCTCTGACGTGGCCTCGCGCAGGCGCCTGGACGCGAGTGCGGTCCCTTTCCACCCGTAGGCGTTGCGCCTGAAGCGCGCCTTGAATTCCCACTTGTGCTTGTCGGGCATGATCGCTCTCTATTGCTAAGCCAGGTCGAAATCACCGAGTCTGGCGGCGAACCTGTGGAAGCGTCCTGCTGCCTCGTGATCCATCGTGAGGAGGATTATCCCACGATTGAAGAACTCGACCTCCCGGGCCCCGCCGGACACATCATCAGACCCTGGTCCAGGTGACCTCGCCCTCGAGCCTGTCCTGCATCATCTCGGCGCCCTTCACGTACTTGAGCTTCACCCTGTCCCCGCCGGTGTTGACCAGGGTCACGGTATCCCCGCTCAGGATGAACATGCCTTTCGAGGCGGCACCTCCAGACTTCATCCCGTAAGTGCCCTCCGGTATGAAGCTCAGGTAGTACTGGTCCTCGGGCTGACCCTGCACCACCCACGGACCCGCGATGTCGATGGCCCTCACCGCCCCGGGCGCGCTTGATTTCACAGGCTGGCTCGTGGTCGCGGTCCTGGAGCTTCCACAGCCCGCGGCGAGGGCGATCACCAGGCACAGCGCCAGGACAATCAGAATCGAGCGTTTCATCCTACACCCCCCTTGGGTTTTTTCATGTTAACACGCGACAGGGAACACGTGGAGGGCGACCGATTATTCGATTCATCGCGCGCAGGCGGGCACCGTTGCGACAAACAACGCCGGGAAGGGCTTCTTCGTTCCACCGTTTCTTCTCATTATTGCCTTTGCTTCTCTTGCATAATCCCCTTTCCATCGGCTGCACTGTAACCACGAACGCGGTCACCACCGGGAGGCATGCTGAATTGCAGTTAACAAACCTCAGAAATGCAATAGCGGCCGGCACGGCCTGGCCGTCGCGGCATACCTATTCCCCTTTGTAGGGTTGTATACCCAGGGCATCCAGCAGGGCATTGACCCTCATGAACGCGTCTCTTCGCAGCTTTTCTCTTCCATCTTTATCATCGATGAGCATGAAATCAGCATATGCGGTTGGACCCAAACCATCGATATGGTTGAATTTGATCCTTATCTTTCCAAGGCCTTCCAAGACCAGGATATTATCGAGGAGGGGCTCGAATTCCCGTATTAGTCCCTCACTGCCCCCAGGGTAATTCTTGATGATAGTTCACCCCGCAAGGTCAGATTCACGCAATTGTCGAAAACGAGGTCCCCACCCCTTGCTTTTCTGGCCTTGACATCCTGGACTCTCTGGTGTCTGCGGGACCGGCCTGTTCCGCCATATTCCCCTGCCAGGAAATCTATCGCTACCTCTCTGCCGTCGTCCAGCTCGCGGAGAAACCTATGCTGTATATGCTCATCCTGTCTGTATCCTCTGTCGTTTAAGAGTCTGAGGATCGTCTCATAAGCCGTATCGGGTATTTGACGGAAATCCACTATCACATCGATATCGGTGGTTCCTATATGCTTCTCTTCTGGCTCAGATATGATCATGGCGGCGGTCCAACCTCCGACCAGCACCAAGGATTCCCTGTATTCCCCGAGGATCGTGAAGAACTCGAGCAGAACGGAAAAGCAAGCTCCTACTGCCGCGTCATCGTAATCGTTTACATCTGCCATGCAGGCCTGATCCTTCTGTCGAGCAGAAATTCCGCCGCATCCTTCCCCCGCTGTTTAAAGCTCCGCAGGTCAAGGTAGAGCTGGATATCAGATACGATCTTGACCCCTTCCGCTTTGCGGCTCCCGTAGAACACCCCCTTGTCATAGGGGACAAGGACAGTTACATTTCCTCCCGAATCGACCTCCTTCAGGTCCAAGGGCTTCTCGACCGTTGGATCCGCCTCCTTCAGGCCGAAGCAGGGTGCGGCCTGTTCCAGAGGCTTATCGACATAAATGAAGGCTTGCTCCGATCCTCTGAGGAAACGCGTTAACCGCGCGTCAGCCGAGGTCAACGTGTAAGCATAGTCAAAACCGGCGTTGTCGCAGAAGTTGGCCAGTTTCTTTTCGAGCATGCGGACGTTCTCGAAGGTATAGTAGAGATAAGATTTACTTTTTGTGTAGCTGTATTCCTCTGCCCAATCATTCATCAGCTTTTCCGGTTTATCCAGACGAAACTTGTTTTTCTTGCCGCCTGGGACCTCCTCGGCATAATCGTAATCGAGTAGATAACGCTTGACGTTCGAGGTGTGTCCGAGGCTTACTCCTGCCTCTTCGGCCAGTTCCTTGACAAACCATTCCCTCCCCGGATTGCACAGAAGAACCCTGAGAGCCCTGGTCGACTTATCGGACCATAACATCTTTAGCGGCCGGGTGTTGGGGTAACGGTTGGGATACCCGGATGTCTTTACGAATACGTTATCGAAGTTAAGATATGAATTCCCCGCCAGATCGATGAAACCCACGTTACTCTCGCGGCATATATCCCTTGAGGCCTCTGACAGGAAGGGTGAGCAGATGATAGTGTAGGTGACTGGCTTCCTCCCACCTGCGGCATCTGTCAATTGCGCTATGGAAGCGCGGACAACGCGGGGAGGGGCCGTTGTCTTGACCTCCAGGAATAGATCGAAGGACTTGCCGGATCTCCTCTTGACCTTCATCTTCAGGTCGGGAGCCGGTGAGGGCTTCTCGTCGCCAGGGTATCTGCCGCTTGAAGTATCCTCCGAGATATCTTCTATTTCCAGAAAGCCTATCTCGAAGAAAATCCTCTTCAGCTCGGCGACTATGCTTTCTCGGACCTCTGATTCCCGCATTCTTGTTTCACCATATTGTAATGTTTCAGCCTACGCTGAAACTATATCATATAATGAAACATGAAATAGCGATTATCACGAGAAAAGCATGCTATTTCCTCCGCTGCACTTAAAGGCCAGACGCCTGCCGCCCCACCAGGAAACGCTCACGTTCGGATAGGTTCAAGCGAGTTATCATCCTCCAGCGCCGGGAATAAGCGATGAGGGCGTCCCTGGCGCTTATCTCGCGATCGTTGGTGATCATGAACATCGGCTTCTCACTGTCGTTGCCGGTCTCAATGATTTCCAGCACCTCCTTCAGGTCCTCAGCCCGCCTGGTCAAAACGGCGGCATCGCCCCTGGGGGAATTTACAACACTATATGGGCGCTACCCAAACGGTAACGAGGTCCGACTATCATGACGATATGGCAAACACTGCTTTGGGAGTACCCGTAGAAATCAATTATCAGCACCAATCGTAGTTATATTCCTCTATCCAGCGCTGGAAGGCCTCTCCGTCCGCCTTGAAGTACGTCTCAAGACGCATCTGAAACCAGGCCTTGTCCCTGCATGCTTCCTGTATGTTGCCAAGTTGCTCCTTGTCGACGAGCCCCTGCTTTTCGAGGAACTTGAAGAAATCGGAGATGGCTGCAAGGGAGGCGTTGATATCGGACAGCTTGAGGACCCAGAACTTCCTGATATACCAGTTGCCCAGGTACGTCCTTATGGTGTCACCGTCGACCTCCAGGATGCTCTCCAGGGCATCGTCGTAGACGAACAGGTAGTCCATTACGAAAAAAGCGACTCTGTCGTGGCGGTTCGCGGCGGTGATTTCTTTGAGCCCCCGGTCCAGCAAGGACTGGTAATACGTTTCGAACACGATACCGGATCTTTCCCATTGTCTCTCGCTTTCCTCCTCTGAGTTCTCCTCCTTGATACACTCGAAGTGCTCGGCCTTCAACTCTTCCACGTCTCAACACCTCCCCGCGACTCCCGTACTGCTCGGGGGACCCGGCATGTACGCAGGGTCGCCGTGCTTCTTCCCGTCCGGGCCGGCCTGTGAAGCGTCGAGAGGCCTTTTTAAGGTGCTCCGCCGCTTCTTCGATAGTCAGCCAATCCGTCATCGCGCTGTCTCGATTCTGTCCCGTCGCGTTCAACCACGAGTAATAATAACGGTCATGAGTAAACATCGCACCTGTCTATCGCTAATTGAGCAAGAAGAAACGGGAAAGGCTGCGCGCCTGTTGCCCGCCCGAGACCCGGGTCTTTCTCATCATGGACAACCTCTCATTCCCAGAAACAGAACGGCGTGGCCTCCTTCATAGAGGCGCACTTCACGTCCCTCGATAAGTTCGTCTTGAGCAACAGCTACGACTTGAGTCATGATAAGAGGAGGAAGAGGATTGGCAGGTATCTGACCTGGCGCAGCAGGGAGCACCCGGCGAGGCTTCCCCCGCCGGCCGGGGTCGGGCGTATCAGATTGGGGCGACCGTGATATCGCGGGAAGGAGGACGATTTGCGGGACGACAAAGATGAGCTGGACCTCGTCCAGTCTGTGATGGATGAGTATAACGCAGGGAAGATCACCCTCATGGAGGCGGGCGAGAGGCTCGAGCGGATGCTGCCGAGATCGATCGGCCCGTCTTTCCTCCTGTCGATGTGTGCGATGGAGGCCCTGAGCGATGGCCGGATAAGCCCCGCGAAGGCCCGGCGGCTCGTGTTACAGCATGCGGACCGTCACCCGGTGGTGCCCGACCTGTTCGTGAACTGCGCGTTCATGCAACCGGATGACCAGGATCACATCCCCGAGGTGGTCGGCTACATGGCACTGGCCGCGGAGAAAAGCAGGGTGCACGTCCAGTCCGAGGAATTCGAGCGGATGCTCGATAATGAGAACTTCTCGTTCATCCGCGAAACCCTGATAACCCAGCCCGAGATGGCTACGGCCTGGCCCTACCTCGGGGTCGTCGGCTCCCACCTCGTGAAGCACTTCCTGGTCCAGGACGTGTCCGCGGCTGAGGGCTACCTCGACCCTGACCTCGTCGAGGAGATCATGAAGAGGCCGGAAGACGTCGGCCCGGTGATGGCGAATATGTGCGCCGACCTGGTCGGGCTCGAGGAAGAACCCCCTGACTCCTGGGTGTTGATGGCGCGCCTGCTCGGTGTGTTGAGGCCCCCGGAGGCTGTCGAGGCCATGGTCCAGGGACTGGAGATGGCAATCGACAGCGACCTGCACGAAGCGGTCCTTACCCTGGTCAAGCTGGCCGATGACTACCCCGAACTCGTCGCCGCCCGAATGAAGGAGACCGTACTCGACCCCGAGCAGGGGGAGGTCAGGCTCAACGCTGCCGAGGTCCTTGGGTTCCGCTGGCGAGAGCAGGGCAACCTGGAGTTCCTGTACGAGACACTCCGCGCGCTCGACCCCGGCGATGAGGAATTCGACGACATGTTCAGGTTTCTGACCCTGTCGCTCATGCGGACCGGCATGGCCGAGGCTGCCCGGGAGGTGGAACGGGCGCTTGGGAAGTACGGGCGCGCCATCGAGCCGGAGACCGCGGAAGGAACCCGCAAGTTGCTTGGGGCCTTCGAGCCGTTTGATGACGACCGGGCCGAGCACCGCGCGCTTGAGGACATCTACGACCTGTGCTGCGCTCCGCTGGAACCGGAGATGAGGCTGGACCGGATGACCATCACGCTGATGCGCGAGCAGGCTCTCTCCGACGAGGTCGACGAACTGTCAGCCGAGGTCGAGGCGCCCGAGAGCCCGCCATCCGAGTGGCTGAGGGTCGGCAGGAACGAGCCCTGCCCCTGCGGCAGCGGGAATAAGTTCAAGAAGTGCTGCCTGCCGGCGGTGAGGGAAGCCGCGGCGGCGGAAGTTGAGGCCGGGTCGGTCGACGCGGACCCCGGGGACACGGGCCTCATCGATAAGGCCGTTTCATTCGCGCATTCCAGGCATCGCGCCGAGGTTGAATCCGCGCTTGGAGAGTTCACCGGCATCCTCCGACTGGCAGGGGCGTTCGATTCCGGCGACGATGAGCCGGTGCGGCTCCAGTCGGTTTTCATAGACTGGCTGCTGTTCGGGAGACGCGGGTCCGAGGGTAGGACCCTCGGCGAGGAGTTCGCCAGGGTACGCTCAGAGAAGCTCACTGCCGACCAACTGCTTTTACTGAAGGCGTCGATCGAAGGCAAGTTCTCCGTCTACGAGGCGCTCGAGGTGTACCCCGAAGAGGGGATGAGGCTCAGGGACATCTTCAGGGGTGGCGTATTCGAGGTCCGGGAGAAGACGGCGACGAGGAGCCTGGCGAAGTGGGACCTCATGGGCTGCCGGGTAGGGCCCATGGAAGACCATTACGTGGTCACGGGCGACGTCTTCCCCATCCCCATGGTTGAGCGTGGCAGCGTGGAGAAGTACGTGAAGCGCAAGACGCGCGAGGCTGTCAAAGGTGGCCAGGTTGGTGATGTCGACGAGTTCCTCGAGCGCAAGGGGTTCCTGGTGGCCGGGTACGTCCGCGGGAAGATCGACAAGATGCTCCGGCAGCCGATGCCGACTCTCGTCACCTCGGAGGGTGACCGGTACTGCCGGTGCGTGGCGCGCTACGAGGTCACGGACGCGGACGCGACCGTGCGTGCGCTCGAGGCCGACCCCTGTATCGAGGAAGAGCCCGATGCGGGTACGAAGGGCAGGGCCTTTGCCTGGTACATGAGCCCCGGGCTTGAGAAAGAACTGCGCGCGGGGGAGCACGTCGGCCCGGCGATGTCTTCGGTGGAGGAAATGGCGGGGCCGAGGGAGGCCGGTGCCGGCGAAGAGGGTCCCGTGAGGATCTTCGGCCTGCTGTCACTCCGCGCCGGAAACCTGACCCTCGAGGCGCACTCCCTGAAGCGCCTGGCGTTCGGCAAGGCCAGGCTCGCCGAAATGCTTGGCGAGAACGTCCGCCACAAAGTGGACACGATCGAGGACCAGGAGCCGCTGTTAGAGGATGCGAAAGAGGTGAGGCTCCGGGCCGGAGCGGAGAGCCCGGGCGGCGGCATCAGCCCCGAGGCCGCCAGGGAAGCCGTCATGTCCTACCTCGATGAGCATTACTCGCAATGGCCGGACACCTCCCTCCCGGCGCTCGACGGCAAGACGCCAAGACAGGCCGCGCGGACGAAGACCGGTCGCCGAAAGGTCAACGAGGTCTTGAAGACGATGGAGAACTCCGCGGGGCATGCGGCCCTCAAAGGTCAGCCCGCCTACGACTTCAGCCGCATCAGAGAGGAGTTGGACATCCGTTCCGATTAGTTTTGATTCTCGACCCGGGGTGTCGGTACGGGTCCTTTGGCAGGCGCCAGGCTAAAGATACCTTCCTGTCAACCACTCGAGGACATCGCCGGTCGCCAGAGAGGCGACCCCGGGGTAAGGTGCCACGGGCAAGGGCAGCCCGGAAGGGGCGATGACCCTGAGCCTCACCTTGCTCGAGAATCGGCGTGACAGGTCGAGCAGGTCGCTTGAGGAGAGGGCCCGCCAGTAGATCGAAGACCGGAACCAGGCGAGCCAGGGAACCACTTCGACGGTGATGAGCTTTCCCCCGATATCGAGGTCGAGCCTCGAGAAGGGGGCCGCGGAGCCCGCCAGCGCCCTCAGCGGAGCCGAGCGTCCCGCGAGCGCCTTTCGCCCGCGTTTGACCCCGCGCCTGCAGAACGTCCTGGCCCACGCCGCAAGGACGGAGGAAGGCGAGAGAGCCATGGCTGCCCTCGCCGAACAGATGATCGCCGCCCTCGAGATTGCGGTCAGGCGAGGCCGTTGTTCCTGCCGAGCCAGGCTCATTCCTGCGTCCCCCGGTAGTCCCGACAAACCGATGCTACATGATCTACAGCCGCCAGGGTGAAGATATCACATGGCACGCGTGACGGAGAAAGCCGGTAAGTCGCGCGAGACTCGAGACCTCGTCGATGCGATAGTCCGATCAGTCATCATTCTGTCGGCAGACCCTGGTAATACCAACGTTGAAGATCGAGGCACCGCGGAGATGTGACCATGACCGGCAAAGAGTCCATCGATAACAAAACAGACGAGTTCCGAGCAATCGCCGAACGGCACGGTGCCCGCAAGTTCCGGCTTTTCGGCTCAATCGCTCGTGGTGAATCCATGGCTGACGGTGACGTTGATTTCCCGGTCGAGTTCGAACCTGGAAGAAGCCTGGAGCCGGCGCCCTGCCCGGCTGTTTAACACGCATGTCCATCATGCTGGACTTGCATTGTGACAGGGTGCTGACGAAGGACTCCGATTCCGTCGGAGTTCCTTTGTCAAAGGACAGCTTTCCTATCCCGACCGCGTGGCATCTTCTATCCCGGCGTACGCTTCAACATGAAGGGTCCGACCTCGGTCAACCCCTTCCCCTTCTTTGCAGGCCGTCATGCTGGGGTCAGGCACCATGACATGAATTTCTGGCAGGGTTCTAAGATCTCAAGATGCAAATTCATGTCATGGTGCCTGACCCCAACATGAATTATTCGCTGCCGCCGATGGTGTCCGTGCCGGCGCCGCGGGTCGCTAGAGGTCCTTCCTGTCTATGATGACACTGAGGTAGGGCGTGTCGCCTGCAGTTGATCCGATACATCTGTGGTCTCTTCCTATCTTCAACCTGGTCCTCGGGGGGTTCGTGTCAGTAAGCTGCTTGATGTGTGCGGCAATCAAGTCCGGCTTCTGATTGTACTCTGTAATTTTCTTGAGAACACTCCTGCGCACTTCGTACGAGAATTTTCCCAGGCTCTTCCTTCCCTCGTCAGTAAAATCGATCCTTTTAGGTAGCGCCAACTACCCTACCGACCGTTCTTCTTCGTCGAGCTCCTCGAGCAACTCTTCTGCCGTGTAGGTTCTTTCCGCTTTGATGTCCTTGAGACCCCTCGACATGGCGGCCTGTATCTTCGGGTTGTGAGCGATGAGGAAGTCTTCTACCCCCTCTTCGTCCAGCGGTATGATGGCCGCTATCGCCTTACCGTTGCTGGTGACGATCACCGACCCTTTCTTCCTCGCCATCCGCAGGATCTCCGAAGTCTTGTTTTTCAGCTCTCTGACGCCTGCTGTCACCATTGCCTTGTTCTCCTCTCTGTAGCTACATTTGTTGCTACATTTAACAATCTAGCAAACGCTCTCTGTGAAGTCAACGGGCTGGCGGGTGGGTGTTCGTAAGATATTGAAAGAGAACCCCTCCTTTAACGCGCTTCATGAACATTATAAGCCTAAGCCGCAACCTTGAAGGTGCGCATCTTGAAGCCGATGACCACGTGCAGCAGGCCGATGAACAGCGCGTAGAGCCCGATAAGCCAGGCCAGGCCGACGATGCCGTCGCCGGGGAACGAGATGAGCAGGATGCCGACTACTATCGAGACGAGCCCGCCCGCGGCAAGGAGCCAGGCGGCCCAGTCGCGCACCGGGAAAGAGAAGGCGGCGGCGACCTCGATGACCCCGGACACGATGGCCCAGATAGCGACTATGTAGAGAACGACCAGGTCGGTGGCCGAGGGCCAGGCCAGTGTTATCACGCCGGCGGCGATGGCAACGATCGCACCCACCAGGGGCCAGATCGAGGACTGCTCCTCTCCGCGCCGGGCCAGAAGAGCTTCGATGAGCATGACGACCCCGTAGACGAGGATGATTATCCCGAATATCTTCAGCAGAACAGTGCCGGTCTTGTCAGGCCACGAGAGCGCCAGGATGCCGAACACCACCATCACCAGCCCCCTCAACGCCACGGCCCACCAGTTTCGAAACATCGCGGTGCCTTCGGCTTTGCCCTTTGCCTCGTCCGCCTTGCCCCTGGCCATGCTCCCCCCTCTCCTCGAAAGACTTTACCCGGCATCCTCCGGGCAACATTGCCAACGCCCGCATTCTACTACTACTCGAGTTATTGCCACATGCTTGCCAAAAGGATAAACTTTCCAGTGCAACACGCAGTCGGTGCGGCATGGCGCTCGCGCATTGCTCGCGCGCCGGGGAGAAAGACAAATGCGGCGACTCAAAGGCCTTGTCTCGCACAGGGCATGGTTAAAGATACTGGCGGACGCGGTCGTGGTCGCCCTGAGCTTCATGGTGGCGATCTCCGTCCGCTTCGAGTTTGTCATCCCCTCACCTTATCTCGCCAACTTCCTCCTGGTTCTCCCCGCCATCATCGTGCTGTACCTCATCGCCAACTTCCTGATGCGGATGTACGCCGGGCGCTGGAAATACGCGAGCTTCGACGAGCTCGTCAACCTTTCCTCGTCGGCGACCATGGCCACGGCCGTGCTGTTCCTCGCTTTCCTGGCCATCCCCGGCGCGAGGAAGTACGTGCCGATCTCCGTAGCGGTTATAGGTGGAGTGCTCGCCCTGTTCACAATGGCGTTCGTCCGGCTGCAGTTCCGCCTGCTGAGCGACTGGAAGCTCGCCAAAGCCGACGGGGGGCACACAAACGTCCTGCTCGTCGGGGCGGGCGAGGCGGGCGAGATGGTGGCCCGAGACATGCTGCGCCACCCTGAGTACGACCTGCACCCCGTCGGCTTCATCGACGACGACCCGGCAAAGCAAAACCTGGTGCTCCACGGTGTGCCCGTCCTGGGAAACAGCGCCGCCATACCGCGCGTCGCGCGAGAATACGAGGTAGAAGAAATATTCTTGATTATTCCATCGGCAGCAGGCGAGAGAATACGCGAGATACTCCCGTTCTGCGAGGAAACCGAGGCCAGGATCAAGGTGCTGCCCAGCATCTACATGGCGATGGCGGGCGAGGTGGGGGTCGCGGCGGTGCGCGAGCTGAGGCTCGAGGACCTCCTTGGCCGCGAGCCGGTCGCAACTGACCTCGCCTCCATCTCCGCCTATGTTGAGGACAAAGTGGTCTTGATAACCGGCGCCGGCGGGTCTATCGGGTCCGAGCTTGCCCGCCAGCTTTGCGGCGTGGGCCCGGGACGGCTCATCCTTCTGGACAACGACGAGACAAGCCTCTACGAGATGGAGCTTGAGATGGCGCGCCATGCTTCTGTGTGCCCCACGGAGGTAGTTGTCGCCGACATACGCGATGCCGAGCGGCTCGCCTCAGTCTTCAAGAGGTTCCAGCCGCGCGTGGTGTTCCACAGCGCCGCCCTCAAGCACGTCCCCATGATGGAGTTGCACCCCTCCGAGGCGGTCAAGAACAACATCATGGGCACGCGCAACGTGGCACAGCAGGCGATAGCGAACGGCGTCGAGCGGTTCATCCTGATATCGACCGACAAGGCCGTGCAGCCGGCGAGCGTGATGGGGGCCACCAAGCGGGCGGCGGAGCTGCTCATGAAGAGCCTCGACGCTCAGAACGGCACCCTGTTCGCCGCGGTACGATTCGGCAACGTGCTGGGCTCCCGGGGAAGCGTGGTGCCCATCTTCCAGAAGCAGATAGAGGACGGCGGGCCGGTGCTGGTCACCCACCCGGATATAGAGCGTTACTTCATGACCATAGAGGAAGCCGCGCAGCTGGTCATCCAGGCGGGCGCCTTCACCGAGGGCGGAGACGTCTTCATCCTGGACATGGGAGAGCCGGTGCGCATCATCGACCTCGCCGATCAGATGGTGCGACTGCTGGGCGGAGGCGAAGACATAGAGATCCGAGTAACAGGGCTTCGCCCCGGAGAGAAACTGCACGAAACCCTGCTGTACCAGGTCGAGGAGACGCTCCCAACGGCGCACCCGAAGATCAACAGGGTGTCGCATGACTATGAGCTGCCGCAGGATTTCGACAAGCAGGTTGATGCGTTAATAGAGGCGGCGGTGAAGGATAACGAGGCTCAAATGCGAGGCCTGCTGTCGGTCTTGCTACCAAGTTATCAGCCAGGTGTGGCAGAGAAGCCGGATGCCACCGAGATTGCAGTAGAACAAAAGCCAACATTGCGTTTAGTCAATAGGGACCGCAAGCCCTGACTCCCATTCCGCGCATCGCGAACGGCTTTCTGCGCAATTATCTCACGGGCTTGAGCGATCAGCTTTTCCGCTTCCTGTCGCCTAAAACGATTGCCTCGGTTCCGCGCTCCCACTCACGGAGAAGCGCCTTGATCTCTCGT
>JBBQKJ010000051.1:0-19889 GCA_038326775.1 Candidatus Geothermincolia bacterium
GGTTCGCCGACAGGTACGTGACCGTCTTCAACATCATCGCGTTCGCCGCCTGGGCTACCTGACGCCCGGGACAAGAGCGAAACAAGCCGGAGAATGACGGAGCTCGCTTCAGGCTCGGCTGAATCATCACAGGGCAGCTGAAAACAGTCCCTTTGATCCGCAACCGCCGACGATCAGCTAACAGGATTGCGAACTTGATGTCTATGGGCTACTTTGGGGGTTGGATTCAGGGGTTTTGGCCGATGCTCGTAAACATGAATCCAGATCATGGTCAGTTTGGCTGGGGAAATCTACATTAGAAAAATCTTCGACAAAAAGAAAGTAGAGGGGTTTGAAGACGATATAGAGCATGTCGAAAGAGGAGGACAGAAAAGCTTACCGCGAGTTATTGTCGACAAGGCTAGATGACATGTTTAGCAAGAAGCAGCGCTGCTTGAAATCGTGCGCGGTAAGGGCATCGTACGCGCAAGGGATGCCAGACGGCAGGGGTTTCACCCGGAGTATCTAAGGCGCCTTTCCGAGAAGGGTCTGCTCATGCGAGTCGCCCGTGGCACATACATCGCTGCCGACTCGGAAGTGACCACCCGTCACACCCTGGCCCTTGCCGCCAAGCTTGTGCCAGGGGGGGTCGTCTGCCTGCTCTCGGCTCTGAACTACCATGGCATCGGCAGTCAGCTTCCAAGAGAAGTCTGGCTGGCGATAGACAGAAAGGCCGCGCTCCCTCGAGTGGAAATTCCTGTCAAGGTGGTGCGCTTCTCGGGCAAGGCGTTTACCGAAGGAGTCGAGAGCCACGAAATCGAGGGAGTAAATGTCAGGGTATTCTCCCTCGCCAAGACCGTAGCCGACTGTTTCAAGTACCGAAACAAGATCGGCATCGATGTCGCGGTCGAAGCGCTCGCCGAAAGCAGGGCCCAACACAGGGCCTCGGTCGACGACATCTGGCGCTATGCTAAGGTCTGCCGCGTCTCAAACGTCATGAAACCGTACCTGGAGTCGATTACTTGAGCAAGAAGAAGCCGATCAACCTGGAAGCGTCCGTCCGCAGACGCCTGCTGAACGTGAGCAGGGCAAGGGCTGAGGATTTCAACCTCGTACTTACGAGGTACGCCACAGAGCGCTTTCTTTACTGCTTTCTGCGAGCCCCTATGCAGATCAATTCATCCTCAAGGGAGCACTGCTGATCGGCACGTTGCTCAACGAGGCTTACCGCCCGACCAGGGATATCGACCTGATGGGTTATGGCGACAATGCCCCGCAGCGAATCGTTTCTGTGCTCCAGGAGATCTGCGCAATCTCCGTCGAGCCGGATGGGATCGATTTTGACAGCAGTTGTATAAATGTCGAAGAAATGCGAGGTGTCGCTGAGTTCCAGGGGCTGCGAGTGCACCTCCGAGCACGGCTCGGGACTGCGCGTGTGGACGTGCGGATTGACATCGGATTCGGAGATGCTATTTTTCCACAGGCGGTAGCCATGGCGTTCCCTACGATTCTCGATTTTCCTCAACCGATTCTGAAGGCCTACTCGGTCGAGACTATCGTTGCCGAGAAGTTCGAGGCTTTAGTGGCGCTCGGCTATACCAACAGCAGGATGTGAGAAGATAGGCGCTATGGGACCACGCAATGCCGCCTCCTTCTTCCTGCGACTACCACTGCAGATACACGACGGCTGAACAGTCGAATGCCTCCTCGGGCGTCGCCTCGAACGAACCCGACGCGACGACGGAGAGCTGGTACTTTGCGTCACTGTACTTGAAGAACGCGTATTCCCACAGGTCGGCGTTACCCAGGTACCCGAGCCGGCACAGGCGTGTCGGGGTCGCGTCAATGAGGGCGCGGCGCTCCGCGGTCGTCCCTGGAATGTACTGGCGCTCCAGTGGAAAAGCGTCGACATATGCGAAAGCACCGCGGAAACGTACTTTGACCTCCCGGCATCGCTCATTCCACTTCGCGCTAACGTGTTTCTCCAACCGCCTGCGCAGCTCATCTTGCACGGCCTTTGGAATAGGCCCGCCCGGTGCGCGACCCCAGCCTCGCGGAGATGTCATGTTATTGGAACCCCCTTCCCAACGCCGGCGCTTATGCCCATTTCTCCGCGTCGAGCAGCTTCATCAGGTTGCGCTTCCGCCTGTGGGCCGCGCGTACCGACTCCACGTACTGCGCGAATTCCGACTCCTGATCCAGCCGTTTCATGATGCCGCGTACCTTCCGGAGCAACTCCACGGCGTCCCTGTACGAATCGTTGTTCTTCTGGTTTACCAGCGGCTCGACCTGCGCTCGATAGACCTCGAGCGAGTCCTCCGGGTGCTCCGGTTCGCGCAGGACGGCCATCTTCATCCACAGGTCGTCCGAGCACCCGCCCTCGCGGGCCTCTCGCCACGCGGCCTCGACGTCTTTCTCCCAGAGAAAGACCTGCACCAGCCGGGAGTTGTCCGCCCGCCGGCGGCTCCATCGACTCGCTTGCGCCTCACGCTTCTCATCAGCGATGCTCTTTCTCATACGGGCGAGCGCCTTCTTGCGCCAGGCCGGCCACTTCCCGGTAAGATCCGCGTGCTTTTTCAGGTTCTGATACCTGTCGAGATCCGGCATGTTTTCGAAACGGGCCCAGACGAGCGCCATCGCCTCGTCGTGGCGCTCGCATCTGTGGTACTCCACGGCGAGGAACTCGCTCAAGTCAGAGTCGGGCCTCCCCGGGAAGGCGGCGAGCCCTCTCTCGGCCCATTCGATCGCCTGGTCGTGCCTGCCGGCCTGCCTGTAGATGTCCGCGATCTGGAGGAACGCGTACTGCGACGTGAGGTCCCGCTTCTTGACTTCGACCAGTTCTTCGATGCCGCCCGCCTGTCGCGCCAGGCCTTCCATGATGCGGGTTATCCCGAACCGCTTTCGATCGTACCCGTCGACCCTGTCGTCACCAGGCCCGAGGGCCGGAACGCGCTCCCACTCCTGCTCCGCGAGTTCCCTGTAGGTCGCGAGTCCTTTCTTGCCGAGGACGTCGGCGTACGTCTCCGCCGCGCCGTGGAAGGTGTCCCATTCGGAAGACAGCTCCCAATCGATTAGCCGCTCCGCGAGCTCCACGGGGTCGGGCCTTGCCTTCTTGCACGCCGCGTGATGGAGCTCCTGGATCTTTTCCGAGTAGTAGCCGAGCTGCCCGCCGGAGTCGTCCACCGAGCCAATGGCGTCCTCGAGCAGTTCGAGCGCGTACTCGCAGAGCTCAATGACCTCGGCGGGGTGCCCACTCCCCAGGAGCTCCTGGAGCATGCCGACGCATTCGTCGATCCCTCGCGTGTAGTCGTAGACCTCGTGGTACGAGACGAACTCGTCGATCTCGATAGCCCCCCGCAGAGCGTTGCGGTAAGTAGCGAGGGTGGTGCCGGGGTCTTGTCCCCCGGCCGCCTCGACCATGAGCCGGCGGCGCAGGGACTCGTCCTCCATGGCCTGCCGCACCAGCATGTCAGCGAGTCTCTCCCTGTCCTGCTCGACGAGATAAGCCCTGACCTCATCCATGGTCACGGGCTTCTCCCCCGAGGCGGACTCTGAGCCCCCGGCGGTTGTCTCGTCCAGCCACGCCAGCCCGACCGCGACGCAGTGCTTGCAGAAATCTCCCTCGGAGCCCACCGGGCAGGAGCAGGAGTACTCCAGCAAATCGTCTGCAGCATATAGCTTCACACGGTAGACGTCATTGCCGACCACCCTCGCTGTGATCTTACCCTCGTACTCCGCGAGCGAGTGGACACGCCCGCGGGCGTTGTAGTCCTCTCCACGCCCGAACGAAGTGACGCCCGCGAGCCTCCGCAAGGTGCTCCGCTTGATAGCGCCAGCCGGGGTTGAACTCATCCTCTCGCTTTCATGCGTCGGTTGTCTGTCGCGTCCACGGACAATGTTACTACAGAAGATTATGGGCGCGACCCTCGGTGAAGGCGCGGATGTCGTCAATCGCGTCAAGGATATCCTGGAGGTAGTCTGTGTGGTCCCTTCGCCTGAAGGGAGCGGTTCGTGGAAAATCACGGCGTTTGGGGATGCATATGGGGAATATCTGTGTAACGAACACGGGAAAGAGAATCCATGGCAGCACAGGGACAAGACTCCGCGAAAACTGGACAACAGGGTCCCGCTGGTGGCGCCTCACCGATAAAGCCGATTCACCTGCTTCTGCCGCTGGCGCTGGCCCAGTTCATCAACGCGTACGATACGACGGCGATGAATGTCGCCGTATCCAAGGTCGTTATCAACCTCCACACCACTATTTCGGGGGTACAGGCGGCACTCACCATCTATTCGCTGGTCATGGCGGCCTGCATGATCACCGGAAGCAAGCTTGGCGATATCTGGGGGCGCAATCGGACGTTCGAGATCGGCGTGACCATGTACGGCGTGGGCGCCCTGATCACCGCCCTCAGTGTGAACCTGGGCATGATGACCTTCGGCTGGTCTCTCCTCGAGGGCGTCGGCTCCGCGCTGATGATACCCGCAATATTCGCGCTGGTCGGGACGATCCTGCCCCCGGGCAAGGACAGGCTGAAGGGCTACGCCATAATCGGCTCCGCGGCGGCGGGCGGCGCCGCCATGGGACCACTGCTGATGGGTTTCTGGGCCACGCTCGGCCCCTGGACGTGGCGCCTGTCCTTCGTCTCCGAAGTGATCGTGGTCCTCGTGGTCCTCTCGATGATGCACAAAATGGGCAAGGCCCCGGCGGTCGAGAACAAGCCCAAGCTGGACGGCGTGGGTGCGGTGCTTTCCGCAGTGGGGCTGACCCTGGTAGTGCTCGGAGTGCTTCAGGCGAGCGCTTATGGCTGGGTGCACGCGCGAGTACCGGTCACGATCGGCAACAAGGTCATCATCCACGCCGGTGGCATCTCCCCGGTCATCCCGTTCGTCATCGCCGGCATCGTCGTGCTGGCGCTGTTCGTGCTGTGGCAGAGGCACAAATCACGCACGGGCAAGGAGCCCCTGATCGAACTCTCGCTGTTCAAGAGCAGGGCGGTCGCCGTGGGCCTGCCGGTCATACTGATGCTCATGTTCATGCAGGCCGGCATGCTTTTCATCGTTCCTGTCTTCCTGCAGATATCCCTCGGCCTCAGTCCTATTCTCTGCGGGGTCGCGATATTCCCGCTGACGGTTTTCCTCATACTGTTCTCACAGCTCACCGGGAAGCTCACTAAGAAGTTCTCGCCGAAGACCCTCATAATGGTCGGCATGGCCCTGATACCCCTTGGCCTGATCCTCACATGGGTGCTGCTCTCGGACAAGCCGGCCGCCTGGCAGGTCATACCAGGCGGGATCATCATGGGTATCGGCATCGGCCTTGCCAACGCACCGTTGCTCAATACGGTCCAGTCGACCGCTCCCGCGAAAGAGCAGAGCGAGATTTCGGGCATCAACCGCGCCTTCTCGAACCTGGGCGGGTCGTTCGGGACCGCCATCGCAGGTGCGGTCCTCATGTCGGTACTTATCTCAACGACCCTCAGCCTTTTCAACGGGAGCGCCCTCGTTCAGAAAAACGTCACCGCGAAACACAAGCAGGAGTTCAAACAGGCGCTGAACAAAGACGCCCAGACGATAAGCGACAAGCAGGCGAAGGCCCTGTTCGCGAAGGTCGAGGCGGAAGCGATGCAAGAGAACAAGCAGCTCGCGCCTTCTATCGCAAACGAGCTAGCCGGCAATATGGTCGGCATCGACCAGAAATCCCGAAACAAGGCTTTGCTCACTGCCCTGCTCACGATCGGCCTCATCGGGTTGCTGGGCTTCGTGATGAGCCTGTTCCTTCCGCGGCTCCCAAAGACAAAGGAAGAGGAAGACGAAGAGCCCGCGGACAAACCAGCCGCAAGCTGAACGGTCAGACCCGAACGATTCTGGTCTATGCAACAAAACGTCAGGTTGAAGGATGATATCCGGTTTCTCAACGGCGTAATCACATGATTGGTTTCTCTTGCCGGGGTAAGGTCGTTTTCAGATGCAGGATCCGCCCGGTCCTTACAGCTCGCCTCGTCAGTCAGGCTAAGCAACGACATAAGGCGACATAGACGAACGCTGCTTCTGCCATTCCGTGTCTGGCCATGTGCCTGGTGAAGTCGTATATCTTCGAGGAATGAGAGGTTGCCGCACGGAACGCTTCCTGGCTGAAGAGCTTTTCGGTGCCCGCCCCAAAGATGGCGTCGAGCGCCCGGCCGAGCTGTGGCGTCGATAAACGGCTTGAATAACCGACTTGCCGGAGTCAGCCAACTGTAGGATCCTGTGGGGCACATCGTCATGCCTGTAGTTGTCAGGATGTCGATGCCGAGCGTCTGGCAGGAAAACCTTCATGGTCCAGAAGTGTTCCACAAGAAATGTTAGTCGCTAACCGGTTGCGGGCCCGCCTTCACGGTTTCGCTCAAGTTCCTTGCGACCCTCGTCTGTGAGGCACAGCGTCGGTCGTTCGAGGCTTCCCGATACCGCCAGGAAGTGCCCGTCCGTCATCGAACGGACGACATCGCGGACACGCTCCTGGGTAGCGTTCACCGACCCGTATGCCCCCAGCTCGCTGATGCCGGTCCCGGATATCCACGCGGCTCTCGTCCCTGTCAGGACCGCCGACATCTTGGTGACACCCAGCGGGAACGGGACCTCGTCGACGCACTCGAGCACCCTGGCCGCTACGACAGCGTCCGGGGTTACGACGGCACCGCTGTCTTTCCGGGCGCGGGGGGCGGGGTAGCCTTGCACTCCCCGCGGCGTCGCCTTAGCGTCAGCCGCTTTCCGTCTCTCGCTCTCCGCCAGCTCTTCGAGCTGCTGCCTGGTGATCGTCATCGCCGCCTCTCGGCCAGGGCCGGTCAGACCGAGCACCGGGAAACCGGACTCCCCGGAGGGCTCGAGATATCCCTCGAGTATCATGTGTTCGATGACTTCCCTGACATAGGCCTGCTTCCGGTCGACCATCCCGTAGGCGGGGTTCCTATCGAGCTTCCAGTCCAGCAGCTGCCTGTTCTTCGACCCCGTCACCACGTCGGCGGTGCGGTTCTTGCCGATCGGGAACCGCCCGAAGCGGACGCACGCCAGGACAGGGAGGGCCACGCGCGGCTCGCGATCGAGGATGCTGCCGCTCGCCTGTCGCCCGGCGCCGGCCTTCCGGCAGTAGTCGCATGTGCCGCACGGGCTCGCCTGTTTCTCGCTGAAGTACCTGAGTATGTAGCCGCGCCTGCACCCCGGGTGGTTGATATACTGTTCCATCGCCAGGAGCTTCTGCTCCTCTCGCCCCCGCTTCATCTCGTGGCGCTTCCAGTCGATGCGGACATTGTCGAAATCAACGGGCCTTTCGGATAGCTTCTCGACGCCCCGCCCCCTGAAAGGCGCCTCGTAGCGGGCTATCCCCCTGTCGCGCAGCGCCGCCAGCGCCCTGCGCACCTGGTCGGCCGCGACGCCCGCGTCGGAGGCAAGCCGGTTTAACCCCACCTCGAACCGCCCGGGCTCCTCGAGGTCGAACGACGAGGCGAGCGCCTCCAGCACGGCGACCTGCTGCGGGCCCCGGATGAGCTGCCTGATCTCGGAGTAGGGCCGCTCGGTTGTCACGGCGACCCTGGGCTCCCCCTCGAAGGCGCTTACTACCCCGGCCCTGTCCAGCATGCGCACGGCCGTGCCGACCTGTCCCTCGCTCAACCGCTCGTCACATAAGGCGGCGATCTCTTTATGAGTCATCAACACGGGGTTCTGCCCGGTATCCCAGAGCGCGTTCCACACGCTCTCGACCTGCCGACGGCTTGGATAGCTTATGTCTATGAAGAACTCGCGGAGGCCGTGGTCCGCCGACGAGTACAGGAGCACGCACCCGGACTCGAGCCCGTCGCGCCCCGCGCGGCCTATCTCCTGGTAGTACTGCTCCACCGAGCCCGGGTAGTTATAGTGCACGACGAAACGGACGTCGCGCTTGTCGATACCCATCCCGAACGCGGAGGTGGCGGCCACCACCCTCGCCGTCCCGCCCATGAACGCCTCCTGCGCCGCGCTGCGCTGCTCGGGCTCCATGCCGGCATGGTAGGCAACCATCGAGGGCTCGACATGTCGCAATCCCGCGACGATCTCTTCAGTGTTCTTTCGGGTGCCGGCATAGATTATCCCCGCGCCCTCGTTCTGCTTCAGAAAGCGGGCCAGGAAATCGAGCTTCTTCTCATCGTTGAGGGCCACGACGACGCTCAAGACCAGGTTCGGGCGGTCGAAGCCGTGCACGTGGACGTCGGTGTCGTCGCGCTCGAGGCCCAGCGATTCGATGATGTCCTGCTGGACGATCGCCGTGGCGGTCGCCGTAAGCGCACTCGTGGGAGGGCTGCCGATCTGCTCGCGGAACTGCTTAAGCCGGCGGTAGTCCGGCCTGAAGTCGTGCCCCCATTCAGAGATGCAGTGGGCCTCGTCCACCGCGAGGCGCAAGACCTCGATCCGCTCGAGCATCGAGAGGAAAGCCGCGTCCCTGCATCTCTCGGGTGCGATGTAGAGGATCTCGAAGGCGCCGCTCGCGCAGCCGTCCATCCTTGCTCTCTGCTCGTCGCGCCCGAGGCTTGAATTGACGGCCGTCGCCCGAACGCCGAGCCGCTGGAGCTCGTCCACCTGGTCCTTCATGAGCGAGATGAGGGGCGAGACGACGATGGTGAGCCCGCCGCCCATGAGCGAGGGAAGCTGGTAGATCAGCGATTTGCCGCTGCCCGTCGGCATCACCACGAGCAGGTTGCGGCCGGAGAAAACGGAATCGAGCGCCTGCTCCTGCCCCGGCAGGAAACCGTCGTAACCGAACCGGTCGGAGAGAAGGAGCTTTGCCCGGGCGATATCAGGGCTGACACTTCCACCCGCTGGCACGCACGATGAACGTGCTTCGGTGCCCGAACCTTCGCTGTCCAAGCGTTCTCCTGTCGGGACATCCTGCCGCCCTTGCCGCTCTCCACGGCAGGTCGGACAAGGCCCTCGTCCACGTCAACTCGAGCGCGACACTGTGCCAATTATACGCGCCCCGTGTGACAGAAAGTGCGGCGCTTCCCGCTCGGTTCGCCTTCGCCGTCGAGTACCTCGGGTTTCGAGAGGTCATAGACTCGTGCATAGCAACCGCGCAGCCCGCTGACCCCGTGATGACGGGGCGAGTGCCTTCATCAAAATATGTGAGACAGCTGTCATCCCGGGACGGCAACATCGATTATCGAGTAGACTCGTTTTCAATAAGAAAGAAAGGTTCTATTGAATCTCGCATAATACATTGAGAGTTTAGGCATCAGAAAAGACCTGAGTGTTTGAGGAAGGAACGGGGCAGATCAGGACGTCCTCTCACGCGACGGGCGTGTCTCTTCACCTGGCTTGACAGATCTCCCAGGTCGTCGGGCGAGTAGTCGGCAAGATATGTGGCCCTGGCGTTGCCCCACAGGTACTCCACCGGGTTTAGCTCGGGCTGTCCCTCTACTTCAAGCTTTCTCAAGTATATTTCGAACAACTATTCTTCTTCTATGGGTAGATTAAATACTTTCGGACTATTCATAGAACGGAGTCTGGAACTATTGGGGGAAAAGACTTTTTTCATGGGAGAAGGGCAAGGGAACCCGGTGCTGGTTGCTACAAGCGATCGGACTGCCTGGTTGTGGAGGCCTGACGATCTCTATAGAACAGACGATCGAGGACATGAATGGAATCACATCTTCGAGGCCGAGATGAATAGAACCCTTGCTCTCGACGCCGTCGATGATGATACCGCCTGGTCGCTGAACGACTCCGACCTCTTGTTTAAATCCGATTCAGGCAGTTGGCGCTAGCCGTCAACCGCATAGTCGTTGACCGTGAACTCGAAGCAGGCTCCGGCGTCGTTGTAGACCCTTACCGTTCCACCGTAGAAGTTCACTATTCTCTCGACGGTGGCGAGCCCGATGCCGGTGCCGCCGGTCTCCCCCTTGAAGAACGGGGCGAACAGGAGGTCCATATCCTCGGGCGGGATCCCCGAGCCGTTGTCCCGCGTCAGGTAACGGTGAGCCCCGTCCGTGTCTTGTCCGAGATACGAAACCTTTATTACCAACTGTCCGCCGCGCGCGTGTTCCAGGGCATTCTTGATCAGATTAGCGAAGACCTGGCGTATTTGCGTGGGGTTGGCCATGATGCGGCCCATGTCGTCCCCGACTTCTATGGCCGCTCCCTCTTCCTCCAGTAGTGGTGTGACTTCCTCCATGACGGAGCCGATCACGGCTTTGACGTCCACTAATTCTGTACTCTCTGGTGCGAGGCCGACCTGAGCGAGGGACAGCAGGTCTGTGATGAGGCTGCTCGCCCTCTCGACGTTCCTCTTCATCGAGTCGATCAGCTCGGCTGCCTCCTCGTCGACGTCCCCGCCGGAAAGGTCTTTCAGCCTGTCCTCAAGGAGTCCGGTCGCTATGCCAATAATTGTAACGGGGGACCTCAGGTCGTGCGACACGGTGTGCGCGAAGCCCTCCAGCTCGGCGTTGACCCGCTGAAGCTCCTCTTCCTCGCGCTTCCGTTCGGTGATGTCCTCTATTGCCAAGAGAATCTTGTTGCCATCGTCGAGCCGCCGGGCGTTCAGGACCACGGTCCTGTGCCCGATTTCGGGAAACTCGTGGTCTACCTCAAAGTCCTCAATGGTTGTGCTCTCTGGCAGGATTTCCTCCAGCAACTGCCTGAACCTCGGGATGTCCCACTGGCCGTTCCCGAGTTCGTAGACCAGGACTCCTTGTGTCTCCTTGGGGTCAACATGGAAAGTACGGTAGAAAGCGGGATTTGCAGACAACACACGGCGGTTCTTGTCGAGAACCAGCAGAGGTTCTCGTATCGTTTCAACTATATCCTCTGCAAACCGGGTAGACTCTGGCGATTCTTCACTGACATCCATCATGTGCCTCCTCCAAAGCCCATACTTTACCGATATTCCCCATATGCCGCCTCCAATGCCAACATCCTACCACGATTCTGGCCTTTCGGGCACGGTTGACTGCCGCTTGGCTCCAGCTCGTCACCCGACCTTGTCATGTCGCCTCCAAGCCTCGTGATTTCCCGTCGTCCGGCGACAGTTGTCCCGTGTTTTCGACCACCGAATTGCGACGTTGCAGCGTTCATGAGCTCAAGGCAGGTGCTCTCGCGCACGCCCTGCCCAGGCGGTGGATTCGGGACAGTATCGACCTGAACAGCTTCTCAGGCACCGCAACCTCGGCACACTGAAAGATCGTCATCCTGGAGTGGGAGACTATCCTGGCGCCAATACTAATGAGCTTCAGCTGGATGCTGGTAAGCGACCAGTGGGCAACCTGACTCGGTAGCGCGAACCGGCGCATGAAGTTCCCCAGGTTGTAGGCCAAGACAAACAGGGCGAGACGCACCCGGTTAGAGGCGTAGCGGACACACGACAGCCTTGTCCAGGTGATGGCGAGCTTGCCTTCCTTGATATGTTGTTCGCAGGTTCCTCGCTTGTTGTAGAAATGCACGACGGTGTCAGGTGAGGATGACATGTTGGTGACAATGAAGCCGATTCGGGGGAACAGCTCTCCTGCGTGCCACTCCACCTTGGCTACGACCCTCCTGGGCTTCTTCCATGATGCCGCCCGGTAGGAGAAGGAATGGAAAAGCACTACCGGCTTCCTGGGCGGTCTTCCCACCGGGCGGGTCATCAGGTGGTCTATCTCCCGGGAGAGGTTGTTGTTGGCCTTGAGCCTGATTGCGTAGAGGATGGAGTTCTCCTCCAGGTACTCGTAGATGTCGGGTGAGGCGAAGGCCGCGTCCCCACGCAGGTAGAGCTTCTTGTCCATCTGCTTGTACCTGCTGACTATGGGGGAGAGGAACTGCTTCCAGCCGTCCGCCGAGTGGACGTTTCCTGGGCGCAGGACCGCCCCTTCGCAGTCACCGTGGTTGTTGAAGCAGAAGAGCGGGTGATAGCAGGTGGATTCAAAGTGGCCGTTGTAGGCCGAGCCTTCCTGGTTTCCGTGGACGGGGGACTTGAGAGCTATCGATGTCCAGGATTATCTTCTTGGCTAACGAGCACGACACTGCTTTGGAGACCCACGCGCTGTTGAGGGAAGCGAGAGCCTCGATGTTCTCATCCTGGGTGAGTATCTCCGTCTCGAAGCGGGATACCGTGCCTGAGCTTGCCGCCGTTCTGTCGAGAGCCCTCTTGCCGATGAGGGCCCTCATCGCCGGGTCTCGTGAAAGCCCCTCGTGGTCGTTTGTATCTTCGTATCCTGCGAGCCTCGCATAAACAGACTGGCGAAGAAGGCCGGTGACCTGGTGCTGTATGTTCTTCCCCGTCCTTTTGTCTCCTATGAAGTCAGCAGCCATCTCGATGAGACCCATCACCTCGTCAAGCTCTCTTACCGCCAGAAGGCCTGCGTCTGTAGTTATCTTTGCTCCCCGGAATTCCAGCCTCAGGCGGCGGTCGAAAAGCAGCTTGATAGACTCGGGTTTGTCTGCACCCAATGGATTCTCGCCCCCTGAAGTAAAAGATCGCCAACAAATGGCTTCCCAATGCATGTTTAAGCAAAGCAAGGGGATAATCCTTCTGGTTTCATATGAATTATGCGGGTCAAGACAACATCCGCTCATACGATGTTGCCGCCTTCCTGCGCGAGCTGCTCAAGGCGATACCCGGACACGTCATCGTCGTCTGGGACAACAGCAATCCCCACAGGGGGAAGGTGGTCAAGGAATTGGAGCGCTCACGACAGAGGCTCCACATAGAGTACCTTCCCGCCTACGCCCCGGAGATGAACCCGGACGAAGGCGTCTGGTCACAACTGAAATGCCTTCTGGCAAACGGCAGGCCCGACGACATCGACGAGCTTGCCGACCACCTGCTGTCGGCAATCCTCAACCTCGCCGCTTCTCAATCGAAACTGAGGGCTTGCGTCCATTGCTCGCAGATGCATCCTTGTTGACCAGCACTCTGCAGTCCCGATGGTTTGGCCTGAAGGGGTGCGATTGGAACCCACGCCAGGGGGCCGGGGGCAGGATTCCCCCGGATCTTTGAAGAGCGGAGCGACCGAGCATAACGAAGGAAGAGCGGCGACGGGCTCGAGCCGTCTTTCAAGGCCCTTCGATAACCACCGCCAATTACTGCCGGGGGACTGTATGTCAAACGGGATGTTCTGTAAGCTTGGAGCAAGGGTTCAATATCAGCCGTCTTACCGCCGGGCGCGTGAGCAAGAGGTCGATATCTCCCTGCAGGTCTTGACTGAAAAGAATCCTGATGGACTCGGTATCTGAACGGGGGAGCGCAGGAAGGATGTTGTTAAGCACTTGGCACCGGATGCGGCCGAAAGCTCTCTTCACAGCCATGGCACTAACCATGGTGACACTCCTATCCGTCTCCATACCTGGTATGGCACTAGGTTCGACAGGTACGCTGACCTCAGTTGTGAACCACGGGAATGCCGGTGTATCTTTTGAGGCCTCAAACCCCTATGAAGAGGCCGGAGACATCAGCGTGCCGATGCAGACGCACTCCCACACGCTCGGCGACACCGCATCTACCATTAGACTTATACAGAAGTACGCCGAACGTGGGTACGGCGCGCTTGCAATCACCGATTTCCAGAAGCTCAACTGGCCCTGGCCTGTCGACCCGAGCGGGATGATACCGGTAATGGGGACGGAGTTCGACGTTGGCGATGGACGGCATTTCATCAGCCTGTTTGATGATTTCCTGCCCCCGTCAAACCCCGAACCTCAGAAATGCCTGGACGAGATCCGGGCGAAGAATGGAATCTCGATAATAGCCCATCCGAACGTGCACGCGAACCTGCGCGGGTGGAGCGTCGACGAGCTGGCGGGTCTCGATGGCTATTCGGGTATCGAGATCTATAATCGATGCATACGGGATTGGCGCCCGGGCCAGGAGTACGCGGTGGACACCTGGGACGCGCTGCTGAGCAGGCAGAAACGCGTCTGGGGTTTCGCCGTTGATGATTACGAGCACCTGGAAGCTGGGTTCGATCAGGGAAGAATCGTTGTTCTGCCGAGAGACCGGTCGGCAAGTGCGATCAGGAGCGCGATAAGGAGGGGTAGTTTTTACTCGGTTGTCGGGCAGGACCAGCTTATATTCAACAAGGTCGAGGTCCAGGGACCAAACGTTATTGTCGCTCTGAACAAACCCGCGGACATCAGATTCGTAGGGAAAGGCGGGAAGATCTTGAAAAGGACTTCCGCCAGGGATACCTGCTACACCCTGAAAGGAAACGAAGGGTATTTGAGGATCGAAGCCCGCTCATCTACCGCGACCGCGTACGCAAACCCGATCTCTGTCGAGCGGACCCCTGCCGAGTTTTCGAACTGGTACCTGTGCGAGGGAAGCACCGCCTGGGGTTTCAACTCCCTGGTCCATATCGAGAACCCCAATAACACCGCGGTATCGGCCCGGATAACGTACATGACAAGCTCGGGCGAGGTGCCGGGTGGGACGGTACGACTCCCGGGCAGCAGCCAGACAACCGTGAATCCCAGGGATACCCTGGGTGAGAGGGACTTCTCCGCCAGAGTCGTATGCACGGAGGGAAAGACGATCTGCGTCGACCGCACCATGTCGTGGAACGCCGGGAGTGGTGAAGAAAGACACAGCGCGGTGGGTGTTACCGGACCGAACCAGGCCTGGTATCTGCCCGAAGGTTCCTCCAGGTGGGGCTTCGAGTGCTGGCTTCTCGTCCAGAATCCCAGTGCGTCTCTGGCCAACTGCGAGGTGACATACATGATTGAGGGATCGGGAACGCAGACTGTCGAACACCAGGTCCCGGCAAACGGACGTGCATCCTTCAACCTGGGAGAAGACCTGAAAGGTGAGTTCGACGCCTCCATCAAGTTGGAATCGGACGTGCCGGTCATCGCGGAGCGGGCCATGTACCGCAACAACAGACGCGAGGGACACGACTCCATCGGCACCACCAGACCAGCCAGCGATTACTATCTGGCCGAGGGATGCTCGGGGTTCGGTTTCACGACCTACGTACTCGTCATGAACCCCAATCGAGAACCAATCGATGTCAGCGTGACCTACATGACGGGGGCGAGAGAGGTCGCCGGACCTAGCTTCCAGGCGCCACCATACTCGAGGAAGACCATCAACGTGAACGCCACCACGGCTTTGCCGGATCCCAACTTCTCCACGCGGGTGAACGGATCGAAGCCGATCATCGCCGAGCGCGCCATGTACTGGGACAACGGAACGGGGGAGGCCTGCCACGACTCCATCGGAATGGATACTCCCCACACCACCTTCTACCTGCCTGACGGCGAGACATACGGGGACACGGAGACCTACACCCTGGTCCAGAACCCCAACGATTCAGCGGTCACGGTACAAATCACCTACATGACCCCCGCGGGAACCGGCAATGTGGTGAAGACCGAGACCATAGACCCCGGTTCGCGGCGCACCTTCAACATGCTGGAACACTCCCTCATCAACGGGCGAGCCGCCATCATGGTCACCTCGAAGACCGCAGGCAAGCCCATCATGGTGGAGCGCGCCATGTACTGGAACAACCGGGGGGCGGGCACCGACACCATAGGGGGGTACTCGGACTAAAGACAACAACCAGACTCAAGAACGACGGGCTGCCTCTACGGCTGCCCCTCTTTCATATTTGTAGACACGTTGTAGACAAAACCGGATAACACAGGACAACACCAGACGTACCAGACAGGGAGGCGCTGGTCTCCCTGAACCTGGGATCCGCGGAGGGGGTGCCGTCATGACCACGACCATCCCAGTCACGCGGATGCTCTCCGAGTGGGCCGCCGGCCTCGCCTTCGAGGACATCCCGGCCAAGACCGTCACCTGCGCAACAGAGCAGGTGGTGGGCATCATCGCCGCCATCTACGCCTCCAGCCGCACCGACATCTGCAAGCCCCTCTACAGCGCCATCGCCTCCTGGGGGGACCGCGAGGAGTCCACCGTCGTGGGCGCGGGCTTGAAGACAAGCATGCGCCACGCCGGGATGGCCAACGCCTTCGCGGCCCAGACCCTGGAGTGGGAGGACCGGCAAGGCCTACATCCGCAGCCGCCTGTTCACAAACTCGTGCCCCAACCACCAGATAGACACCGCCCTCACGGCAGGTAAGCTTCTGGGCCTGGATGCCGAAGCGATGATGGACGCGGTGGGCATCTCCTGCTTCCCGCCCATGACCCAGGCGTTCGCGGGGTGGTTCTCCCCGACCAAGGGCATGATAACCGGGGCTCCTGCCTACGCCGGCATCAGCGCTGCGTCGCTCGCCGCCCACGGCTTCAAGGGGTTCCGCCAGATGATCGAGCACCCCGACGGCTTCTCGAATGCCATCTTCGACCGCTACGACCTGGAGGAGATGGTCGCCGACCTGGGCTCCGACTGGCGCACGGACACCCATTCCCCCAAGGTCTACCCCTGCTGCGGCTGGCTGGACGCCCTGGTGGACTCGGCTTTGGACTTGCTCGCCGAGCACGCCATCGACTGGCGAGAGATTGAGCAGGTGCAGGTGCGCTGTCCCACCGTGACCCTGCTCCTCAGCAAGCCGAAGGACGAGCTGCTGGAGCTGATAAGCCGGATAGCGGCCAACGACTACCTCACCTGCGTGCCCCTCTTCTTCAACTCCGTCTACCCGCTGGCCGCGGCGATTGTGGACGGCGAGCTGACCGAGGCCCAGTACACCAGGGAGCGCATCACAGACCCGGAGCTTCACTCGTTCTTCGACCGCATCCACTTCAACGCCGACCCGATGCTCGACGTAAAGGAGCTCGAGGAGGGCGTGAACAGCGGCGAGGTGACTTTCGTGCTTCGCGACGGCAGGGAGCTCAGCAAGTTCACCGAGGCCATGAAGGGTTCGTATCAGAACCCGATCGACATACGGGAGAAGCTGGAGGTCTGCACTCGCAACATCCTGAGCGACGCCGAGCGCCAGCGCATCTTTGAGGCGGCGATGGACCTGGAGAGCTGTCCCGATATGAGGAAGTTTACGGCTATATTGCCCTAGCTGTGCGTTCGATAATTAGGCTTATCGCGCTCTTCTGAGGGTAAGCTAACCCGGCCATCTGTGGGATTGTTATAAACTTGTAGCTAATGACCGGTACGCCATGTGAGGATTTGGCCGCACAAGTGAAGGAGAGATGTGAAATGACCGGCTTACTTGGTGCGATGATTGCTCTGGCTCATTTCGGTAGCAGAGGGGGACCTGGCGGCCCACTTTGGATGCTGCCAATCATGTTCGTGCTGGGGTTGGGCTTCGTTGCTCTTTTCGTCTGGGTGGTCTTCTTGGTAGTAAGGTACTTCTACCGCACGGAGGTAGTTCCCAAGAAATATGCTCCGGAGACCCCGCTTGGGGTGGCGCAGCGAAGGTACGCTTCTGGAGAGATCTCGGGCGAGGAATTCGAGAAGATCAAGCAGGCTCTTCTCACAGGCTGACTCACAAAGTCATCCTGCGCGCGATAAAATCGATTATCGCTCTCTAAGACGGAGACACATGAGGCCGATAACGCTTATTATCGCTCACTCTGATAGATGCCTTGACACCCCTTGAGCCAGTATTCTGGTGGAAGGGTATCCAATGAATTAGATAGATTCGGACTCGAGATAAATGTCAACTGCTGGAACTCCTTAAACAGGCTGGAATCCTGGAAGTTGATTCCACTCGCGCCCTTCAAGCAGTCGGCCTGCCTTAGTCTTGCGGACACCGCCCCACTGCTTAAAAAAGAACGGCACCGACTTCCTGACACACGCATCTCGGATATCAACCACCCACTGGAGCTCTACGGGCCGTGCACCGGGTCCCGATTCCCCACCAACGATAGCCCAGTCAATACCGTCCAGGTCGGGTTCGGAAATCGAATCGAGCAAGGGCTCGAAAGAAACGAACTTCACAACGGCATCGCTCGCTTTGAGAGGCTCAAGGCGACCAGTGTAAGCCCCCTCCTCTACAGTTACTCCCATCCATACGTTTGGAGGCCATCTCATAGACCCCTTGAGCTCCTCAAGGCGATGCGGTCTCTTCGTGAGAATCTGGAAAGTGTGCCAGCAAGCCTCGCGCATCACCTCGAAGACCTGCATGATAAAGTCGTCAGGCACCTCCTCGTGAAAGAGGTCGCTCATGGAATTCACAAAGACCATGCGAGGCTTGCGCCAAGCCATAGGTACAGGCAATGCACCGGGGTGGACGGTGACCTTGAAGCCGTTCCGGTACTTCGGTTGGCCCATGGCCTGGAGCCTTCCGGCCATTCTTTCAGCGTAGCAATTCTGGCAGCCGCTGCTGAACTTCGAGCAACCAGTTACCGGGTTCCACGTAGCTTCCGTCCATTCAATGCGAGAAGTCGCCAACTATAGCTCCTTTTTCGATCCCCACTTCTTGAAGATGTCCATGACAATCTTACTCGCGACAGGCTTCTGGCTCGCAAATAAAAGGTAGTAAATAACCGCGTTCTTCCGATTCCTCATGCGCATGCCTTCAGGTACATACTCGAATCCTGCTACCTCTTTTAGCCTCTCCCTGTAGGCATTCACCACTTCAAGGTTGGTGGCCTCTTTTTCCTCGATGGGGTCAAATAGGGCTGGTTTCTCTTCATAGAAAAGGCTCCGCCAGGAATCATCGCCCCAGAAAGCTGTCATTCGCTCAATGCCACTTGTGGTTATCTTGCCTGGGTCGGCCAACAGCGCATTCCTATTGATGTCCATGGTTGGGAAGTTCAGGAATAGCTCAATTGATCGCATCTGGCCTGCAGATTGCACCACTTCCCAATGCACGTCCATCCCGTAGGGGTCGAGGAGACAAACCGCTCGCCTGTAGTCATCAAATCTGAGGTGAGGGAATACATCCTTGAGAAGTCGCTCGTTGCAGTCTCCCTCGAGAACGTGGACGTCATCCCTTCCTTCACAAAGCTCCGTCAATTGCGTGGCCTTATCACCGTCCATATCGATGAAGTAAAACTCCCGAAACGGAGGTCTAACCTCAAGCGCATTGAGTGGGCTCCCAAGTATGAACTCACCGCTAGTTTTCGAAATGCTCACGCCTGGGCCACTGAATGCGTCGACGTAGACATGGGAGAAGGAAGGGTTCCGCTGCGCGCTCATGATTGTCGAGTAAGCGCCTAGGTACTCCCTGACTATCGCAAGTTTAACCTGCGACCAGTAGTCGACCTCATCGTATTTCTCTTCTCCGCCGCTCAATAGTCCCTCCTTGCCCTCAGTGCCAGTATAGCTCACGGCGGTGACAACGAAACTGCTGCTAGTCATCGCAAGTTAGATTATCCAGGCTGTCTACTAAGAGTGTTAGCGGTTGCGATAATCAGTCTTAACGAGTGCTAGACAGAAAGCTCGTAGAGCCTGTCGGCATAATCAACGATCAGGTCCTGGAGAGCGAGTTTCGAGCGCCAGGTCTCTGGGATGTCCCCCACTCCGTAGTGAGTCCCGGCGAGTTGGCCGTAGACCGCGGCGGTGGTGTCCGCATCGTTACCGAGGTTCACCGCCAGCAGGCAGCCTTCCTTGAATGACTCATTTCGGTGAAATGCCCAGAGGGCGGCTTCCAGGGTCTTGACAACGTATCCAGAGCCGACGATCTCCGGAGGCTCTTTGGACTTGAAGGAACCTGCTGCCACTTCGTCTATCTCGGCGACCAGCGGGTTCTTCTGCCAGTACTCAGGCACTGGGCAGTAGCGCGCCGAGAGCAGTTCTTCTTTGCTTGCGCCCCCGAGTGCGCCAACTATCAGGCCTGCCAGGTACCGGCAGGCATCAACGGCAGTCGTGGCACCGTGGGTCGTCTTTGAGCTCGACGCCGACATCTCGATCGCTTTTTCCGGGTCTCTGGCGAAGAACATGGGAACCGGCGCCAGGCGCATGATGGACCCGTTGCCGGCGGTCATGGGGCCCTCCGGGCCGCTGTAAGGTTCGCGGGTCTCCTCGAACTTCCGGAGCGACCCGCTGACCGTGTATCCGATATCGAACGCA
>JBBQKJ010000052.1:0-19717 GCA_038326775.1 Candidatus Geothermincolia bacterium
GGTTCGCCGACAGGTACGTGACCGTCTTCAACATCATCGCGTTCGCCGCCTGGGCTACCTGACGCCCGGGACAAGAGCGAAACAAGCCGGAGAATGACGGAGCTCGCTTCAGGCTCGGCTGAATCATCACAGGGCAGCTGACAACAGTCCCTTTGATCCGCAACCGCCGACGATCAGCTAACAGGATTGCGAACTTGATGTCTATGGGCTACTTTGGGGGTTGGATTCAGGGGTTTTGGCCGATGCTCTGAGACATAAAGGCTGTTCCTGTCCAGGCCGGTAATCTTCTCGAGATCTGAAATGGTGAAGAACGCTTTCGGGGTGGCTCGCAGGTTCTTGAGAAGCTCCATTTCTCTCAAAGCAGTTCCTCGATCACTCTCTGGTAGCTGGATGGAAGATACTTCGCCAGCTCGCGCTTGAGTTCTCTCGGTGTAATCTTCGTATCAGGCGGCCTGTACTGGATTCCCATTTTCTGAGATATGAACCAGAGATCAAAGATGTCCTTCGGCGCCGCCCGGTCCTTTATGCAGCCCTGCTTGTCTTGCAACAACTGCTCGAGAGTGGCTACCCTGCAGAGAGCCTGGATGGGGGAAGTGGGTGACGTTATGAGGCGCAGTTCATTTCTGTAGCCCGGGGCCGGCAGTCTCGATATTTCCAGCTTGATCCGGAAAGGCCGTGGCAGATAATCCTCGGTAAATCTGATCTCGCAGAGGTACGTCCATCGTTTGGCAGCCAGGTCGGTGATGTCGGCTTTGGCAAACGGTTTTACGAGCTCCGAGACAAGCTCTTTGAAGGTTCCTCCCAGGTTGTCCTCGAGCAGTGCAAGGGCTTTCACTCGGAAACCTGGGAGACTACCGAACCTGCTGTTTGTCGTTGGCTCTCATGCCGCTCACATTGCGCTTTCTTGTCTCGAGGTGAATTCTGTATCCGGCTATCAGGGTTCTGACAGCAAATGCGATCAGCCTTCTGGTGACAGGGTTCTGCACCAGAACGCTGTGATACAACTTTCCAAGCTGCCTTATCCGCGCCGCATCACCCGGTCTGGCTTCTGGGAGCGGTCTGTCTATATCGACGGGTCTGGGGAAGAATCGCCTGGGGGAAAAGACCCACTTGAGAATGAGGTTGGTCGTAACGGCAAGAATATCCCACGCCCGCTCCTCATTCTTATGAACCGGTGTTTCCCCGGCGGCAATCTGTACCAGCTCCATGGGAAGGTATACGTCCAATCTGCTGTTGGTCAGCACCTTTATCAGCGAGAAGAATACGTAACAACCCGGGCACGGAGCAACCAGGACGTCAGCGCCTGTTGCCTCGGCCTCCCGCAATCTGAGATACAGGCTCTGCAGAAGGTTAAATAAAGTGTGGAAAGGATTGCTCGAAGTCGGCCCAAACAATGTGGGGACGGTTCCAGCCCAGCCGCAGCAAAGTGCATTCTCTCTGGCATGCCGCATCTCAACGACTTCACAGCCTATGCGTTTCATTGTTTCACGGGTGGTGTCCTGCAATATCCCGTCCATATATCTCCCACAGCAGTTGTCGTGGACGGTAACTTTCATGTCCAACTGGTTTTTCACCTTTATCTTCCCGCTCTTCAGCCTGTCTAATATCCAGTTGTCTAAAAGCTCCACGTCAAAGTCGAAATCGATACCAAATTTCCTGGGCAAGACATCGGTAAACATCGAGGCCTCGACTACCATGAAACAGTACATCTTCTCTATTCCCATCTCGGAAAACTTCTGTTTTGCGAGATTACCCAGCCTTTCCGCCTCCTCGAAAAACCCGATCCTATAGGCATCTTCCCCTATCCCAAACATGCTATCGCTGCCTGCAATGGCAGGCTTCAGCTCGTCAATGAGTGACGTCTGGGTAATGTACGGTACGAGATTGTTGTAGAAACCGGTGAGCAGGACTTCCTTCCTGGGATTCTTCAGATTGTCCTCCCAGGAATGCAGAAGCGAGAGCTCATCTTCTCCCATCAACACTCTGGTAGTGGTCCACATATTCTCTGGCTCATTGGGAAAGATAAACTTGGCCATGTGAGGGAGACCATGGTTTTTGCCTGCTTCGTTATAACGCTCCAGAATAAGTCCGTAAGGATTCGCATGTTGAGGGCAGACAAAGTCACAGATGTTGCAGGTGACACATCGCTGGAGCACGAGGGAGTCACCTTTATCTCCGCGAATGAGTGCTTTTATTTCCCGCTTCGCCTCATCTTCAGGAAGCTCGAGCACAGGGCAGCGCTCAAAGCAGATTCCGCAGCGATCGCACAAATCTTCCTTGAAGAAACGGAAATCGGATTGTTGACTCATTCTCATAGACCCCCCAGGTCATCTGTACTCAATGCGATACCCCCGCGGCAGCCGCGAAGTAGTCGTATAGCAACTGCTCTTCGGGCGGCCTCTCAGTGGCGCTGTCTTCCCGGCCCCGTCGGCAGCGCTGTCGGCAACCTCTTTCTTCCCGCATCCCGAGACAACCATCGCGAACAACAGTGAGGCAATCAACAGAATGGGAAGAATCCTGAGCGCCTTTATCGCACCCCTCCAGGCAAAGACGTGTCAGCCGAACGCGTCTATTCTGGCGCAGGGCGGCTGGTCGATGCGCTCCACCAGGCATCAATCAGTACGAGTACCCACCGATGGTGTCCGTGCCCGCCCCGCGGTTGTTCCAGTACATGGCGCGCTCGACCATGATACGCATGCCGGTTACCTTCGAGGTGACCATTACGGCTGCCCTGCCGTTGATGCCCTTTTCGGCCATGTCATAAGTATTCCGGGAGTTAGCGGGTACCGTGTCCGTGAACGTGACATTACCCGCTCCTGTGGAAGTCATGTAGGTGATTTCCACACTGACGTCCGAGCCGTTGGGATTCTGCACGCATGTCCAGGTCTCTCTCCCGTTTGAAGTCTCTCCGTCAGGGAGGTAGAACTTCATGTGGGGTGAGGACATGCCTATCGAGTCGTGGCATGCCTCTCCGGTGCCGTTGTCCCAGTACATCGCGCGCTCCGCGATTATGGGCTTTGTTCCGTCTACCCGTGTGGAAAAGTCGGCAGAAGCGATACCGCGGTTGCCTTCAGCGCCATGGTCTTCATAATCTACCTCCCAGGGAAACACCTCGATTTGCCAACCATACAAACACTCGCTCAGCTAACAACGTGTCAAAGGGTCGTTAAACTTGCATTTCTCATATTCCTGGACGGCGATAGTCTATCACCTTTTATGTCGTCCTCAAGACCTCCGGGACGCACCGAGCGCTCGACTGTTCAAGCTCCGCGGCAGAGATGATAGAATCTTGGCGGCAGCGATTACTATTGGAACTCTTGCATGAAATCGGGTGTTTGAATTGTATGGTGATCTACTGCAGCTAAGTGATCATGCGATTTTCGTTGAGGGACAGGAGCCACGAACGGTACTGCTTGATCAGGACATACCCAGAGTACTACTATTTCACCAATGGCCCGCGGTAGCCCAAATCTACCGCCAGCTTTCAAAACGAAAGAAACAGGTGCCGGAACTGGCGGCTTTCTTCAAGTACGAATACCCCAAGATGCCGATTTTCCTGAAGACCCATATCGCTGGCCTTCTGCTTGAAAACGGATATGAGGCTGTGGGCCCCGAGGGGAATAGGAGATTCGCAAAACCGTGATCTTCTCCAGCAAGAGCTATGAAGTCTCCCATAAACGACTGTTTCTCCAAGAAACAGGGATGAGGGGTTCAAATGCATGCAGATGAAGTCTTTCGTTTGGTGGAGGCGAACGCGGACAGGCTAGAGCATATGCTGCTCGACATCATCAGGATAGATACGAGCGTACCTCCAGGGAATAACTACCCGCAGATAGTGGAGTACCTCCAGCCACTGTTCGAAGGGGCTGGAATGAGCTGCGAGAGGGTTGAAGTCCCGGAAGAGAGATGGCGCAAGATACCGTTGCCCCTGGATGGCAAGCGGGTGAACCTTGTCGCAACCGCGTCCAATGGCAAACCGCCACTATCGATATACGCGCACCTTGACGTTGTTCCGGCCGGCACCGGCTGGACTGTCGAGCCATTCGGTGGCGTGGTAAAAAACGGCGTTGTCTTCGGGCGCGGTGCCATTGACATGAAAGGGACCATACCGCCAGTGGTTGTCGCTCTCGAGATAATCAACGAGTTTGGCCTCGAACTACGTTTTGAACCTGGCGTGCTGTTGTGTACTGACGAGGAGATAGGTATAGACCCGGGTGCGCTATACCTTGCAGAGCAAGGCTACTTTAAGGCGCCGATCCTTCACCTCGAAGGAGGTGCACAAAGCCCCGTGATGTTCGCAGCTAACGCTGGTTTCCTGGGCGCGACTGTGACCTCAACCGGCCGTGAGGCACATTCAGGGATGAGCTTCATGGGGATTAACGCCTTCGAGGAAGCTCTGCCCGTCATCGAAGAGCTCATGGAACTCAAGCATAGCGTCGAGAAACGCCAATCGGCCTATCTTGCTCTGCCACTTCCCGACGTCCCGTCACCACAGTTGACCCCCACTTTCAACCTCAACGTTGTTAAGGCGGGTGACAAACTCAACGTACTGCCCGGACTGTGCGAAATACAGATAGACAGACGCTTCATTCCCGAAGAGGACGTTGCTGATGTCATTAAAGAGATCGAGGCGGCAGTGGAGCGTGGTCGTCAGCGAAGCAAGGCGAGTTTCGAGGTCTCGTTCCAGAAAGGCTACCTGCCGCATAGAATCGACACAGGCTCTACTCATGTGGCGCGGTGGTGCGAGGGCGTGCGCAAGGCGTTGGGTTACCCCGATGATCTGCAGTTCCTCTTCGCCGGAATGGGCGGTGCTACAGACATGAGTTTCGTAGGGGATGTCCTCAAGACTGACCAGTTTGTCGGCACCAGTGTCGCTGACCCCGAGTACCGCAATGCCCATGGGGCGGATGAGTGCGTGCCGGTGATAAACCTGGTCCACCTGTGCCAGGAACTTATCTATTTTCTTGTCGATCTTGAAGGCTAGAGGCTGGCAGTGCTCCTGGTGGAACCGATCACCAAGGCGTTCGTGTCCTCCATCAAGGACTTCGCCGAGAGCCACTTCATCCCCGTTGTCCGCTTCCGCAAGGGCGAGCGCAGCGCCTCCTCATTCAACCGACCTCGATTGTGTTGATGTCATCGGGGCTGTTGTGGCACGTGAAGTAGAGAACCTGGTATTCGTCGGCAATGGACTTGAGGAGCTCGAACGCCTGGTCTTTCCTTCCCATGTCGTCGAAGGTTACGAACGTGTCGTCGAGGATGATGGGCGGCCTGGAATCGCCGGTGATCAACTCGAGCAGTGAAAGCCGCGCCGCCAGGTAGATCTGATCTAACGCACCGCTGGATAGGTACGCGCACTTGCTATCGTCCAGGTCGATCAACTCGCCCTTCTCGGCAGAGAAGACGCAAACACCCAGGTCTCCGTCAACCTCAACTGTGTCGTATCTACCCGCGGTCAGCCTGGCGAGGATTTCGCTCATCCTGTCCTCGATTGCCTCGGAGAACCGGGAGATGGACTCCGCGCGAGCTTCCTCGATAGACTGGACTATAAGGGTGAGGACCGCGTGCTCCTCCTTCAGCCGGGCGACCCGTCGCTGCGCCTCGCCGAGCTGCTCTTCGATGACTGCGACGTCTTCTTCACCCAAAGTCTCGTTGGATACCTGTATCTCGAGCCTGAGCAACTCCTCTTTCAGACCATATACGGTCTTCTCGAGCCCCTCTTTCTCGCGCTTCTGTTTCTCGAACTCTTCGCCGCTGCACTTATAGACGGCGACCTTATCTCTTGCAGCCTCGGCGACCGCCAGCCTCTTGGCGGCATCTTTCATCGCTTTCTCGAGCGCTTTTTCATCTTCGCCGACGTTTTCCAGGACGCCGATGCACTTGTCCCTTTTGACCTCTGTTTCCCGGATTTCCTCCTCTAGCCCCTTCAGGTTGCCCCTCTCGGTTTCCAGCAGCTCCAGAGGTAAGGCTGAAGGAGTGAGAGAGTCACGCTTCTCCTTCTGCTTCTCGAGCGCCGCGGTGTCCTCCCTGGCCCTGGCGCTAAGCTCGGTGAGGTCGCCGGCCTCAGACAGAGCAGTCTTCTTCTCGACCAGGCCTTCGATTCCGCTCTCCAGGCCCCGGCGCGCGGTCACGAGCACCTCCAACTCCTCTGTGCTGCCGACCCCATATTTGTCCAGCAGCCGCTGCAGGACGGCCTTCTTCCTTGCAATCTCGTCGACCAGAGGCCCTTCCTCGCCGGTCTCGTTCTTGAAATGTACGGATGCCAGACCTGGAAAATCGACCACGGCCTCGCCGTGGGCCTCCGCGGAGGGGCCTTCAACCGGCTTCCCGTCCACCATGAGCGAGAATTCCGTGTCTCCGGCAGAAGTCACCTTCACGCTGAAAAGCTGTTCTGAGAGGCCCTGCTCCAGGCCGGCAATCTCCCCGGGGAGGCTCTTGGAGTTCTTGAGATCGGCCTCATCGATGGGCTCAGTCTTGCCGAGAAGCTCACGCTTGTTCGCCAGCTGCTCTTCGACCTCTGACAGCAAGACCCTGGCTTTCTCGACTGAGGCAAGCTGCTGCTCGAGCGCGAGCACCTTGTCGTCTTCGACCTTGTACTCTTCGGCCTTTCTTATCCTGTCGGAAAGGGCGATGCGCTTAACCTCGAGCGACTCGAGTGCTTTCAGGGAATCGGCATGGCCTTGCTTTGCCTGTTTCAACTTCTGAAGTTCATCGCTCGCATTATCGAACTCCCTGTCGGCCGCCTGGTATTTCTCATCGGCAGCGACATATTCCCCCGAGCCCTTGAGGGCAGCGGCCTTGTCAGCTAGCTCAGCGGATTTCTTTTCGTGCTCAAACCTTACGCTTGCCAAACGCCTCTTGTTCTCGGCAAGTAATTCGACACGTCCTTTGGCTTCCTCGAGACTCGAGGTGAGGTCCTGGGCGCGGCCCTCCTGTTCGCGCAGTTCACCCTTTTGCATGTTCTTAGTGAGTATTTTCCAGACTTTTTTTTCGAGCTTACCTACCAGAGCGTCCGTGTCCGAACCGGAGCCGGCAAGCCTTTCCTCAATGACCTTTCTGAGGTCCGCCCTTTCTCCTCCGGCTATCTCGACCTCCTCCTGGGGGATGCACGCTGTAGCCTCGTATGAAGACTGAGAGGGAAGTCCTACTATCCCTGCGACAATAGAAAGAATCTTGTTCTTATCCTTCAGCTCGTCACCGTCGGGCTTTTTCAGGGTGTTCTTCTTGTTCGCGAAGTCCCTGGTCAGAGTATAGTTCTTCCCTTCGTGCTCGAGCTCGAGCTTTATGAAATATGGTCCGTCAGTGTTCCATTTCATGCAGAGCTCGCGAACCTCGCCGGACTTCGTCGAGCCGTCTCCGTAGAGCCCATGTTGTATCAGTGCCCTCAGCATGAACGATTTACCGGCCTCGTTTGGCCCTCGGACCACGGTGAGGCCTTGCGGAAGCTCTATCCGGCGGTTGGGGAGATTCCCGAAATTGGAGGTTTCAAGCGAGACTATTCTCATCGTATTACACCTCCAGCTCGCCGGAGATGTAGCCCGCGCCCCGCGCGAGCGCCTTCTCCATAATCGCTCTATCTTCTTCGTCGGAGGTATTCGCGATCGATTCCTTGAGGCTGGTCACGAAGAGGGCTCCGATGGTCCCATCCGGGAAGAGGCCTTCGACGTCCACCAGCGGATAGCCGACCTTCGCGTCATCGATCTCGAGATGAAAGAACTCTTCGGCGAACTCGTCCTCAAGTGCCTGGGCGCTCAGCTCCTCTCCCTCGTTCAGGGTGCCGGCCAACTTCAGCCGAAGAATCGTCCTGTCACCGGCCCTGGAGCGGATTTCCGTGTTGAGGGCTTCGACGGGGGGGCACGTCGAGACGTCCAGCGTCTCGTCGAGCCACGTGAAAGTGGCGACGTCGAACGCGCGGACGTCTGCACCGCCGTCGGTCAGCTCCACTACAAGGACCTGCCCCGCGCCGTCCCCTTCGTCGTACTTGGTGGGCTCCGGGGCCCCGGAGTACCATGCGTTGGTCGCTCCGGAGGTGAACTCGCTCTTACTGTGCCAGTGGCCGAGGGCGATATAGTCCATGCCGGAGGAGGCAAGCTCTTCGATGCTGAGCAGGTAATCTTCCGGGCTGGACTTGCCCTCGATCTCGATGCTGGCGTGGAGGACCGCTACGTTGAACGCCGCATCGGGGTCGGGCTCCAGCTCGGAAAGGGGGCGGACACCTCCCTGCTTGGTGTCGTTGGCGCGGCCGTGGATTGCCGCGTCGCCAACCTTGATGGTTCTGCCGTCGACGCCGAACACCTTGATATTGGGAACCAACTGTAGGGCCTCGCTATGGTAGACGCTTCCCTCGTTCAGCACGTCGTGGGTGCCAGGCAGTATGAGGACCGGGATGGGGTCGATGCCGCCCAGGATCTTCCCGGCCTTGCTGACCGTCTGCCTGCGGACCTCGTTGGAGTCAAAGAGGTCACCCGCGATAAGTATGAAATCGACGTTCTCTGACTTGGCAAGCTCCATGATCTTGTCGAGCGTGTCGAACTGGGCCGCCCTCAGTTCATCACCCTTGTCTCCCATTCCGGTGAACGGCTTACCGAGGTGCAGGTCGGCCGTATGGATGAATTTCATATTTCTTACTCCCCCTTCTGTGCCTATTCTGGACTAATGCGCGACCAGATCCGAAGCCCCGAGTTCGAGCTGCTCCAGGTCAATTCCGAGGTTGGCTAGAACCCCGAAAGCCGTGCTTTCCTTGTCACGGACGATCTGCAGGAGAATATGTCCTGGTTCAACCTGTTTCTGCCCTGAGAGCGGCGCCCCTTGCACTGACAACTCCAACACCTTCTTAGCCCTTGGAGTCAAAGGCGCAAGCTCGACCGGAGCTCTTGCTCCGGCGGTCTCTTCCACCCGGCGCCTGGCTGCCTCGATGTCGACCCCTGATGCCGCAAGCGCATTGGCCGCTGGTTTCCGGCCGTTGCGGAGCAGACCTAGCAGGAGGTGTTCTGTTCCCACGTAGTTATGGTTAAGGCTCCTCGCATCTTCCCGTGCCAGGGCCACTACCTCTCTGGCGTCGTCTGAGAAATAATCCAGCAAGCCGAGCTCCACCCGTGACCTTCTATTCCTTGGGCTTTAGTTTTATCCTGAGATTCTCTTTCTTTTCGAACGCTCCCTCGACATCGGCGGAGAGCGCCCCAAAAAGTCCCTCGTCGAGCGCTTCCAGGACCTGAGCCTTGGCGATATCTGAGACCTGTTCCCAGATGCCCACCTCGCGGACTAGCGCCTCGAGCTGCTCCCGCTCGGGCGTGTTCTTACCAGGAATGGAGTAACCAAGACTCTCCGCGACGTCGAGGATGCACTCGCTTCCCTCGACCGACCAGGCGCCCTCTTCTCGGCACGCTGCGCCAATCAGTGGCCTGAGCTCGTCAAGGCGGTTGTCGATTTCCTTTACCTCGGAATTCAACGCTGTCTTTCTTGCGGATAGCTTCGCGTATTCATCGGCAAGCTCGCATGCCGGGGGGATCTGCTCGGGCTCCGGCTTCAGGGTGCGCTTGCGCTTTTCATCCGCGCACTCCTCAGTGTATTCGCACCAGCCGCAGAGGCTGCCCTCGCTGGGCCGGAACTCGTTTGTGCCCTCGATCTCCTCCGCGATTCGGCAGATACGCTCGGCGAGCTGCCGGCGCGCTTCCTCGTCCCGGATGGATGTGACCACCTCTTTGTGCCCCAGCATGTACCAGTGGAGCTCTACCGCCTGGACATCGGGGAACTCCTGCCTGATGCCGAGCTCGTAGAGACCCAGCTGCCTGTCGCTGTCGGCATCCTCCTGGGACATCGGATCTTTCGATGTCTTGTAGTCAATGATGTGGATTGTGCCGCCGTCGCGGTGGAGGCGGTCGATCTTGCCCCCGATCTTGTTTTCTCCAAGGTCGAACCTGAGACGCTTCTCGATGTCGAGCAGACAGCCGAAATCCTGCTCGGCCTCTATCTCAAAATAGTTCCTGAGCATCATCAGGCCCCTGCGTTTGTAGTCCTCCGGGGTGAGATCGGGCTTTCGGATAACAACTTCGGGGTGGTAGAGCTCGTCCCACGCCTTGAGGTAGAGCTGCTCGGCGAGCTCGTACGCGGGCTCCCTGTCGTACTCTTTGTTGAGGAACAGCATCTTCTCGAGGGCGTTGTGTACGCAGGTGCCCATGAACGCCTCGATGCCCTCCGTATCTTTCTTTATTTTATCTATATGGGCGAAACGGTACTTCAGCGGGCACTGAAGGTAGTCTTTCAGCCTGCTGGCCGTGTAGTATCCCACGATCGTCCTCCTTGCATGTAGCCCCTAAGCCGGTGGCGCACAGTCACCAATAGCGGTCAGGCTGACCGCATCGCACATGACATGCCCGCTGATCCTCTTCTTAAGGCGCATTTGGTTGCGGCGCCGCGCCAGTCGGGCACGTGGTGGAAGACGTTTTGGGCAAGAATCAAGTCGAAGGACTCGTCCCCGAATGGGAGAGACGCGGCATCGGCCACCGCGAAGGACGCGCCGGGCACGCCGCGGTTCTTTCTGGCGGCTGCTTCCACCTTCGCCTTCTCGACGTCGGTTCCGGTTACCTCCAGGCTGTACCTGCTTGCCAGGTGCGCTGACGAGTACCCGGCACCGCACCCTATCTCGAGCGCACTGCCGCCCGGCGCGAACGACTCGCTTTCGAGAAGGTCGTCGATGCGCTTTATCCGGGAGCTGGCGTGCATCCGCGTGTTCATCAAGGATTTTGCTATCCGATTCATCGAAACCACATGCGCATCTCAATGAAGTCGGTGTACTTTCATCCCGCCAGGTCAACCGCCCGGCGGAGCTTGACTCCGACTTTCGGATCAGTGTCCTGTATTGACGTTACGCGCCGCGGCTGTTGCTATGCGCGCGTCCTGGGTAGGTGTCCCGCCGCTCACCCCCACCGAAAGCAGGAGGTCACCACCCTCGGTGAAGACCGGAAGCCCGCCGGGTACCGGGCAGAAGCGCTCGTTCCAACCGGAGCGGGAAATGCCTAGGTCCGAAAGGGATCTGTCGCCAAAACCGGACGCGTCACTGCTGGACACCCGGAAAGCGGCAGCCGTCCATGCCTTGTCCCTGGCAAGCTCCGCGGTGGGGTAGACCGCGCCGTCCATCCTGTAGATCACCTTCGGCCAGCCCTCCGGGTCGGAGACGCAAACGCTGACCTCGAGGGACATCTCCATCGCGCGGCTGATGGCGGTGTCTGCCACCTCGACGAGCTCCTCAAGCTCGCTGCGGCCCGACGGCTCCTCCTCGTCGTACATGGCCGACCAGCAGCGCTGGCTGACCGAGTTGTCGTCCTGTGTCGAAGGGGTCCCGCTTGTCCCCACACCGCCTATCACCACCATGTTCTTGTCGCGTATCGGGATGCCCCCCATTATGGTGGTTAGCCTGCCCTTGTGCTTGAACTGGAGGCCCATGCCGTGGTGACCCAACGGGAGTTGGTCCAGCGGCATTAGAGTTGTACGGGGTTCGGTCATCCTGCCGAGCAGGAGGGTGGGGGCGAGGAATGTCGCCGAAGTCCATGCTTTCTCGACCGCGATATCGAACGTCGCGGGAGGCGCTCCGACCATTCTATGCCCGGCCACCACGGCTCCAGCCTTGTCTACGATCACTATGCTGCAGGGCCAGCCTATGAGGTCACCGGCGAGCCTCTCCGCTTCCACGAGCCCCTTGCGGCAGAGGTCCAGCGTTACCACGTCTATCTCGTTAGCGTTTGTCGAGTCCAACGTGCCCCCCGGTTAACCAGGCCAATCGGTGGTAGCGATAAGGTCCGCTCCGGTCTTCATCACGTCTCTGACGATGGCGTCCCCGGCTATGACGGGCGCGGCCGCGTCCGCCGTGACCGTCGCCAGCATTATCTCCTCTATGAGCTCCTTCGGGACCGGCCGCGATGTCCGGACCGGGAGCAGCGGGAACGAAGGGCTACCGGTGCGCACGGTGGCGGTCACGATACGTACCGGGTTCTCGAACTCCTTCAGGACGAACTTCTCGCCCTTCTTGCATTCGGCACCCTTTAAAGAGATGACCTTGCCCCTCTTGTCCAGCGAGAGCCTCACCCGGCACCCCAGCGGGCACCCGATACAGATCACGGTCTCTCTCGCCGGCACATCAATCACTCCCCCTGGTCTGGCAGTCGACAACAAGCTCGCCGCTGACGCCGGTCTCCTTGAGCGCCCGCCCCTCGAGGTCGATGTTTATCATCTCGCTCGGCCTGACAGAGCGGAGACGCTTCTTGGCCGCGTCGCCCACCTTGACAACGGCCCCCAGCCCGGGCCGCTCGACCCTGAGGTATAAGGTGACGTCGTCCTTCCCGGATATTAGCTGGGGCACCACGTACTTGACGTTCCGGCCTGGTATGACCTTCACTTTCTCAGCCCGCTTGAGCCTGGACTTATCGGCGAACGCGGCGGCCGAGCGGCCGGCCAACTCGGACTCCCAGCTCACCCAGTCGACCAGGTCGTGGACATGTACCACGTTGCCGCCCGCGAATATTCCGGGGGCGCTGGTCTGGCGGTTCTGGTCGACCACCGGACCGCCGGTGACGGCGTCCAGCTCTACCCCGGCCCCTATCGATAGCTCGTTCTCGGGTATGAGCCCCACCGAGAGGAGGAGGCAGTCGCATGGGAAATAGCGCTCGGAGCCCGGGAGGGGCTTGCGGTCAGCGTCGACCCGGCTCACGGTGACACCCTCAACCGCGTTCTCGCCGTGGATGAAGCTCACAGTGTGCTCCAGGAGAAGTGGTATCCCGAAGTCGTGCAGGCACTGCACCTCGTTGCGTATGAGGCCGCCCGGCCACGGCATTACCTCGACCACCGCGGCGACCTCGGCGCCCTCTAGCGTAAGACGCCTGGCCATAATCATACCGATATCTCCGGAGCCGAGAATCACGTACCTGCTGCCCGGCATGTACCCGTCCATGTTCACGTAGCGCTGGCAGGTTCCCGCCGTCAGTATTCCCGCGGGTCTGGTACCGGGTATGCCCAGAGCCCCCCGCGCCCTTTCCCGGCAGCCCATGGCCAGCACAACCGCGCCGGGCTTGAATCGCATCATGCCGCGCTGGCGGTTGACCGCGGTTATCCGGCGGTCCACCCCGAGTTCGATTACCATGGTCTCGAGAGCGGTGTCGATGCCCGCGTCGGCGGCCATGTCGACGAACGCCTTCTCGTACTCCGGGCCGGTCATGTCCTCCTTGAAATAGAAGAGGCCGAAACCGTTGTGGATGCACTGGGGCAGCAGCCCCCCGAGCTTCTCCGCCCTCTCGATAATGAGGACCTTCTCGGCGCCCTGCTTCCTCGCGGCTACCGCCGCCGCCAGGCCGGCCGGCCCGGCGCCTATGACGGCTACGTCAACGCGCTCAGGCATCGCCGGCCTCCCTCTCGAGGAGTTCCTTCGTCCGGTAATTGAGGTTCCGCGAGCCGTTGCCCTTCTTCGTGACCTCGGTCTCGGGGATGCCCAGCTCCCTGGCGATGATGGCGGTAACCCGGGGGCCGCAGAACCCGCCCTGGCAGCGCCCCATGCCCGGGCGCACCCTGTGCTTCACGCCGTCGAGCGTGGCAGCCCCCCGCTTTATCGCCTCGACTATCTCGCCCTCGGTCACTGTCTCGCAGCGGCAGACCACGTGACCGTAGCGGGGGTCCTTCTTTATAAGCGCGCGCTGCTCCTTGCCCGGGAGCTTGCTGAAATCGGGGATGCTCTCCCGGCTCGGCTTGAAACCGGGGTCCGGTTCCAGCTTCAGGCCGTCCTTCTCGAGTACCTCCACCACCTCGGCGGCCGCGCCCGGGCTCGCGCTCACCCCGGGGTAACCTATCGTCATGTTTATGAAGCGCGACACCCTGGCCGACATCCCGACCTCGCACTCGTGCCACCCGATCTCGAAGTTGCGGAACATCAGGAACCCGCAGAACGCGTTTATCACATCAGCTGGTGAGATATCGGGTACAAGGCGCCTGGCGTTCTCCAGGGCCCCGCGCGCCATCTGCCCGGTGGTTGAGTGGTCGCCCCGGCGGTTTATCTGCAGCTGGATGCCGAAAAGGACGTTCCCCTCGACCGTCGGGACCACGATGTTCATCGTCCCGAGCTCGTCCTCGATGGCGGAGACCAGGCTGTTGACCAGCCCTCCACACCGCCTGTCCAGCACTCCCACGTAACCTTTTATCGGGAAGAGGACGAAGTCGTCGGCGTTGACCATGGCGGCGACCTTGTCCACGTGCTCGCCCGCCGCGTTGATGACGTACCGCGCCTTTATGGTGCCCGAATCGGTACGCACGGTGAACTCGTGGTGGCCGGGCTCGATGTCCAGCACCTCTGTCTCCAGCATCAGCCTGACGCCGTTAGCCCGCGCGTTCTCGATCAGCGCCTGGGTAAGGAAGACCGGGTTTACGACCGATATCTCCGGGTCGAACAGGCCCCCCAGCACCCGGTCGGTCACGTGGGGCTCCATCTCCTTTACCTCGGGGTACCAGTGGAACCGGTCTTTTCCGAGGCCCAGGCTCTCGGTCCGCTTGATGCACTTGTCAAGCTTCTCCTTCTGCGGCAGGTCCCAGCACATCAACCAGCCGCCGACCCTCTTGAACGGGACCTCCAGTTCGGCGCAGAGGGGCTCCATCATGCTGAGGGATTTCCACAGGAGGTGGCTCCTGTGATACTCCGGGCGGAACTCGAGGGTATCCCTGCCCTGGTTGACGACGCCGACGTTCGCCTTTGTGATGCCCCAGCCGACATCCACACCCTTGTCCAGAAGCGTGACGTCGACCTTGTACCTGGAGAGTTCGCGTGCCGTTGCCGCGCCCAGCACTCCCGCGCCGATAATCAGGACTTCAGTATCGAGGTCAGTCATTTGTCCCTCGTCCCTCGCACCAGGCGAAAGCCTCAAATACCCGCAGCGATCTAACTTCCGTGGACAGTATAGAACAAGTCCCGACCCCCTGCATTCTCGCTTTCACCTTCAGCCTTCAGAGCGGCCTGCTATGATCTGCAAGATACGCGGTATAGAGAGCTCCAGCTGCAGCTTCCTGCCCGCCGATATCTCCGGCGCGAACTCCCTTATGAGGTCTACCTCTTCCTGTGTCGGGGCCGGGAGTTTCCTGAGGTCCGGCGCTACCTTGAGGTCCCAGGGCACCTCCGCCAGGACCTCCTCGACAGCGTTGCCCGGGAACAGGCCGTCCAGGTATATCTCGCAGCTCTCCTCCTCGAAACGGAAAACACCTTTCGTGCCGTAGACCACCTTGGGCCCGCTGCCCGGTGGGAAGCCGGCTTTTTCCCTGGCTCCGTAACCTTCCAGGTACCCCGGAGACGAGCAGTAGTCGAGCTTTGTGACGAACCTGCCCCCACGCATCGTAAGCACCGCCTTGCGGGCATAGCCGAAGAACTCCGGCGCCCCGCCAGCGCCCATCATACGCATGCGGAAGTCGTCGTAGTCACCGAACACCGTGGAGTTCATGTTGCCGAAGCGGTCGATCTCGCCCACCCCGAGGAAGGTAACGTCCACCAGCCCCCGATGCGTAATGGTGGCGAATACATCTATCATGTCGCAGGAGTAGTCATAGCCCTGGGAGCACGTCGGGTCCGCGATGTGCAGCGGGTTGCGGAACGGATCTATCCCCACGAGGCCGGCCTCGGTAAGGATGATGCAGTTTGGGGCATGGGTGGCCTTTGCCAGGACTCCCGCCGCCATAGGTATGCCCTGCCCGATGACCACAATATCGTTGTCCTCGATCTCCCTGGCCGCATTGGCGACGATTATCTCAGACTCCGTGTATCTAACCATCGGTCAAACCCCCTTTCTCCTCCAGGGCTTCGAGGAATTCACCGCGGGTCATCTGGAAGTTGAAGCTTACGTCGTTCTCGTCCCATGCCCTCCTCCCCGTGGCGCCGTAGTCGGCGGGGATGCTCGTGTAGGGCCTTGCCTTCAGGTCGCTCAGGTACTTCATCCCGAAGCGGTCCGCGTAGTGCTGGAGGTAGGCCTGGCGGTCCTCGACGCCGTGGACCCATTCGTCCATCCACGCGCTGCCTCCCTCCTCGGTCATGGTCTGCATGAAGAAAAGGGTGCGGAAGATCATGTCGTAGTCGTAGAAGCCCAGGATCTCAGCGGGATGCGCCCCCCACGGCTCCTCGACCACTGCGCAGACCCTGAACCCGGGAACGACGGTGAGATCCGGCGTCCTCCGGATCGTATCTTCATCCACCAGCTGTTCGCAGGATACGATCACTCTCTTCGACGCCAGGCACGCCCACTTTGTGTTGATGAGAGCCCCCCAGAGCTGGGCGTTTCCGAACCTGTCGGCGCGCTGGACGTGCACCACCGCTACATCGGGGTTCCTTCCCCGGACCACAACTACCTTCTCCCCCGTGAACGGGCACTCCACCTCGCCGAACTTCTGTCCCTTGAAGATGCGCTCTACGCGGAAGAGGTCGGTATCCCGGATGCCGTTCATCACCGGCAGGAACGGGTATCCCATGGCGCCGGCCTGGAGCATCGTGAGCAGAGTGTAGTTCGAGTAGTCCTCTATCTCCACCTCGCCCGAGCGCAGGGCGCGCTCCAAGGTTGTCTCTATGCGCTCCCCCGCAACCCGGAAGTTGTAGGCGAGCACGAGCCTGCTCACGCACTTCCCGAGGAGCAACTGGTCCAGCTCGTCGATCCCGCCCTGCTGGAAGACCGTCAGGCCTTTCTTGCCCTGGCGTATCACCTCGTGCAGGAGGGCATAAGGGGTGGCATACAGACAGTTGCCGATGACCAGGGAGTCGCCGTCGGACACGAAGCGTTCTATCGCCTCCTTCGCCGTCATCCTCTTGTCTTCGTTCATGTACTTTTCAAGCATTTCAGCCTCCTACCAGCGGCTCAACGCCCAGCAGGTTCGCAGCGTTTCCGTAGAGCCACTTCTCCAGGACCCCCTCCTTCAGGGGCATCTGCTTGATCTCATCAACCATCTCGGGCACGGTCATGCCCATGAAAAGCCAGGTGGAGCCGAACAGTATGCGGTCCGAGAGGATGCTGTTGCCGTATTCAACCAGGGGCTCCCAGCCGGTATTGTGCCTGGCCACGTAGCGGGGCCTCATCGAGGCGAAGTCGATGAAGACATTCGGGTGCCGCCAGGCGACGGCTACCAGCTCCGCGGTCCAGGGCCAGCCCCCGTGTCCGGCGATGAGCTTGAGCTCGGGAAAGTCCAGCGCCACCTGGTCCAGGTGGGAGGGGTGTTCCAGGAACATGGGCACACTTGCGAAGCTCACCGACTGGTGGAGCCACACCGGGACCCCGAGCTCAACGCACTTAGAATAGATGGGGTAGAACTTGCGGTCGTCCGCAGAGATGCGCTGGACGAAGGGGCGCATCGCCACGCCGTGCAGCCCGAGCTCCTTGACGACGCGCTCCACCTCCCTGACGGCGTTCATGCCCTTGTGGGGGTCGATGCCGGCGAAGCAGCGGAGGCGGTCCGGGTTTCTTCCCACCACGTCTGCGAAGTAGTCGTTGCTCAGGCCCTTCACTCGGGAGGCGGACTCCTCGTCCATGTTGTAGAGGACCGCTATATCCACGCTCCAGTCATCGAGCAGCTCTATGAACTCCCCCTCGCTCCTGGCGAGAGGCTCGACCTTCGGCTCCAGGAAGCGGTACAGCTTCTCCTCGCTCATCTCCTCCTTGGCACGGGCCAGCTCCTCCGGGTCCAGGCCCAGAAGCGGGGCCACTCGCGGACCGTATATTCGCCTGAGGTACTCCGACATCTCGGGCGGCAGCCCGCTTATCTGGTCGATAATGGCTTCTTTGGTCGGGATGTTACAAAGGCAGTCGATGATTTTCACACCCCACCCCCTGTTCTCCAGATGCGGAGAAGTTCATAAACTTCAATGAGATGCTCTACGTGTCCGCTCGCTTTCCATGGTCAATCCGATATTCCCCATATGCCTCTTCCAATGCCGATATCCTACCACGATTCTTGCCTTTACGAGCAGTTTGGCTGCTGTTTGCCGCTGGCTCGTCTCTCTGCCTTGTCATGTCGCCTCCGAGTAGCCTGATTTCCCGTCGTCAGGAGAAAGTTGTTCCTTGTCTTCGACCATCGGATTGCGCCGTTGTAGCGTTCACAAGTTTAGGGCATGTGCCCTCGCGCATGCCCTGCCCAGGCGTTGGATTCGGGACAGCATCGAACGGAACAGCTTCTCTGGAAAAGCAACCTCTGCCATCTGAAAGGCGGTCATCCTGGAGTGACTGATAATCTTGGCGCCAATCTTTATGAGCTTCAGCTGGATGCTTGTAAGCGACCAGTGGGCCACCTGACCGGGGAGCGCGAACCTTCTCATGAAGTTCCCCAGGTTGTAGGCCAGCACGAACAGGGCGAGCCTCACCTTGTTGGAGGCGTAGCGGACACACGACAGCCTTGTCCAGGTGATGGCGAGCTTGCCCTCCTTGATATGTTGCTCGCACGTGCCGCGCTTGTTGTAAAAATGGACGACGGCATCAGGTGAGGACGACATGTTGGTGACGATGAAGCCGATTCGGGGGAAAAGCTCACCCTGATGCCACTCTACCTTGGCTATCACCCTTCTGGGCCTGTCCCATGATGCCGCCCGGTAGGAGAAGGAATGGAAAAACACCACCGGCTTCCTGGGCGGCCTTCCCACCGGCCGGGTCATCAGGTCGTCTATCTCCCGGGAGAGGTTGTTGTTCGCCTTGAGCCTGATGGCGTAGAGGATGGAGTTCTCCTCCAGGTACTCGTAGATGTCAGGCGAGGCGAAGGCCGCGTCCCCCCGCAGGTAGAGCTTCTTGCCTATGACCTTGTACCTGTCCACTATGGGTGAGAGGAACTGCTTCCACCCTTTTGCAGAGTGGACGTTGCCGGGTCTTAAGACCGCACCCTCGCAATCGCCGTAGTTGTTGAAGCAGAAGAGAGGGTGATAGCAGGTGGATTCAAAGTGCCCGTTGTAGGCCGAGCCTTCCTGGTTTCCGTGGACAGGAGACTTGAGAGCTGTCGATGTCGAGGATTACCTTCTTCGCCAACGAGAACGATACGGCCTTAAAGACCCACGCGCTGTTGAGGGAAGCGAGGGCCTCGATGTTCTCATCCTGGGTGAGTATCTCCGTCTCGAAGCGGGATACCGTGCCCGGGCTTGCCGCCGTTCTGTCGAGAGCCCTCTTGCCGATGAGGGCCCTCATCGCCGGGTCTCGTGAAAGCCCCTCGTGGTCGTTTGTATCTTCGTATCCTGCGAGACGAGCATAAGACGGACTGGCGAAAAAGGCCAGCGACCTGGTGTTGAATGTTCTTGCCCGTCCTCTTGTCTACTATGAAGTCTCCTGCCATGTCAGCTAGACCCATCACCTCGTCCAGCTCTCTTACCGCCAGCAGACCCGCGTCTGTAGTTATCTTTGCTCCTGAGGAATTCCAGCCTCAAACGGCGGTCGAAAAGCAGCTTGATAGACTCGTTTTTACCTGCACCCAATGGATTCTTGCCCCCTGAAGTAAAAGATCGCCAACAAATGGCTTTCTAATGCATGTTTAAGCAAAGCAAGGGGGGAATCCTTCCTGGTTCATATGAATTATGCGGGTCAATAGATAGGGCCAATATGCAAAACGATTATTCCATCTTCTCAGTAGGCCACAATATGTTGTCATACCCTCCTGTTATGCTGCCAGCAGGAGGGTGATGTACATGAGAGACAGCGGTTATGAGCGTTTCAGCAGCCTTCTCCAGTTCGCCGACCACTTCCAG